>NZ_CP051194.1:2415000-2689385 GCF_024181145.1 Treponema sp. OMZ 855 | reverse complement strand
AACTTTCATTATACTACTACTTTCCTTTTTTTGACAATATGAAATTTCAAGGTAAACACATCAGACGTTTTTTTAACACCCCCGCGGATCCGATAAGCGATTTCCTTATAGAACACGCTGATAGGCTTTGATTTTTAAGGTTTTTAAGATTCCCTATACAATTAAAAGAATAAAGTATATAATCGGCCAATTATATTTTCTATATACAAGGGGAAAAAGGTATGATGAAAAAAATTATATCGATAAGTCTGGCTGTCTTGGTTGCGGCATTGTTTATGTCGTGTGCAAAAAAGCCTGCCGATTCCGCGGCTTCCGGTTCTGAGAACAGCGGTTCGGTTATGTTGTATTCTTCTTTAAAAGAAGCCCAGCTTGAAGCGATTAAAGCCGGTTTCACCGCAAAATATCCGCATATCAAAATGGATTATTATGCAGCCGGTACAAGCAAAGTTACAACCAAAATGGCTGCGGAAAAACAGTCCGGACAAATTGCCTGTGATGTAGTATGGATAGGAGACCCGTCAAACTATATTACCTTTAAACGGCAGGGCATTTTGGAACAGTATGTTTCGCCTGAGGCTGCAAACATTGACGCAAGCTTTAAAGATGCCGACAACTACTACTGCGGCGGCCGTATGATCGTTATGGGGCTTGTTTATAACACAAACAACGTAACAGCCGAATCTGCACCCAAAACATGGGATGACTTGTTAAATGCAGAGTTTAAAAATCAGATTGTCATGACTGACCCGGGCGAAGCGGGAACAACTTTTTATGCGGTTGCCGGTTTGATGGCAGACAGCCACTACGGTATTGATTTTTTCAAGAAACTGAAAGCAATGGGGACGGAGCTTGAAAGCGGAACAACATCAACCCACTCTAAAGTAGCGGCAAATGCGTATAAGGTTTGTATCGGAGTCGATTATGTTGCGGAAACATTGGAAAGCAACGGTTCAACCATTAAGTTTGTATACCCCGAAAAAGATTTGATTGCAATTTCAAGCCCTATTGCACTTATAAAGAATTCTGCGAATCAAGAAAACGGAAAACTGCTATACGATTTTATTCTTTCAGCGGAAGGTCAGCAGATTCTTGTTGATCACAATGTTTCACCTATTCGGTTTGATGTTTCAAAGCCGGGCGCAATGTCCACAAGCGATATTGTTGCGCGTTCTATGAAAATTGATAACGAAAAAATTGCCGATCAGAGCGCAGATATTCTTGCAGCATTTGACGCAATATTCAAATAACTAAAATAGTAAAAAATCAAGGGGCTGTAAGACTGTTCCGAACGGAAGTACATTCTAGAACGATCTTGCAGCTCTCATTCGTCTGTATCACTGAGCCGCTTGTAAAAGTCAAACAACTTTGATACTGCGGTATTATGTTACCAAAATGGAGCAGCTATGGCGCAAATCAAATTTAATAATATTACGTTCCGCTACGGGAAAACACCCGTTTTTGAAAATTTTTCGCTCACGATAGAAGAAAGCCAAATTATGGGAATCGTCGGTCCGTCGGGATGCGGAAAAACAACGCTTATCCGATGCTTGTGCGGTTTTATAAAACCGGAACAGGGCGAAATTTTTATCGGTGATACCTGTGTGTACAGTGCCGAAAAGCATATCAACATTGCTCCCGAACGGAGAAACATCGGCGTTGTGTTTCAGGACTATGCGGTATGGCCTCATTTGACCGTTTGGGAAAACGTTGTGTATCCCATGAAAAAGCGGAAAATGCCGAAAGATGTAATAGCACAAAAAGCGGAGTTTGCTTTAAAACAGGTGCGGATGGATAAATATCGTAAGCATTTACCGTCGCAATTATCGGGCGGACAGCAGCAGCGTGTCGCAATCGCGCGGGCGCTTGTATCTTCCAAAGACATTATTGTACTTGACGAACCGATAACCAACCTTGATGCAAAACTACGCGAAGAAATGCTGATTGAAATTCGGCAAATACAAAGAGAAATCGGTACAACTATTATATATATAACACATGACCAAGAAGCGGCGCTCCAACTGTGCGACAAAATAGCGGTTATGGAACCCGATGGAACCTTATGCCAAATCGGAACTGATGAAGAAATTATTTTATCACCGGCAAATCGTTTTGTGTTTACCTTTATCGGGGTTTCAAATTTCCTACCGGTTGTAAAAAAAGATGACGGTATGTATTTTGAATTAAACGGCAAGATGCACAAATATCTCAATGCCGACAGTTCGCAAATGCCGGATATCGAAATCGGTAAGCCTTATGAAATGGGTATCCGTCCCAAAGATATTTTATTCGACGAGAAATCATCTTTTAAAGGAACCGTCCTGTCATCATCGTTTTTGGGAAGCCAGTGTACGTATTTCGTGGATTTTGAAGGACACCAAATCCGTATTGAACAAAACACACTCGATATACTTCAGTCAAAGGAATATGCCGAGGGCGATACAGTGGGGCTTGTATTTGTAAATCCCAAATATTATGAACGATGTCAAAATAACGACAGCGTTTCTTCGTAATCTTTACATTCGGAGGGCTTATGTTCAAAAAATATCAAAATCCCGATTTGGCACGGCTAGACGGCAAACGGTTTGCTTTTAGCCTCGACGGTATGATGACGAGTTTAAGTTTTATCATTTTGTTTATTGTTGTTATTATTCCGATTTTTATGATAATTTATAACGCATTTTTCTTTGAAGGAAAATTCGACTTACAATTATTTAAGCGCGTTATCGGGAATAAAGACAACATTGGCGCCATGTGGAACACCATAAAGATTGCGTTTTGGGTTACCGTGTTCGGCACGATTATCGGCCTGTTTTATGCATGGCTTTTAGGCAGAAGCGATATTCCGCTGAAAGGTTTAATGCGCGGTCTTTTTACCATCCCGTATATGTTTCCGCCCTTTTTCGGGGCAATGGCCTGGGACTTGATGCTTTCAGGACGCGGCGGATATTTAAATAATTGGCTTATGTCAACCTTTCATTTATCTTCTGCACCGATTAACATCAATTCAATCGGCGGAATTATCTTTGTTGAAGTTTCGTATTATTTCCCCTTTGTTTTCATGCAAGTTGTCAGTGCGCTTGAACGAATGGATCCGACACTGGAAGAATCCGCCCGTATCGCCGGTGCAAAGCAGGGGTATGTTATCAGGAAAATTACGCTGCCGCTGGTTCTTCCTGCCATTTCTGCCGGTGCGCTATTGATTTTAATTTCTTCGCTTGCGCACTTCGGCGTGCCGTCAATTCTCGGCTTCTCGCAAAATATTTATACCTTGCCGACAAAGATTTACCAGCTGATAAACCGTGCGGCAGGCGATTTCAACGGCATTCGTGAAGGTGCGGCACTTTCCGTACTGCTTGTTGTTGTCGTATCGATTGCGCTTGTAATTCAAAAGCTTGTTTTGCGTTCGGGCAGCTATGATATTATTAAAGGCAAAAGTATGCGTCCCACGTTGATAAAACTGCGAAGTGCAAAGTATCCGCTGCTGACGGTTGCCTTTATTTCGCTTATTATTATCGTTATTGTACCGCTTGTGATGATTTTCTTAGTCGGCTTACTGAAAGCATACGGACTGCCGTTAAAGTTTGCAAACTTTACATTTAAAAACTATATCGATGTTCTTGTCGGCAATAAAATGGTCACCGATTCTATCCGAAACTCACTGTTTTTGTCGGTTACAGCCGGGGTTTTGAGTATGTTCCTCGGCGTTATGGTTGCCTATGTTGTCAATCGAATCCGTCCGAAGGGAAAAGAAATGTTGGAAGTCGTTTCGGTTTTACCGTATTCGATACCGGGAACGGTTTTGGCAATCGGTGTTATCTTAGCATGGTCGGGAGCAATATTCCGTATCAATTTGTATAATACGATTTGGATTATTTTGATAGCATATATTGCACGCTATCTCTCATTTTCTATGAAATCGGCATCGGCATCCTTACGGCAGGTACACCCGTCTTTGGAAGATGCAGCCCGTTCCTGCGGAGCATCTCACAGCGAAGCGCTTAAAGACGTTACATTGCCGTTAATCCGTCCGGCGATGGTTTCCGGCTTTTTCTTAATTTTCTTGCCTGCAATGCGGGAACTTACAACATCGGTACTGCTTTACGGACCTTATACCCGCACATTGGGAGTCGCCATTTATTCGCTGCGCAGCGACGGCTATATTCCTCGAGCCTCGGCATTGGCATCTGTTGCGATTGTGCTGATTATTATTTGTAACACGATTGTAACGCAAATCACAAAAGACAGGAGGGGGGTATAATTATGGTGCAGGTAGAATTAAAGCACGTCAAAAAAGTATTTTCCGAAAAACTACTGGGCAGTGTTGTCGCCGTTGATGATTTTAATCTTCAAATCGAAGAAGGTGAATGCTTTTCGTTCCTTGGCCCTTCCGGCTGCGGAAAAACCACAACACTGCGCATGATTGCCGGCTTTGAAGATTTGAGCGAAGGCGAAATTTATTTGTGCGGACGTCCGGTTTCAATCAAAAGCAAAAATTTGTACGTGCCGCCGGAAGACCGCGGTTTGGGAATGGTGTTTCAAGCCTTTGCCGTCTGGCCGCACATGAATGTTTTTGATAACGTTGCTTTTCCGTTAAAAGTTCAGAAAGTCCCGCGTTTAGAAATAAAGCAACGGGTTGAACAGGCCTTGAAGCATACGAATCTAACCGGTTTTGAAGCTCTTTATCCGGGTAACCTTTCCGGCGGGCAGCAACAGCGTATTGCGCTTGCACGCGCAATTGTTACCAACCCCAAGGTTTTGCTTTTGGACGAACCGCTGTCAAACCTTGATCCGAAGCTGCGGGAATCGATGCGCTTTGAAATTAAAGAATTACAAAAGAAATTCAATTTTACGATTATCTTTGTAACGCACGATCAAGCCGAAGCAATGGCTCTTTCCGACCGCATGATGGTAATGGACATGGGAAAAATTGTACAAATTGATACGCCCAGAAACCTTTACAACAAACCGATTAACCGTTTTGTGCATAATTTTTTAGGGAAATCAACCTTTGTTAAAGTAAATTTACGCGGCAACAAAGTGTATCCCGACGGTGATACGACACAGGCAATTTCATGTACAATCCCCGAAAATGCCGTCGGCAAAGAGAAAATGATTATTGCGGCGCGCCCCAACGCAATCAATCTAAACAAAAATACTGGCTTTAAAACTAAAATAGAAAAGCGCGTATTCCTGACCGACTGTACGGAATACTATGTAAAAATCGGTTCCCAGTTATTGATGATACAAACCCCGCACCGTATTGTCTTTAGCGAAGGAGAAGAATGTTGTGTTGAATTTGCGGAAACGATGTGGTACGACGATGACGGAAATGCAGCGGAAGAAGAGCGCAACCGCCGTCAGTTAATTTAACACTGTTGATTCGTTATGAGAATCCCCTCTCAATGCGCTGCGTTGGAGGGGATTTTCTCTATGTGGAGTAAAAAAGATGAAAAAGAAAACATCAATATTTTTAATACTTCTTTTGTTTATCACATCCGTTTATGCGCAAGAATTTAAGAAAAACAAATATTCAACTGAAATTGATTGTGAATATCCATTCCCTTTTATTAGCGTTAGTGAATACTTAAAAAGCGCTGAACGGGAAATTGATCTTGAACAATATAAAACTGTCATTAGAAATGGTGATATTAATGCAATAGAAAAACCTTATTTAAATGATTTACAATTAGGAGCTTTAACTACAGTTGAATTAAAACTGTTCAGAAATTTATTTTATGCAAAAAAGGGATTTATTTTTTCGGATGACGAATTAACAAAATACTTTAGTCAGTTTGAATGGTACAAACCGAAATCAAAAAATGTGTCTTTTACTCAATTAGAAAAATCTGCGATAGAAAGGATAAAAATTTTTGAATCCGAATCATCGAGGACGTATGAGTTCGAAAATCGAACCATAGTCTGGGAAGCTTTTAATGGAGGAGCAGATCAAAGAGCACAGTGTCTGAAATTAAATCAAGATAAAACTTTCGAATATATTCCTTCAGAAACAATAAATAGATTACAAAGTATAAAAGGAACATGGAAAATTGTAAAAAATAGAATTGTGTTAAGTGTAGAATCAGAAAATGTGCTTTTGGGTGGTTATGTAGCAGATCATCCAAATACTCCATATATAGACAAAGGAACTCCTGTCATTATTACATATAAAAACTCAATAAAAATATCACTCCCATTAAATGAAAGTAAATTGTACAAAAAATATAATTTTGAATGGGGTGAAAAATGGATAATGATTGGGTCATGTGATTACTATATATCGAAATAAAACTCATCAGTCATTTCCATGTTTTTAGAGATGACCGATCATAATAAATAGGGGGATTTCTATGAAATATGATTTTACGACAAGGGTAAACAGAGCCGGTTCAGGTTCACGTAAATGGGATGCGATGTATCAGGTAAATCCGCACGTCGATTCGTCCGTTGTGCCGCTTTCGGTTGCCGATATGGAATTTAAGATGCCGCCGGAATTAACGGAAGGGCTCAAGCACTATCTTGACAGCGCCGTACTGGGCTATACGGGGCCTACTGCTGCATATAAAGAGGCAGTGCAAAATTGGATGAAGACACGGCATAATTGGGCGATTGAACCCGATTGGATTGTTCCGACGGCAGGCGTTGTGCCTGCAATTTTTAATACGGTTAGAGCGTTTACCGAACCGGGAGACGGCGTTATTCTCCTGTCGCCGGTGTATTATCCTTTTTTTAGGGCAATACGCTTGCAGGAGCGGAATGTTGCAGCGTGTTCGTTGCAGGAAAACGGCGGCCGTTATACGATTGATTTTGATGCATTGGAACGGCTCGCTACAGATCCGCGTAATAAGGCCCTGCTCTTTTGTTCTCCTCATAATCCTGTCGGTAGGGTGTGGACAAAAGAAGAGCTGCATAAAATAGAAGCAATCGTATTAAAGCATAATCTTTGGTTATTTTCTGATGAAATTCATTTTGATATTGTGATGCCGGGGTATACGCATACCGTTTTCCAATCGTTAGGGGATGATCTTGCAGAGCGGACAATCACTTTTACCGCTCCTTCAAAGACGTTCAACATCGCCGGTTTGGGAATCAGCAACATCATCATTAAAAATGAGAATATGCGTAAAACCTTTGTAAAAGCCCAAGAGCTTGGGGCGGGAGCATTGTTCACGGCATTGAGCTATAAGGCCTGCGAAATTTGCTATACGCAATGCGCGGCGTGGCTTGATGAATGTTTGTCCGTAATCGATGCCAATCAGCGTATTGTGCAGCAGTTTTTCCAAACGCATCATCCCGAAATTAAAGCGCCGCTCATCGAAGGCACGTATCTGCAATGGCTCGATTTTAAGGCGCTGGGAATGGAACACAAGGCTTTGGAAACCTTTATGACGCAGACCGCACAGGTATTCCTAGATGAAGGATATATCTTCGGCGAAGAAGGCAGAGGTTTTGAACGGATTAACCTTGCCGCCCCCGCATCGGTCATTACTGAAACTCTCGAACGGCTGAGCCGCGCATTGGAGACATTGAAGCGGTAAAAATAATTATATCACGCATGAGCTGCATGCAAGCCAATCAACCTTACCGTTCAGGACAACTGTCTTCGATTGCTTTAAAAACAGTCTGATGCGTTTACCCTGCCTTCCCGTTCTTTGCGTCTTTAAAAAAGCTGACGATAATACAGATCATAATGATGCCGAGCGGAAAGGCGGCGATAATCGATAAACTTTGCAGCTGACTCAGATTGCTGCCGGTAAGGATGAGCGCAGCCGGCAGTAAGATAAAAACAACCGACCAAAAAGCCCTCAGGCTCTTTTTAGGTTCACGGCCTTCCAGTTCCTGCTGCGAATAAGATGCGATAACCATCGTAATCGCATCGAAAGTGCTCGCATAAAGAGCAATCATCGTGATGATGAGCAGCACTAAACCGGCTTTCGCAAACGGCAGCGTTTCCAAAATGCTTAAAATAATCTCGTCTGGAGGGATACCGGCAGCAAGCCGTTCGGCAGCCGGTAATAATCCATGTGTTTCCAAATAAAGTCCGTAGTTCCCCAGCACGATAAACGAGCAATAGGTTCCCGCGATGCCGCACATAAGTCCGCCCAGTACGGTATTCCGTACCGTCCGCCCTTCAGAGATTGTTCCGATAAAGAACGGCGTTGCGACAAACCACGCAATCCAATATGCCCAATAAAAAATCGTCCACTGCTGCGGGAACCCTGTACCGTCTGCACCCGAAATCCGCAGGGGATCCATCCACGTAGAAAGCGAGATAAAGTTTTGCAGCATCTTCCCTATGCCGGTTATGCTTGTTTCGATAATATAGAGTTTGGGACTAAACAAAAACACAAATACAATGAGGCTGGAAAAACACACAACAGCAACCTTTGCCAGATGAGAAATGCCTTTTATTCCAAGTAGAACAGCTGAGGTATATACCGCTGCAATAATGCAGAGCACAGCTAATGTCAGCTCCCGTGATTCGGGAATGCCGGAGATGGTGGAAATTGCCAGCGATAACAACGGTGTTGCAAGCGTGAATGTTGTCGCAGTTCCTGCTAAAAGTCCCACGACCGAAAACACATCGATGACAGTACCAAGTACGCCATCGATTTTTTTACCGAAAAGAGGGCGGCACGCTTCGGATAGTTTTTGCTTTTTCCGCTGCCGTACATGGAGCATATAGCCAAATGCCACGGCGCATACGATATGAAAGCTCCACGGTGTAATACCCCAGTGGAACAGCGGGTACGTTGCCGCCCAATCTTGTCTTTCTGCGGCCGTAAGCATTCGGTGTCCGAACGGTGATGCTGTGTAGTAATATCCCCATTCGATAAGCGACCAATACAAAATATCTGCAGCCATCGTGGAGGTAAAGATCATAGCACCCCATGTAAAATTACTATAGCGCGGTTTATCGAGAGAGCCTAACCGTATTGCTCCGTATTTTGAAAAAGCAAGATAGAATGCGGTACACACTACTCCGAAACCGAGAAGTATATAAAAGAAACCGAGTTTGTTGACAAAAATATTCCATAAACTATCGATAGCCTTCATCGATTGCTGCGGAAAGGTAAGCAACAGTGCCGCAATGCCGGTTACAATGACGAGCGGCAAAAGGGTAATAATCCAGTCGATTTCTTCGAAACCGTGCATACCTTTGTTATGTTTCCGATTATTCATCATTTGTCTCTTCTTTCCGGTCATCTGTAAACTCCGTCATCTGCATAACTTGCTTGTAATAATCTTTTGCGTACCGGTACATCTTTAACCCGTACTCACCGAAGTTTTCTCCCAATGCTTGTTTATAGCATGTCCACAGCGCCCATAAGAATCCTGCAAGCGCAACATAGATATAGACACGCAGTTTTTCTTCGCCTTCCGGATCGCGGCGGAAGTAACGATGCATAAGATCGTTTATTTGCGCTTCGGAAAAGTAAGAGTAAATGGAAAACATTGCGAGGTCAGCCAGCGGGTCGCACATCGCAGCGTATTCCCAATCGATCAGTTTTACCTCACTGTCACTGATAATAAAGTTATCGCAGATTAAATCGATATGAGTCAGTACCTCCGGTTTTTTCAGTGTGTCGAGTAAATCGAGCAAAGCATTCATCTTTTCCCGGACTTCGGCATAATCATAGAAAAGAATGCCGTGCTTTGCTTCCGCGTGCTTTTCATAAAAATTAATCCGTTCCCTAAAATTAAAGCGATGCCGTACCGTAATACCGGAGGTATGCAGCTTACGGGCTATCCACATACACGCTTCCAAATCATCCGAGTTGTGAGGATCCGCTATGTGCATATTTTCTTCAAACTGACTGATTTTTACACCGGTCATTTGGTCAAAATAGATAATCTTATCGGATATGCCGAGCGGCTCAACCGCTTTATACACCGCATATTCCTGTTTCCGGTTGATAAGAATATCAGTACCGGCGCCCGGAATGCGGAAAATATATTTGTTGTTGTTCAATTCGAATATGAAAGATTTATTAGTCATGCCAAGCCGCAACGGGCGCAAATTTTTAATCTGCATTTCAGGTTGTCCGAATACGCGGGAGATCAATTCCATCCATTTGTTCTGTGTGGAAACCATGTATGATGTATCGAATTGGCGCAGTTCTTCCAAGGATTCAAATTCATATACTTGATTGGCTGGCTGTTTATTTGCGAACATCGTCAACGTATTTAAATGACGGCTCAATACGTCTTCCCAGTACCAGTCATCCGTATCCTCGCGGTGATAGGCTTCTTCAATCATCGGACGGATGGCATCGGAAAAAGCACGCGAAAAATAGACCGGCCCGTACATCACCCATGCGTTCCTACCGCCGACCTTTACCTTCATTATCTTGTCGTGTAAACCAAGCTGCAGTACCCATTCATTAGTTTTTTCATTCATTTTTACAGACGAATACCATGAATCGTATTCATACGCGTGATACATATTTTTTCGCAGCCAATTATCGCTGGACAAAATATAGGTGTTTTTGAGTTTGTCGCGGACATGATACAGCGTCGAAAGATTGTTTTTGCTTTCAAAATCGGGATTATACACAAGTTTTACATTGTATTTATCGATGAGGTATTCAAAGGTTTCTTTAAGATAACCGACAACAACCGTGATATCGGTAATACCTGCTTCTTGCAACTGCTTGATTTGACGTTCAATCATCCGTTCGCCGAAAACTTCCAGCAACCCTTTGGGGATGGCATAGGTGAGTGGAATAAAGCGCGAACCGAAGCCTGCCGCCATAATGATGGCATTATCAACCTTGCATGAATCGTATTCGGTATGAGCTTTAATAGTTAAAACTTTTTTGCCGATGGCAGGTAAGCCGTTCGTCTTAAGAAGGCTGTCCTGTTCCATAGAAAAAAGAATTTGATTGACATACGCGAGCGATATTTTTAAGGTTCCGGCAATTTCACGTTGCGTGATGGCCGGATTCTTTTTCATTAACTCGATAATCTGAAAATATCGTTTTTTCATATAGAATGAAGTATATTTCAGTTTTTGTTCACTGTCAATGACAAAACGTCGAAGAACTGAACAAAAAAGATAATAGACGAAGAATTTGTCTATATTTCAAAAGACTGATTGTAATAGAAGAAACCCTATTGTATCATAGGCGTATGAACATAAAGGAAAGAAAAATGACATGGCGTACATACCTTGCCTATGGCGGCGGGGATTTGTACGGCGGCGGCTGCTTTTTTATTGTTACGACATTTTCAATGTATTATTTGGTAAACGTTATCGGGCTGCATCCTGCGTTGGCAGGGTTAATTCCGGCGATTGGTAAGGTGTGGGATGCAGTTTCCGACCCGATGATGGGATATATTGCCGATAACACGCCGCAGACACGGTTCGGAAAGCGGCGCGTGTGGTTTTTGGTTTCCATTCTTCCGATAGCTCTATCGTTTATTCTGATCTGGTTTCCGGTTACGATAGAAAGTCAAACGGGAAAATTTATTTTTTATACCGTTGCCTATATCATCTTTTTTACCGTTTCAACCGTATCTTATATTCCGTACGCAGCACTCAGTGCCGAAATAACAAAAGATTTTTCTGAGCGGAATAAATTAAACAGCACTCGTCTGATGTTTTCGTTTGTTGCAACGCTGCTCGGCGGGCTATTAGCGCAGCCTATTATCGATCATTTCAACGGAAGTGCCCAAGGGTATTTTATCATGGGCTGCGTATTTGCGCTCATCTTTGCACTCCCGTGGATTCCGCTCTATGTTGAAACATGGGAACTTCCTCAAGATGAAGCTGGAAAAAAATCGACTCAGTCGTTTATAAAAAATTTCTTGTCGCTATTTCAAAATAAGTCATGCAGAATTCACATTACGATGTACGTGTGTTCTTTCGGTGCACTTGATATCTTTATGTCGTTTGTGCTCTTTTATATTGTTGACTATTTAAATAAGGGCAGCATCTTTGTCATTGCGCAGGGAAGCCTTCTCATTACTATGATGGCAGCCTTACCGGTGCACAGCTATTTTATCAATCGGAAAGGACATAAGCCTGTCTACATTACAGCGCTTACCGTATTCATCCTCGCTATTTTATTGATGGGGCTGCACACTCCTACTTCCGGTAGTGTTTGGGTAATACTGAATATGGTACTTATGGGAATAGGTATATCGGCGAATAACTTAATACCGCATCAGCTGCTGCCGTTTATTTCCGATATAGACCGCGTGATGAGCGGGAAGCAGCGAGCCGGTACCTATTCGGCGGCGATGACGCTTTCGCGAAAGTTATTTTTAGGCTTAATTATTATGCCGACCATCGGCATTGGGTTGAGCAGAATAGGATATAAAAATCCCGTACCTTTAATTTTGACGCAAAGCCAATTTGCAGAAGCCGAAGCGCTCTGTAAAAATACCGCGACACCGTTTTCGGAAATAGAAAAATATTACACTTTGTATGAAGACGGCAACCTGCATCTAAAATATATCAGTAAAGATACCGACGGCATAATAAAAAATGTTTACAAAAAACACAAAAATACTGCGAGTGCTGAGACAACTGCTTTTTTTGAAAACACTGTTTCTTTTACAGAGATTCCGATAAATATCTTTGATGATTTTATCGTACCGTCGTTTCATACCGGAGACTTTGCTCAAGCCGATAATAAATTCCTTGTAGTGTCTTCGTACAGGAAAGACGGAAATAGTTATAAAAAAATAGCTCCGCCTGAGTTTTATACAAAATCCGATTTATATGATTTGAAGGTGTTATTGGATACGATTGATTTTAAGTATTCGGGCATTGGGCAGGTTCAAAAGCCGCTGCAAAAACAAGAAACACTCAATAAAATCAGATTGATGTTTATTGTGCTGCCTGTCTGTATGTTGCTGCTCGGCATTTTATTTGCTTCACAATTTAAAGTTACGCCGGAAAATCATCAAATCATTTTGAATGAAATCAAACGACTTGAATCCGGCGGGAAAAAAGAAGATGCCGATGCAAAGACAAAAGCCGTATGCGAATTATTAATCGGAAAAAAGTATTGCTGAAGGGAGTACACGTGAAAAGTGCGATAGCCGTGTCGGTTACCCCCTCATCGCTTCTACCTTAGCAATAATTTGCCAATTTTTTTCATCGGTGAGTATTTCTTTTCTCCACTTAAATGACGATTGAGTAATATCGGAAAATATGTATCGCATAGCATGGTCGGTATTTTCGGTGAGGATAATTTCATCACCGTGCTTTTCACCGGTAAGCTGGAATGCCCCACCCATACACCCGTAAAATATATCCCATAGTCCGGTTTTAGGATTGTAAATTCTGATTGTTGTACCATATTCCGCATCGGGCTGGGGGTATATCTTTCTTTCATTCCGGGAGGGGACGATAAACGTGTCTTGAACTGCGGTTCCATCAAGTACCCGTGAAAACAACCATTCTCCCTTAACACTTCGCATTTCGGCGGAGTCCAAATGATCTATCCACAGGATGTTCCATGTACCGATAAGTGCACCGAATATATCTCGGTCTTGCGGAACTTTCTCATTCCGTGAATCGCTATAAAGAGATTCTAAAAACGCGTTCATAAGATCATTTCTCCATTTAGATTGTCAAAATAAAGACTCTGTAACTATATCTTCCCACACCTGCCGGATGCGATAACTAAATCCCTCAGCCATTCGGCACATTCCGGAGTAAGCAAGCCGCGCGGCATACGCCATGTCCAGTTTTTCCCAAGGGTAGAAGGTTCGTTCATGCGTGCCTCCACTCCCAGCGCATACAGGTCTTGGAACGGAATAACGGCAAAAACCGCTACGGAGAAAAACGCTTGCTTAATCAGTTCGGCACACAGGTCGTCTTTAAAAGCAGCGGCTTGCAAGGCTGTCCCGTCGTCTACTGCAGGAGACACAGCATCGGATGTGCCGTGCCGTGCTGCGGTATGCTCCGCCGAAAACAGCTCGTCGAGCAATTCTACGGCAGGTTTTTCACCGTAGAGGTAGAACAGCAGTACTTCAAAATCATCCCGCGAAAGCGTATCGAGCCATGCCCGCAATGTAGTGTTGTCATGAGTACCGGTGTACACGACAGCGTTTTGCGTATACTGATGCGGCAAAAAGACATCGGTAAAGCCTACTTCCCGTACCTCTGCGGCGCTAAAAGCGAATTGTAAAATTTTCATTCCCGGCAACCGGAAGTCGTCGCGAAGACGCTCCACCTGCGGGGTAATAACCCCAAGGTCTTCGGCAATAATCGGCAAACCTTTGGCATATTCGCTGTTCTTTTTGAGCAATACGCGTTGTACCGCTTCAAAAAAATGATGATCGGGGCCGGGCAGCCATTCGCCTTTTTCCGCAGTCGGAGCGCCGAAGGGTACCGCCCAATACGCTTCAAAGCCCCGGAAGTGATCGATACGAATATAATCGACGAGTTCCAAACATGCATCAATGCGGTCAATCCACCAGCGGTATTTATCGGCCTTCATCGCCTCCCAATTATAGAGCGGGTTTCCCCATAGCTGTCCCGTTGCGCTAAAATAGTCGGGCGGTACTCCGGCAACCGCTGTCGGTACACCGTTTTCATCCAGCTGGAAAAGTTTTTGATTCGCCCATACATCAGAAGAATCAGGGGCTACGAAAATCGGGATATCCCCGATAATCGAAATACCTTTTTCATTCGCATAGTGCCGAAGCCGCGTCCACTGTTCAAAAAAGAAAAATTGAATAGCCTTATAGCGGTCAATCTCGTGCCGATGTTCCTGCGCCCAACGTTTTAATGTCTCTATGTCGCGGCAGGCAAGTGCCTTCGGCCAATAGTTGTTCCACAATTTTCCGGATACACCTTCTTGAGCTGCCTGCGCATCGTATACTTCTTTAATCGACATGAAGAGCGCATAGTCGTCAAGATGTTTATTCGCCTTTTGAAAACGCCGGAAGGCCGCTTTCAATTCTGCACCGGCGGCACCACCGTCTTTAATCCTATTAAGAAATGCCGATGCGGCTTTTTTTAAGAGCGGTATTTTCCAATAGACTACCGAACCAAAGTCGATATTACCATTTGTAGAGAGGTACTCCGGTAACTTGATATCATCGGCAGTCAAATATCCTTGCTCCGAAAGTGTGTCCAAGTCGATCAACAGCGGGTTCCCGGCAAAGCTCGAAAATGCCGCATAGGGAGAATCCCCATAACCGGTCGGACCGAGAGGCAATACCTGCCATAGCCGTATATGCGCGGAATGAAGCCAATCGATAAAATTATATGCAGATTTTCCAAGAGTTCCTATTCCTTCATTACTGGGGAGGGAAGTCGGGTGCAGCAGAATTCCTGCCGAGCGGTTTAAAAGCTTTTGGGTCATAATACCTCCGGTAGGCAGATTAAAGTTCAAGTATTTCTATTAATATTCGCCGGGCAGAAGCGCTATGGAAAATAATTCTTTGCCGTTTTTATCCATATAGATATAAATCACGGTAATACCGTCTTTTCTTATTTGATAGATCATTTGGTTTGTTTTCAGTTTTTCTTTTACCATATTTTCTACTGATTTCTGTACAACGCCCCACATTTGTTCAGTCATGTCTTCATAAACACCGCCGGAAAAAAGATATGTGTATACAAGCGCATGCTGTTCCTCTTTGTACTCGAGCTTTGTGAGAGTGGTTGCTTCATCAATTTCCAGAGGGCATTGCTTCGTTACCCCTTCTGCCATGGCATGATATAAACCGGCTTTTGAATTTGTATTTTCGGTAGACGTGCGGGGCTTTTCTTTTGCCTTAGCAGCATTATTTGCCGTTTGGCAAGATGACAGACAAACCCAACACAAGGCAAGAACTATTGATAATACGATCCGTTGCGTGTTTTTCTGCAATTTCATATATGACCTCCCATTAAAAATCTCAAAGTTTTCGAGACGCTCTATACTGAAAGAATGTACCACACTTTTCGGTTTATGAAAAGATAATGCGGCAGCGGTATCATATTGATAACCTGTATCTGTTTAGATTAAAAAAGAGTGTTTTTATGATATAACGTATACCTTCGGTATTATACGAATAGATACGATTGATATTTCGAAAAAAAAGCCCTCCGCATACTTATCATGCAGAGGGCTTTTCACTTAGTTTCTACGGCTTCGGTCAATCGCAATTCCGATTGATCGGGAACCCCTTAGTTTGATTTTATCGCAATCTGCCGGCGGGGAGCAATCTCCTTGCGCGGTATATTGACGGTTAACACGCCGTTTTTAAAGCCGGCTTCAACCTTGTCTTGGTCGATATCTTCGGGTAGCGTAAACCGTCTGACAAAACGGCGTTGTGTGCGTTCACGGATAAGGAATTGTTCACCGTTGGGTTTTTCTTCCGTCTCTTTTGTTTCCTCATGGCTGGAAGCAACCGTCAAAACGCGTTCTTTTAAGTGAATAGTAACATCTTTTTCCGTATAACCGGGAAGATCGATGTCCATAATATAGGCGCCGCTTGTTTCGCGTACGTCAACAGTCGGATAAGTTGCATTCGCCAACGGACTGAAAACGCCGAAATGGGAGTTGTCGTGATTTAATGAGTCAAGCATAGAGTCCGCAAATAAGGGATTAAAAATACTTAGTGAGTTCATAGTTTTCCTCCAAAAGGCTTCGTAATAATAGGACTTTTAGAAAGTCCTTGAAGTTTTTCAACTTCACTTATTATTAAGCAATCAGCGTGCCAAGTTTAATTACAAAAAACCTCGGTGTATATGGCTGTTTTTCCACAATAATTCAGCGTATACAGTACAAACAGCAGTTAAAACAGGTTCAAAACCGGTTCTTTTCTCAATTTTTCGAAACTCAAACAGCATTTCAACCCCTGATTACGCTCTTTTTCCGGCACACTGTGTCATTTTATATACCATATTGGGTCAATATTTTTGATATAAATAAAATACTGTGTCATTATGAAACATATTTGACAGCGTCGTAACTATTGCTCTTTTTTTCTATTTTTCTCTTTAAAAACAGAAAAAATCGGTTATACTATCTCTTATTCATTTGTTGACAGATAAAAACAATATGATTATGGTAATACCTCTCTTATAGCGAAAGCTATGTTAATATCACCATAGTCCCAGAGACGCATCCGGAGGCGGGCATGAATGTAACCGATTATCTTAGCGAAACCGAATGGAAAAGGCTGCTGCAGTTTTCCGAAAAACTTGAAACGCCCTGTGTTGTTATCAATTTAGATCGAATTAAAAAAAATTATCTTGAATTAAAGAAGTTCTTTTCCACTGCTGATATTTATTATGCGGTGAAGGCAAATCCTCATGAGGAAGTTTTAAAGCTTCTCATTGAGCTGGGAGCAAACTTTGACATTGCCTCACGTTATGAACTTGATAAGATTCTTGCCCTAGGGATAACCCCTGACCGTCTCAGTTATGGCAATACGATCAAAAAAGCAAAGGATATTGCCTATTTTTATGAAAAAGGCGTTCGACTATTCGTTACCGACAGTAAAGATGATTTAAAAAACCTCGCAAAATATGCACCCAAATCGCATGTCTATGTCCGCATCTTGGTTGAAAACACCAATAGCGCCGACTGGCCGCTTTCCCGTAAGTTCGGCTGCCATCCCGATATGGCCTACGATCTCTGTATTTTAGCGAAAGAACTGGGGCTTATTCCTTATGGTATTTCATTCCATGTCGGCAGCCAGCAGCGGGATATCGGGCAATGGGACGATGCTATTGCAAAAACAAAGTATCTGATGAGCTCTCTTGAAGAAGAAGAAGACATTGAACTCAAGATGATCAATATGGGCGGCGGATTTCCTGCTTCGTATGTTGTGCCGACCAATGAGCTTTCCGAATATGCAAGCGAAATCAATCGATATCTTGACGACGATTTCGGCGATGAACGTCCCCGTATCATCCTTGAACCGGGACGGTCTATGGTTGGCGACGCCGGCGTTCTTGTTACCGAAGTTATCACCGTTTCGCGAAAGAACAATACAGCTTTGCAGCGTTGGGTCTATGTTGATGCCGGCGTTTTTAACGGATTAGTGGAAACACTGAACGAAAGTATTAAGTATCCTATCATAACCTCAAAGGATTCAAATTGCAGTAGACGCGGTGAGGTGATTCTTGCAGGACCGACCTGTGATAGTATGGATATTATGTATGAAAAGCATAAATACCAACTTCCAATTAATCTTAAACCGGGGGATAGGGTCTACTTTCTGAGTGCCGGTGCATATACGGCAAGTTATGCATCTGTGGAGTTTAACGGCTTTCCTCCGCTTAAAACCTATATTATGAAATAAAAAACGGCACAAAGAAAAGTTCTTTGTGCCGTCTATTACCGCATTGTACGGTTATTTCGCAAAGCGTTCGCCGAATTCCTTGCACTTTTTCTGTGCCTCTTCATCGGGATCGTCATAAGCAATGAGTCCTTCTTCAAACACATCGGCTCCATCACGCTTTGCCCGTTCTACCCAAGTCTGCATCCATTCGCCATCCGCCCATTCGTAAGACCCGAACAGCGCGATTTTGCGTCCTGAAAGCTTATTTTCGATAGAAGCAAAGAACGGTTCAAATTCATCCGGTTCAAGTTCCTCAGACCCCATCGCAGGGCAGCCGAAGGCGATTTTGTCATAACTATCTAATTTGTCCGCACTGAACTGCGAAACAGTGAATAATTCCGCCTCTGCTCCGCCTGCTTTCAGTCCGTCCATAATACAATGAGCCATTTTTTCGGTATGACCGGTTCCGCTCCAAAATACTACTGCAACTTTTGCCATAGAAAACTCCTTATAAAGTGTGATGAGAATAATATAAGTATTATTCTACTGTTAGGCAACACAAACTATCTCAAAGATAGTCATGCCGCTCTTTATCTGTAAAGCAAAACGCTCTTTACATTCCGTATATTGATGAAACACTTGTAATGCCTGTTCCGGATTGCTGTATACCTTCCAATACCCGCAAAACAGACAATTTTGTCCCCCCGTTCTTACATACTGCATTACATCGTCGGCAGGATAGCCTAAAAAAAGGCCGATCTCATGCGGAAAGTTTTTTCCTTGCTCTCTGCTCCGTGTTCCTATAAAACCAGACATCCGCTCTTTTAATCGTATAATAATTGCATCAAGCCCGCATTCCGGCTGATACCCGAAATACCGTAGCGCTGCAAACACTTTCGGCTGGCAGCAAAAATGAGCAAGCAAATCCTTCCGATATACTAATACTTGAGCACGATCTTCGCATACGCAAATCGGAGTAAAATATATTCCTTGGTCATTTAGCATTGCATTATAAGCATCGCACCATTGAATATCGGCACTTGGAAACGACACGAGATTCGCCGGCTTAATTCCTGCCAGACAGGGGGCGGCATGACGAGCAAGGGCTGCCTCAACGTAAGCGTACGGTAACATATTCTTATTATGAGCATAGAACCCGAAAAATGTCAACTGGAAGCAACAGCGATTTTCGAGCAAATGCACCAATTTGTGCTGATGAGACGGCTTTAAATGCTTGAATATTATACTTGACAATATATTATATTATAAATAATATTATACTATCCAAAGAAACACTGCTAACCGTATTAAAAACGGTTTCCCTTGGTTAAAGATAAAAGTAGGAGCAACCCAATGAAAGAAAAATTAGCTCAATATCACTCATTAATCGAAAGCGAAGCCGATATTATCGCGGTAATGGCAAATACCAGCGCTTTTATTATGGAAAATCTCTCCGGTTTAAACTGGGCAGGTTTTTATCAAATGAAAGGTGATGAATTGGTACTGGGGCCATTTCAAGGCCGACCGGCTTGCTATCGAATTAGTCATGGAAAAGGCGTCTGCGGTCATTGTGCAGTCAGTCGAAAAACGATCATGGTACCCGATGTACACGCTTTTCCAGGGCATATTGCCTGTGATGCAGCAAGCAAAAGCGAATTAGTTGTACCGATTATTCACAATGGTATTTTATTCGGTGTAATTGATCTCGATGCACCCAAGTACGATCATTTTACCGATGCTGACAAGCGCCTTATCGAGGCTATTGCCGAGATATTTTCCCAAAAATTATAAAAACTGCTGCAAGGAGTTATTCGCCTCTATGAAAAAGATTGCTTGTATAACGATATGTCTATCCGCGGCCATTGCCCTTTTTGCTCAAACGGAAACAGGGGCGGCTCAAGATTCAGTGTATCAAAAACTCTTACAGTACCGTGTTGAACACGACAGCCATTACCGGCAGCTGCAAATGCAGGCGGATATTGCAGCCAATAAAGCAGAAAAAGCAAAAACCGAATCGTTAGTAACAATGGAAGTCGGCAGCGGAAATACGCAGCTTGTTCTTAATACGGATGCGAATAAACGAGGTATTACAACCGAACCGTATGCAAATATCGCATTACCTTCGTACAATAATACAGGCATAAAACTGAGCGTACCGTACAGTAAAGTAGGGCAGCGGCAAGAAACCGGCACCGAGGTTTCTGTGTCTACCGATATCTATTCCAAAAATGCAGAAGCAAAAAAATATACGCTTAACCTTGCGCAATCCGCGGCAGATCAAGCGCGGCGAGCAAAAGAAGAAGGTTTGGCGCTTGCTGAAAAGCAGTTCCTTCAAGATATTCAGCAGCTTTTGGACGATTATACAACACTGCTTGATAAAGAACTGAGCGAAGTAAAAGCTGAGATTCAATATAATCAAACAAAGGCACAAGGCTATGCCGACAGTTCTACAAAAATGCGTACGGCCAATTTAGAGCGGTTGGGTGCAAAACGGGAACATCAGAATGCGGATTTTAACTTTTCGGCGTCATACCATGTTTTTGCGGAAAGCTGCGGACTTTCAACCGATGAGGCACCTCAAACGTTTTTAACGTCGCTATGGGATTCCATCCCCATACAAAAGGCCACGGATATTGAACAGTATCCTCAAACTGCTTATAAAAAACTTGTTGAAGCGGAACAGCAGCATACTCAAAATGCGGCTAAACGGGATATTGAGCTGTCTCCGTTTTCCATCGGGGCAGATGCCGGTTATAAATTGCGTAATACGAAAATCGGCAACGCCTCCGCAAAAAATGAGCATTCCGTCTTAGGCGGATTGAGTATGCAATTCCCCGGAGGGAAGGCGTACACCGGCGTCGAGGTTCCGCTTTCCGATCCTAAAAACACGGCAATTAAACTGTCATTCAGCTGGAATCCTTTTTCGATTCAGTATCGGAAACTCGATAAAAAAAATGCAGAGCTTGAAGATGCGATTGAGCAGCTTAAAATTGAAGATGCAAAGGAACAGTATCAAAAACAGCTCCATACCAATAAAACAGCGAAGGAGCAGATGATATGGCAGCAAACGGCGACAGCGGATGAATTAAGCATCTATAAGCAAAATGCCGATGACCATGCCCAATGGTACCGCAACGGTGTTATCAGCAAGGTTGAAAGCCTGCAAGCAGAACTTGAGTATAAAAAAGCGGAAGTCCGCTATGCAAAGGCTAAAACAGCCGTTATGATTTTCAATATCGATACGGCGCTGCTGTTTGAAAAGCGATAATGCAATACTATCAGGAATAAATCTAAGGACAGCCTCTAATGAGAGGTTCTTATAAGGCAAAGAATTATGAAAACGGAAAAGCATAAAGAACAACAGAATGTAGAATGGAAAGCTGAATGGAAGGAAGAGTACCTCAAATGGATATGCGGCTTTGCAAATGCGCAAGGAGGCAAAATATATATCGGTAAAGATGATAAGGGTGAGACGGTCGGCCTAAAAAATGCAAAAAAACTGCTGACGGATATTCCCAATAAAGTACGAGACGTATTAGGCATCATTGTCGATGTAAATTTACATACCAGCCATACTAAAGAGTATTTAGAGATCAGTGTTTCTCCGAGTTCATATCCGGTTAATTATAAAGGGGAATATCATTATCGCAGCGGCAGTACAAAACAGTTGCTCAAAGGCGCTGCTCTTACGCAATTTCTGTTTGAGCGTACGGGACTTACTTGGGATAGTGTTCCGATGGAAAAACTTGATATGAAGGATTTCTGGCACGACAGTTTTGCTCTTTTTCGTAATCAAGCACTCCTAAGTAAAAGGATGGACGAGAAAGATTTGCAGATAACCGATGCGCAGTTGTTGGATCATTTAGGTCTTGTCAAAGACGGGCATATTTTAAGAGCTGGTATGATGTTATTTTATCAAGACCCTGAAAAATGGATTAATGGCGCGTATATCAAAGTCGGTTATTTTAAATCCAATACCGATATTGCATATATGGATGAAATTCACGGGTCATTGATTAGTCAAGCGGAAAAAGTAATCGATTTATTGTTTACAAAATATTTGACAGCTGATATCACGTATGAAGGTGTTACCCGTATTGAAACATATCCGTTCCCTAAAGCCGCAATTAGGGAGGCGGTGTATAATGCGATTGTTCACAAAAATTATGCAACTCAGATTCCTATCCAGATTAGCGTATATAAAGATAAATTATATATTTCCAACGACTGTATCCTGCCTGCAGGCTGGACAGTCGATACACTGATGAGTAAGCATCGTTCAAAACCATTTAATCCGAATATTGCGAATGGTTTTTTCAGAGCCGGTTTAATAGAAACATGGGGGCGCGGTATCGAAAAAATCTGTGAGGCATGTATTGAACACGACACTCCTATACCCAAGTACACTGTACACCCAGAAGATATTATGGTGATGTTTGAATGCTGTAAAAAAGAGATACATACCGGTGTCGTATGGGAGAAGCCGCAGAGATTCTATGATAAACGGTATGAATATCGCATGAATACCGACATGAATACCGACATGAATACCGACATGAATACCGACATGAATACCGCTGTCGGTACTTCTACTGATGATACTGTTATCCAAAGAGTATTGCATTTTCTGATACAATACCCCAAGAGCACGCAAAAAGAAATCAGTGAAAAACTTGAGGTAACGACCCGGACGGTCGAACGTACAATTGCAACATTAAAAGAACAAGGATATATCAAAAGAGCTGGGAATAACCGTTCCGGATATTGGGAGATTAAAAAATATAATTGGAGGACACGATGAGTATCAATAAAAAGCCGCTGACGACACGGCAGCGAAAATCGCGGAAAACGAGAATTATTGTTATTGTATGCATAGCGGCGTTAGTAGGCGGCTGGTATATTTTTATGAAGCCTAAAAGCACAAAAACAGGTGATTTACCACCTTTAACGGTAAAAAAGGAAATCGAACACAATCAAATTGAGGTGTCCGGTTATATCGAAGCGGCACAGACGCAGGTTTTAGAAGCGCCCGGCGAGGGGTTTATCGAACAGGTGCTGGTAAAAGAAGGTAATAAAGTAAAAAAAGGAGCACTCTTGTTTGCGCTTGATACCGATAAACAAAGCTATGATGTTGCCCGGCAGTCATTTGCAATAAAACAAGAGCAAATAAACGGTTCTTCGCAGAAGTTGAGCTTGATGGAACAGGAATTGCGGCTTCTGGAAAAACAGCTCGCCGATCGCAAAGTGTATGCTAAATTTGACGGCATTGTTGCAGCTTTCACGATTTCGCAAGGACAATACGCCAAGGCCAAAGATACCTTTGGCACACTGATTGACCGCAGTTTTCTTAAAGCCACGGTCGAAATTGCCGAAAGCGATGCGTCCCGCCTTGCAGTCGGACAAAAGGTTGATATGACATTCCCCGCCGAACCGGATATTAAAGTGCAGGCGGAGGTTATCTCCTATCCGGCAATAGCGCGGCTGACCAGCCTTGGGCGGACGGTTGTCGATACGCTGATCCGGCTGGATAATCCGCCGGAGAAAATTCTTCCCGGTTATTCTTTTAACGGAACCATCGTAACCGGCGCCGATTCCGAAGCGCTTATAGTAGAGCAAGACGCCATCCGTTATGTGGAAGGGAAGCCGTTTGTCGATAAAATCGATGGCAATACCACACAGGAAATTGCGGTAACTGTTGAACCGTATATTAAAGGCTTTGTGAAGATTCTCTCCGGCGTACAGGAAAACGACGTGCTGAAAAATCAAGCAAAGCCGAACAACGATAGAGATTTCTAGGAGACGAGCAGTGAAACCAGGGATGATTGTCTCCCTTGATTCGGTGGTAAAAACCTTTTTTATGGGAGAAAACGAAGTACATGCCTTGCGCAGCGTCTCGTTCGATATACCGGAAGGGAGCTTTGTTTCGCTTATGGGACCGTCCGGTTCAGGTAAAACGACCTGTATGAATATGATCGGCTGCCTTGACCGTCCGACGGCAGGCGCTATCTATGTTGACGGAGAAAACACTGCCGAAATGACCGAAAAAGATTTGGCGTTTTTGCGGAATAGAACGATCGGGTTTGTCTTTCAGCAGTATTTTCTTCTGCCTACGCTTACCATTCTCGAAAACGTGATGCTGCCGCTCCGGTATCAGGGGCTGCCTGCCTCCGAACGGAAGAAACTTGCCGCCGAAGAGCTGGACAAAGTAGGATTGAGCAACCGCCTCAAGCACCGTCCAAGCGAGCTGTCGGGCGGACAAAAACAGCGTGTTGCCATTGCCCGCGCCCTTGTAACCCGGCCTAAACTGATTCTTGCCGACGAGCCGACCGGAGCGCTGGATTCCGAAACGGGGCAGTCCGTACTCGATCTTTTTTTCGATATAAACCGGCAAGGCACGGCGGTTATCATCGTCACTCACGATCCTGACATCGGTGCAATGGCACCGCGCTCCATCCACCTTAAAGACGGGAAAATCATCTCCGACACGGCGGTGCCGGAGATGAAAGTATGTACAACGGATACGGCTGTCGGGACAGATATAGAAAAGCATACATCAGACACTGCGGACGGCTCTCATGTTTGAAGATATCCTTTCAGCATTGCAGAATTTCCGGCACAATAAGATGCGCACGCTCCTTTCGCTTTTAGGGATTATGATCGGTGTATGCTCGGTTGTTATTACGATGAATTTAAGCCGTTCGCTGGAAGCAAGCGTTGCGTTGGTGTTTAAGGATTTCAGCAGTTCGATAGTCGCCGTGTGGCCTTCGTCGTGGCGGAATTCTGCAATTACTTTTAACGACCGCTATGCCGATATGCTGAAAAAAAAGATACCGCAGATAAAACGCGTTTTTTGGTTTGATTCGTTTAATGCCGCGGTCATGCGTGGCCGCCTGAACGCCGGCACGAAGGAATGTTTCGGTGTAGAATACGGGTATATGGAAGCGCAGAAATGGCATCTTGAATACGGCACGGGATTTACCGCTTCGGATTTTATGAGCGGTGCGCAGAAGGTTATTATCGGGGAAGATATTGCCAAAGGCCTATTTCCGGAAGGAAGCGCCGTAGGTAAAACGCTGACGCTGTCGGTGGACAATGGAAATGCTGCGCCGCTCCTTTTTACGTGTACGGTTATCGGCGTGCTCAAAACAAAACAGACGACGGTAGGGCAGATGCAGCGGTTTGTATTGATACCGCATTCATTTATAAGGCTGCAATTCGGCCGAAAGGAAGCTGACTCGGTTGATGTTGAATTGTACGATACCGTAATGGATATCGAAGCTGTTGAAGAGGCGATTAAAGCAGCCTCCGACGAATATGCAAACAGTAAAAATGCGGTACGGATATGGTCGGCGCAGTCGATGCAAAAACAGGTTCAGAGCAGTCTTGCGATGATTGCCGCTGTGCTGTCCGGTATTGCAGGGCTTTCGCTGTTGATAGGCGGTGTCGGTATTATGAATATCATGCTCGTAACGGTTGCGGAGCGGCGGCAGGAAATCGGCATCCGCAAAGCAATCGGCGCTACGACGGGAGCAATCCTTTCGCAGTTCTTAACGGAATCGGCAGCCATCAGCATTGTCGGCGGAGGCATCGGTCTTACAGCAGGTTTTTTAATCAGCCTTGTCGCCGTTACGCCGATTTTATCTCAGTTTTCAGGCGGAAGCGACGTTGTATTATCGTTCAATATGCGGGGTGCCTTGATGGCGTTTTTGATTTCCGCAGGAGCGGGCATTTTCTTCGGGCTATACCCCGCATGGCAAGCCGGCAAACTCGATCCGGTCAAGGCGCTGGAGGAAACATAAACACCATGTGGGAAGATTTTATCAATGCGTTCGGCAATTTCCGCAGCAAAAAATTGCGGACGGTACTGTCCCTTTTAGGGATTGCAATCGGCGTTACCGTTGTTACGGTTATCAGCAATATCGGCAGCTCTATGCAGGCAAGCATGGCGAAATTATTCAACCTTGATGCGATGAATATGATTCAAATTGAGCCTCGCTGGGATTTTGATAAACAAAAGCATCATATCAAACTGACTGAAAAATACCGTGAAGCATTAGAAAAAAATGTACCGCTCGTAAAAAACGTATTTTATTCAGGTTTTTTCAACGCAACAGTGTCGCACAATTCGTTTTATCTGAAAAATCAGCGGATAGTCGGTATTGAATACGGTGCGCTTGAAGCAAACGGGTACGAATGGTCTTATGGAAAGAGTTTTAGTCTTGATGATTTTGCGAATCGCCGGCATAAAATTATTCTGGTTGAAGATGAAGCAAAGGTGCTATTCCCCGAAGGAAACGCTATCGGGAAAAGAGTTACGCTTACCGTTCCGTATAATCAGGGACGCCAGTTTATTCCATTTTCGTTTGAGGTATGCGGTGTTGTAAAGCCGCGCAATCGGTTTTCCAGTATCGGTTCTTTTATGGTGCCGCGGTCATTTGTTGCAGAGGATATGGGTATCGGCAAAAATGATTCTGATCTCGCTTCGGTGCAGATTTACGATCCGGCATATATTGACGAAGCAACGACGCAGATAAAGGCATTTTCCGATTCGTTTGCCAAAACAGAGAACGCCTTATGGACGTTTTCGGAAAAAGATCTGATGAATCAAATCAATTCGCAAATCGGGCTGGTCAGCGTCGTACTTACCGTGATTGCAGTTATGTCACTTCTGGTCGGCGGTATCAACATTATGAATATTATGCTGGTTACCGTAACGGAGCGGAAAAAAGAAATCGGCATCCGCAAGGCGCTCGGCGCAAGCGAAGCGGTAATACGCAATCAGTTCTTGGTGGAGTCCGCGACGTTGAGTTTGACGGGAGGCATATTCGGTATGCTGCTTGGCGGAGGGCTTAGCATGCTTTTGGTACAAACCGTCTTTCAGTCCGACAATTTCAAGATGGTCTTTTCCCCGAATATTAGCGGTTCGGTTATTGCATTTGCCGTGTCCATAACCATCGGTATTTTCTTCGGTTTGCGACCGGCGGTTAAAGCCGCGCGGCTGGATCCGGTTAAAGCATTGGCGGATTAACATGGCAGCCTATAAACACAGTCAGCTTATAGACTTCCTTCATACCGGTATCTAAACTGTTTTATTCCGGCTAAGGCAACGGGAGCGGTGTACTAAGAAAGCCGATGGATTGATCTGTATTTTCTCCAAAGCACTGGATATACCGTACATCCGTGGGTCTATTCTCAAACATTGTAAGCGCGCCGTTTTGCCGGTCCGTGCCGTTCGTTTGCAGTTGATATACGGTAAGAGGTTGTAAATCAGCACTCAACATAATCAATGAAAAAGATGAACACGCATTGCTATCGGTAATGTTCAGCGTCCATTGCTCATTTTCCAGTGTAAATTCAAATGGTAAAAAAGTGATTATCTGCGGCGCTTGCAGTGAAAAGGTTGTCTCCGTTTTATTTCCGCCCAAGTCGGACGCGCTCAGCGTATATTGTCCCGCAGGAAAAAAACGGCGGGGGTACTTAAACTTATTTGAACCGACCCATTGTGCATTCTTGGAATATCCTGTTTCCTGTAAAAAAACGGTGTTTTCCCGATGAAGAGCCCATTCAAGACCGGTAGTATCTTCACGCAGCGTCAAGTCTTTATAATCATTTCTGCCGTCACCGTCTTCAAGCAACATAAAAACGGCCAACCGCTCCGTTAAAGCCCCCTGTTGATTATAGCTATATATCCGCTGTTTTTTTACCAGTACAACAGTCGGCGTATTAAATGAACATGACGCGTACAGTAAAACAGCTGATAACAGACAGATAAAAGACAGGTGCTTCATCGGCCTAGAACATAAAAGAAAGATTAACAACCGTTAAATCGGAAGCCGATTTGCTCGCGCTGGATTCAAAGTGAACATTTCTGCTTTCGCATTGTTCTATAAGATACGAAATATAATACATACCAAGACTGCATATATCCGATCCTTCCGGTAATGCACGATAAAAGTCGATGAGCGAATTTTTATTAATATCCGCTTTTTTCATGTCGTTTATACTTGCTTTTATCGCTTCTGAAGAATCAGCTTTGTTATACACTGAAATTTGCATCTTACCCTGTGTACCGATCGAAGTGGTACTACCGCCTCCGATTTTCCATGAGACAAAGACCTTTACTTCCTTCCGTTTGAGTTCGGCAATAAGTAATTGGCGGACTTTCGGATCGAAAAGTGCATCTTGAGGATCTTCGATATTAGGGAATAGCTGCTTTGCCTCATTCCGCATATTTATATTTTCAGCACTTAAAATAAGCTCCATCAACACCAGCGAGATATATTCGGCTATCTTAGTTTTATCGATATATTCGGTAAGGCTGGTACGGATTGTCCGTATAATAAGGTCAAAATTCGGGGCTGCTTTAAATTTCGTAATGATAAACCAGATAAAAGGCCGCAGATTATTCAGGAATTTTTCACTCAGAAAAAGTTTCATATTTTTATCTGCGGGAGAAAGATCTTCTTTACTGATAAAGGCAGACAACGGAGCAAGAATTTCTTTTTTTGTTTTGTAAATGAGGTCTTCATTTTTCTTTAAAATCGCTGCCAGATATTGTTGATTGATGTGTGTTTTTTCATCAATAATATTTGCAGGATTGAGCCTGTTCCATTTCTTTATTACCGGCGAAGCCAAAATCTGTTTGAATATGAACATATCGTACTGCCGGTATAACAGGGAGAATACAATCAATTTTGATAAGTCCATAATTTCTTGGCGTGAAGCAACCAGTTCCGACTGCGAAATTTCAATCTTTGAAATATAGTTTGCGAGGATGAGGCGTTGAATGTTATCGGGCACAAAAGAATCCAGAGAGATTCCATACTCTTCAACATTCCCCGCCAGAGTAAACCGCAGCAGTTTCTTATTTTGCTTAATAAAGAAAGTTGAACCTTCCTGTGTTAAAACCAACTTAATAGGAAGATTTAATAACCGTTTCTTTTCTCCTGATGCCATAATCGTTGTCCTCGCCTTAAAGATACTATTTCTTAGAGATTAACCAATAACTTTCTCACTTCTGCTGCATAGCGGTAATTCGGTTTTTGCTTAAGCAACTGCTCAAAAATAGCCTTTGCCTCCGCTTTGTTATCTAAACTAATATACACTTTTCCAAGCTCATAGTAACTATCCCATGCTTGCGGATTTATTTTGATAATATCCCGATAGGTATCGCGTGCATTTTCTTTTAATCCTGCTGATAAGTAGACAGCTGCAAGATTTTGACGGGCATCGATATCTTTCGGCATAATTTTTATCGCATTTGTATAATAATCGATAGCTTTACCGTACTGATTTTTTAGCCCGTAGAGCTTTCCTAAATTCATATTCACTTCAAAGTTTGAAGGCTCCGCCCGATATGCGGCCAAGAGATGCTGTTCAGCACTGTCGAGATGACCGGCTTCAAGCTGAATCCGTCCAAGGTTGATACGTGGCTTGCTATAGTTCCCGTCAGCTGTAACCGCACGGGTATAGTAATCTTCAGCTTCGCGCAGCCGGTTGTTTTTTTCAAGTGCTAATCCATACGTGTATAAAAAGCGGGCGTCTTTATCGTTAACTGCTAAGGCTTTTTGTGCATTTTGTAACGCTTCTGCCGTCTTGCCGAGTTCAAGTTGTACCGCAGCAAGGTTATAATATGTTACCGGATCGGCATCACCGAGCGTTAACGCTTCTTTAAAATAGCGTTCCGCTTGTTGAGCATCTTTTTGTTTTGAATACACTTGCGCCATCTCTTTTAATGCTGAGGTGTTCGAAGGTTCCAATGACAACGCTTTTCGGTAGTTGTTAATTGCCTCACCGTAATTGCGCTTTTTATCCTGCATACGGGCCATTTCGATCCATGCCCTGACGTAATCCGGCTTTAACGCTGCGGCTTTTGAAAAGGCCGTAAGAGCGGCATCATTTGCGTTCATAATCTTGTGCGTCATACCGAGGTTGAAAAAAGCCGCTTCAAATTGCGGATTGGATTTTACGGCTTGTTCAAACGCAGTGCGCGCTTGCGGGTATTTTTTCTGTGCAAAATACTTTCTACCCAACTCATAATTATATTGAGCATTCTGCGGATCGAGCCGGCGAGCGGCTTCCAATTCCTGCACTGCAAGCGATCCATTGTTTTGGGCATCTGCAATTTGAGCATATACATAGTGAGCCTTGGCATCATCATTTTTAGAAGCTATCGATTTCTTAATATAGTCGGCGGCATCTTTTAACGCTTGGTCTTTATGGGCAGGAGAGGTCTTGGCAAGCGACTGCATGGCATCGGCCATCTCCCTGTATTGTTCTGCCGCAAAAGCAGCATCTCCTGACGGTATTTGCGCCGCGGCTTTACTGAAAGCGCTTTGCGCTGCGGCAAAATTGCCGCTTGCTGCGGATTTTTTGCCTTGTTGCACCAGTGCATCTACTTCATGTTTTTTAGCCAGCAATTCTGCTTGTGCTTTTTGTGCAGCCTCCGCTTGGGCTGCAGCGCGGGCTTGTGCTGCCGCTTGCGCGTTTGCATTATTTGCCGTATTAGCTTGGTTTGCCTTATTTGCGTCGGTATTTTTTTGCGGCGCGGCCTGATGCGTTTGCTGTGCAGTCTGCGGCTTTGCAGCGGAATTTGCTTGCGCTTGCAGTGCCGATTGCGCGCCGGCAATTTTTGCAGCCAACGCTTGTGATTCGGAAGTATTTTTTGAAGCAAGTCCTTTTTTAATATACTCATCGGCTTTTTTCAAAGCACCCGATTTTGTCTGCTTGTCCGTCGAATTTTCCGCCAAGTTAAACATTGCATCAGCCATTTTGCGATAAGACTCTTCCGCAAAATCATCATCCTTGGGCATGAAGCGGCTTGCTCTGTCTAAAGCAAGAATAGCGTTATTCAGCTGTTTGCGTTGTGCTGCGGTTATTCCTTGCGCTATCAGATTTTCTACCTGCTTGTGTGCCGCTGTTTTCGGCTGTTCCTGCTGCTTACGCTGCGCCTCGGCTTGGGCAGCCTGTTCTTGCTGTTTACGCTGGGCTTCGGCCTTTGCCTGTGCAAGCCGCTCCTGCTCTTTGCGTTGTTCCTCGGCTTTCTTCTGCGCCGCGGCTTGGGCAGCCTGTTCTTGCTGCTTACGCTGGGCTTCAGCCTTTGCCTGCGCAAGCCGCTCCTGCTGTTTGCGTTGTTCCTCGGCTTTTTTCTGCGCCGCGGCTTGGGCAGCCTGTTCTTGCTGCTTACGCTGGGCTTCGGCTCTTGCCTGTGCAAGCCGCTCCTGTTCTTTCCGTTGTTCCTCGGCTTTTTTCTGTGCTGCGGCTTGGGCAGACTGTTCTTGCTGCTTACGCTGGGCTTCGGCCTTTGCCTGTGCAAGCCGCTCCTGCTCTTTGCGGGCGTCAAGTATTTTAGCGTAAAGATTACGGGCGCCGGAGCTGTTCTGTGCAGCAAGCGCTGCTTTAATGTAGTTTTCGGCCTTATTCAGCGATGTCTGCACATCGTTCGGATTTGAGAGGTGCTGTGCAAGATTGAGCATTGCATCAGCCATCTCCGTGTATGAATCGCTTGCAAACTGTTTATTGTCCGGCATTGAGGCAGCCGCTCTATCGAATGCCGATGCGGCACTATTCAACTGCCGTTTGTTTACGGCGTTTTTCCCTTGTCCGATCAGTTCTACAACCTGTCTCCGCTGCTGCTCTGCTTGATCTTCTTTACGTGCGCGTTCTGCCGCTTGCTGTTGGGCTAACAGCGCCTGCTGACGCTTTGCTTCGGCTGCTTTTTGATATTCAGCTATAATATTACTATAGAGTTCGCGGGCATCCGTATTATTGCGGGCTGCAAGCGATTTCTTTATATACCGTTCAGCTTCATCCCGGGCTTTTTGAGCAGTCTGAGTATCGGACGTTGTTTTCGATAATAGAAAGAGGGATGATGCCATATCATGATACGATGCGGCTTCAAAATCTTTGTCATCAGGCATCGCTTCATCTGCGTGTTCAAAAGCGGTAAGCGCATTGTCCAGCTGATTTTTTTGAGCGGCACTTTTTCCTTGCACAATATAGCCGCGTACTTTATTACGGTCTTCTTCAAGTTTTTGATTTCCGATTGCCCGCGCTGTTTCCTGTTCCTGTGTTCCGCGGTTAAGCGCAAGCGCATCATAACCGAACACTCCCGGATAGGCACTCCCTGTTCCATCCGTTTGGCTATCCAATAAACTTTGCTGATTTTGTAGGTTACTTCCGTCTTGGGTACCATACTTTTTAGCAAGACTTTCATTTGCAGCTTGTGCAGCTAAAAGCCGCTCCTGTTGCTCTTGCGTAAGTTCATTACTGTCATTTTCGGCTGCGAAGAAACCGTTATTTCCTAAAATATCGGAAGATTGCCCGGAAGCGGTTCCAATAGCGCCGCCATTCAGTTCATTTGTTGAAATCGGTACGTTATTTGTCCCTTTCCCACCGAAAATAAGAGAGTACCCGCCCCAAATTAAAAGACATAGTACAATACCTGCTGCTGTTCCGATTAAATATTTGTGTAAATCATTCAAGATTATAATCCTCCGAATAGTCTAACGTTTCATCCGAACCGACAGAAAGAGAAGAAGCATTATCTACTGATTGTAAACTCGCATTTATTTCATCTTGCAGTTTTTTATACCGATCTTCTGCGGCTTTTCGTTCGGCTTCTTCCGCCAACCTCCGTGCTTCTTCTTGCATTCGAATCATTTCCGCTTCACGGTGTTCCGATTCTAGAAGCGATACCATACGCTGAATCGCCTGTCTTTGGGAAGTAGCGGGGTCGAGATTTAAATAAAATTTATAATCTTCCAATGCTTGCGGATATTGTTCCAATTTAATATAGGTATTCGCTCTATTCAATACAGCCGGCGGATAGGCGCGGCGCGCTGCCAAGGCCGCGGTATAAGCTTCTTCCGCCTCTGTAAACCGGCTTTGCAAAAAGTAAACATTTCCCAGATTATATGAGTAGAGATATGAGCCAGCCGCATCTTTACTTTTACCTGCCAACAGCTGCTGTTCGGCTTCCGCATATTTACCGAGGCTGATGTAGCACACCCCCAAATACAAGTTGATTTTAGAGTCGCCCTTTCCGTCTGTCATTGCCTTATAGAAAAGCGGTACAGCCTTATCCGGCTGATTATTCAGTAGAAATTTTTTGCCTTGCGTTAAAGCATCTTCTGTAAAGCCCGGTGCAACTATTATTAGATAAATAACAATCGAAATCAATTGTCGAGCCGATATACGGCAAATACGCTTCATTGACATTACCTCTCAAAAATTATACCATAAAATTATGTCTTTGTACCTTATTAGTTTCATTGGTGTCCTTGCTTTTTTCGTTCTATTATTAGCTTTTTTACTGATACGTTCGATTATTTCACCGAAAAAAACAGCTGTAATAGAAAAATATATGAATGCCGGCAAGTATGCGACAGCAATTAAACGGGCAAAAGCCATTATAGCAAAAAACCCGCGTGATACAAAAGCCCACTATCTCCTTGGAAAAGCTTATTTGGCTGACGGCCGCGCCGAACTTGCTTTAATGGAGTTTAAAACCATCAGCAAGGCCGTATTTGAATCAAAAGCCGAAGAAAAAGAATTCCGAAATTTAACGGCACAACTATATGAACGTTTTCAACAGCATATGGAAGCGCTCGCAGAATATGCACTGCTGATAAAACTTGACCCTCAAAATGCGGAATATTATTACGCAATCGGACAGCTTTTTGAACAGCTTAATAAAACGGAACAGGCTATCTTTCATTATCGGCAGGCGATTAATCTTAATTCAAAACATGCCGCCGCCCATGCAGCTCTTGGACTGCTCCTGTTCCGCAGTAAGATGATGAACGAGGCAAAACAAGAAATTGCTACTGCCTTGAAGCTGGAACCGGATAATACGACTGCGTTATATTATCAAGGGCGGCTGCTCCGTGAATCAAAAGAATATGCACAAGCACTGGCTTCATTTGAAAAGGCAGCCCGCAATGCGGATCTTCGGCAAAAGTGTTTTACCGAACGCGGCTTATGCTATCTTGATGCAAACAGTCTTGAAAAAGCTGCTTTCGAGTTCGATCGCGCACTAAAACTCACAACTGCAAAAAATTCGAATCCCGATACATTGCGTCTCCGCTATGCGGCTGCGGCATGTTACGAAAAAATGAGAGACCTTGACCGCGCTATTGAGCAGTGGGAAGCAATCCACACCGTAATGCCGAGCTACAAGGATGTTACAGACAAGCTCAACCAGTATCGAGACCTCCGTTCAAATGATTTAATGAAAGAATACCTTACCGTCAGCACGGAGGCATTCCTCAAACTCTGTAAAACAGTTACGGAACAAGCCTTTGCGCTTTTGGTTCAGTCTCAAAAAGAGATCAAACAGGGATGTGCTATTATTGCATTGGAAGATAATTCCGAAAAATGGATGAACGTACGGAAGCAGCCCAAACTCTTTATCTATTCGCGAGATAGCGACATCATCGGTGATTCTTTTTTACGTTCGTTACACGAACAGATGAAAGCTCAAGGGTTGGTACGAGTTGTCGTCATCACCTCAAGCGGTTTTTCACGGGCTGCATTAAGTTTTGCAGAAAACCGGCCGTTTGAACTAATCGATAAAGACAAACTGGAGTCAATTCTAAAAACGATAAAAGGCATATAGCATGAAGATCCTCTGCATTTCCGATCAAATCGATCCGCTCATTTACAGTGTCAATATCAAAGAGCGGTACAAAGATGTCGATCTTGTGATTTCTGCCGGGGATTTACCGATGGAGTATTTGGAATTTATCGTTTCATCGTTGAACAAACCGCTTTTTTTTGTGTTTGGGAATCATAATCTCAGTGCATTGCCGTACTATCATAAAAATCTTAGAGCGGACGCCTCTTTGCAATCCATTGCCGAAATCCGGCCCGAAGGGTATGGTTCAACGTATCTCGGCTTTACCACACGCCGAGAAGGCAATGTACTTTTTGCAGGGGTTTCAGGAAGTATCCGGTATAATAGCGATATCGGGCAGTACACCGAACATCAAATGAAGATGCAGTTGCTTGCACTGGTACCGCGCCTCATTTACAACAAGCTGCGTTACGGACGATATTTAGATGTTTTTGTCGCCCATGCGGCGCCTTTCGGCATTCATGACCGTCCCGATCCGTGCCATATAGGGTTTAAATGCTTTTTATGGTTTATAAAGAAGTTTAAACCGCGCTATTTTTTACATGGGCATATCCATCTTTACGACCTACAGGCGCCGCGGGTAACCGTTTACGAAAACACAACCGTTATCAATGTATTTAGCAACTACCTGTTGGAATTTGATACCGATCAATTTACAGAACAATCCAATTAATAATGATTTAGCAGCGATTCCCCCTTTTATAAAACAGCAATCCGATATATTTTAAAGCGATACAAGGAGTATTTTTATGATAGACAATAAAACGGTGCTTTCCCGTAAAAAGCTTTTTAACGAAACAGGTGATATCGAAGTCCATTTACGGAAAATGATAGGCGGCAATACCACAAACCTCAACGACTTTAACAATATGAAGTATACGTGGGCAAGCGAATGGTATCGGCAAGCAATGAACAACTTCTGGATACCGGAAGAAATCAATATGAACACCGATGTTCAGGATTATCGTAAGCTCAGCCCCGCGGAAAAAACAGCCTACGATAAAATCTTATCATTCCTCATTTTTTTGGACAGCATTCAGACGGCGAATCTACCGAATGTCGGGCAGTATATTACCGCAAACGAAGTAAACCTCTGCCTTACCATTCAGGCATTTCAGGAAGCGGTACATTCGCAGAGCTACAGCTATATGCTCGACACCATCTGCTCCCCCGACGAGCGGACAGCCATCCTTTATCAATGGAAGGATGATGCACATCTACTCAAGCGGAATAAGTTTATCGGAGACTTATACAATGAGTTTCAGGATGATAAGAGCGCATTGGCTTTGTTGAAGGTAGCCATCGCCAATTACATTCTGGAAGGGGTGTATTTTTATTCCGGCTTTATGTTCTTTTATAACCTCGGACGGAACAACAAGATGCCCGGCTCCGTGCAGGAAATCCGCTACATCAACCGTGACGAAAACACGCACCTGTGGCTGTTCCGCTCGATTATCCATGAGCTGCAAAAGGAAGAACCGCAGCTATTCACACCGGAAAATAACGAGCTGTTCCGCAGCATGATCCGCGAAGGCTGCGAGCAGGAAATTGCGTGGGGGCATTATGTTATCGGCGACGACATTCCCGGCCTGACCCGCGGCATGGTTACCGATTACATTCAGTACCTCGGCAACCTCCGCTGCGAAAACCTCGGTTTTGAACCATTGTACGAAGGGCACCGCGAAGAACCCGCCTCCATGAGCTGGGTAAGCCAGTACAGCAATGCAAACCTCATCAAAACAGATTTCTTTGAAGCAAAGTCTACGGCTTACGCAAAATCTTCCGCGTTAAAGGATGACCTATAGGGCAGAAAATGCAATTAAAAAGATTTTCGTTGGGACCGCTCCATTTTTACCGGCAGGCGCTCGGATTTGCCATACCGGTAATGATTCAAACCTTTGTACAGAGCCTCGTTTCGCTGATTGACAACTTTATGGTCGGCGGGCTGGGCGACATCAAAATGAGCGCGGTCAATATCACCAATCAATTTACCTTTCTCTTTTTGGTAACAGTCGGGACGTTTTCCGAAACCGGCGGCATGTTTATGTCCCAGTTTAACGGTGCAAAAGATGCCTCAGGGATGCGACAGGTCTACCGCTTCAAACAGATTATGATGCTCGCCTGCGCCGTACTTTTTACCCTTTTCTCGTTCTTTTTTTCGAGGTATATACTCGGTTTTTTGGTACACGGAAATCAGCAGGCACCGGAAATCGTAGCCGAGGGGCAGCGGTACCTGCATATTATCCTTTTCACCTTTATTCCGATAGCTTTTTCAACGGCGATTGCCTCTTCTTTGCGCGACATCGGCAAGGTAAAGATCATTATGTACAGCGCGATTATCTCTACGTTGATAAACACCTGCGGAAACTACATTTTGATTTACGGCCATTTCGGGGCGCCGCGGTTGGAGGTGAAGGGCGCTGCATACGCGACGCTGATAGCCCGCTGTGCTGAAGTTGTTCTCCTGCTTATCTACGTACATGTCAAAAAGCCTGCGTTCTACGTGCGGATTACCGCGCTGTGGAAGGTGCATTGGCCGCTGTTTATGCAGATGGTTAAAAAACTCGGGCTGGTGTTTGCCTCCGATATTTCGTGGGTGGGAACCGAAACGATTGTTGCCGCGCTGTATAATAGCCGCGGCGGGGCGGAGGTGGTTGCGGGCATGGCAGCCGGTTGGACGATTGCAAATATTTTCTTTTTAATCTTTCCGGTGATTTTTACCTGCGTACGTATTATTGTCGGCAGCTCGCTCGGACAGAACAAATTGGACGAAGCCCGCAAACAGGCGCGGTGGTTCCTTTCAGGCTTTTTTATCTTCGGTATTTTTGTCGGTATTTGTGAAGCTCTGACGGTGTTCCTTATTCCCGTTGTGTTTATTCGGCTTTCGCCTGCCTCGCATATCATCACGCGGAATCTTATATGGGTCATCGCGCTTTATATGCCGTTGTGGTCATATCTTAACACGCAGCTCGCAATTTCCCGCGCCGGCGGCGATGCGCAACTTGGCGCATGGGTGGATATCAGCGTCAACTCAATCGTATTCCTACCGGTGATGATTATCTTTACCTACTTTACTGCGCTTTCTCCCGTCGCGATGTTCGGCCTTGCAAAGCTGAGTGATTTTTTTAAGTTGCTCATCGCCGGTCATCAATTAAAAAAAGAGCGGTGGGTAAAGAACTTAACCATTGCGTAAGGGTTTACAAAAAAGCAATACAACACTGCACAGAGTACAAGGGGCTTATGCCTTGCACACAGAACAATCACGCTCTGTCTCTGTCGGTCCGCGGCATTCCTTCTTCTTCCTGTAGGAACTGCATTGAATAGAGCTGATAATAGTGTCCTTTTTTCTGCAGCAGTTCTTCGTGCGTGCCTGCTTCTATCATTCTGCCTTTTTCGATAACGATGATTTTATCGGCATTGCGGATAGTGGAAAGGCGGTGCGCGACTACAAATGAGGTTCTGTTTTTCAACACGGCGGCAATCGCTTTTTGAATTTTTTGTTCCGTTTCCGTATCGACGGAAGAAGTGGCCTCGTCCAACACAAACAGGCGCGGATTCCGCACAAGCGTACGCGCAAACGAGATGAGCTGCTTTTGCCCCGTTGAAAGTAAGCCACCGCCTTCGCCTACCTGCGTTTGGTAACCGTTCGGCATCGCGGAAATAAATTCGTGAGCGTCAACAAGCTTTGCCGCCGCGATAATTTCTTCTTCCGTTGCATCAAGCTTGCCGTAGCGGATGTTCTCTTCGATTGTGCCCGAAAATAAATGCGGTGATTGTAATACATAGCCGAGGTTTTCGTGTATCCATGTTTCCGGCATTTCGGTGTAATCGATGTTGTCAATTAAGATACGTCCCTGCTTCGGTTCATAAAATCGGCAAAATAAATTTACGATAGTGGACTTTCCCGCTCCGGTAGACCCGACTAACGCGAGCGTTTCGCCGGCCTGCACCGTCAAATTAAAATCGGTTAAAACAGGTTCGCTTTCCTTATACCAAAATGATACGTGCTCAAATTGTACGGTTCCTTTTATGGCAGGACGCTGCACTTCCGTCGGGTTGAGTGCGGTGCCGTATTTTTTGATAACCACTTCCGTATCCTGAATATCAGGCTTTTCTTCAAGCAACGCAAAAATACGTTCCGCCGCTGCTTGTGCCGATATCAATTCCGCAAACAGCGCGGATGCTCCTGCAAGCGGGGCGTTGAACTGAGTAACATACGAAAGGAACGCAACAAGCAGTCCCAAACTAATCGCCTGCGAGATAACAGCGCTTCCGCCGTAAAAGACGACCAGTCCCGTACCTACCGATCCGATAATCTGTACCGCAGGCATCAAAATAGAAGAAAGCAAAATTCCACGTATCGAAGCAGCCTTCATATTCTCTGTTTTGGAGAAAAACTCTTTTGCGTTCAACTCCTCTCGCACGAGCGTCTTGGTCGTCTTTGCTCCTTGGATATCTTCGTTATATGCCGCCGTCAGCTGCGCATTTACCGCCCGTACTCTCCGTTGCGCTTTTAATATCTTTGCGCGCAGATAAATGCTTAATGCAATAATCAGCGGGAAGGTCGTTAATACAATAAGGGCGAGTTTAATATTGTCGTGGAACATCGTAAAGATGAGCGCGAACAGCATAAAAAAGCCCCACAATAAATCGGATACACCCCACGCCACCAGCTCCGATAATTTATTGATATCCGAAGTGATGCGTGACATAAGAGAGCCGACTGAATTCGCATCGTAAAATGAAAGAGAAAGACTTTGTAAATGATTAAAGCAGCGGATCCGTAAGCGATTGCACATCTTTACTTCGACCGTGCCGATTGTCATAATATAGAAAAACGTAACGAGAACTGCGAACACTATGAAGACACTGGTCAGCACGACGACCGGAATAAAATTCTGTAAATTCTGCTCTTTTACAAAAACGTCGATAACATAGTTGGTGATTTTAGGTTGTGCAATTGCGCAGATTCCTTCAAGCCCTGAAAAAATAAAACCTGAAATAAAGAGCAATTTAAAGAACGCAAATTCTTTTACAATCCGCTTCCAAACTCCGCCATTAAACTTTTGGTTGTAATCGTTTTCCTGATCTTGTTCCATAATAGTACCTTGTCGTTACAATGCTATTGGGGCTTTTCAAAAAATTCAATTAATTATCGTAATGTCCGCGGCAGGAAAGGATTTCTAAAGTATTTTTACTCACTCGGTACACAAGCCTGTTCACGTCATCAATACGGCGACTCCAAAACCCGCTCAATTCGCCCTTTAGAGGCTCCGGTTTACCTATACCGTCAAAGCTTCCCCGTTCAATATCTTTAAGCAGCATATTGATACGCTTTATTGTTTTTTTATCTTGTAGTTGCCAATACTCATAATCTTCCCAAGCTTCATCAAACCATATTTTTTTCATTCATATGCCTCGATAAGCTCATGCTCTACGCCTTTCCCGGCATTCAGAGCCTCAATGCCCCTGCGTAAGTGAGCCATGTTGCTTTCACTGTAGAACGGATCCGTTGATATTTCAAACGGTATTTTTTGTTTCCTGACCGCCGTTTTTGCAAATACGCAAAATGCTGTTGTCATGGTCATTCCAATATCGGAACAAAAAGCCTCAAACTGTTTTTTTAGGTTCTCGTCCATACGGATATTTATGTTTGTCTGTGCCATAGTAGTAACTCCTTCTATCTTTATTGTAGATAGATTTATTGATGATGTCAATATAATTTCAACTTTAGAGATATCATACCGGAAGTTTTGTTGACTTTGTACTATAGGTTATTCGTGCAATATTACATCATCATATTGACATTTCTACACTGCCTATCAATACTACTCGGACAGAAATTTCTCTGCATAAGGAACTCACAATGAATAAAAACGACTATATCATCCGTTTGGAAAGAAAAGAAGAATACCGTGATGTTGAAAACCTTGTACGAGAAAGTTTTTGGAATGTGTACCGTCCGGGGTGCCAGGAACATTATATTCTCAAGCAGCTGCGGGATGATCCGGCATTTGTGCACGAGCTTGATTTTGTGATGGAAAAAGACAGGAAGCTGATCGGGCAGAATATCTTTGTCAGGGCACTGATTAAAACTGATGACGGACGCGATCTTCCGATTATGACGATGGGTCCGATTTGTATTGCGCCGGAACTAAAGCGGCATGGCTACGGAAAAATACTGCTGGATTATTCCCTTGATAAAGCAACGGCGCTCGGCTGCGGTGCGGTATGCTTTGAAGGTAATATCGATTTTTACGGCAAGAGCGGATTTACGTACGCGAGTGCATACGGCATCAGGTATCACGGATTGCCGGAGGGAGCAGATGCTTCGTTCTTTCTCTGTAAGGAATTAATTCCCGGCTATCTGACCGGTATTACCGGAGAATATGCTACGCCGAAGGGCTATGCTGTCTGCGATGAATATCCGAATGACTTCGCCGCGTATGAGTCGGGCTTTCCGTACAAAGAGAAGTTAAAGCTGCCCGGACAGATTTTTGAGTGAAATAAGCGGGAATAGTTGACCGGCTGTGTGGGACTCATGGAGAGTGGGTGAGCGGTATCGGTGGAGGACGCATTATGACAACAATTCTTAAAATAACAGATAGTGATGAAAAAGCTCATATCGTTGAATATGTTTTATCAGACTTGCCCGAATGGTTCGGTCTGCCTGAAAGCACGGCGGAATATATACATGATTCAAGAGAACTGGACTTATGGGCTGCAAAAGATAACGGTGAATATATCGGATTTATAACGCTGAGCCAATCGAGTACCGATTGCGGAGAGATACACTGCATGGGCGTCAAAAAAGCCTATCATAGGAAAGGGGTAGGTACTTTATTGCTTGAAGCACTGAAAAACTTTGCAAAGACAACATACGAGTATTTACAGGTAAAGACGGTCGATGAAGGACACTACAAAGAATACGATCAAACAATAGCTTTTTATAAAAAACAAGGATTCAAAAAGCTTGAAGTGTTCCCTACGCTATGGCACGAATGGAATCCATGCCTTGTAATGATACAAAAGTTGTATGCACGTTAACTAGAAATTGATCTCATTTTTGCAAATTTTCAGCAAAAATAGCTTGTATTTTATGAATAAAAGATGGTATTGTATGCGCAGTTGATGATAGAGGAGCTGCGCTATGGTGCTTGAGTTTTCTATAACAAATACATTTTCTATTAGTGAAAGACAAACTATTAGTTTTGAATCGGCTCTGAACGATCCCACAACCGACGGGCAGCACTGTATAGACTGTAACGGTAAGAAAATACTCAAAATGGCGTGTATATACGGTGCAAATGCTTCAGGGAAAACAAACATACTTGAGGCGCTTCGCTTTTATGCGTATTTTATGCTCAGCTCATTTACCCGTTTAAAACCGGATGATGCGATTAATTTTATTCCGTTTAAGTTTGATCCGCAGCTTCAAAATCAGCCCGGTGCGTTTGAAATTATCTTGTATCTAAAAAATAGTAATACCGAAGGCTATACCCGCTATGAATATAACCTAAAACTTACCCGTATCGCTGTTGTCTACGAATCTGTATATTATGCACCGAAAGGACAGAAAAAACTGATCGTTATGAGGGATGAGCATACAGGTATAAAATGGGGCAGTGATATTTCCGGACCTAAGAAAGCAATTGAAAACCTTGTGCGTCCTAACTGCTCGTTGCTGTCGGCATGTCAGCAGCTTCCATTTCCTGCACTAGAACATTTAACACTCTATTTAAGCGTGTTTTTTTCCGGGATAATAGGTATGTCAAACGAGTTTTTACGAGGGAACGCGTTTGCTCACATAAGACCTCAGTTCCCTCAATTTAAGGACTATCTTGTGCAATTACTTTCTGCTTCTGATATGGGAACAATCAGCGATATAAACGTTGAACATATACCGATTACCGAAGATTTAGCGGCAACGCTTCCCCAAGAAATGCAAGAACGTGTTGTAAACTACAATGGAAAATTGACAGTGCAAGATGTACAAGTAACACATCGCTATGATAATCATGACTATACGCTATCAATTGATGAAGAGTCTGCAGGAACAATACGGATGATAGAACTGAGCGCACTATTGCACTCATTGAAATACGAAAACATTGCTTACATTATTTCTATAGATGAACTTGAGACTTCATTACACCGTGAATTGATAGAGACGTTTCTCGAGCTTTTCTTGTATGTTGCTACAGAGTCACAACTCATTTTTACCACGCATGATCAAGATTTATTAGATTCCGGTCTTTTACGGGACGATGAAGTTTGGTTTTGCTATAAAACGGATAAGGGGAATAGCGTATACAATAGCATCACTGACTATACAGGGATCCGCAAAGGAGTTTCGCGCAAAAAGCTGTATAATGCCGACAAATTCGGTGCCTTACCGCTTGTGAACGTCAATGTATTGAAGGAGCTGTTTTATGCCGAGAAAAACTCGGAAAATACAAAGTAACAAAACGGTGTTGATTGTTGTTGAAGGGACAACGGAGCTGAATTACTTTTCTGAAATGAAAGCCGTTGAACGAATTCCCGGTATAACAGTTATTCCGAAACAAGCAAAATACAGTTCAGTTGCAAGTATTTTCAAAACAGCATTTGAGGAACAAAAAACAAAAGTGTATGATGTTATCTGGTGTGTATTCGATTGCGATACTATTTCAAAAACAACGCCGTGTGAAAAACTGGAAAAGCTAAAACGGCAAGCTGAACACAACAACATACACATTGCAGATTCTCTACCTGCATTTGAAATATAGTTTTTATTACATTATGTGCTCCCTAAAAAATATTACACAGATCAGGAATCTCTTATAAAAGAACTGCAAATACATTTACCCGAATATAAAAAATCGATGCACTTATTATATTCTAAACTGAAAACATTGCATAAAACAGCTTTGGAGCATAGCAGTAAATTGGAAGAAAGAAAAAAGATGAAGCTTCCACCGCGTCGTTTTGTAATGTGCATAAACTTTTTGAAGAGATTGAAAAGCTGAAGAAATAATGGTGGTTGTGCGGTATGTAAATCAAATCCATATTCATTTTGCAGCTTCTGTTTTATCATTTGCAAAGCGTCTCTTATGGGCATCTATCAACCTCCCATGATTACATAGACAGTATAGCACAAAAAGAATGGCAATACCAAGTATCTGGAATATTTATAACTATACAGAGATTTTTGCTTGTCGATCTCCATATCCAATATTATATTAAACATCAGGAGAGTTAGAGACTATGTATAGAGCTTTTAATGTCCAAATAGCAGATAATGAAATGGATAGCTTATTAAGAAATAGTAATCAGCTTTATAATAATTTTCTTGATATTTATCTTTCTAATAAATTCAATATACAGCGATCATTGGAAAATTTTTTGCTACCTAATAATGCTATTGATGTACAAAGTCTTGAACAAGACTGGTTTCCAAGTGTTGATGCGCATGTTTTTATCTCACATTCGCATAAGAATATTGAATTGGTAGAAAAGTTTGAACAATGGTTATATCAGCAATTTGGTATAAAATGTTTTGTGGACTCAAAGGTATGGGGATATGCAAATGATTTATTAAAAAAATTAGACGATAAATATAGTTTATTTTGCACTGAAAATAATATCAATACTTATTATTATGAGAAAACAATTATATCATCTAGTCATGTTCATATGATGCTTGCAACTGCATTATTAAAAATGATTGATAAAATTGATTATATCTTCTTCTTGAATACACCGCAGTCATTGTCTTTAAATAATATTCATCAATTTACTTATTCACCTTGGATATATTATGAATTATCGCTATTACAATTTATTAGAAAAAAAATTAGTCGATCAAGAATAGCAGAAGGCGAAATGAGAAAGTCTTTTTCTATGGGAGCTGAGAATCTAGCAATGGCTTTTCCTGTTGATATTAAAAATTTATATAAATTATCAATGACTGAGTTGTCTAGGTGGGAAATGGGTGTGCCAAGTGACGAAAAATATCCGAATTCTGCATTAATGAAATTAGACCTATTATTTCCAGACAAGTAATTCATCAGAGAAAGGTGTAATTATGGAGAATAAATTAAAACATTTAGAATTTATCCAAAATGTTATTGTAAGAATGAATAATGAATCCATTCAATTAAAAACATGGACTATCTTACTTGTAGTTGGAGTATTAACATTGGCAGAAAAGCAAGGAAGCTGGTTTATTATATTATGTGCACTACTTCCTACCGATTTGTTTTGGGTACTAAATAGGAATGTCCTAAAAACAGAACGTTTATATCGTAAATTATATGATATTGTCCGAAAAAAAGATGAAAAAGATATAGATTTCTCAATGGATATAGCCCATATCACGATTGAATCAAAACCTTTTAATACGGTAAATGCATTCTATTTGCCGATTATGATTGCTTTACTTATTATTTCATGCTGGCTGTATTTTAGTTGAAATTTTTTTTCGTATATTCACTCCCATCCTACATTGCTTCTCTCGGCTTTGTTTTTAGCAGCCCCTCCGTCTTCTTCCCATACAGCTCGAACAAAAAAGCCACACGGGCGGCATCATCGGGGAAGGCTGTTTTACGATAGGCTTATCCACAGCTGTCTGAAATTACTATCATGTCTTTATCTTTTTAAGAGAATGAAATGTTTGAATATCTTTCATAACATCAGTTATATCCATATCAAAATAAGGGAAGCCCATATCATCATATAAATCAATCAAATCAAGTTTTTTTATTCCCAAAATTTCAGCTGCGCGACCATGAGAAATGACTTTTTTGTAGACATTGGAGTGATACAATAAAAGTGCATTTCGCTCAAGCTCTTCGTTTGATTCACCGCTATAATTGTCCGTAAAATACGTTTTCATATCTTTTGGGACTGTTATCTGAATCGTAGCATATTCCATAAAATCATTCTCCCTGTATAAATATAGTATATACCCTAAACACTTCTACCCCCTCCCCCGTTTCCGCTTCCCCGTAAGCAGCGCCTCTGTCTTCTTTCCATACAGCTCGAACAACAAAGCCACACGGGCGGCATCATCGGGGAAGGGGGCTTTCCGGTAGAGCTTATCCACAGCGGAATCCAGGGCGGCGTGCGCTTTGGTGAGTACCGGCGGCATAGTATTGGGATCGTATAAGTCGGCAAGGGAGCTATCGGGAAACTGCGCTCGCGCATCCAATACCGCCTGCGCCTTTTGCATAATCGCTGCCTTTTGCTCTTCCGAAATATCCGGCCACGGGAAGTTGTTATACACAATCTGCGCAGAATAGCGATACCGCATTTCCAGCCGCCCGCATACGGTACGCATCCACGCCATGTGCATTTGCGAAGTAAGCACCCCGAACTCGTATAGCGTTGCATTGGGAACGAGTAAGTTCGCATTGCTTGAAATATCAGAACTATTCATAAAACCAATCGGAATATATTTACGGCGTTCTGATGATGTACTCGGCACAAGGAGATAATGTCCCGACTCCGGCTGACGGATTTCTCCAAAGAGGGATGGGGTTTGCGCAAGTTTCCGTGTTGCCTCACGGTTGCTGCCTCCACGGTGTTCCCGCACCTTTTGTAATCGCGCTACAATGAGCGGACACTTTTTTAGATGCTGAGGTTCTGCATTCAAAAGCCAGAGACAATATCGTTTTTTATTATTGATAAACTCTTCCGCCCCCAAAAACGGACGTATATACCGTTCTGCTTCCGGTTCTTGTTGTAAAAAGGAGGCGTATTCATTTTCTTCTATAATGAGATTACCGCCGTCATTCGGCATACTGCCAAACACCATCGGATTAGTTTGTGTATCAAGTACCGAACTTCTACTATCAATAAACACATGTTGCGCATCGGCTAAATAAGCATTTATCCACTTGACTGTTTGAGCTTTCGGCTCTCCTTTTATATCATCATATAAAAAGAGTTGTTTTTCCGTTCGGTTGCGGAGAGAAAAGCCGACAATAATACAGTACACTGCCGCATTTCCCCGCGCTTCATTCGACCACTTGAAGGTCTGGTGAGCAAAATTGATATGCACCCCGCGCGCAAAAAGATTTGGCCACAAAATCGGTACTTGCTGTCCCTGACAAATAGAATTAGTAGAAACAAAGGCGCATTCAATCTGCGTTCCTTGAATATACTCCGCAGCCTTTTTATACCAGCCCGTAACGTAGTCAAGATTCCCCGCATTCTTTACCCCGCTAAAAAGCATTGCAAGCTCCGCAGACTGTTCTTTCTCCATTACCCACGCACCTAAAAACGGCGGATTGCCGAGAATATACGAAAGGGTATGTTTTGGTACGATGGTCTCCCCGCTGTAACTGCTATAATTAAATGCCCTTTATAGGAACCCGTCTACTTTTTATGCTATACTTTTATCGTTATGCGTTCCGAACGGCTTTTTGAAATCGTCTTTATTCTCCTCAATAAAAAACGAACGACGGCGCAGGAGCTTGCGAAAAAATTTGCTGTATCGATTCGTACCGTGTATCGTGATATTGATATTTTAAGCTGTGCCGGTATTCCGGTGTATACGGTGCAGGGAACAGGCGGCGGAATTTTTATTGACGAAACATACACCATCAATAAATCGATTGTAACACAAGAAGAGCAGGATAAGATTCTGCTCGCCCTGCAATGTTTAGCACCTGTTGACGAGATACATACCGAATCGATTTTAAACCGGTTGTCTGCTGTCTTTCAGCGTCATGCCGATTGGGTTAAGGTTGATTATTCCCGCTGGGACAACAAAAACGACACGTCCATTTTCGATACGGTTAAACAAGCCATCTTGGAATGCCGTGCGCTCCGCATTGAATATCTCAGTTCCTATGGAGAAAAAACTGAGCGTACTATTTATCCGCTTCGCCTTTTGTTTAAATCCAAGGCGTGGTACGTTGAAAGTTTGTGTACCGACAAAAATGCTTATCGGCTTTTCCGGTTAAACCGTATGCTTTCCGTTATGCAGACGGTAAAAATATTTAAGCGTATGGAATTGCTCAACAAGCTACCTGACTGTACAGACTATTCCGATGCTCTGACGCTTACGAACATAAAATTAAAATGCACCGCCGGAATCGCTTATCGGTTTTATGATGAATTTCCTCCCGATCTTATCACAAAAAATATGGACGGCTCGTATACGCTTTCAGTATATCTTCCGATCGATCATTGGCTGTACGGATTTATTTTGTCGCTCGGTACCGAGGTAGAAATTCTTGAACCGGAAACTCTAAAACAAGGAATAATCGATTTTGCTGAAAAAATAGCGGCGCACCATAAAAAAGTTTAAATGTTTTTTCAAACCTGACATACCGTGTCAGCTTTCTATGGTACAATAGGGCATCTTACTATCCTAAAGGAGTCACAATAACCTATGCCAAGACCTACCACCAAAGCCGATTTAATCCAAGCCGCAAATGAACAATTCGCAAAACTGTGGACGTTAATCGGCGAAATGTCTGACGAAGAAAAGAACGCGGATATTGTTCCGAACGAACGCGATAAAAACGTGCGGGATGTTTTGGTTCATCTATATGAGTGGCACTGTCTTCTGCTGAATTGGATACGGTCAAACACAAACGGGAATCCTGCCCCTTTTTTGCCGGCGCCCTATAATTGGAAAACCTATCCTCAGATGAATGTTGTTTTTTGGGAAAAACATCAAAACACATCATATACCGATGCGGAAACAATGCTCAAAAAAACACACAAAGAAGTGCTGGCGCTTATCGAAACATTTTCCAATGAAGCCTTTTTTTCCAAAGGTACTTTCGATTGGACGGGCACAACGACGCTCGGCAGCTATTGCGTATCTGCAACTTCGAGCCACTACGATTGGGCTATTAAGGATATTAAAAAAGCGTTGAAAAAATATAGAGCACGATAACAGCCATCTCTAACAACTAACTCGACCGCTTTGTACTAATCGAAAAAGATACTCGGGCTTATCTACATAGAGATAATGATCTTCCCGTAATACTTTAAAACTCTGTACCTCTGTACGCCGATCGGCAATTTCCGTGAAATGTTCATACTGTCACTATAATACGGTTACTGCTTTTCTGTAATTTAACAAACGGCACGGCAATCAATCACTCCGATGCAGAGCGCAGCTGAGAAGCGGTAGGTATTCAATTTTGCTATGAATCACCGATCTCGATTACTCTGAATATCATAAATACGCTTGTATAAGCCGTCTTTTTCGATGAGTTCGCGGTGTGTGCCCTGCTGGGTAATCTTTCCCTTTTCCAACACGATAATAATGTCTGCATCTTTGACCGTAGCAATGCGGTGCGAAATGATAATCACCGTTTTATGTTTGTTTTCATTTTTGAGGGCAGCTCTGATTGCCGCATCGGTTTCCATATCAACTGCGGAAAGTGAATCGTCAAAGATCAAAATAGGAGCATCCTTTATCAACGTTCGTGCAATCGCCAGCCGCTGTTTTTGTCCGCCGGAAAGAGACACGCCACGTTCCCCGACAACGGTCGAATATCCGTCTGCAAAATAATGAATCTCTCCGTCCAAGGCTGCGATGCGGGCGTATCGTTGTGCGGCGGCATCGTTCGTATCGGGGGCGGCAAGTTTAATATTTTCCATAATTGTTTTAGCGTAGAGAAACGGTTCCTGCAAAATCAGTCCTATCTGCGACCGTATCCAGCCCTTGTCTATCGAACGTAATTCGATGCCGTCAATGGTGATTGAACCGGAAGTATAGTCGTAGAGCCGGTCAAGCAGATGCACCAGCGAACTTTTTCCCGAACCGGTTGGACCTAAAATTGCCGCCGTTTGTCCCTGTTTGATACTGAATGAAACATTATCCAATACCGGTGTGTTCTTCGCTCCGGGATATGCAAACGACACGGAATCAAAAATGATATCACCCTTAATATCCGGTTTTTTCTGTGTGGGGAAAAGCGCCTCAGGTTCTTCGCGGAATATTTCTTCAATACGGCCGACTGATATACAGGCCTTGCCGATATTACCGAGAATCCGTCCAAGCTGCCGCACCGGCTGTATCAGCATAGTGATATACGAGATAAACGCTATCAACATTCCCGCTGAAATTTCGCCGCGGTATGCTAAAAAACTTCCGTAGAGGATAACGGTAAAAATCTGGGTGTACGATAAAAAATCAGCCCCAGACCAAAAAAATGCAAAGCAGCGTATCAATATCAAATTCCGCCGCATATACGCTTCGCTGACTGTTTTGAATTTTTCCATCTCGTATTGTTGACGAGTGAATGCCTTAATCACTCTGATACCGGTAAGACTTTCCTGAAGAACTGCCGTCATTGCCGCTTCCTGTTCGGTTGAGGCTTTAAACTGTTTTTCAATCACATAAAAGAAGAGAGCAGAAAAAGCTGCCGCAACCGGAACCGCTGCACATGAAATGAGCGCCAGCTTGATGTTCGACTGCATCATCAAAAAGACCGTGTATATAATTAAAAACACCGAGCCGACCGTTTCGGGAATTTGAGAATATAATGCGATACGAATGGTGTCCACATCGGATGTACAGCGCTGGATCAGATTACCTGTTTTTGCATTTGCGTGATAGGTGTATGGCAATAGCTGAATATGATTATACAACCGGTTCCGCACATTTTGAATAATCCGTTCGGTTGCCGCATTTGCCGTATTCATCTGCAAAAATGTAAATATACTGCGGCTTATTGCAAATGCAAGAATGAGAGCGGCCATAATGAGCAGTCCGTTTGTCCCCTTTACAGCCGTTCCGAACAGTGCAACGAGCCGTTCAAGGGCTGTATGCGTAAGCGGTACATCGCCGAGTACCGAATCGACGGTAATTTTGATTAGGCTCGGCTGTAGGGCTGCGGCAATCTGAGCAAGCAGTGCAAACATGAGCGCAAGCAGGTATAAGAGACGGAATCCTTTTAAGTACGAAAAGAGCCGAACAAAATTTTTCACAGGTGTCATTATAACAGGAGCATCCGTTGTATTCTATGCACCTTGCTCAAGAATAATGCATAATTTATAATCCTTAATTATCAAACCATGAATTTCGCATTATGAATTTATTTTACGAGGTGTTACATTAAATGCACAAAACGTATGTTTTTTTAGATTCGGGGATAGGCGGCTTGCCGTACTTCCGGTATTTTCATAAAAAAGCACCGCAAGCATCGGCTGCGTATGTGGCGGATTTGGAACATTTTCCCTACGGGGAAAAAACGCGTGAGGACGTGATTAAGTACGCAGTCGGTGTTACGGAAAAAATAATAAATCGATTGGATCCCGCAATGGTTATCGTGGTGTGTAATACGATGTCAACCGCCGCCCTCGATGCACTGCGCAAACATTTTTCCATTCCCTTTGTCGGTACCGTACCGGCGGTAAAGGTCGCGGCGGAAGTCAGTACGAATAAGCGTATTGGGATTATCGCCACGGCGCGAACAATCAACGACCCGTATCTTGATAAACTGATTGAATCATTTGCCGCCGATTGTACTATTGAAAGACGAGCGGATGCGGAACTGGTTGCAAAAATTGAAAACGGACTGATTACCGCCCCGGATGAAGAAAAACGAAAAGCAGTAGTGCCTGCAATCCGGCAGTTTAAAGACGCCGGTGTCGATACGATTGTACTGGCGTGCACTCACTTTTTACATCTTGCAGACACCTTTGCCGAATGCGCCGCTCCGGAAATAAAGGTTGTCGATTCCTTGCCCGGAGTTGTTTCCCATGCATTGGATGTGCTGCCTCCGCCGGCCGGTGGGAACGCATCCCGCAGCAGTTGCTATGTTACCGGCGAAATCACCGAGCGTATCGACCGGCTGTACCGCGGTTACTGTGAACTTTTCGACCTCGATTGGAAGGGAGCGCTGTAATGCAGGGGCTGGTATTAAGCGGCGCAAATAATTTTTTTGCAGTACGCACACCCGAAGGCAACGTAGTGCGTTGTTCCATTAAGGGGAAAAAACTGAAAGAAAGCCGCGGGTATTACAATCCCTTAGCACCCGGTGATACGGTCGATATTGAATACGACACCCTCCATCCCGATCAGGGGCAAATTACGGCGCTTGTACCGCGGCGCAACGGTTTTATCCGCTGGAATCAGAAAACGCGCAGTCCGCAACTTCTAGCGGCAAACATCGACTTGCTGCTCTGCGTTACCACCCCTGCCAATCCCCCCTTCCGTCCGCGCTTTACCGACCGCACATTGGTTCAAGCCGCCGCGGAAGGTATCCCCGCACTTATCATTGTGAACAAAATCGATTTGGGCATTTCGGAACCGGTGCGGGAACGCATACGGGATTGGCAGCGCATTGGCATACAGGTATGCGAGGTGTCTGCAAAGACGGGGGAAGGACTTGAACCGCTCGCACGCCTCCTTTCGGGTAAAACCTGTGCCGTTACCGGACAGTCGGGTGTCGGAAAGTCGAGCTTACTGAATAGCCTTGACCCCAGCCTTGCGCTTAAAACCGCCGATATTTCGTTTAAGTACGACCGCGGTATCCATACGACAACGCAGGGCGTTTTTTTACCGATGACCTTTACCGCTCACGACGGAATGCGGCTGCCGTTTAACATCATCGACACCCCCGGTATCAGACACTTTGCACTCTGGGGCATTAAACCGGAAGAAGTCATCTTCTACTTTCCCGAAATGGAGGCCGCAGCAATACAGTGTGCTTTCGGGCTTTCCTGCTCACACATTCACGAACGCGGCTGCCGTATCTTGGAAGAACTGGACGCAGGGCATATCCACCCCGACCGCTACGAAAGCTGGCGTTCCATGCGCGATGAGTTGACACTGCTTACCGCGGACGAATACTAGGGCAAATGTATTTGGCTAATTCTACGTTCCTACCCGCCATATATTTTCAAGAGTGTCAGCCTCACTTGACAAATATCGGACTTCCTTTTAATATTAAATTATAATTCAGTATTGGCAGAATAGAAAGGAGGACGTTTCGAGCGTACAGGCGGGTATGCAGGTATTAAAAGAAGAGGTCAAAACTAGGATTCTGACGGCTGCGGAAAAAATATTTTATGAACAAGATTATAGAAGCGCCAAGCTGACGGATATTGCAGAACAGGCTGATGTTCCCGTTGCGCTTATTTATACCTACTTCAAAAATAAAGAAGGTTTGTTTGATGAAGTAGTTGAAGGTGTCTTGGATAACATCATTACGATGATGGAAGATGAAGAAAAGATGGAAGCCGGAAGTCCTTATGAAAGATTTAATCGAGGCGGAGCATCTCAACTTCCCAAACTGTTAAAGAGTAGAATAAAACTCATCATCTTGATCGACAAGAGCTCGGGGACGAAACATGAAAATGCAAAAGATATGTGGGTTAAACGATTGGAACAGCATATAAAAGACGGTTTAAAGAGATATTCAAAAACCAAGCACGATCCAATGCTTGCTCATATTTTGGCAAATAATTATGTTGAGGGGCTTATGGAAATTGCACGGCACTATAAAAATGAAAAATGGGCAGAAGATATGCTCTTTATTCTTAATCAGTGCTATTTTAATGGAGTTGAATCATTGTAAGCTGTAATTAGTTAGAGTAGTATAGAAGGAAATTTATTTTAGGAGCGTTCAACCGCTCCTCATTTTATCTATCAATATTGAATAAATATTCAATATTATTTGGTTTTGAAGATATGACAATGGTTCAACGAAGAGGCGATATTTTGACCATGGGTGACATCGAGGGTGTAAACAAAAGTAATGTTTTTGATTTTCAACAGCGGCATGGGCGGAGGCGGATATCCTTCTCCCTGATTGGATTAAGCAGGAGAGAGGCTTTGGAGGGACACCCGGAAAAGCCTCTTTAGAATGAACAGCAGAAGGGAGAAGATTGGAGCCGAAGACCGTTTTTTGCGTAAGCAAAAAGCCGCCAAACAAAAGCATACATAGTGAAGGAGACTATAATGACTGAAAAGGAATTGAAAAAACAGGTAACGGGTAAAACCTTTTTGTCCAATGTGCTGCTTGCACTTAAAATAGTGTTTGACTTAATACCGCAGGTTTTATTGGTACTGGTGATAAGCAGCCTATTTTCGGGAAAAGCGGAAAGGGGATATTTTAAAATGATTGCCGGTGGTATTTTCATCTCGTTTATGCTCAAGGCGTGTTGTAATTATCTTGCCGTAAAGACAGCTCATGACAGGGCTTTTAGTACATTGACGGAATTACGGCTTACCATAATTGAACACCTGAAAAAATTGAATTTAGGATTTTTTAAAAAGCATACTACCGGCGAGCTTACAAGCATTGTTGAACACGATGTAGAGCAGATTGAAATATATCTGGCGCACGGTCTTCCGGAAATCATGGCGGCAACTCTTCTTCCTGTTCTGGTTTTTATTGCAATACTTTTTATAGATTACCGGCTCGCATTAATAATGATTGCAGGGGTACCGCTCATGTTCCTTGTACAACAATTATCTGCAAAGACCATGCAAAAAAGATTTCAAATATATTTTGAACGAGAAATGCAGATGAGGGAAGACATGATGGAGTACGTAAAAAATATTGCCGTCATAAAGGCATTTGCAAAAGAAGAGTGTTTTAGCAGCAGAACTTTGGATTCCGCACGCTCTTATGTGCAAGATGTAAAAAAGAGTATGGGTGCCGTTACGGGCCCAATGGTGCTTATCGATATTTTTATGGAAGCCGGAGCGGTATCGGTTATGATGTTAGGAAGTATACTGCTCTTACATAACAATATTTCTACCGCTCAGTTTATACTGTCCGTTATCTTATCTTCGGTGTTTGTGTCAGCAATAAGTAAAACCGCAACGCTCCATCATTTTTCCATCGTGTTTACTGAAAAGCTCAAAAGCATAGCGGTGATTCTCTGTGCGCCTCTTGCAAAAGAAAAGATCAGCGAAAAACTGAAAACGGGAGATATAGAATGCAAGAACGTACATTTTAAGTATGAAAAAGACGGCTTTGCGTTAAAAGATATTACGGTACAGTGTAAAAAAAACACTTTAAATGCGCTTGTCGGGCCGAGCGGCTGCGGTAAAAGCACGCTTGCGAATCTTATCATGGGTTTTTGGGATGTTGATTCAGGTGTGCTCACAATTTCGGGCAAAGATATTTCACACTATGATACGGACAGCATTTCCGCTCTTATCGGAAGTGTTCAACAGGAAGTGATCCTTTTTAATATGAGCATCTTTGAAAATATCGCGATCGGTAAGGCGGGCGCTTCGGAAGCGGAAGTTATAGAGGCCGCCCAAAAAGCACGATGTCATGATTTTATTTCCGCCCTGCCTCACGGCTACAACACACGGGTCGGAGAGATGGGCGTAAAACTTTCGGGAGGAGAAAAGCAAAGAATATCCATTGCCCGGATGATTCTTAAAAATGCCCCAATTCTTATTTTAGATGAAGCGATGGCTGCGGTTGACAGCGAAAACGAAAAACTCATAAACGAGGCGATCGAAGAATTAAGAAAAAATAAAACGGTTATCACGATTGCGCATCACCTGAACACCGTACAAAACGCGGACAAAATAATCATTATGGATAAAGGCCGCATACTGGATTCCGGCACACATGAAGAATTGATTTCGCGATGCACCTTTTATAAAGAAATGGTCGAAGCCCAAAACAAAGTAGACAACTGGCGAGTGGGGTAAAGGAGACATTTATGTATAAAAAATTATTTGCATTTTTGAGTAAGCGGGGAAAAATCGATGTATGTATTTCTTCTCTGTTTTTTACCTTGTACGGATTGAGCTCCGTGGGGATGTTGCTTACGGTGTTTGCGATTTTGTTTAAGATTGCTGCCGGGACTGATGTTCAGGGACTCTACGGGGCTTTTGCAACGCTGATAGGCTTGGTCGTTTTTAAGGGACTTTGCAATATGCTTGCCGACTTAAAAAAGCACGGAGCCGGCTTTGATGTGGTGCAGCAAATACGGGAGCGGATGATTGTAAAATTAAAGCTGTTTAGTTTGGGATTTTATACGAATGAACGGCTGGGGGAATTAAATACAATTCTTCATAAAGATGTGGACAATATGTCTATGGTGGTCGGTCATATGTGGCCGCGGATGTTCGGTGATTTTCTCATTGCGCTTGCGGTATTTATCGGTCTTTGCTTTATCAATCTTAGTGCAGCCCTTGTGATGGCCGCGTCGATTCCTCTTTCGCTTGCTTACCTTTTTTACACAATTAAGGGAGCACAAAAAACGGAGCATAACAATAATTCCGCACTTGCCGATATGGTGAGTTTATTTGTCGAATATGTACGCGGTATTCCGGTGCTCAAAAGTTTTTCGCATAATAAAAGTCTGGATACTGAACTTTTTGAAAAGACAAAAAAATTCGGAGAAACAAGTAAGGCTGCTTCCCGTTTTAAGGCAAGACAGCTTTCGGTCTTTTCGTTTTTAATCGATGCAGGGTATTTTGTTCTTTTCATTTATTCCGGTCTTGCCGCGTTACGAGGAAGCATCGATGTGCTCAGCTTTATGATTATCGCAGTCATTTCAAAAGAATTTTATAAACCTTTTGCAGCTCTGGAAACGCACTATATGTATTATGTGTCTGCCGTAGACAGCTATCACCGCTTGGGAAAAATTCTTCATGCCGAGGTAATAGCCGATAAAACGGACGGAGTTACTCGTGCACAAAACGATATTGTTTTTAAAGATGTAGCATTTTCTTATGAAGAAGATGAGTTCAAAATGAATGGAATAAATTTTTCCGTTCCGGAAAAAACGATGACTGCGCTTGTAGGAGAATCGGGAAGCGGTAAGACGACGGTTACGAATTTGCTTTTGCGGTTTTACGATGTGCAAAGCGGAACTATTACGCTCGGCGGTACCGATATTCGGGATATCCCCTACGATGAACTTTTAGATCGCATCAGCATTGTTATGCAAAATGTTCAGTTATTTGATAACACCATCGAAGAAAATATCCGAGTAGGAAAAAAAGGAGCAACAAAAGAAGAAATCATCGAAGCTGCAAAAAAGGCAAAGATTCACGATTTTATTATGAGCTTGCCGAAAGGCTATGAAACGGATATAGGCGAAAACGGAGGTCTCTTATCCGGCGGACAAAGACAGCGGATTTCCATTGCACGAGCATTTTTAAAAGACGCTCCGATTTTAATCCTCGACGAAATGACCAGCAATGTCGATCCTGTAAATGAGTCTTTAATACAGGATGCCATTACAGAACTTGCAAAAAACAGAACGGTCATAGTGATCGCTCATCATTTAAGGACTATTCAAAAGGCAGATCAAATCCTTGTGTTTCAAAAAGGCTGTCTTATCGAAAAAGGAAAGCATAGAGAACTTTTGGAAAAGGAGGCTTACTATGCGCGGCTTTGGAAGGCACAATACGGGAGCGGAATGTGCTCACGCTAAAAAATATTTCGTATAAAACAAGGTCGGGGCTTCTCATTCTCGACAATATAAACCTCGAAATAAAAAAAGGAGAATTTGTTGTCATTACCGGAAAAAGCGGAAGCGGGAAGAGCACACTCGGCTCTGTTATCAATGGCCTTATCTCGCATTACTATGACGGAGTATTAACGGGCGAAGCTTATCTAAACGGAAAAGATATATGCACTATGGAGCTTTCAAAAATAGGCTGCATAGTAGGCTGTGTATTCCAAGACCCGCGAAGTCAGTTTTTTATGACCGATCCTTTTAGTGAAGCGGCATTCGGTTGCAGCAATATGCTTTTGAACAGGGAAGAAATACTGAAAAGGGTAGACAACAGTTTGAAGCTGCTTGGAATAAATCATCTAAAAGAGAAGAGTATCTTTAAACTTTCAAGCGGTGAAAAACAAAAACTGGCTATCGCGTCATGCTATGCGATGTCGCCTGACATTTTTTTGTTCGATGAGCCTACAGCTAATCTGGATATTCATTCCATCTTTGATTTGGAAAACATATTACGGAGCTTAAAAGAAGAAGGAAAAACCATTATCGTTTTGGAGCATCGATTATTTTATCTTTCGGCCTTATGCAGCCGTATGCTCATTATGGATAAGGGAAGAATTACGGGCGAATACTCAAAAGATGAATTTTTTGAGCTGCAAAAAAACAATAAAAATATTCGCCCCATATATTTGGGAAATCTCGATACGGTTCATTCTAAAAGTATTATCGATAAAACCACCCCATTGCTTGAAATAAAAAATATTTCATATTCACATTCAAAACAGGAAAAACCCGATGTGCTTAAAGACATATCAATAAGAGCTTATGAAAAGGAAGTTATCGGCATTATAGGTGAAAACGGAGCGGGTAAAACAACTCTTGCTAAATTGTGTACAGGCTTATTAAAAGAAAAAAGCGGAAGCGTTTTAATTAAAGGAGAAAAGCGTAGCTATAAGAAAAGGGCGGGGAGTATTTATTTTGTCATGCAGGACTCCGACTATCAACTTTTCGGTAATACCGTAGAGGATGAATTGAATATAGGAAAAAAAGGCGGCGGTTTGAGCTATACGGAAAAAGAAACCGTTTTATCGGACTTTGAAATTCTTGATTTAAAAGAACGGCATCCGCTTGCCCTCTCAAGAGGTCAAAAGCAACGGCTTACCATTGCAGTAGCTTTTTGCAATAACTGTAAGATACTTTTTTTAGATGAACCGACAAGCGGCTTGGATAAACATTCTATGGATTTAGTTTCTAAAAGTATTCTCACTGAGGCAAAGGCAGGTAGGCTTATATTTGTAATATCGCATGATTATGAATTTTTACTGTCTGTCTGCAACAGAATTATTTATTTAAAAAGCGGAATGGTTCACGCTGATTTCAATTTAAATAATGATACCAAGAAAATGCTCTGGGAGCTTTTAAGTAAAAAAGAGGAAATGTGAAGTGAATACAAAAAGAAAAGCGGATCCGAGAACGGTACTCGGCATTGTATTTATTTTTATCTCGTTCGGTCTTGCCGTCAATAAGCCCCTCCCCTCACATGTTTTACTTATTATTTGTAATTTCTATTTATGGGATGTACGCGCTTATCGTGAATCCGTTTTATATAGCGGAATGTATAGTATCATTGCCGTGTCGATGTTTTATATTCATTATATTCCGAATTCGACAATTGCTCTCATGATTGTATCTTTAAGTTATTTTATTCAAAAATTCGTTATTGCGGTTATGATGATTATATTCTTGAAAAAGAAAACTTCCATGCCCTCTATTATATCGGCTATGCAGACGATGAAATTTCCAAACATAATAGCAATTCCCTTAATCGTTGTATTTAGGTATCTCCCGTCCTTAAAAGAAGATTACGGCTGTTTAAAAGACAGTTTAAAAATAAGAGGAATTTCTATTTCGGGCTTACGGTTTTTAATTCATCCCATTCGTTCTTTAGAACTTATAATTGTTCCGATTTTATTTAGAAGTCTTCGCATAGCTGAGGAACTTTCCACATCGGTTTTGCTGAGAGGAATTGAAAACTATAAAAACAGAACGAATGTCTATCCGCTCAAATTTACAAAAACGGATTTTGTATACGGATTATGTACGGCTATTGCTGTGGCTGTGGTATCGTACTTACAGGTTAGTAATATTTTTTAGGAGAATATAAACTATGGAAACAACGACAAACAAACTAAACGCCAAAGATTTTATTTTTATCGGAATTTTTGGTACAGTTGCACTGCTCATCTTCTTTGTTACAGGAGCAATTGCTGCATTAACGCTTTTCGGAACGGTAGCCAATATCCCGATTACGCTGTTTTTTGTATCGATAGCATTTATGCTGGCGGCATCAAAGGTAAGAAAAACGGGCGTCTTTTTTATTATGGGGATAATTATCGTTTTACCGGGATTTATGGCGGCAAACGGAATAGGCGTCGGCCTTTCAATTATCGGCTGGTTCATTGCGGAGACTCTTGCGTCAACGATGAAGTACAAGGATAAAAAAGCAATTATTCTGTCCTATATGCTGGGCTCCACATTGCAGACAGCCTTGTTCACCCTGCCCATGTATCTTTCGCATGGAGAATACTTTGTGCAAAGAAAGGAGATTTTACATTTAACGGATGAAGCTTTACAACAGTATTTGCAGGTTGTGGGTTCATGGCAGATGTACGGTTCTATGGTTGCATTGACAGTTATAACAAGTTTCGCGGGAGCGTGGATTTCTATGCGGATATTAAAAAAGTATTTTGAAAAAGCGGGAGTGATATAGCAGCATTTTAATTTATATTCCAACTCGCCGTATTCATTTTTTTTAGACTGTGCTACGATAAGTCATCATGCTGAAGACTTTATCAAAAAGCCTGCGGGAATATAAACGGACATCCGTTATCGCAGTGCTGCTGACTATTACGGAGGTGGTGTTTGAAATAATCATCCCCTCCTGTATGGCGTATCTCATTGATTTTGGAATTGAAGCCGGTGCAATGCAAACGGTGTTCAAGTACGGGGCGGCGCTTTTGGTCTTTGCGCTTATTCAATTATTGACGGGGGTGTTTTCGTCGGTTACTGCGGCAAAGGCATCGGCGGGTTTTGCGGCAAATCTGCGGCAGGATATGTACGACAACGTGCAGACTTTTTCTTTTTCCAACATCGACAAATTTTCACCTTCTTCCATTATAACGCGGCTTACCACCGATGTAACAAACGTACTCAACTCCTATCAGATGCTGGTAAAACTTGCCGTGCGCGCCCCCGGAATGATGATCTTTGCGATGATTGCATCGTTTAGAATCAGTACGAACATTTCCCTCATCTTTCTCGGTATGATTCCGCTTTTGGGACTCGGTATCTTTCTTATTATCCGGAAGGTGCATCCGATATTCAGAACTGTTTTTAAAACCTACGATACGCTCAACAATGTGGTGCAGGAAAACGTGCGCGGTGTCCGGGCGGTAAAATCCTTTAACCGGCAGCAGTACGAAATTACCAAGTTTGAAAATATTTCCGAATCGATTTACAAGGGCTTTTCAAAAGGGGAGCGGTATATTACGCTGATGATGCCGATGGCACAGCTGTGTATTTATACCTGTATGATTTTGATTTCGTGGTTCGGTGCAAAGGAGATTGTTGCGAGCGGGAACAATGCGACGCAGGGGCTCACCACCGGGTCGCTGATGGCGCTGTTTTCGTATGCCTCTCAAATTATGATGAGCTTGATGATGTTTTCGATGGTCTTTGTGATGATCACTATTTCCCGTTCTTCCGCAGACCGTATTGCAGAAATTTTAAATGAGCAGCCGGACATCACCAATCCTGAGCATCCCGTGATGGAGGTAAAAAACGGAGAGATATGCTTTACCAATGCCGATTTTATGTATACTGCGGATGCCGATAAAAAAGTAATCGATAATGCGAACCTTGTTATCCGGTCTGGAGAAACGGTGGGGATTATCGGCGGCACGGGTTCTTCCAAAACATCTTTTGTCCAGCTCATTCCCCGCTTATACGATGTTACCTCCGGTTCGGTGAGTGTCGGCGGTGTGAACGTAAAAGACTACGATGTAAAAACGCTGCGGGATGCGGTAGCAATGGTCTTGCAGAAAAATGAATTGTTTGCCGGTACGGTAAAGACTAATTTGCAGTGGGGGAATGAACATGCAAGCGATGCGGAAATTGCGGAAGCGTGCCGCCTCGCTTGCGCTGCCGAATTTGTCGAAGCAATGCCGGATGGGTATAACTCCCGTATCGAGCAGGGAGGTGCCAATGTTTCCGGTGGACAAAAACAGCGGCTTTGTATTGCGCGGGCGCTGCTCAAGAAACCTAAGATTTTAATCCTCGATGATTCAACCAGTGCGGTAGACACCAAAACGGACGCACTGATTCAAAAGTCATTTAAAGACTTCCTGCCGGATACAACAAAGATCATTATTGCGCAGCGGATTTCTTCCGTACAACATGCGGATAAAATTCTCGTATTCGACAACGGAGCAATTACTGCGGTCGGCACACATGATGAATTGCTGCATACAAGCGACATCTATAAAGAAGTCTTTGAAACGCAACAAAAAGGAACTGATGACATCGTTCAGAAATGTCCGTCCGTGGACATTTCTGAACTTCGAGTTTTTCATAAATGAAAAACTCGATACTGTTTAGAACCACTGACATCCTGTCAGAGAAGCGTTGTTTCGGCACACCGAAACTCGCCGATGAAAAATGTACAAGGAAGTACATTTTTCATCAAACTACCACAACAAAAATCGGAGGTTCCGATGCATAATATGAAACCTGCTCACGGTGCAAAACCGGCAACAAGCCCAACCGCAAAACCGGAAATGAAACTTTCCATGCCTGCCGTCAAACGGCTGCTTTCTTACCTTAACCCGTACAAGGCTGTCCTTGCGGTTGTTACAGTCTGTATTGTCGTAAGTGCAAGCGCAACCGCCGCCGCCTCTTTATTCCTGCAAGTATTGATTGACCGGTATATTCTGCCGCTGCTTGCGCAAAGTACTCCGGTATTTACCGGACTGCTACGGGCGCTCATCGTTATGGCGGCGGTGTACGGCACCGGTGTCCTCTGTTCATGGATTTACAGCCGTTTGATGATCAATGTGGCGCAGCGGACGCTCAAGCGGATCCGCGATGAGATGTTCGCAAAGATGCAGCGCCTGCCGATTCGGTATTTCGACACGCACACGCACGGTGATATTATGAGCCGCTACACCAACGACACCGACACACTCCGGCAGATGATTACACAGTCAATGCCGCAGTTTGTTTCTTCCGTGTGTACGATTATCGCCGTGTTCTTTGCAATGCTGTATCAGAGTGTGTACCTAACGGTCATCGTTGTTGCTTCCATTTTTTCTATTTTGAAAGTGATTAAGCTCATCGCAAAAAAGAGCGGCTTCTATTTTGTGCGGCAGCAAGACACACTCGGACAGCTCAACGGCTATGTTGAAGAGATGATAAATGGACAGAAAGTGATTAAAGTGTTCTGCCGGGAAGAAGCGGTAAAAGCTGAATTTAAAGAAAAGAATGCCGCATGGCAGGAGAGTGCTGCAAAAGCAAATGCGTATGCAAATATCATCATGCCCTTTATGAATGCGCTGGGATATTTTCAGTATGTGATTGTCGCGCTTGTCGGTGCGTGGTTTGCCATTGCAAAAATTCCCAATCCGACTATCGCCGGTATCAACACGCTGACACTCGGCACCATCGCTTCATTTTTAACGCTGTCGCGGAGCTTTACCAATCCCATTTCTCAGCTATCCAATCAGCTCAATTCGGTGATCAATGCCGTTGCAGGAGCCTCACGGATTTTTGCGCTGATGGACGGAGCGCCGGAGGAAGATGCCGGTACCGTTACGCTTGTCAACGCACGGGAAGAAGCAGGCACCTTGTCCGAAGCGGCGGAACACACGGGTGTATGGGCGTGGAAGGAAACACATGAGGACGGTGCAATTTCTTTAACACGGCTGACGGGCAAGGTGATTTTTGAACATGTCGATTTCGGTTATGGCCTTGAGAAAAACGTGCTGAAGGACATAAACCTCTTTGCGGAGCGCGGGCAAAAGGTGGCATTCGTCGGGGCGACCGGTGCAGGCAAAACAACGATCACCAATTTGATCAACCGCTTCTACGATATTAACAGCGGGACTATTACCTACGACGGCATACCGATTACCCGCATTAAGAAAGAAGACCTGCGGCGTTCGCTCGGTATCGTATTGCAAGAGGTGAATTTATTTACCGGCACTATTATGGAAAACATTCGATTCGGCAACTTGGATGCAACCGACGAACAGTGTATCGCAGCGGCAGAACTTGCCAATGCGCACAACTTTATTACGATGCTGCCCCACGGATATGACACGGTTATTGAAGGCAGCAAAAACTCCCTTTCGCAAGGACAGCGGCAGCTCTTATCCATTGCCCGCGCCGCAGTCTCCGATCCGCCCGTTATGATATTGGATGAAGCAACCTCTTCAATCGACACAAGAACCGAAGCGCTCATCCAAAAAGGTATGGATAGGCTGATGGAAGGCAGAACCGTTTTCGTCATCGCCCACCGCCTCTCCACCATTATGAACTCCGACGTTATCATGGTCTTGGATCACGGCGAAATTATCGAACGCGGCACACACGAAAGTCTTATTGCCAAAAAGGGTATGTATTATCAACTTTATACGGGAGCCTTAGACTTTGACAAATAGGCGGGCATCTGCGTTGTCGCTTAACAAAAAACACTCCTCGACGTACAACAAGTACGACTGCGGGTGTTTTTTGTACGCTCCTAGCATCTGCTCCACCTATTTGTCAAAGCGCTGGTTAGGGGCGGGGTATCTCCTTCATCGCTTCTGTTTAAATCAGTGGCATCCTTGCCGCTGCTGAAAATCCTCAACGTATCAGTACCGCCACGGATGGCGGTGTTTCTAAACAGCAGCAAGTTTTTCACTAGAAAAACTTGTCGTTGAAAAGCGTACACGGAAGTACGCTTTTCAACAGGCCTGCGGTTAATTTTCGCTCACGCCTCGTATCTGTACCGTCTCTTTGCAAAAGCGTTGGTTAGGGGCGGGGCATCTGCGTTGTCGCTTAACAAAAAACAGTCCGCGATAGTTGCAATTTACTTGTCTAAAACTTCGGTTTTCCAGTCTTTTATTGTGCGTGTCTGTTCATCAAATGAACTTCCAATGAGCACTATTTTTTTCCCACTCGCCATGTACTTTGCGGCATAGCCATTCGTTTTTATCTGGTTGAAGGCATCTTCAGCACTACCATTCCCGGAGAGCTTAAACTCAAAGATATACACAGCATCAGCAGTAATAACCACGGCATCCGCACGTCCGGTAGCGCAGTGTACTTCCGTCTGTACAAACTGTCCCATCAGTGCAAAGACAAGATACACTGCTGTCTGATAGTTCTGTTCCCGCAGTTTCAGCTTATTCTTCGGGAAATCATCATACGGAATACTTGCGATAATCGCTTGCATCCGCTCCATAAAGCTATTCACGTCACCCTTGCGGATGTCTTGTACAAACCGTCCAACCCATACCCCTGTTTGGCCGAAGGGGACGTCAGAATATGCCGGTAACAGATTATGCAAAAAGCCATACCGTACCTCATCATTCGGAAAGCCCAGTCGGTAAAGCCGTAAATCTTTTATATATTCCTTGATAGTGAGATAGCCTGCTTGAAACAGAATAGGCAACGCATCTTGAGCAACTGCCCGATAGGTTTGCAAGCCATCTTCATCAAGTTGCACATTGCCATCCAAGTCGGGGATATAATAATGCGCTTCTTTTAAGAAGTTGACCAAAAAAGTCGGCGTTCCCGTACCGAACCAGTAACCGCTAATCTCTTTTTTGACAAAGGCGCTCAAAAGGCTAAAGGGATTGTACATTCCTTCTCCTGCAGGATGGAACATATAGCCGTCGTACCACTGCTTTAAGGCTGCTAATGCCTGTTGATACGTAAGGTTTTGCTCATCGGCAAGCACTTGTATGTCAGGCTGGAAGTTCGTTTCAAGTTCTGTTTGTGTGATGCCGCAGAGGCTGGCATACTGTTTCTCAATCGATATATCGCGGAGGTTATTCAAATCACTGAAAATGCTGATCTTGCTAAACTTGGTAACCCCGGTTAAAAAGGCAAAGCGGATATATTCATCACAGGTTTTTATGACAGAGTAAAAAGCTTTAAGCGCATTGCGGTATTGTTCATTCAGCGCTTCATTTATTCCCATCGTTTGTAAAAGCGGCTTATCGTATTCGTCTACGAGAATGACTACCTGCTTGCCGGTCTTTTGATATGCCCGTTGGATTATCCCTTTAAATCGGCTCGAAAACGTTTGCTCTGAGGTATCTGATTCGTATTGCTTTTCCCACTGGACTAAATGAGTGTGCAGAATAGTGTGCATACTTTTTTCATCATTGTAATTTTCCGTATTAAAATCCAGATAGAGTACAGGATATTCTTGCCACGCCTCTCTGCCTTCTTGTGCCGCTTGCTCCTCTTCCGCTTTTTCAAGATATAGATCTTTGAATAGCTCTTTTTGCCCGCGGAAATATGCTGCCAAGGTTGAAAGGAAAAGACTCTTGCCAAACCTCCGCGGACGGCTTAAGAAATAGGGACTCGACACTTGAACGAGCCGCCAGAGAAATGGGGTCTTATCAATATACAGATAACCGTCTCGGCGCAGTTTTTCAAAACTCTGTATGCCGATCGGTAGTTTGCGGGGAGTATTCATAGCAATAGTATAGCAGGGTTCAATGCTTTCTGCAATTTAGCCACGTCAAAGACGGCTATTCGTTTGCCAAATAAGAGGAACCCAGTTGTTTTTTTAAGCAGGTAAAAAGTACGAAAAGAAAGAGAGCGGCGGCGAGGAAAATGAGGAACATCATAGGATGTAAAGAGGCGGAGAGACACATTTTACAAAGCCGGTAAAGATGAAAGAAAAAGGCGAGGATAAAAAACTGTAAGCTGATTATACCGATCATGATGTTGATTTTAGAAACGGAAAAAGGCCCCGCGACCGGAGAAAAGAGACGGGAGTTCATCGGATCGCCGTGACGGTTGTGCAGTTTCCCGAATAAGTATTCCGTATATCGTCCGGTTTTTTTATTGCAAAATATCTTATTAAGCTCGGAGTTTGCCGACTCATTGCAGCCTTCCCAAAACTTGTGATTAGTGCTCATCTGTGCAATATTGCTTTCATACAGCTCATACCATGCCTTTGATCCCTTGCCCATAAGAACCCACAACACAGAAAAGAGCATTCCCAAAAAGCAGATAACAAGGGGAACTATCCCCATAGTAAAAGGCTGGGCAAATGACTTTTCCGTACACGGGGATTCATTTTTTTCGGTAATGATGACCATAAACTCTTTACAAACTTTCACATCATCTTTAACAGCTTGAACCGTTGCAGTAAGGCGATTGCCGGCTAATTGGGGGATAAATATATCCTTCATATAAACAGCATAAGCGCCTGCAATAGCAATTAAAAAAGCAGCAAGAAAAACAGACCGAGACCAAAGACGTTCAAGCTCAAAATCTCTTCCGCGCCAAAGGTATTTGTAAATATCCTTTGCTGTAGGGGTGTGATTATTACTGTTCGCATTCGTATTGTCATTACGATTGTTATCTTGATTGCACATAAATCCCCCTTTTTATTTTGCCGTAATATTTTGACAGTAGGATTCAAAAGTTTTAGTGATTGTCCGCACCCCATATTCTATTTCTTCTTTTTTTGATTCGGTATTATCATTACGAGAAGTTGCAATTGTTTTTTTATCGTACCGTTCTCCTACTTTTTTAAGAGCTTCATCATAGGCGTATGTTAAAAGAGCGTATTTACGGCTTTCTTCTGAGAATACAAGGTTTATAAGAGCAAAGGCAACAATAAGAACTGTCATAATACCGACAAAAATTGAGGTGATGATAAATATATCTTGATTACCGTATTGACGTACATTCATCCATAAGAAAATTAATAAACCGATTGCAAATACACTGAACACTATAAATAATACGTAAGAACATATCGGCATTTGTATTTTTTCTATATACATATCGATTATTAGAGAATCATCCTGCTCTGGTATTTTGTCTTTATTTATTAAGTTCTTTGCATTTATACTTTCATTACTTTTACCGTCTGTAAACATAGATTTGTATATGTATTTATCAAACACTTTAATCTTCTCCTTTCCTCGCCCCCCATACGGAGCGTTTTTCTTCATTATCTCTCCACAAACTGCACTGCTGTTTGCGGCAAGTTCAAAAATTGACTTTCTTGCCAATTTTTGAACGCGACATCCTTGTTCGTTCTGAAAATACTGAGCGTAAAAAGCATAGCTACTCAGCTTTTCATTCAGAACCCGCTTGAGCACCAAGGCAGGTTCTTAAGGCAGAGCCCTAAGTCGCCGTTTTTCTTTAGATGGGGTCATAGGGGAAGACTTTTCTTTTTATCGAAAAAAAAGAAAAGTCTTCCCCTAACCGGTTAAAAGCCTGCGAGACAACATACCCGAAAATTATTGCCCTTGCTATTGAAGTCCACGGAGCCGTCACTGAAATCCACGTCCCAAGCGTAACTATTGTCGAAGGAAACCTGCGACGACGACCAATACAATGAAGTACCGAGACTTGCATCTGCATAACTGCTATCCAGACCGTGTATTTTTGCAAGACTATCATTGATTGCCACGCGGTTCTTATACACCTCGCACAGTTCCGCAAGACTTGGTATATACCAGTCAAACCTCTTTTCTCCAAGCTGTGTCCTATATATTTCGTTATAAGTATTTACCCAGTGGAACGCCGGATAGTTCGTTGCTGCATCCGCGGCTCCTGCAGTATCTTGCTGCTTAATATACTCCCAGTTATCGCTACCGTCAGTATCGCCGGTAAACGTTGCCCTTTGGGCAGCGCCACTTCCTGTTGCGCTCGGTGTGCAGATAATATCTGCAAACTTCATGTTGTAGCCGGCGCTGTCATTCTTTGCCCATCTAAGACCGCTACCGCTTGTATGCAGCGCAATCATACGCGGTACACCATAGCTATTAGAGCCGCAGATAATACCAACCGGTGGCTTGTTTGGGTCTATTGCAGTATAGCTATCTTTATCAACGACTGTTTTATCCGCAAGTACGATTTTACCGACAGTGTAGGCGCTATAGTCTTTGACGGCAAAAGTACCTGTTGTGCTTACACTTCCGGAGCTTATTGTAACCGTGTAGTCGTTCTCTGTTCCCGGTATGGTAAGGCTCACTTTCAGCGTAGCATCATCAATAATCGTAATCGCCGAGCTATTGGTAATTGAAGATGTTGCACAGCTTACCGAAAAATTCTCTTTGCTCACTCCCGGCGCTTTGAAGTTCACCCCCTTCACGGTCGCCGTTATAGGGGAGTCTTCCTTAGAAATGCCCGCATTGGGAATCGTAAACGAGGTAAATTTCGGACTGCCGTATACCTGAATGGTCGGATGGGTTACGGTCTTTTTATCATCGTAAGAAGATCCTTCATAATATGACGTTTGAACGGCATTGCCGAACAACACTTTCGCGGTAAACACGCCTTCTTCCGATGGGACAGGAATATCCGCCGTAAGCGTGGTAAGCTCGCGTCCCGTATGCGACGTATCAATCGGCGCCGCGCTTCCGTAAGCGGCTCCGTTGCTGTCATAGAGCTGTACGGTGATACCCCCCGCAACAATATCGAGATTGATGCCTTTGAGCATAATTTTCGTTGTACTCGAAGGCGGTACCGCACTTGAAGCTATCTGTGTTACGCTCAATTCGGGCTGGGCGGTAAGACGCGCTTCTTTGGAGATGACAAAGGTTTCGGTTACGCTTTGATATGTTCCGCACAGTTTTACCTTTACCGTATATACCGCACCTTCCACGGTTACATTACTCGCAGAAAGGGTTGGCGCAGTAAGCGTTACCGTGTAGTCTGAACCGGCTGCGACTGCGTTTTGAAGGCTGCCTACCAGAGTGCTGTTTTTAAAGATACCGACTTTTACCGCCGGGTCGCTTTGACTTGCGATAAGGTCAAAATTACTTCCTTTAAGCGTTGCCGTTATCGTGAGGTCGGTGTCGTTATAGACAAGGTGCGCACGGCTCAATTCGATGCCGTTCAGGGAAGGGGTCAGCGAAGCGGTAACGGATACCGAAGCCGGGTCGCTTTTGTTTCCGACGTCATCCTTTGCACTCACTGAAACCGTATACACATCGCCGACGACAGGAGTTACCGGAAGTTCATAGCCGGTTTTGTCTTTTGTAAGCGGCATATCCGTTGCATCTTCGCCTCCTTTTTTCCAGCTCAAGGTAAGTCCCGCAAAATCACTGTCTGTAGGATTTGTCCACGTTACGATAATCTTTTGGTTTCCTGAATCGTATACTGCAGAAAGGTTTTTTACCTTTGCAGGCGGTGTTTTGTCGATGTTTGTAATGGTAATCGTTTCTACTTCACGTCTGCCGTCATTATCTAACACTGCTACCGAGTAGATGCTGTTCGCAGTAACCGTAAAGCTATTGCCGGTTATCTCGGTTCCATTTTCCAACACATCCTTTGCACTGAGCCCGCTTCCTTTCTTCCATTTTGCTTCTTTTAGTGAAGTGTCTGAACTAACCGTTATCGTTACAGAATCTTTTGTCCACTCAGTTTTTACAGGGACTTGCGTCAGAGTAATAGTCATCACACTGCTAGCAGCGTTGGTGGTAACCGTTTTACTCACACCGTCTTTACTCTTGTTCAGCGCCTTGTCGATGGTTTTAACGGTAAATGTATACGCAGTACCGCTGGTAAGCCCTTCCGCGGTAAAGCTCATCGCTTTACCTTTTTCCGCAGAAAGGTAAACGGCGTTTGTAAGGGTTCCCGCCGCAGGGCTTGCAGTAATTTCTACCTGATACAGGTCTGCATCCGCAGGGTTCGTCCAGCTTAAACTTACTTTACCATTTCCGGCAGCTGCTGTAAGTTCCGTAACTTCCGCAGGTGGCGTTGTGTCTTGTGCGGCGCTAACATTTGGATTACAGCCGATTATCATCGCTGCTACAGCCATATATGCAGCGGCGATAGTTATATAGCGTATGTTCTTTTTCATACGGTGTTCTCCTTATTATGTAAATTATCTCATGTTGTTCGTATGTGATTCCTGCGAGGATTATCCGGTATCAAACCAGACTGCATACCGAGCATTGCGGTACAAGGCGGACAATAATAAGAGGTTTATATAATAAGTTCTTTTCAGTATCGCCACGAATGGCGGTGGTTCCATATAGTAGCGAGTTTGCTGGGCAAACTTGTCGTTGGACAGCGTTTTTAGTGATGAGGAAACATTGTTATGTGTGTGAAATACGGATAAAAAATTATCTAAATAACATTCATGCTGTGAGCTGTGAGCTGTGAGCTGTGAGCTGTGAGCTGTGAGCTGTGAGCTGTGAGCTGTGAGCTGTGAGCTGTGAGCTGTGAGCTGTGAGCTGTGAGCTGTGAGCTGTGAGCTGTGAGCTGTGAGCTGTGAGAATTGTACAGCCGACTATGCGCGTGTCAAGCCCCTTTTGCAAATATGCGGTATAGATGCTAGGAGCGTACAAAAAACACCCGCAGGCGTACTTGTTGTACGTCGAGGACTGTTTTTTGTGAAGCGACAACGCAGATATGCTGCATATTTGCAAAAGGCTTACGGGAGGCGGTTTTGACTGCGGATATGCGGTATGTCGGCTCGGCATGGGTAGTATTATAGGCTAAGAAGGAGTAAAAAGCAACTCCGGAGATATTAGGTTTAGAACCCTCTAAAAACTTCCGTTTTTAGAGGGTTCCCTTAGATTTCTTTTGCGATGTTTTAATGCCAAAGGTACGGAGGACGCAAAAGCGGCTATAGCGTTTCGGCTTCTGCACTGGCTGAGAGCAAACCGTAACAACCTATCTCCGTGCGCGCAACGAATTGCACACGGCAAGAAGTGCAACACCGACATCGGCGAACACCGCTGCCCATAATCCGATAATGCCCAAAGCGCCGCCTGCCAAAAAGGCGATTTTAACGACAAATGACATAACGATATTCTGCTTAACGATTTGCCGTGTAAAGCGTGCCGACTTGATTGCCTGCGGAATAAGCTGCGGATTATCGGTCATAAGCACGACATCGGCGGCTTCGATTGCGGCGTCGCTGCCGATTCCGCCCATCGCGATACCTACATCCGCGCGGGCAAGAACAGGCGCATCGTTAATCCCGTCTCCGACAAACACGCAGACAGCGTGGGCGTTGCTCTTTTTCCGATCGTCGCTGATTGCTTCAAAGCGAGCGACCTTTTCATGCGGCAAAAGTTCGCTGCTGCAGCGGTCAAGCTGCAATTCGGCGGCTATTTTTTCGCCCGTGCGTTTCGTATCGCCGGTCAGCATCTCAAGGTATCCGACGCCGGCGCTGCGCAGTTCCCGTATTGCCTGTGCGGATTGCGGTTTAATGCTGTCACTGCAAATAATACAGCCGGTATAGCGCCCGCCGTAGGAAAGGAATACCTTTGTTCCTTCGATTTGGGCGATGGAAGCAGGCTGCTTTTCCGCATCGCCGAAGATGAACAGCGCGGAACCAGCTGCAAGCTCCTGTCCGTTCCGCAGCATTTTAACACCGGAACCGGCTTTTTCCGTGTATTGCCGGAGTTCGGCTGCTTCTGTTTCAAACACAGCTGTTTTCTCTTTACCGAGCTGCCCTTGAATAGCGCCTTTTATCGCAACGGCAATCGGATGGCCGGAATGATACTCGGCGATATAGGCAAGTTCAAGCAATTCCTCCGTGCTGAATTGTTCTGCAGGAAGAATATGCTGTACCGTTAAAACACCGGCGGTCAATGTGCCGGTTTTGTCGAATACGACGCTGTCCGTTTTGGCAAGCGAGTCGATAAAATCTGCGCCTTTTATCAATATACCTTTTTTTGCTGCGCCGCCGAGTCCGCCGAAGTAGCCGAGCGGAACGGAGATAACAAAGGCGCATGGGCAGGATATAACAAGGAATACCAGTCCGCGCGAAATCCACGGAACAAAGGCGTTCCACGAAAGCGGGCTGCCGTGTACAGCCGAAAGTACAAGCGGCGGAAGGAGCGCCAGCACGACTGCACCGATCGTTACAATCGGCGTGTATACCCGCGCAAAGCTCGAAATAAGCCGCTCCGTTTTTGCCTTGCGGTCTTGCGCATGTTCCACCAACTGCAGCATTTTAGCCGCAGCAGTATTTTCCGCCGCTACGGTAGTTTTAATCACCGCAAGCCCGTCCGTATTGACGAATCCTGCAAGTACCGTACCGCCTGCTTCAATAAAACGCGGAACACTCTCTCCCGTCATCGAAGAGGTGTCAAAAGAACACGCTCCTTCGACCAGTATCCCGTCCAGAGGAACCTTTTCTCCCGGTTTTACGAGGATCAGCGTACCGACAGGAACATCTTCCGGAGCTACAATGTCAGGGTCATCGCCTTCATGATGATGCCCGCAGCAGCACTCTTCGGCATGATTATGCGTATGTTCGTGTTCATGCTCGCAATCGCATTCTTCATGTTTGTGATGATGTTCATGGCTGTGTTCGTGTCCACACTCGCAGTTTTCCGAATGGGTATGGTGATGTTCACCGTGTTCGTGCCCGCATTCGCACATCTCGGCGTGAATGTGCTCATGACTGTGATGGTGGTCATCATCTTCATGTTCATGACCGCAACAACTATGTGCATCGCCGTGCTCCGATTCGGAGTCGGCAGGATTACGGTAGAGCCGGACAAATTCAGGACGCAAATCCATCAAGTTGGTAATGGAACGGCGGGACTGCTGAACGGCAGCGGCTTGCAGCAGCTCACCTAAGTTATAAAACAGCATAACCGCAGCGCCTTCCGACCACTCTCCGAGTATGAATGCACCGAGTGTCGCAAAAGTCATCAAAAAGTTTTCGTCAAAAATAGTCCCCTTACCGATGGTCTTGAGCAAGGTTTGGATAACTTCCAGCCCCGCAGCAAGCCACGAACCGACAAAAAGCAGTGATGAAAGTGCAATGGAGTAAGAAGCGCCGCTGAACTGAACGGTCATTTTGAAAGGTTCGGAAGCAATTTTCAATACAATTCCGGCGATAAAAAACACTGCCGCTACGCTAAACCGGATAATATCGTGTTTATCCCACAAACTGTCATGATGATGTTCATCATGATTATGCGTTTCGTGTATATGATTACATGCCATACAACTACAAGCCATCTTCTCTCCTCCTTAGATCATGGCAACCGCATTAAAAATATTTTTAGCGGTTGCCTTCCTTCTGTGCGAAATTTTGCTTAAAATTTCGCACATTTTTCCGGTAAATGGGTAAACGCATCAGGTAGAGTAGATAAAATCGCGGAAAAATTGAGACTGTGAGACCATTTGAACCGCGAAGAGGTTCAACTCTGGTCGAATAGTATCAATTTTTCCGCGGGGTTATTAAAAAACGACCTGATGCGTTTACCCCGCCCCTTCGGCTCAGCGCCCTTCCAGAATATGCTCCATGCCGACGCTGTATAAGATGCCGACATGATTGTCTTCTATAGAATAGTAGATTTGTTTTCCCACCCGCCGCGAACGCACTATTTTTGCTTGTCTGAGGATACGCAGTTGATGAGAAATTGCCGAAGCGGATATTTCGAGCACCTCTGCAATGTCGGCAACACACAGCTCACCCGCCATTAACGCGGATACAATCTTGATACGGGTTGAATCACCGAAGTTCTTAAAAAAATCACTCAATGCGGTCATCGTGTCCTCGTCGGGGATCTTTGAGCGTGCATGAGCCACGGCATCGGGGTTAAAATACTCCGCCGTTTCGTCAGTCATCGGTTCTTCTTGATTTTCCATTACGCTGCCTCCTTATGTATTCCGATTATCACGCCTGCCGGCCTTGGTCATTCGCTTTCTCAAAACAGCAAGGTGATTTTTTTTATCTACAAATATATGAACAGATGTTCAGATGTTTATTTGATTATAGGGACAATAACATATACTGTCAAGAGAAAAAATACAAGGAAATCTGAGTTGATACATCGCCAATGCACACAATCTTTCCCGCGCCTTTATAAAACGTCCGGTTTCCTGTATACTGCATCTCATGCGAGTTACTACGGAAAAAATCGTATTCGGCGGGAAAGCGCTGGCACGGATAGATGGGAAAACGATATTTATCCCTTTTGCACTCCCCGATGAAGAACTCGATATTACCGTTACGGCAAATAAGCGTGATTACAGCGAAGCGGTTATAAAAAAAATCATCACACCTTCTCCGCACCGGATTGAACCGGCCTGTCCTTATTTCGGGCACTGCGGCGGATGTAATCTGCAAATGGCTGATAACGACTTTCAACAAGTACTTCGGCAGGCAATGGTTGCAGAGCTTTTCGACAGAGCACATATTACTCCGGAACGTCCGCCGGTTTTTATTACGGGACCCGCATGGGAATATCGAAATCGGTTTCAATTCCATACAGATAAAAACGGAACAATCGGGATGCACGGGTTTGCGAGCAACACGGTTGTTCCCGTACACGACTGTCCCATTGCAACACCGGCTTTGCGTACTATTCTACAACAAGGTGGGTTGCAAAAACTTTTTCCTCGCAGTACAAAAATCGCTCAAGACCGTTACCATATTTTTGCACAAGATGACGTATACAGTCCCGTTCATCCCGACGCTTCGGCACGAGTAAAAGACACTGTTTTGAACTTTAGCGTATTCGGCTTTTTTCAGTCGAATATCACAATGCTGGAAAAACTGATTGAACCGGTATCGGATATCCCCCCATGTACGCGGATACTCGATTTTTATGCCGGTGTCGGCACCTTTTCCGCTTTTTTAACGGACAAAGCTTCCGAGCTTCATTTGGTGGAACACAATGAGCGGGCGCTGCGGACAGCACAGCAAAACCTCAACCGGATTATTGCAGAAAAGAACAGCCCCTGCCGCGGCTTTTTCCATGCCGTTTCCGACGCCGATTGGCCGGACATCCCCGCCGCACAGCTTACATATAATGCTGCTATCATCGATCCGCCGCGGCAGGGCATCCACGAACGGGCGCTTACTTATCTGGGGCAAGCAAAAATACCGCGCATTCACTATGTTTCATGCAATCCCGCAACCTTTGTCCGCGATGCAAAAAAACTAACCGCATTGGGGTATCGATTTATCGAATACCATTTGTTCGACTTTTATCCGCAAACACACCACTGTGAACTTTTAGGAATTTTTATACGATGACAAAACCGAAACGCTTTTTAACATCCTTACTTACAGCAGCCTTTTCATGTATGTTTTTGCTGATTCCGACACGGTTGCTTACTGCACAAACCGCACAAACAGAACAAGCACAGTGGTCTGCGGTTATGGCGGGTGAAACACTCTGCGATCCGGTCTTACATGGAGAATATCTTTATACATTAAGCTCGGATCAAGCGCTTAACTGTATCGATTATACCGGTTCCTTTGTATGGCGGCGGAATATTGAGCGGACAATAAAACCGTTTTTAAGCGTATCAAATTCGGGAATATTGATTATTGCAGATGCGTCGAGGATGCTGCAAGCAGTTTCCGGACAGGGGATTTATCTGTGGTCGGTGCAGCTGCCGGAGCCGGCATTATATGCTCCTTACAGCACTACAGACGGCAGAATATGCGTGCTGACGAAATCCAATCTTTACTGTTTTTCCATAAAAGGGAAGCTCAAATGGCAGGTTACATTATCTTCTCCGCCGGCACGGCAATTATGCGAAACGGGAGCGGCATCATTACTGCTGACGCTTACGAACAAAGACTTTGTAACCGTTTCGCTTACCGGACAGGTGTTAAATACAAAAACACTAAAAAAAGATATTGCAGTACTCTCGGCCGCTCCCGGCGGGTATGTGATGAGCACCGGTGACGGCATCCTTACCTATTACCGCAGTACCATTTCCCAAGAAAAAAACACATCCTCACTTGTGCCGCAGGGAGAAACCGATGGGTTTGCAGTTTGGCAAACACAAGAAACAGCTCCGCTGTTTATGCAAAATTCCGGCGATGAACTGGTATGCATATATGCTGACGGCACCGTTTCGGCACGGAATATTACCTCTAACAAAATCGCTTGGACGTCAAAATTGAACAGCTGCCTCACACTTCCGTTATATTACAGCAAAACGGACGGCGAATATTACATCGCCTGCAAAAGTATAGCGGCAATTATCAGCGGAACGGGAAGCGTAAAGCGGGAACAAAAGATACTCACCTCGGCTTTTCTGCCTGTTATCACACCAAGCGGGATCCTTATTGCCGTCAATGATTGGGTGATCAACAGCTGGCGGCTGGACACAAAGATTATGCAAAGTTCTCCCCAGCGGGACGTACCGCCGCAGTATCACATTTTGAAAACACAAGAAAAAACGCAAACCTTGCCTTTCTTTGTCCCCTATGGAGATACGGGAACACTGTTATCAAGCATTGACGAAGCTGTTACCAAAGGAACAATCGGTACAAATGAAGCAGCCTACGCACTTACTCTGCAAACAATTTTAACAAACAATCAGCGGGCAGCATATTTTCCATACGATTTTACGGTATACGAACGGGCACGGGCAGCGGAATTGCTTGGACTATTGGAATCATTGGAATACCGAACCATTTTACTCGGCGAAGCATCAAAAACCTACGACCCAACTTTAGCCGTTGCAATCATCCGGGCATTAGGATTTATTGCCGCCGACCCTGACGGACATTCGATCGAATCGATACAACTGTTACTGCAACGCTGCGGAGTCCGTATTTATGAACCTGCGTATGCAGCCTGTGATGCTTTAACCGAAATTGCAAAATATGGCGATAAACAGACCGCAGGTTCAGCTGTAAAAGCATTGTTTACCATCGCGGCGGGCGCCTTTCCCGAAAATATTAAGCAGTACGCAAGACAAAAAATAAAAACTATAGTAGAATAGGATTGAACTTTGTTTTACTGAGAAGCTCTCTTCCTTCAGGATACGTCCTAATGGGTTGGAATTTCTTCGTATCATCTTCATAGAAAGGGGTTGTTCAATGAAAAGAATAGCGCTTGTATGCCTCTGTACATTTGCCTTTATGAGTATGGCTTTTGCAATAGAGGTCGATCAAAGTGAACTGAAGCAGGCCGAAAATACGCCGATTGAATTTATCAACTACACAGGGCCTCATGCCGAAATCGATACGCTGCGGGCAATCGCTGAAATCGGAGAGTCGCTTGCCGGAGCTGCTCAGCGCGGACGTGCCGGCGATACGAACCGCTACGCCGTTATCCATGCAGTTGATCCGTCGGTGAAAACCGGTCTCGATGCCGATATCATGATTATCGGAAGCGGAGCAAGAGTAGACCATATCAACAACTTACGAGTTATTATCGCCGGTTATTTACGGCGTGCTTACGGATACTCCGAAAAAGATGCAAATACGATTGCACATTTTGTAACAATTTATAACGCCGTATACCGCGGTGACATGAATATGTTCAAAAGTAAGTATAAAGCGGTTGTTGTCAAGAATTTGACTGCCGATAAAGCCGGTCTTGCCCTGCGCTATGATGAATGGCCGGGAAAGACACAGATTGTTATCCCGCTTTCCGATCAAAAATATAGCGGTACGTTAAGCGCGATCGATACGAAATCGATCTCCGATAAAAACGTCGTTAGCAAGATGCGCGAACAGGATGATAAAGATATCGCAACACGCAAAGACATGATCAACCTGAAAGAGCGCGAAAGCAGTGCTGCCCGCGACCGTGCAGATGTTGCACAGAAGGATGCCGCTGCGGCTCGGAAAGATGCCGAAACAAAACGGAATGAAGCTGCAGCCGCACAAAAAGAAGCTGACAAATCAAAAACAGCGGCGACTCAGTCAAAGCAAGATGCGGAAAAAGCCCGAAAAGATGCAGAAGCAGCAAAGAAGAAAGCGGCTCAATCCGAAAAAGATGCGGTAGCAGCGCAGAAGCAGGCTCAGAAAAACCCGAAAGATCGTAAAGCTGCTGAAGAGGCTGCAAAGAAACAACAGGAAGCAGCAAAAAATAAGCAAGAAGCAAGCAATAAAGATAAAGCTGCTGCCGAAAAAGCAAATGCAGCGAAAAAAGGCGATCAGGAAGCAGCGGCAAAACAGAAAGAAGCCGATACAAAGCAGAAAGCCGCCAATGAAGCTGCAAAAAAAGCTCAAGACAAAGAACAGGAAGCTTCTTCCGAAAAACAATTTGCCGATACAAAAGAACAAGAAGCTCAAAGCGACCGGAAGGATGTTGCTGCAGATACTCGGAAAATCATTGAAGAAAAACGAGCTGAGCGGAAAGCTCAAGATGAGGCGGCTTTTGCATCTGCATTACCCAGTGCTGTGCTGAAAGTAGTTGACTCCGGCTCCATGCTTTCCGAAGTGGTACTGCTCGACCTTAAAACAGAAAAAACACTGAAAACCTCGTCGTTGAATACCGTGCGCGGACGTGTCCTTATCGAAGGAACGGATTCGCTTATCGCGATTGCCGGTTCAAAATCCGGTAACCAGATGATTACACTTGTTGGCATTAACCCCCGCACGCTCGAAATGACTAAACAGGCAACAGTACCGGTTGCTGCACAGAGTCTTTTAATACAGGTTGATGACAGCTACTATGCGGTAATTGAACAATCAGGCAAAAATTACCTTGCACGATTCAACAATAACCTCGAAATGCAAGCAAAATCTACGGTAACCGTTCTTCCGTACACGGCGATAACCGTTACGGAAAAAGGTTTGCTCGTACAAGATACGGCAAACAAGATCCGCCTTTTGAATACGGATAACCTTGCGGAAGCGATAAAGTAAAAAGCTTTCAACCGTCAAAATAGCAAAAAGCCGATTGAACACGCCATGTGTTTAATCGGCTTTTTTAGTAATGTAGTATTTAGAATATTTGTTAAATATTTTTTAAGTATTTATTATAAAACTCGGAATAGTGATTATAAAAAGGCAAGTTCTTATTTTCAAGACATCTGCTAATGAAATCTTCAATATAGATAATGTTTATTTTTGCAGCATATTCAGGTTTACATTTTTTCATTGCACTATCGATTTCATTTTTCAAATTAATTCGTGATTTTAAAAATACAAAAGTAATTGTACCGATATCCACATGGCAGATATTACGCCAAAGCTGATATTTTTTATAAAATTCATCCTCGAAGTTATCGTTTAAATATTTTTCATTACAGATTTTTTTCAGTTGTGATAAATAATTATTTTTATATTTAGTTTGATACGCCTCTATCGGATTACCGGTATCAATTGATCCAAAATTTGATTCTGTATATTTTATTTCAAAAAAATATTTTGTATTTGAATCATTAATAAAAAAATCAAAATTTGTATATTCGCCTGAAACTTCAAATGAAGCTTCTTCTGTATGTTCAAATTCTCCTATAGCGGACAAAGAAATATTATTGTTTACGAACTGCAAACTATGGTCTTTCATTAACGGATAAAATAAATTCAAACAAAGAGCCTGTGACGAATTTAAATGCGAAAAATCTCTATGTAATTTTATCTTACTTTCAGTAATATATTTTTCTAAAGAATCTTTATATCCTGAATCAATGAGATTCAGCATTCTTTTTTCTTCTGGTAGAATATGGCGATATTTTTTCCCTCTGTAATTCATTTGTTCTGGAGTATTCAATACGGAGGCTTTGTAGTTAGATAAGTGCAAAATCAACGTACAATAATTATATTTTTTTAGTTCTTTTATAACATTCTCTTTTTTTATTTTTATATTGCAATGAATTAAATTATATTGTTTTCTGGTTAATAAAATTAAATTTTCAGGCGTATTATTGTAGCCATCGTCATTTATATGATGAATATCATAGTCATCATTCGTTCTTTTCCCTAAGAAAGCTCTTCCGATGAGTTCATAAACGTTTATGTTGTGATCAACTTCTTTATTGCTTTTAGATAACTTAAGGTAGCCATCTAACTCGTTGTCATCTTGGAGAACGATACTACCTTTATATTTTATACGACCGTAATTACTTATTTCGTAGTCATTCCACCCAAAAGTTGAACCATTTACCCATTTTTCATCATTTGCATACGTGTCTTCAGAAAAATTATATCGGTTTAAACTTATTCTTTTACTCTCAGCAAGCTGTTCTTTTGTTGGCCAATTAATTCCTCTATGAGGAGTTTTATCCCATAATTGCTCATAATACTCAACAAATTCTTCATCTGTAAGCTTATTCTTTCCCGTAAAATTAATTTTAGTTTCTAATCCTGTCTGGTTCATTTATTTTCAAGCATCTTCCGGTTTTTCAATCCTTTCCCATTCAATCGGGTTTTTCGTTTTCGTTTACTTTTTCCGGCTATACGGCGTATTTTCCAGCGGCAGCTTTGTTCTAAAAATACCGTCGCGGTTATAATACGCAAGCGCTACCGCCGGCGCTGTCGGAATACTGGCAATTTCTCCGACTCCTTTTGCGCCGCATGCAAGCTCATTATCATTATGTTCGATAATATCAACCTTTATCGGCGGTACCTGAGGCGCTTTAAACAGGCCGAGCGTACCGAACTTGGCAGTCGGAACACTCTTTTGCAGCGGATAATCCTCCGTCAGCGCATACCCAAGGCTCATCACGACACCGCCTTCGATCTGCCCCTCCAGCGAAATCGGATTAAGCGCACGACCGACATCGTGTGCGGCTTCCACATACGCGAGTTTTCCTTCTTCATCCAAATCGATGAGGTGCGTTGCATAACCGTACGCAACATGACTTACCGGATGAGGCTTGTCGGAACCCAGTTTGTCCGTCGGATAGGTATATTCCGCAAAAAACTCTTTGGCGCTCAAGGCGGTAAACAGCTCGGGCAGTATATCTATGTGTTCGGAAAGGCAACCGGTTTTGCCGCGCTTTTGCAGTTCTTCTTCAAGCGCTCTTTTGACATCGGTAGCAGCCATACGAGCACTTTCACCGGTAAATACGGTCTGACGCGAGGCGGTTGTTTCTCCCGCATCGGGAGCAAACTTGGTGTCGGGTGTTTCGTAGTGTAAAAGACTGCGCGGCAGATTAAGCACCTCGCTGACAATCTGCAAGAGGATTGTTCCAACCCCCTGCCCGATACAGGCTGCGCTCGAATAAATATGTACGCCGTCTGCTTGAAGCCGCAGGGTTGTCCGGCCAAAGTCCGGGATACCGACCCCAAGTCCGGAGTTTTTAATAGCACAGGCAATACCGGCTTTCGGATGCGCATCGTAATACGGCTTTACCGCTTCGAGGGTTTGTACAAGAGCGGTTGAATCGTCGGCATACTGACCGTTTGGCAGTACTTGCCCGGGACGAATTGCGTTCCGGTAGCGGATTTCCCACGGACTGATGCCGACCTTTTCCGCTAATAGGTTTATGCACGATTCAACGGCAAAGCAGCTTTGTGTTACGCCGAATCCTCTGAATGCACCGGCCGGCGGGTTATTGGTATACCATGCACAGCCGAGTATGTCGATATCTTGATAATTATACGGCCCTGCCGCATGGGTACAGGCACGCTGTAGTACCGGCCCGCCGAGGGAGGCATAGGCGCCCGTGTCCGAATGGAGCACGGCTTTTAAACCGGTTAGGTAGCCGTTCTCATCGCAGCCGAGTGTAAAATCCATCTCCATCGCGTGCCGCTTCGGATGGATAATCATACTCTCTTTTCTGCTTAAACTCACCTTGACGGGGCGTCCGGTCTTTAACGCAAGGATAGCCGCATGGTGTTGCACGCTCATATCTTCTTTGCCGCCGAAGCCGCCGCCGACCATCTTGGCGATAACCCGTACCTTATCAATCGGTAAGCCGGTCGCTTCCGAACATTCCCGTTTTGTTTGATATATACCTTGATCCCCCGAATAAATAATGACACCGCCTTCTCCGTCCGGCTTTGCCACCGCCGTTTCAGGCTCCAAAAAGGCATGTTCGGTCGGAGGTACGGAATAGTGGTGAGAAACGACATATTTTGAATTTTTCAGCTTTTCATCGGCATTGCCGCGTACGAGGTGTTCTTTTGAAAGAAGGTTCCCGCTTTCATGAACATGAGGCGCATCTTCCGCCATTGCTTCCGCTATAGAGCATACCGGCGCTAATTCTTCATATTCGATTTTTACCGCTTTTTTTGCAGCTGCCAAAATCTCGCGGCTTTCGGCAGCAATCAGAACGATGGCATCCCCTAAATAATGCGTCTCTTTGCCGAGGGGAATAAGCACATCCCAATCTTTTTTTAAGTGCCCGATTTTTTGCATACCGGGAAGATCTTTTGCCGTCATTACAAGATGAACGCCGGGCATCTTTTCCACATCTTCGGTATCGATAGACAATACCTTTGCCCGCGGGTATGCAGTACGTACCGCGCTTCCGTACAACATACCATCCAAATACATATCATCGGCATATTCGGCTGTACCTGCGGCTTTCGCGTATGAATCAACACGGAGCGCGCTGCTTCCTACAGCCGTTTCGGTTTTTCCTTCCGGCACAGGCGTGTTTTCTCGCAGTATCTTGGCAGCCAACAAAATAGCTTCTTCAATTTTTACATAGCCGGTACAGCGGCAAATATTATTGCGGATAGCCTGCTTTACATCCGCGGATGAAGGATTAGGATTTTCGTCTATCAACGCTTTTGCACAAATAATCATTCCTGGAATACAGAAACCGCATTGCACCGCGCCACAATGAGCGAACGCATATTGATATACGGCAAGCTCGCGTTCGGGGAACCCTTCAAGCGTTGTAATTGTCTTTCCCGCTAATTTACCGGCCACTTGAACACAGGCCTTCATCGGCTTTCCGTCTATTAAAACAGTACACGTTCCGCATGCACCTTCCATACAACCGTTTTTAACGGAAGTTAAACGTAGTGAATCGCGTAAAAAATAAATAAGTTTTTGGTTTTCTTCGGCTTCAACAATCCGGCCGTTCACGGTTAATGATACCATAGCATACTCCATCCGGAAAGATATTATGTAATTGTGGATACCCAAAACGGATACGCACAAAAGATACCTAAGGGAAGTCCCTAAAAAATTGAGATTTTTAAAGACTGTTCATCAATGAACTGACTCTACCGTATCAGTATAAGGGATAAAAATGGAAAAATCAACAATAAAAAAAGAAAATTAGGATGCCAAAAAAATAGTTTGATTTATGTGGAAAGGTGAATATTCGTACTCTGCATTGGAATACGCTAATTTGCCGTTTTTTACTATTTTGAGTACATTAAAAAAAATTACTTACATATATTGAGGTTATAGCATGGCAAAGTATGAGTTTCAAACGGAAGTTAATCAGCTGCTCCACCTGATTATCCATTCTCTGTATTCAAATAAGGAAATATTCCTGCGGGAGCTGGTGTCGAATGCCTCCGATGCGCTCGATAAGCTGAAATATCTGACCGTATCGGATGCCGCATTAAAAAATCTGCAATTCAATCCCCGTATCGATATTACGTTTAACGAAGATGCCGCAACGCCGACGCTGACTATCCGCGACACGGGTATCGGTATGAACGATGAGGACATCAAAAACAACCTCGGTACGATCGCCCGCTCCGGCACCAAGGCGTTTTTGGAGCAGCTTGCCGCGGAAGATAAAAAAGACTCCAACCTGATCGGACAATTCGGGGTCGGGTTTTATTCAGCCTTTATGGTTGCATCAAAAATCGAAGTAGTTTCGAAAAAAGCAGGCGAAAATACCGTATGGAAGTGGATTTCCGACGGCAAGGGCGAATATGAACTGGAGCAAACCGATGATTCAGCGTTCCCGCTCATCGATGATGTTCCCGAAGGGGCTAACGGAACCTGCATCACCCTGTATCTGAACAATGAAGATTCCGAATTTGCAAGCCGCTGGAAGATCGAAGACATTATCAAACGCTATTCGGATCATATCGCGTTCCCGATTTATCTCCACTATATCCACAAAGAATATGATGATAAGGGGAACGAAAAATCGCAGGCAGCAAAGAGCGAGCAGATCAACGATGCAAGCGCTCTGTGGCAAAAACCGAAGTCTGAGCTGAAAGACGAGGACTATAAGAATTTTTATAAGTCGCTTTCGCACGATTCTACAGATCCACTCCTGTACATCCACACCAAGGCGGAGGGTACGCAGGAATACACCACGCTCTTTTATGTTCCGGCAAAGGCGCCTTTTGATATGTACCATGCCGACTACAAGCCCGGCGTAAAGCTCTTTGTAAAGCGGGTATTTATCACGGAGGACGAAAAAGAATTGCTGCCGGTGTATCTGCGGTTTGTGCGCGGTATTATCGACAGTGAAGACCTGCCGCTCAATGTCAGCCGCGAAATCTTGCAGCAGAACCGCATTTTGAACAATATCCGCTCAGCATCGGTAAAAAAGCTCTTAGGCGAATTTAAAAAGCTCTCTGAAAATGATAAGGAAAAATACGAAACCTTTATCGCCGAATACAACCGTCCGTTAAAAGAAGGTTTGTACAGCGACTATGAACACCGCGACGAGCTTTTGGAACTGATCCGCTTTAGAACAACGAATGAGGAAAATACCTGGACGAGCCTTGCCGACTATGTACAGCGGATGAAGGAAGGGCAAAAGGCGATTTACTATATCACCGGCGGCGATGAAAAGGCGCTCAGACAGTCTCCGCACTTGGAAGCATACAAGGCGAAAGGCTTTGAAGTGCTGATTATGCCGGATGAAATTGACGATATCGTAATTCCCTCTGTCGGCAAGTATAAGGATTGGGAACTCAAAGCTGCAAACCGCGCCGGATCCGACGAAGAGCTGAGCACTGACGAAGAAAAGAAAGAAGCAAAGCAGAAGGAAAAGGATTTTAAGCCGATTGTTGAAAAGATTAAAAACGCGCTCGGCGATGCGGTAAAAGAGGTACGCCTTTCAAAGCGGCTTGCCGACTCTCCTTCGTGTATCGTGGTGGATGAAAACGATCCGAGCTTGCAAATGGAGCGCATGATGCGGGCAATGGGACAGCAGCTCCGCGGTGAGGTAAAGCCCATTTTGGAAATCAATGCGGAACACCCTATCCTGCAGCGGCTCAAGGATACCGATGATGAAGCGCTCATTGCCGACACCGCATTTGTGCTATTGGATCAGGCGCTGCTGCTGGAAGGCAGTACGCTCAAAGACACCGCCGACTTTATAAAACGCTTGAATAAGCTGCTTGCACGGTAAGGTAAAAAAAATCCCGATAGAAAGGCTCTCTTTCTATCGGGATTACATCGTATCTTCAATTTTTGTGTAATAAACCCCTTTTATTCATCGGTTTTTCGTGATATATTGCAGTAAAAGTCGTCGGCATTCCGTGATAGATTACACTAATAATCATTGGGATTTCGTGATTCTTAGAATATCCGTATGTATAGAAAAATAAAGATTTTAGCTGTCTTTCTATGTAATATAATCGATTAAAGAGGTTCCCTTATGGCTATAAACTGCGGTATTGTCGGACTGCCGAATGTCGGCAAGTCAACCATCTTTTCTGCATTAACCCGTGCCCCTGCGGAGGCGGCAAACTATCCGTTCTGTACTATTAACCCCAATGTCGGTATCGTCGATCTGCCTGACGAACGGCTTGCAAAGCTCTCTCAATTTTTTGAACCGAAAAAGACCATCCCCGCTGCCGTCGAGTTTGTCGATATTGCAGGACTCGTAAAGGGAGCTTCAAAGGGTGAAGGGCTCGGCAATCAGTTTCTTTCTCATATCCGTGAGGTAGGTGTTATTGCGCATGTCGTGCGCTGCTTTGATAATCCCGACATCGTTCACGTAAATAACAAAGTTGATCCCGCCTCGGATATCGAAACTATCAATATTGAACTCGCACTTGCCGACCTTGCTTCGCTGGAAAAGCGGGCGGAACGGGCGGACAAGGCAACCCGTATGGGTAAAGATATGCAGAAAGAGGCGGCGATTGCGATGAGCGCAATTGCAAAAATCAAGCCCTTGCTGCAAGACGGAAAGGGCGCCCGCAATGCCAATTTAACCGATGAAGAGCGAGCCGTGATGTACGACACGCACCTGATTACCATGAAGCCACAGCTGTATGTTTGTAATGTCGATGAAGACGGAATCAAAAACGGGAATGCGTATATCGAAACGGTTAAAAAAATCGCCGCACAGGAGGGAGCCGAAACCGTCGTTATCTGCGGAAAGTTTGAAGCGGAGCTTGCCGATATCGACGATGCGGAAGAACGTGCTGCCTTTTTGGAAGAGATCGGGCTCAAAGTTTCGGGCTTATCGGTTCTTGCCCATGCAGCGTATCATTTGATTGGACTCCGAACCTTCTTTACCGCCGGAAAAGACGAATGCCGTGCATGGACAATCCATGCCGGAGATACCGCACCCAAGGCGGCCGGCGTTATCCACACCGACTTTGAGCGAGGCTTCATTAAAGCGGAAGTCTACAGTTTTGACGACTTCCTTAAATACGGCTCTGAACAAAAAATCAAAGAAGCCGGCCGCTATCGTCAAGAAGGCAAGGAATACATCGTGCAGGATGGGGATATTATATTCTTCAAATTCAACGTCTAGCACACCTTTTGAAAATATGTGGGCATCTGCGTTGTCGCTTAACAAAAAAACAGTCCTCGACGTACAATAAGTACGCCTGCGGGTGTTTTTTGTACGCTCCTAGCATCTACCCACATCTTTTCAAAAGGCTTACGGAAAGACACCTGTAGCATTTTTTTATCCCCTTTAAAAAAAAGCGAAAATTCGGTATACTCGCCCGCATGGAATTAACTCAAGAGTTTATTGACGGCCTTACGGTAAATGAGGTCGAAATTATGAAACGAATTGCGGAAGAGCTGAACATTAGAATGCAGCAGGTTTCCGCAGTTATCACATTGGTCAACGAAGGATGCACAATTCCTTTTATTTCACGGTATCGTAAAGAAATGCACGGCTCGCTGGACGAGGTTCAGGTGCGGGATTCCGATAAATTGTTTAAATCCTATGTCAACTTGGAAACGCGGCGGCTTGAGATTGTGCGGGGTGTGTTTGCAGCGGGAAAGCTGACTGAGCTGCTCTATGACAACATTATGAAGGCATCAACGCTGGCAGAGCTTGAAGATATTTGGGCACCCTTCAAAAAGAAGAAAAAGACTCGCGGTATGCTGGCTGTTGAACGCGGCTTGCAGGGCTTAGCGGATTTAATGAAAGAATTGGAAGAAGCGGAGCTTGTAAAACGGGCACAGGACTTTGTTAAAACCGATTGCGAAGACGAAACGTTGAATGTGCCGACGGTAGAGGATGCGCTTGCGGGAGCTTCCGATATTATTGCCGAAGAAACAGCGCAGGATACTGAAAACCGGAAAGCGGTACATGACTTCTTTATGGCGACCGGTCTTTTTGAGGTGAAGGGTATCGGTGATGAAGAAGCGCAGAAAACCTCCGTGTATCAGATGTACTGGGATTATTCCGAAGCGCTGAATCAGATTAAACCGCATCGGGTGCTTGCTATCAACCGCGGAGAGCGTGAAGGTATTTTGGAAGTAAAAATCAATGTTGATGTAGACGAAGCGGTTGCGCGGGTACAGAGCCGTTCGGTACAGCACAACAAATACCACAGTGAAGCGATTGCAGACGGCATTGTCCGGCTGCTCAGTCCTGCGGTACTGCGCGAAATCCGCAGCAACTTAGGCGAAGACGCCGACACCCACGGCATTACTATTTTTAGCGAAAACTTAAAACATCTTTTGATGACGCAGCCGATTAAGGGAACCCGCGTACTCGGCGTAGACCCCGGTATTAGAACCGGCACCAAATGCGCTGCCTTAGACGAAACGGGCAAGTACCTCGGCTCTTTTGTTATTTATCAGCATAAGGCAGAGGAAGCAAAAGCCGCGCTGCTCAAGGCGGTAAAAGACTATAAGGTACAGCTCATCGCAGTGGGCAACGGGACAGGCTCTCACGAGGTACAAGAAATTGTGTCCGATGTGATTAAAACGCATTGCCCCGAAGTACTGTTTACGGTAGTTGATGAGGACGGCGCCTCTGTGTATTCCGCAGGAGATGTGGCGCGCGAAGAGTTCCCCGACTTGGATTTGACCATCCGCGGTGCTATCTCCATCGGGCGGCGCTTGCAGGATCCCCTTGCCGAACTCGTCAAAATCGATCCCAAGTCTATCGGTGTTGGGCTCTATCAGCATGACTTAAACCAGAAAAAGCTTTCAGAAGAGCTGGATGCGGTTGTCGGTTCGGTAGTAAACAATGTCGGTGTTAATTTGAATACCGCAAGTGCCTCGCTGCTCAAATACGTGTCCGGTATTACGAGCGGATTGGCGAAAAAAATTGTCAGCCACCGCGAAAAAACCGGCATCTTTACCGACCGGGAGCAACTTCATAACGTGAGCGGTTTAGGGCCTAAGACCTTTGAACAATGCGCCGGTTTTTTAAAGATACCGGAGAGCGCCAATCCGCTGGATAACTCGTGGGTACACCCCGAAAACTATCCTGCAGCGGAGGTTATCTATCAGATTGTACGCAAAAACGAACCGGTAACCAAAGAGGTGCGCACGGAGCTGCAGGAAAAATATCAGCTCGGCGAGCAAACAGTCAGCGACATTATCGAAGAGCTGAAAAAACCGAACCGTGACCCTCGTGAGGACTGCCCCAAGCCGATTATGCAGCAGGGCGTTCTCTTGTTTGAAGACCTGAAACTCGGCATGACCGTTAAGGGCAAGATCAAAAACGTTGTGGACTTCGGCGCCTTTGTTGACCTCGGTATTAAGGAAACCGCCCTGCTGCACATCTCCGAGATGAGCGACAGCTTTGTTTCCGACCCGCTTGAGGCGGTAAAAGTCGGCGATATTGTCGAATGCCGGATTATTGCACTCGACGAAGCGCGCCGCCGCATCTCACTCAGCCGGAAAAGCGAAAGCGGGGTACAGGGGAAGCTGACCGCAAAGCAAAAGGCGGAAGTAAAAAAGATTACCGTAAAAACCAAGGACGGAAAAACCGTTGCGGTTAAGACTAGCAGCGGCGCCCCTGCCGTACAGGGTGAAAAACACCTGAGCCACCGCGGAGAGCGGCAGCCCGCAGTCCGGTCAGAACGGCGTGTTGCAGAAGCCCGCCCGCGGAAGGACGATGACGGCACAAAGTACAATCCTTTTGCAGCGTTCTTTAATAAGAAGTAAGGCAGCCCATTCCAATCAACACCTCCAGTACAGAGCATCGGGGGTGTTGATTCTTTAGGAGCCGTTTTTCCGGTCTTCTACATCTTTATATACTTCCATATTTTCCCTTTCCCCGATGCCCCAAACTTCTATAATTTCTACTTTTTCGGGGGTCAGAAGTCGATAAACGATCCGAACACTTTTTCCACAGGCATAAAGTTTATAAAAACCTGTCAAATCCATATTAGCTTTATTACCTAACGGAAAACCAAGAAAGGGGTTTTTATCAAGTTTTATAAATTTCTTATCTACCTCAATTTTGATACTGCCATCCAAATTGTTATATTCTTCAGCAGCCTCCGGAATTAATTGGATTTTTTCGAATTTGTCTTTTTTTTCTTCCCATTTTTCTGCCATTATTTATTCCGCAAAGATGATAAGCTGACTGTCTTTGAAGCGTCATAATGACTTAGCCTGTCTTGAACCATCGAAAAAATTTCTTTATGTTCTTCAAGTTCCTCCAGTTCGGAAAGTTTTTCATAACGGTCGAACGGAATCATAACCGCTTCCATAATGTTGTTTTTCATGATGAAAACCGGCTGTTTGTCCTCAGAAATCTTTCTGACAGTCTGCGTAAGAGTTTTCTGCAACTGGGTTATAGGCATAATTTGAGTAGTTTCCACTAACATTTCATCACCTCTTAAATATATAATAATATATATTTTTCTATATAGTCAAGTTATCCATGACAACAACCAATTAAAAAAACCGTACTTGCTTAAAAGGATAAAAGTTTCTATAATTATAAACTGTCATTTTTTTACAAAATGGTTAGGAGTAAAATATGGAAACTCGAAGCCGTTATGCTCCGTCTCCGACAGGATTACAGCACATTGGCGGAGTACGTACTGCATTATTTAATTATCTTTTTTCCCGCGCTACCGGCGGAAAATTCATCTTGCGTATAGAAGACACCGATCAAACCCGCTATGCTGCCGAATACGAAACAAATCTTTACGATACCCTTGACTGGCTTGGAATGGACTGGGATGAAGGCGGCCCGCGCGGAGGCCCTTATGCCCCCTATATTCAATCGCAACGTTCCGAATTATACCGCGAGTACGCCGATAAGCTGGTAAAAAGCGGCCATGCTTATTATTGCTTTTGCGATGAAGAACGGCTCGAACGCATAAGAAAAATCCAGACCATGAATAAGATGCCTCCGGGCTATGACCGGCACTGCCGCAATTTAACGCAGGAAGAAATCGATGCGAATATCGCAGCGGGAAAACCCTATGTTATCCGCCTTAAGGTGCCGCTTGAAGGAACAACAGTGTTCCACGATGTGCTCCTCGGTACAATCGAGTGGAAAAACGAAGACATCAACCCTGACCCTATCTTGCTGAAAAGCGACGGCTTCCCCACCTATCACTTGGCAAACGTTGTCGATGATCACTTAATGAAGATTACACATGTCATGCGTGCCCAAGAATGGATTCCCTCTACCCCGATGCATGTCATTATGTATAAGGCATTCGGGTGGGATCATCCTGATTTTTGCCATTTGCCGATGGTAATGGGAAATGACGGACACAAACTTTCCAAGCGGCACGGCGCGACCAGCTGTAATGAATTCCGCAACAACGGCTATTTAAAAGAAGCGATTATCAACTATGTTGCGATGCTCGGTTGTTCTTACGAAGAAGGCCGAGATATGTTCTCACTCCAGGAATTGGGAGAACGCTTTAATCCCGAACACATCAATAAAGCCCCTGCAATCTTCGACTATAAAAAACTGGAATGGTTTAACGGACAGTATATGCGGCTTAAAACCGATGAAGAACTCTTTGAGTTGACATGGCCGTTCATTGCGAACTCCGGAATCTTCGGTGAGCAAGATCAAGCAGCGCGTGAAGCAGCCGGATTACGTTTTGCCGACCAGACTCTGCTTAAACCTACCGATGAACAAAAGGCAATGCTGATGAAGGTGATGCCGCTCATTAAAGAACGCCTCCACTTTTTGACGGAAGCCCCGCAAATGGTGCGGTTCCTCTTTGAAGAACCGACTGTGCCGCCTGCAGAAGAGATTATCCCCAAGAAACTGGATGCGGAGAAAACGAAGGCGGTACTCGAAAAAGCAAAGATCGTTCTGCCTTCGATTGCAAACCTTGACGAGCACGCGGCAAGCGAGGTGTTCCGTGCGGAGGCAGAGGCAATGGGCGTTAAATTGGGCGACTTTATGATGCCGATGCGTATGGCCGTTACGGGCAGCCGCGTAAGTCCGCCGCTGGTCGGTTCGATACAGATCTTAGGTATAGACCGCTCTATTGCCCGTATCGAAAAAACAATCAAGGAACGCTTTGCATAGCAGTCAGCGACACTTTGCATAACTAAAAAAGGAGCTTACAGTATGGAAGATCACGCAATTTCAATGGAAAAAATTGTCAGCCTGTGCAAGAGGCGCGGTTTTGTGTTTCAGTCTTCTGAAATTTACGGAGGGCAAAACGGGGCATGGGATTACGGCCCGCTCGGGATTGAATTAAAAAACAACATCGCCCGCGCATGGTGGAAGGAAATGACCCAGCTGCACAACTCAATTGTCGGTATCGATGCAGCTATTTTGATGCACCCACGTGTGTGGGAGGCTTCCGGGCATGTGGAGAACTTTACCGATCCGTTGGTTGACTGCAAAAAATGTAAAGCACGCTTCCGTGCCGATCAGATTGATCAGGACAAGTTAGCTAAAAAAGAATGCCCCGACTGCGGCGGTGAACTCACCGATGTACGGAAGTTCAACCTGATGTTTAAAACCCATATCGGACCGACGGACGATAACAGCAATCTCATCTACTTACGCCCCGAAACCGCACAGGGTATCTATGTGAACTATAAAAACGTTGCGCAGTCCAACCGGATGAAAATTCCCTTCGGTATTGCGCAAATCGGAAAGGCATTCCGGAACGAGATTGTAACGAAAAACTTTATCTTCCGTACCTGCGAATTTGAGCAGATGGAAATGCAGTTTTTTGTAAAGCCGGGTACCGACGACGAGTGGTTCAACTACTGGCGTGAACAGCGGTGGGCGTTCTACAAAAAGCACGGTGTCCGCATGGATAAACTACGCTGGCATCAGCATGGCCCGGATGAGCTTGCTCACTATGCAAAAGACGCCTACGATATCGAATACGAATTCCCGATGGGCTTTAAAGAGCTTGAAGGTGTGCACAACCGGACAAATTTTGACCTGACCCGCCATACCGAATATTCCGGTAAGGATATGCAGTATATCGATCAGGATAACGGCAACGAGCGGTATATTCCGTACATCATCGAAACCTCAGCCGGTTTAACCCGCAACCTTTTGATGTTCCTCTGCGATGCGTACGAAGAGCAAAAAGTTGCCGACAAAGGCAACGATGATGATTGGCGAACCGTGTTACATTTTCATCCGGTTATTGCGCCGATTACCGTAGCGGTGCTGCCTTTGATGAAAAAAGACGGACTTGCGGAATTGGCACAGGATATTCAAGCGGAATTGCGCGAAGACTTCCGCACAGACTACGACCAATCCGGCGCAATCGGTAAACGATACCGCCGCCAAGATGAAGCGGGAACTCCGTTCTGTGTTACCGTCGATTATGACAGCAAAGAAGACGGAACCGTAACCTTACGCTTCCGCGATTCTATGGAGCAGGTTCGCATTCCCCGCACAGAACTTGCAAACCGCATCAGAACCGAAATAAAAAATTACACAAGGGCGTAGGCGATATTTTCCCGTATAATACAGATAGCACAACATAAACAGCGACACGAGTGTTATACGGGACGCAATACTCTCTTACGCGGAGTTTTCTATGGCTAAAAAATATTTATATAGTGCAGAAGATCAATCTATTCTATCGCCGATATTATATAAGTTTTTCGTTAATCCTTTGGTAGAAATTTTACCTTATCGTGTACCGGCAAATTTTATTACATTTTCATCCTTTCTTTGTATTATTACTGCTTTTTGTGTCGCAGTACATGGGTACTATGTCGGAAGGTACGACCACTGGTGGCTTATTCCATTACTTGCACTGATGTATTTGACCGGCGATTGTGCCGATGGAAAACAAGCTCGAAAAACAGGAACCGGTTCACCGCTTGGTGAATATTTTGACCATTTTTTAGACTGTTTTGTGACCGGTCTTTTAATGAGTATTCTGATGATATCTTTCAAGATAACAAAACCGGCTCTTATTACAATAGGCTTCTTTAATTTATATGCAGGGCAGATTGGAAGTTTCTGGGAACGCTATAAGCGGCGGGTAATGTTTTTTGGAAAAATCGGATCCAATGAAGGAATTGTTGCTATCGGGTTGACATCGTGGCTTATGTCAATACCGTCGATTCACGCAGCAGCAGATACAGTTCTTATTTTGAATATAACAGGCGGAGAAGCTCTGCTGATCACTATTATGTCGGGAACAGCCATCTCCGCAATTCATTCAATCATCCGATCTCATGCAATTTCTATCCGTCTCATTGCGCATTTAATACTATCGTTTGCCGTTACCTATACCGCTGCCTGTCTCTTTGGGAAGAACAATATGGTGTATATCACAGGTGTGGTAAGTTTCTATAATGTATTTTTCCTTTCTTCACTTTTAGCAGCAACAAACCTTGACAGCCGTGAGTGCTTACCGGACATTATCATCCCTCTTTCATTCATATTATTCTTTTTGATCCCGAATTATACTTCACTTATTCAACATGTACAAATTGTATATTTGGTAGTGCGGGTTGCGATAAAGTTTATCTCGTTTGTCAGAATAAACCGGCAGTATTGGTATTGGATTAATCCGCCGCCGCCGGATGAAGGTCTTTCATCAACGCGGTAATCCGATCGGGGTAGTCGGTAATAAGACTGTCTACCCCCATTTCAATCAGCTGCCGGTAATCGCACTGAATACTGCCGAACCACGGATTGATGCGGATACCAGCCCGATGTAACGCCCCAACCAGTTCGGGCGTTACACAATAAGCTGATGGGTGATAACATTCGATACCGAGGTTTTGCACATACTGCTCAGGATGAATTTGCCAGCTATCTACCAATAATCCGCACGTTACCGCCGAATCGAGCTTCTTCATCCGCAGCACGCTTTCGTGATTAAACGACGACACAATACAGCGGCTGATCAGTTTGTATTCCTTCAGCAGTTGATATACAACTTCTTCAATTCCTTCATAAACAAAAACGCCGGTTTTTAATTCAATATTCGAAATGATATTCGGCTGTGTTGCAATATATTCAAAGTATTCCCGTAATGAAGGAATGGGCGCAAAATCTATCGTTTCAGGATGCGGCTTTGCGGCATTCAGCGCTTTTAACTCATGATATGTTTTCTGTCCGACCAACCCCGTACCGTCAGTCGTGCGGTCAACCGTTTCATCGTGAATAATAACAGCCTCGCCATCTTTTGAAAGATGTACATCAAACTCTATTCCATCACAGCCGGCTTCCACCGCTTTGTGAAAGGCAAGCATGGTGTTTTCAGGATACCGGCTGCGGAATCCCCTGTGTGCAATATTAAGCATTGTTTTTTCCATCATGACGGGATTATAGCACAGAGGAGGCAATGATGTACACGTAAGATTTTTCCAATCACAGACTTAACCATCCGTTGCACTTCCCTGTGAAGTTTGTATAGGAATTTGTTCACCTAAATAACGGGGAGCGGCTTTAATCAGAATTGCACCGACTGCTTTTATCCGTGCAAAAAATTCCCGTATCTGACGGCGTTTTTCTCCGTAGATAAACCGCCGGTCACTTGCAACCCCGTATGCCTCAAGACCCAAACAGCGTGCAATATAGAGAGCCCGATATAAATGATACTGCTGTGTTACAATCACAACCTTTTTTGCACAAAAAATATCACGCGCTCGGTAACAGCTATCGTACGTAGAAAAACCGGCATGATCCGTAAACACACAATCAGCCGGAACACTTCTTTCTACTGCATACTGTTTCATTGCTTTTACTTCATCATAGCTTTTTGTACCATGATCACCACTCATCAGAATCGCCGGAGAAATACCGGCACGGTACAAATCGATACCGGTTATAATTCTATCTTCTAGGATATGGCTCGGCTGTCCGTTGCGCCAAACACGCGCACCTAACACTAAAATGCAATCAGATTTCGAGAGGCACTCATCATCAGCATTTTTGACATATTGTTTTGCAAAGCGAACCATATCGTAATTGATCCAAAGCGCGACAAAAATAAACGCACCACATACGATAAATATTTTTTTCATAAAACTTCTGCGTTTTGATATCTTCATAGTATCTTCCCATCAATTTTAACGATAATAATGACAGATAGTTGCGTTATACCATTCTTCGTAACATTCCATACAGACGGCGAAAGTGTAGAACGATAAAAAAACCGATAAGGCTAACAATCAATGCGCCGAATATTACTTTGAGTGAACTGATCATTTGAGCAATAAAGTATAAAACCACGAAAAAATACGGCTTTTGTTCGAAAATTGGATACGCGGTATACCCATCGAAAGACACCGCTACAGCCAACACGATAACAATACAGCCGAGTATTGAAAGGATAAGCGAAATCCCAAAATACAATCTAAGATATTTTAACAGCCGGTTCATGTAGTTTAAGCCTTTCCCAGTAACTTTGCAAATACTTGGCCTGTTCCCCAGAATACCAATCCGAGCGTTACATCTGATACGACTTTTAAAAGATATGTTAATTGATTTAATGTTGCATGCCCTTGCGTTAAAATATCAATAACTAAATTAAGTGCTGCAGCAAGAATAGAGAGCGTAATAAAAATAACACTGGCAATTTGGATATATTTCGGTATGTCAATGTCTTGCAGTGTCTGCTTTTTCTTTTCTACAGTTTCATTTTCATTCATAATATGCTCCTAATTAATTTGTTTACGTATTGGCTTCCATTATATCAAAACAATTCCAGTTGTGCATTCGGCTTTCCGGGGATTTTATCAAAAGCGCTTAAATACGCAAATATGATATCAGGGTTTGTTTCTATGCCGTTTTCTTTGCACCGCGTGCGGAAAATATTCATCAGACGTGTATTGTGCGGACTCATAACGGAATAGCAGGTACCGTAGCGTTGGATATATTGTTCTTTTAAGCCCGGAAACGTTGCATCAAGGTTTTTATAAAAATATTCTCGGTTGCCGTCTCTGAGCGTTAAGCCCATGCCGAAACAGATGATGCCGCGTACTTTTGCTTCGATGCAATACTGTAAAACACCTTCGAGATTTTCCACCGTATCATTGATGAAGGGAAGAATAGGCGTAAGCCACACAACGGTTGGAATACCTGCGTCGCGTAGCGTTTTAAGCGCGGCAAACCGTTCACCGGTAACGGCAACATTCGGCTCAAGTATTTTACACAAGCTATCGTTATAGGTGGTCAGCGTCATTTGTACAACGCATTTTGCTTTGGCGTTTACCGCCTGTAAAAGTTCGAGGTCGCGCAATATCAGCGGCGATTTTGTTATCACAGTAAAACCGAAACCGTAGCGGTGGACGGTCTCTATCGCTTTCCGCGTCATACCGAGTTTTTCTTCCAGCGGCATATACGGGTCGGTCATAGAACCGGTACCGATCATGCACTTATTGCGTTTTCGCTGCAAGGCATCTGTGAGCAGCTCTATTGCATTTTCTTTTATTTCGATATCTTCAAAGTCGTGGTTTATATGATAACACTCACTGCGCGAGTCGCAATAGATACACCCATGCGTGCAACCGCGGTATAAGTTCATTCCGTTCTTAGCTGATAAAATTCCTTTTGCTTGTACAAAGTGCATCTGTTATTCCTGAAAATCCGGCAGTTTTTAGAGATGGCTGTTATCGTGCCCTATATTTTTTCAATGCTTTGTTTTATACCGATTTTGCATAATCTCTTTTTGCATAAAATATATGCAATATATGTACAATCTTTTCTTTATCATCAATCGAATACAAAGCTAGATAGTTTTTATAAAAAAGGAATCTATGATATCCCTTCTTCTGCAATTTTATATCATTACAAAGGGGATACATATATGGCGAATCCTGTAAATTATTTTTCTGTTTTACAAAGTCCGCAAGCAAATTGGCGGCAGCTGTTACATTTGAAAGCTTTTCCGCAATATACCTGATAATTTCATCAAGATCAGTCTTTGCTTTATCGGTTACTCTGACTTTATAAACCATACTTGGATTTTAGTTCTGCAACTGCATCATCAGCATCGATAACACGCCCTTCTTTCACATCCAGCTCCGCCGCATTCAGATTATCATACAGACGATAAAAAAAGGAGTTTCTTTCAAACGTTTCCATACTCATAATTACCATATCGCCGTAACCGTTTTTTGTTATAAAAATAGGTTCATTACTTTCATGACACAAGGCGGAAATATTTGCAGTATTCTTTAAATCACGTATCGGAACTATTTGCGGCATAACTATCCCTCTATGGCATGATAATACCACAATAAAGCCGTATTGTCTATCTAGGTCTTGGCATAGTTTATTGTTACTCCTTTAGCCTCCCAGCCTACCGGCGGCCTCCGCAAGTGCGCTCGCCGTTAAACCGTAGTCGGCAGTATGCAGTAGTTTTGCAGCTTCGGCATGGGCAAGGCTTGCGGTATACGCAGCCTCTAAGGGCGGATATCCTTGAGCCGCTAATGCGGTAATCATCCCGCTCAGTACATCGCCCGAACCCGCTTTGGCGAGCGCATTGGTTCCGAGCGGATTCACAAATACTTGGTTTCCGCAGCTGATAAGCGGATAAGCGCCTTTCAATACTATGACTGCCTGCGGGAAAGCGCTGCAAAACAGTCTCAAATATTCAAACCGGCGCTCCTGTATTTCGGCGACACTTACCTGCGCGAGCCCGCTATTTGCAAGCAGACTTTGGAACTCCTTTGGATGCGGCGTTAGAATAGGCGCTTTGAAAAGCGGCAGCAGTTCAGGCAGTCTTGTGTTATGCAGTATATCGGCATCAAGAATGAGAGGCTGTTCCCGAACGTGCTCTTGTGAAAGGAAGTCGAGCGCCCGAGCCTGTGCATCGGAACTTCGCCCTAATCCGGAGCCGACCATTGCTGCGGAAAAGTTTTCGGGTAGCTGTAACGTATACATAAAATCGAACGGAGCAGCAGGCACAGGTTCTCCGAATACTGTCACCAAACCGATTCCGAAGTGGAGCGCAGCTGTGGCCGCCAGTATGCAGGCGCCGGTCTTTTCGCCGCAGAAAAAAAGCCCATGCCCGTAGCTCATCTTGTGGGTATTTTGCACGCGGCGGTGAGGCAGCTTCATATCCTCCACAGACAGGAGAAAGGTATCGGTTTCACCTTCGTAGCATCGCCGCGGCAGACCGAGATTACAAACATGAATAGTGCCGGTATAATCCTTTGCGGCGTCGGCATAGAGAGCAGTTTTAAGGGCTCCCATCGTACAGGTTTCATCGGCACGAAACGCAACAGGCGATGGTATACCGAACTCATTTAAACCGCTTGGAATATCGCAGGCAATCTTATAGCTTTGTATTGCATTCATCCGCTCAATCAAAGCGCATATTTCGCTATCAAGGCTGCCGCGGATCCCCGTACCGAACACCGCATCAACCAGTACATCGCAACGCTCTTGCAATTCGGCAGCTATCGAAATGTCGAGCAGCTCAAGCCGTTCCCGTTGCAGTTTACACAAAGGTGATTTCGGTGCTTTTACCGAAACAACCTGAACAGTACAAAAATCGACAAGCAGCCGCGCAAGAGCATACCCGTCTCCGCCGTTATCACCCGAACCGCAGACAATCTGCACAAGCAGCGGTTCCATCTGCAGCGATTTTATGTGCGAAGACGATAAATCCAAAGCATTGTTCTGCCTCGAACGTCCCTGCATATTTTGTGGATACAATAAACGTGATAAAAGAAGATTCCGAATACGTTCGGCCATACCGCGGGCAGCATGTTCCATCAGTACACGGTTTTTTAGATTAAAGGCATCTTCTGCCCGCTTATCCAGCTCCCGTACCGAGTCAAATATCTTTTCCATAAAAAACCTCTCAGAAAGGCACTATTGGGTATCTCTAAAAAACGAAGTTTGTCGACATCCCCGCACTTGCGTTAATTACCGATTTTCCATCGCTTTGTCCCCGTTTAATTAAGGTGTATAGCGGAAACAATACACTCATATACACATAAAAATTAGGAATGGGTAATAGTATCCATTCTCAATTTTTTATGTTCCACTGTTTACGATTACTTTCGTATCAGTTTGCCGTCATTGCCTACCTTCCACTCCTGAGAGGGAACCGTTTGCGGCGTTACGGTAAACTTATCCGTATAAGCTCCTACCGCAGTGGTGTCCGACATCCTTAGTACAATGTCTTCAAAGTTATATGCGTGCGGAGTAATACAGGCAACCTTCGATTTCGTTATGGGCTTCTCACTGTCAATGACTATGCTCACAAGCTCGTCGCTATCTCTGTTTTGTCCTAAATAAACATCATTTCCGTCTTTTAGGGTACCATCGTCTTTCCATTCTCCGACACAGGCTTCACCACCCATAATAAACCTGCCATTTTGGTTGTACATACCACCGGAAGAAGCTGCTACATAAACGCCTTTTCCCGCACCACTTATATTATTCTTAATTGTACCGCCAGACATCTTAAATGTACTGTTTATATCCACATATACACCGCCACCGTTTACTGCCGTGTTGGCGATAACCTGTACGCCGTCTATAAGTGTGACTGTGCAGTCTCCCCCGATATAAATGCCACCGCCGTTACCGTCTGTTCCAGTCCCGGTCGCTTTATTTGCGTTAGACGCATTTATGTCGCCGATTGCACCGCCTGTGATTGTTACGGCAGCCGGTATACTCGGCCCAGTGTTCTTTTCCGCATAGATGGCGCCACCGTTCTTTGCCTTGTTGCCCGTAAGGGTGCAGTTCGTCATGGTAACGTTACCGCCTTTTGTGTAAATAGCGCCACCTTTGGACGTTGCCTCGCACTTTTTAATTACTGTATTTGTAAGTTTTGCCTCACCCCTGCCTCCTATTGCACCGCCGTCTGACGCTTTGCAGCTTTCGATAGTACAGTTTGTAAGCTCTACTTTGCCGGTAACCAAAATACCGCCGCCAGTTATACCTACTTTGTTTCCGTTTTTAAGTGTCAAATTTTCAAGCTTGAGTGTCTTGCCGCTTTGTACATCAAAGATACGGTACTGCGTTGTAGGAGCACCATAAGGAGGAGTGCCACTATGATTGCAGTTTGCGTCCAAAACGGCAGATATTGCGCCGTCCGCTTTTTTTATCGTAAGGTTTTTATTGACAGTAATTTCGCCTTTGTTATCACTAGCGTTTGTCGCTTTAATCTCACCGTTTATGATGATGGTGTCACCGTCCGCGGCGGCGGCAACCGCGTCTCTGAGATTTTGCCACGCAAGACCTGTGTTGTTTATAACTACGGGTGCCTTTTGTAAAAATCCGCTACTGTTTATTTCCCATTGCTGCGTACTTCCCCCGCCTAAAGTTTTCGGCGTTACGGTAAACTTGGTATAGTTTTGCGGTGTACCTTCTGTTATATCGCCGTCAAGCACTTGCGTACTCGGCAGGTATTTGTTGTTCGATACGGTAATGCGTGCCACAGGAGCGACACCGCTTAATACACCGTCAAGTTTGATTTTTGTATTGGTGGAAAACCCTGACAAATATACATCGTTGTTTGTATCGATTTTTGCACTGCCGGACATACACATATTTGGAGGGGAAGACATTGAATAAGATACATACACGCCTTGCCCTTCTTTTGCATCGTTGCCGGTAATATTTCCGGATTTAATATCCAACGTTACGCCGAAGCCGACAAATATGCCGCCTCCGGAAGCGTTTGCACTCGTACTGACTGCTTCGTTGCCGGATATTTCAGGATTGCCGCTTTCCATAATAAACTTACTGTTTGTACCGCGGAGTGCTATGCCTCCGCCGCACAGGTTTCCGGTATCACTGACGGCTTTGTTGTTTTTTACCGCACCGCCTTTCATTGTAAACTCTATAGATGAGCCAAGTGTCACGCCGCCGCCACTGCTGTCATTATGCAACAAAGTCCCGTCCGCGGTATTGAAAGAGACGGTACTGTTTTCCATCACAAACGTTTTGTTACCGGTTGACTCAAAGTATATGCCGCCGCCGTTCTCTGCAATATTACCTTTTATCTTGTTGGGTGCGGAATCTGCATAATATTGCTCACCGCCGATGAGTGCATTGTTTGTAAGTTTCAATGTACTGGTGTGTATATACATACCGCCGCCGAACGACGATGCTTTATTGGCGCAGATTTTACCGCCGCTCATCATTATGGTACTGTTTTGACGTGCATAAACAGCTCCACCGTTGCCCGCCTCGCTGCCGGTAATCGTGCAGTTTGTAATATTGATTGTACCGCCGTCTGTGTAAATTGCCCCGCCGCAGTCAGCCGGTGCAGTCCCTTCTGCCTTGCCATTTTTGAGCGTCAGGTTTTCAAGGGTAAGCATTTTGCCGCTTGTTACCTTGAAGATGCGGTGCTTCATCGGAGGGGCATTGGGATCCGTGGTAGTGCCGTTTGCGTTAAGAATATCCGAAGCCGCTCCGGTTTTGCCCTTAATCGTGAGGTTCTTGTTGATAACGATTTCGCCGTAATTGGCTGTCGGGCCCGAACCTTCGTTTGTCGCTTTAATTTCGCCGTTGATAGTGATAATACTACCGTTGGGGAAATTCTGCACGGCATTTTTTAGCTTTTGCCATGCGAGGGAGTCCGAGCCGTTTATAACACTAGGAATCGCTTCCAATTTTCCGTCATTCTTTATTTTCCATAGGTTTGTTGAATCGAAGGTTTGTGTTACACTGAACTTGATATATTCACTGCCGACGGCCGTGCCCGTAAGCACTCTATGCGTATCGCTGTATGGTACAGGTGTAATACGGGCAACAATAGGCTCGGTACTCGTCAAAGCACCATCCACTTTAATCGAAGAACTCTTTGTAATATCCAGACACACGTCATTTTTGCCCGGCGTGTTTACTTCACTGCCGATGGATGGGGTAATAACAGTCTTGCCTTTCAGCACAAGTATGCCGCCCGTTTCGACGTAAGCCGCACCACCTTTGTTGTCAGCAGGCTTACCGTTCATAAGCTTTATATCATTCAGCGTAAGCTCCGTGCCGGCTCCGCTTACTTTGAAGATGCGCCCGTTGTTATTTGCGTTTACAGTGCGGACGGTACCGCTTTGCGAACTAAGCAGTTCCAGTTTTTTGCCGCCGGTTATCGCTATTTCGGTATCGATCGAAGCGTTCAGGTCGTCGCCGATTTTAATATCTATGGGGCTGCTATAATTATACTGCCCCGTACCCGTACCTTGTTCGGGAGCGTTTTTTACAAGGTTTTTAAGTTCGCCGTAGGCTCTTACGGCATCTACCACCTTAATATGCATGGTAGTGGGCGGCCCTTCTATTGTGCCCTTTACAGTCCATACTTCAAGTGTGTGTGCACCGACGGATACCATTATTTCCGCCGGCGCCGACGGCGACTGTTCGGTACCGCTGTCCAGCTTATACTTTACCGTGGTTCCTGCGGACGCACTAAGCGCAAGCTTGCACTGTCCGCTGCGCATACTGTAAATAACCAGCGGGTTTGAGGATATATACTGTCCCGCATCGGGAATGATGTCTTCTGTAACATAGCCTTTAGTGCCTGCGCTGATGCAGTACAAAGAGTTATCGCTGCTGCCAAAAGCCTGCTTCAGTTTAAGGACGGGCAGCTCGTACCGTACCGACTTAATAAAGAAGTCTTTTGAGTCGCTGTCGTCGTAGCCGCTTAACCGAGCTTTGAGAGTAATTTTGTAGAGCGCTTCGGTTTCGCCTGTGCCGAACGCCGGTAAGTTTACCGTAACAGGCGTTATACCGCTTACGGTATCCGTCTCTGTCCAAGCGCTGCCGTTTTTCTTATAGATAGCTCCCGTTATCGCCGCTCCGCTTTGTGCTTTTGCTGTCAAGGTTTTTACGCTCATACCTGCAAATACTTTTGGATTTGCCTCAGATACTCCCGGCGATGTAGGGGTTTCCGCCATTGGGGTGAAACCGTCAAGCAATTTCACATCGCCAAGCTTATTTTGGGGAGTACCTGCCGATATGACCGCAGAACTTACTCCTTGTGCGTCTTTTATGCTGACATCGTATGCTTTTTCAGGACCGCCGACTTTTACATCAGTCTTTAAGCGGAGTATCCAATCCTGCGCGGTCGGTGACGGAAGTTCGGGATCGGACGGTTTAAGTTTTTGTACCGCACTTTCCGCTAAAAGGTCTGCGACCGCTTCAAAGTCTGTCTTGCCTGCATTAAAGTTAAGAGGAAGCTCAACAGGGCTTCCTCCGCCCGCCGTAACAATCAATTCTTTGATGTCTTTATGTACAAGTTGACCGCGTGCTGTTTTGTCCATACCTGTTACACGGAATAAAAGCACATAGTAGTTGTCAGTACCAACCGTCGTTTTTCCGATTCCCGCGTACTCCAAAGCAGGGGCGGTGTCAACTTTTAAATTTAAGTTGAACTTTCTACGAAACACCCTGCGGCCAGTGATGAAGGTAATTTCAGGACTAATGTCACCGTTACCCCACTCGTGCGCTTGCAAAAAGGTCGATTTGTATTTAAGTTCCAGTTTATCGTTTGCGGTTTGCGTTAAAGTGTAGTCTTTCAACTCGCCATACTCAGGCTGCGGCGAAAGCCCGGGAAATGTGATAACCTTTCCTGCATCGAGAGAAGGGGAGTTAGGCATAACGAGCGTAAAGTTTTTCGGATTACGCAGGTTAATCGTAACCGTTACATCGCTTGTTGATGGTATACACAAGACACCGTCTTTATTTGTTGGGTACGGTTTTTGAAGCTGATCAATGCTATAGCTTACCGGAGCAATCTCTGCCGCCCAATACCCCAAATATGTATCTATATCCGAGGTAAACTGCTCACAAGAGGTACATAAAAAAGTGAAAAAAATTCCGGTTAAAAGGGTAAAAACTTTACGCATACGTTCCTTCGTTTTGAGGATAAGGGATTATTAAAACCGATAATAAAAAACAGCTGTATTATGGGCTTGAGTATCTGCTATTTTTATAGAAATAACAAGGGCATCGCTAAAAGCTCAAGCTGCCCCGGCATTCCCTAATATCCAATTGTGCAAATCAATTAAAATGAGTATAGTCCTTTCATGCTTGAATTTTTAGCGCTTTGCGCAGTCGGCGCGGAGCCGATCCTTTCAAATGAATTAAAACTGTTAGACTTTAAGCCGGTTAACCGATTGCCGGGACGTGTTTTTTTTACCTCTACACTGAAGGAGCCTGAAGTTGTAAGCATCATGCGTGCAAACTTTTACCTCCGCACTGCGGACAGGCTCTATCTCGTCCTGAAAGAATTTGCCGCTGATAACTTCGATACACTGTATGACACCGTTGCCGCAGTAGATTGGCAGCGTTTTTTTTCCAGAGATTCCAAGATAACGGTAGACAAGGTGAGAACCTTTAAGAGCAAACTCGCCTCCGAACATGCAGTGCAGCGGGCTGTCCATAAGGCGGTATGCACCGCGCTCTGTTCCGCATGGAAGATGGATGTATTACCGGAAACAGGGAGAGAGTACAGTATACGCATATACATAGAACATAACCGCGTGTATCTGCTGCTTGACCTTTCGGGAGAGCCGCTGCACCGGCGGGGATACCGCTTAAGCGGAGGCGCCGCGCCGATGAGGGAAACGCTGGCGGCTGTTCTGTTGCAGTGTATGCAATGGAAACGGAAGCTGCCGCTGCATGACGCTTTTTGCGGTTCGGGTACCATCCCGATTGAAGCGGCGTGGTATGCCTATAATATCCCGCCCGGAATCGGCCGCAGCTTTGCCTTTGAAACCTTTACCTGTTATTCGTCTAAAAAAGACCGGCAGCTTATTGAAGAAGAGCGCCGGCGCGGTGCGCTCAATATCCGCACGGATTGCTTGGTGCGAGTGAGCGGTTCCGACAACGATCCTGAGGCGGTGCGGCTTGCGCAAACCAATGCGGAGCGCGCTTGTATGCTTGCAGGCAAAGCGCTGCAACGGATTGGAAAAGATAACCGTATCCCGCGCCCCGAATTTATCCAAGCTGATTTTAGCGAACTTGCCGCGCCGTATCCCGAAGGGGTGCTACTTTCCAATCCGCCTTATGGAGACCGCCTCGGCGATGAACAGGAAGCAACCACGCTCTACGAAAAAATGACGTCCATTCCGCACGAGTTTGACAACTGGCGTTTAGGTTTTATTACCGACAAACCGGCTTTTGCAGACATATTCCTGCGTGCAGGCATTACGCTCAAAAAGCGGCCGTTAAAGAGCGGTAACCTCGACACCTGCCTGTATTCATACGGATTGTAGAAAGGTTTTATATGACGGCATTTTTTTCTACCGTACATACGGTATTTACCGGTATCGTGTTGCAGGCGGTGCCGTTCATGCTGCTGGGGGCGCTTTTGTCCTCGGCTCTATACGCTTTTGTTCCCGACCGGCTGCTGGTCAAGATTTTTCCTAAAAAATACGGGCTCGGTTTTTTAACCGCGCTCTTTGCCGGAGCGTTATTCCCCGTTTGCGAGTGTGCTGCCGTTCCGCTGATGCGCAGTCTGATTAAAAAAGGCGTCGCGATGCCTATAGCGGTTACTTTTATGCTTGCGTCCCCCATCGTCAACCCTATTTCGATTGTGTCGACGCTGTACGCCTTTCCGCAACAGCCGTCCGTAGCGTTCTACCGGCTGTTCTTCGGTTTGCTGATTGCATTTGCGATTGGGCTTTTACTGCTGTTTTACCCCGAAGAAAAATACTTAAAGGAAGATTTTGATACGCAACCGACAGCCCAGCCGCATTCCCTTGATAGTGCTGTGGCAGCATTTCGTCTTGCAACAGGCAGAAGTACACAGAACAGCCGCAGCGAAGCTCAATCGGACAATTTCGAGGGCACCGCTACAGAAAGCAAAGCGCAATGGCTGCAAGTAAAAGTATACGCCCTATTGATGCACACCTGTTCGGAATTTTTTACCACAGGCCCCTTTTTAATCCTCGGTGCGTTTATCACCGCCCTGATACGCGCGGCCGTGCCTCAGGAGTTTTTCAGCATAACAAGCGGCAGTGCGGCAGGTTCGCTTCTTGTGATGATGCTTTTCGCTTTTGTATTTTCTGCTTGCTCCACCTCCGACGCCTTTATCGCCCGCAGCTTCTTAAACAGATTTTCCTTCGGTTCAATCCTCGGTTTTTTAGTATACGGCCCGATGATGGATATAAAAAACCTCTTTATGCTGTTGTCTTTGTTTAAAAAGCGGTTTGTGATAGAACTTACGCTTATTATCACGGCGATCAATTTTATCGGCATTTCTGTAGTGACTCGGTTGTTTTTATGATTAGAGGAGGCTTCGGAGAAAATTTCGTAATATTTCTCTTGACTTTTTATTCCAATAAGTATATTATTACCGCCATTACGGGGGCGTAGCGAAGCTGGTTATCGCGCTGGCCTGTCACGCCGGAGATCGCGGGTTCGAGCCCCGTCGCTCCCGAAGAAGCTCACCGCGCAAGTGGTGAGCTTTTATTTTTATAATAGTTACGATATAATCACACAAACGGGCAGTAGCGCAGGGGTAGCGCGCTTGGTTCGGGACCAAGAAGTCGGGGGTTCAAATCCCCCCTGCCCGATATTTTCTAAAATTAAAAAACGATAAGAAGAGCCTATCCTCCCTATCCAAAGATATTGAGTAGATTGCAAATTAAGACTATAGTTCCGCTATGCGGCCGTGTCGCTTGTTTTCAATATTTTTTATCTTTTTTTTCCTCTTACCACCAATACTTTTAGCACAGGACGCAAAGCGTCTCGATACTGCTGAAAAGACAAAAAAATTTCCGGTAAGCGGATTTATCGCATTTTCGCTCAACACCATGATTGCCGAAAGCCGCGAGTATGTGTGCCGTTATGATGCCATTTTAAGTGATCTAAAATGGCCGCTTACACCTTCGGCCTCTTACACGCTCTATGGCGGCGTATATTTCCCGAAAGGGATTCACCTTGAAGGGAATATTTCATTTATGCAGCCGATGGCTACCGCACCCATGACCGATTTGGACTTTGAGGGGATTCTGGCGACTCCTCAGCAGACGGGAATAACCAAATTTTCCAAACATAACTGTACAATCGTTAACGGGCTAAGCTGGATGGCAAAACTCGGTTTACAGTTGCCGATGCCGCAGTCTGCAGCAATGAGGAGCGCCGGTATTGCAATGACGATAGAACCGATGCTCAGTTTTTACTATTCGAAAATCAGTTGGCATTCCTATGGGGGCTATCTGCAATATGCAAAAATACGGCCAAACGGAACGTATGAACCGTGGAGCCCTGCATTACCTAAGGTGCCGCATATAGGATCGGCTGTATCGTATCAACAACAATTAATGATACCGGCAATAGGAGTCGCTTTTGAAGCAACGCTCCCTCATAAACTAACGCTTTTATCGGATTTTCACCTTACTGCCGATATTACAGCTTTCGCAGAAGATATCCACCATGCTACTAACGTGCGATATGTTGACATTCTGGGCGGCGGATGGGCAATGCACGGTAATATCCGGTTGCATTGGAACTGCTTGCCGTTCCTTTTAGTATTCATTAATCTTTTTTATCAATATTGTATAACAATGGAAGGTAGTAGTATTATTTATAATGGCATCACCTCAACTGAGCCAAGCTCCTATACACCACCCAATTCCGCAGGCACGTCTTTACGCGGTTGTACCTGCTCGATCGGGTGTGCCTTCCGGATAGGCCGGTAACTATGCAGCAGATGGCGCAAACGCTCGGGCAACGGCTTGAGCAGCGGATGAGTCAAAGTCAAATCCAATCGCTGGATATATTGGCAATGCCGACCGTCGAACTTCGAGAAAGAATTGCGGAAGAACTTGCTGAAAATCCGGCTTTGGAACTCATCCACGGAACACAACAAGTATCGCCTGCGTCAACCGGTCAAGCAAAACTGCTCGAACGGAAAGAGCCGTACTACCGCAATGACCGAACATCGTCATCCTTTTCGACGGAAGCAAGCGACGTATTCCAGACTTTTTTAGAAAATATTCCGGCGCCTCAGCAGCAGAGCTTACAAAGTCATCTTTTGGAACAACTGTTTGTTCACAAGCTGGATCCGCTTACCGCGTCTTTTGCCGAACGGATTATCGGAAATTTAACAAATGACGGTTTCCATGTTGTCCCGCTAAACGAACTTTTTAAAACGGAACTCTCTAAAAACAAAGGAGAGAAAGCGCTCGCTTTTACGCGGCATAAAATATCTCATGCATTATCGGTTATTCGACGGCTTGATCCTATCGGATGTGCAACACGGGATTTTAAGCAATCGCTTTTGGTTCAAGCAAAGATATTATTCCACAAAAAGACCGAAATAGACCCTGTTTATGCCTATACTATCGATATTTTAGCGAATCATTTTGCTTATTTGGAAAAAGCCCGTCCGTATTCACTCGTCCGTGCAGTCAATGAAGACTCGACAATTCCTTATAAACTGACACAAGAAAATGCGGAAGATATCCTGTCTCTGATAGCCTCGCTTAATCCTTTTCCGGGAAGGGTACTCACTGCTGATATAACACCCGATGAGTATATTATTCCAACAGCGTCCATCGAGCGGACTGGCGAAGAGTTCAGTATAAAAATAAATGATTTTGAAATACCGCTTCTTACCGTCTCACCCGAATTGCAGGACTTAATACATCATACCAAAGATGCGGCGGCTAAAACGTATATAAAAGAGCAGATCCAAAAGGCTAAGGCTTTTATCGGAAGTTTGAATCAGCGGGAAAAAACGATTGTAGAGGTGTTGCGTAAAATAGTGTCGGCACAAGAAGCATTCTTTTTAACCGGTGATAAGCGGCGGCTGGTTCCGCTTACGCAACAACAGATAGCGCGGGAACTGGATATCCATGAATCTACCGTATCAAGAACCGTTGCAGGGAAATATGTACAGTGCCAATGGGGTACTTTTGAAATACAATATTTTTTTACCAATGCCATAGCAGTGCAGCCGCAATCGTCCCCCCAAACTTCTTCGCAATCAGATGTTTCCGCATCGGACGGAACACCCGCCACACGTGAAGGTGTAAAAGATTGTATAAAAGAATTACTGACCGAATACGCTGCAAACGGTTCAAAACTTTCGGATCAAAAAATTTCCGATTTGTTGCAGGCAAAATACGGCATTTCCATTGCCCGCCGTACCGTTGCAAAATATCGGAAAGAACTCGATATCGGCTCATTATATAACCGCGCGTAGAGCGTAATAGGGAATGCGTAGCGGTTCAATACAATTCTTGACAGCCTTCTCTTTTTTACGCTTTAATAAAGCTTTATATTTAGCGAGGTTCATCTATGAAACTAAGTCGCATTGTTTTTTTCAGCTATTTTATATTCTTCAGGTTTTTTCTTTTTGCGCAGACAGAAAATACGGCTATGCCCGATCCCAATAATCCCGATTGCATCTATGAAAAAACACAGCTTGGCGAATTCTTTATCCACATGGCAAAAATTACCGACCCTTCAAAGGGTTCCGCTCCGGCAGTGGAAGTGCTTTTTCATTCCGATTTTCAATGGGAGCCGTGCAACCCCGATGACGGTTGGGGGCGGGAGGGTAAAACATATCGCTATCATGAAGAAGAAGTTCCCGGTACCGCTGTTTTTTTCAGCATTACTAATAAATTGAACGATGTAACCTATTACCGCATAGAAGGAATTCATCCCTTTAATCTACCCCTGTATGATGCCCCAGCTGAAGCGGAAATGCTCAAACGGTTTATTTTCTTTAAATTCACGGCTTATGCAGCGAAGGGCGGATATTTTGAAAATTACCTTAATAATTTAATGTGGGCGGTCGATACCAATACGAAATTACTTTACACGTATGGAATGCCCGGCGATTACAAAAAAATAATCGGAAACAATTATATTCCGCAAAACTGGCTGCCTTATGAAATACACCCGAATACCGCTGATGCAAAGTTGAAATTTTATGAGTACGACCCCATCGGCTTTATTTCCCTTGAGAAAGGCTATCATTTTTTAGGCGTAAAAACAAATGTGTATTTATATGATTGGTGGAACGAATCGGTCGGTGCAGGCTCTTCTATGAAAACGGTAAAACAAAAGCGCTTTATGCCGCGTATTTCTGACGAGGCTCTTGAAGACTGGACCATCCGCGATGTGGCAAAACCCGTGCGTTCACCGTACCGGCGACCATATTAAGCAGAGTGTTTTTGCGTTTATGCCTAAAAAGATGCAGCAAATAAAATATTTGAAGAAAAGAAACCGAGCTATAACAATAGCAAGTTTAACATGACGCAAAAGCTCTGCACCTATTCGCACTGGGATAGTAGTACGATAAAAGAGCGGCAGCTAAAAATGGCAAAAACGGCCGCGGCAATTTGGCATGCGGAGTATTAGATAGAAGAGAATAAAAAAGCAATACTAATGACTATACCGATATTCACCCAAAGATTTATCGGCTGTATCCTTATTTTTAAACTCTTTAATATCAAAAATATTATACTTTTATATGTGTAAATAAAACATAGCAGTCATATACCCTAAAAAACAACAAAAAGTTTCCTTCTTTCCCTCAAAATTCTTAGCCAAAAAGCCGCGCCTGTCACATATAGAGATTAACTTACAAATTCTTAGGAGGCTAAGTAATGAAAAAGCTCTTGTTTCTTATACCGGGTGTCTGCGCGTTGTGCGGAGCAGGGTGTGCAGGTTTTTCCAAACAGCCGATTTTTACCGAGATTATCGGCGAAGAAGCCGAACCCGTCAAAATAGTCAAAACCGCACGGATGGAAAACAATGCCGTGCAGATGTTCTTTTCCGGTACGGCGGAATTTCTTTCGGCGGAAATTTTTATCCCCGAAACGGGAGAAACACAAACATGCAGCGCTGAACGTACGGACATCCCAGACGACTTTGCCGATTCCGAAGGACAATCCTGCAAGGCAGATGCTTATACCGCCTTTACACTTACCCCAACAACTCCGATCGGAATCGGCGCTCCTTTTGTACTGCGCGGTTCCGTATCGGATACGAAGCACAGCGTTCTCGATTTCGCGCTGCCGTTCGAAGGTGCTAACACACGTCCTGCAAAACTGCGGATAACCGAAATTCGTCCGCTGTACAGCAGCAAACCGAAAAGTGAATTTATCGAGTTCATTGTGATGGAAAGAGGCAATCTTTCCGGCATCACCATAACGAATGTCGGGGATAAGCAAAATCCGCACTATCAGTTCCCCGTCGCAGAAGTTTCCGCTGGCGAGACCATCGTATACCACTGGCGTTCCGTCGAAGAAGGTATCCGCGATGAAACAACCGCTAAAATTATTTCAGGCGGAACACAATCATGTCCCGCTGCGCGTGATTTTTGGGGGCCGTATACGAGCATTCCCAAACGGAACGCCAATGTCATTCTGATAAAAGCCGGAGTGAATGGCGATATTCAAGATGCCATTCTTTACTGTACCGAAAAAGAATTTGCCAAGCGAGGCGCAGCTCCTGCATGGAACGATGAGGCGCTGGTACAAGCAGCGGAAGCAGCCGTTGCAAGCGGCGTATGGCGAGACGGTGCCGTTTTAAAGTCAGCGGTTATCGCGCCGATAACCGCCTCAAAGTCGTTAGTACGCGATGCAAAGGCCGGCGTCAATAAAGCCGGCAGCTGGACACTGCGGGATTCGAAGCAAGTTACGATGGGGAAACCGTATTAATTGGTTACCCTTGCATAAACGCATACAGACCCGTAAAATTAAAGCCGTGATAAGGGTACCCGTGTGCTGAATTTTCAACGACCGCTTTCTTTTTTCCTCTTGCTGTTACTGCCGACTTTTGTACTGCTCCGGCGGACGGGGAGATTGCAAGCAGTATCAATAGTGCTGCCGCTTGGAAATTGGAACGGGTTTGTTCCCGAAAAAAATCTGCGGGTGTATCTTGTGCACCGTATCTCCCAGTACACCCTTGCGGCAGCCTTTGTATTCGCCGTCGCTACGCTTGCGGAACCGGTACGGCAAACTTCCGAAGCGATGTATGCCGGTTCGGGACAGGCGCTGATGTTTGTCATCGACACCAGCCCCTCGATGGCGGCACAGGACATGGGAACACTGACACGGCTTGAGGCGGCGAAGCGGATTATCAAGTCTTTTGCGGAAAAATATGAAGGCGACTCGTTGGGTCTTACCGCGCTGGGAAGTTCCGCCGCCGTACTCATTCCGCCGACAATCGATCGGCACACGTTTCTGACTCGGTTGGATCAACTGCAAGTCGGTGAATTCGGTGACGGAACGGCAATCGGTATGGGGCTTGCCTCTGCCGTGCTGCATCTGACGCAGTATTCCGCGATTCCCTCACATATCATTCTCTTTACCGACGGAGATAATAACACCGGCGAGGTGCATCCCCGCGCAGCCGCGGATATCATCAAGCATAAAAAAATCGGGTTTTACATTATCGGGTTGGGGAAGTCGGGATATGCGCCGGTTAAGTATATTGATCCCATTCAAAAAAAAGAAATTTCCGGTACGCTCAACACTGTGTTCAATGAAGCGGAGTTACAAAAAATTGCCGGTTACGGTAACGGCCGCTATTTTTCGGCACAGTCACCCGAATTATTAACGGATATTTTTAATCGATTTATTCAAAAAATACCGGCGACGCCTCCTTCAATGACGATGCGTAAATACGCGTACCTTGACGGGCTGTTTTTATTGATTGCAATGAGCTGCGCGGCAGGAGCATGGCTGCTCCGCAGAATCGGAATGCAGGCGGTGTCATAATGATTGAATTTGAAAAACCGTTTTTCCTGTTGTGTATCATTGCTATTCTGCCTGCGTGCGCCGTTACGTTGTACCGCATAAAAAAATTAAAAGAAAGCTACGCTGCGACGGGAGAGATTCACGCCATTATACGGACACTGCGAATCCGAACGGCGCTTTGGAGCATCGGCTGGCTGTTCCTCAGTATTGCTGCAGCCGTACCGCTCTGGGGTACAAAACAAACCACCGTAGTCAAACACGGGAATGCGGTTATCTTTGCCGTCGATATTTCGCGCAGTATGACCGTTGCCGATATCACACCGAACCGGCTCGAATTTGCAAAGCGTTATGTTTCCTTTTTGATAGAACGTTTACCGGAAACTGCCTGCGGACTCGTTACGATAAAGGGACTGGGTACGCTTGCCGTGCCGCTGAGTTTTAATCATCAGAGTGTACTGACTGCAGCGGAAACGCTGTCGCCGTTCAATGCAACCTCGGCAGGCAGCAATCTTGAACACGGACTGCGTGTCGCATTGGAGGCTTTCCCCGAAAATCGATTAACCGGAAAAACGGTTGTGCTGTGTACCGACGGCGGTGAAACAATCGGTTCGGTGCCGCGTATTCTTCCGCGGTATCGGCAAGAAAATGTTCAACTGATTATCATCGGCTTTGGAACGGAAACAGGCGGTACGCTTTCCATCCTGAATGAAAAACACGAATCGGTCGTGCAAAAAAGTGAGTTGGAGGAATCTATTCTTAAACGCTATGCGGAGCAAGCCTTGAACGGAAGTTTTTATATTTCCGCTGCCGACCTCGGTTCGGCACAGAAGGTGCTGCAATCACTGACGGAAGGCGATGCCGAAAGCGAGAAAATACGATATGTGCAAAAACCGGTACGGCGGACATTTGAGTGTACGGCGATGGCGCTCCTCCTTTTTTGTATCGGTCTTTGTGCAGGAGGTATCCGTGCTAAAAAAATGTAGACGTCCGGCTGCCGTCATATCACCCATATCATCACGTTCAACATTATTATCATCGTTATTTAGATCATCATTTTTGTCGGTGAGTTTTATTTTTTTATTGATGACGATGTTTGTCCTATCGGGATGCAGCGCAGAACAGCAAACCAAACTTGCACACGTAAAAGGGACACTCGCATGGATGCGGAGCGATTGGAATGATGCCGTGTTGTATTTTTATGAGGCTGAAAGTTTAGCGGCGGAATTATCCGATGAGACCATAAAACCGTACACGGACTTTGCGCTTGCATCCGCATATCTGATGCAGGGAGAGGATGAGGCTGCGTCTGGAAAATTACAAAATGGTTTCGAAACGGCGCCTGAGATTTTACGGGCACATCGATTTTATCAACAAGGCATTATTGCGTTTCACTCAAAGGATTATGCAGAAGCGGCGGCATTGTTCCGAAAATCATTGGAGCTGTCCGGCCGCGATACGGCAGCTAAGATTAATTACGAGTTGAGCAAAAAGTTGAGCGACACACAGCGGGAGATGCAGCATCAAGCTCCGCAACAGACGTCCGAAGATCCCGAAGCCGATCTGACGGATTCGATTATTTTAGATATTATTCGCAAAAGAGAGCAAACCGAATGGAAAAAAACACAGCACGAATCGGAACCGGCGATAAACGATTATTAGGATTCTTTGTATGCAGGCTAGTCGCGAAGACGGCAACACTCTTTTTTTTCTTTTGTGCAACCGCAAGCCTCTATGGGCAGCAAAACGATTATGCCGAGCATTTTATTGAGCTCAAAACAGACGGTACCGAATTATCAATTGATCGTGAATTTGAAATTGAAGTAATCATCAAACGAGAGGCTCCGTATTTGCAGAAGAATAATGGCGATACGCCGCGATTTATCCTTGAGCAGAGCGCAGATACGGCAGAGCTGATACAGAGCAGTGCGATTCCCGAACGAGACGGCCTACACCTGCGCTATCGGTATCGGTTTAACAAAACAGGCAGGTTCCGATTCGAACCGGAGCTACAATGGAAACGGCAAACGGTCGAGCTGACACCGCTGGATATAACCGTACACCGGCCGCGGCTGTCGGAACATACGCCGTTTGTGTGGATGCTGTATTCTGTAAGCGGTCTGCCGGTTGCGGACGGCGCAGCCCTTGAACAAGGTACGGAATACATCCTGTGTTTAACCGCAGCCTTTTATTCGGCAGGACATACCGAGCGCTACCGGCACGCTTTGCAAACCGCCTCTGCTCAAATCGAAGCCGCCCGCCTCGAAGCGTCCGGCTCCCAAGAGAACCGCAACAGCACTGCTATTCGGGATATGCACAGTGAGCTGCCGTTACCAGTTGAAATAGTCCGTATCGAATGCGCTCCATCCGAAAGCGCCGCGCTGAAACCGCTTACACTCACAGAACTGCCGTTTGATGCGGCTGTTTTAATAAACTCGGCGGCTTTGTCAAATACGGCAGATTTGCCGGATGCCAGTGTTTCCAGTGCAGTCCTGTCGACTGCATCCGTTCCATGCGAAGATTCCGATGACGAGCATTATGTTCTTGCCGCCTTTAATTTGATACCCTTGCGGATAGGTGTGCAAAGCCTTCCTCAAGCGCAGATATTTTTTACAGCGGGTGGAAAAGCATTTAGCGCTCCTGCTGCGTACCGCATCGACCGGCAGGCAATTACCGAGGCTGCCGATAAAAGCGGTGCGGACGGCTTCACCGCCGCTGCGTTTCAGGCGCTCCCGCCTGAAACGCAGTACAGCGGCAACACTATGACCGAGCAAGAAAAAAGCGCCGCGGCAAAGCAAATAGCCGACTACCGCAAACAGGAAGCCGCGGCGCTTTTTTCTCCCGCAATCCGCCGTGAACGCAGAAAACTGGAAGCTGCGTTGGAGATTGCCCATCCGCTGCCGCTGTATCCGCGCCTGCTCGGCATTCTAACGGCGGTAATCTCCGGCTTATTACTGATCGGTGCGGCAGTGTGCGGTTTCCGCAATAAAAAGCGGTTTATGCTGCTTTGTATCATCATCGCATTGTGTAGCGGAAGCCTCACCGCCGTACTGTTCCGGCTCATACTTCGGCCGCAAGGCGTGTGCATTGAGGATGCCGGCGAAATAGCGGTGCGGCGTATACCGGAAAATACCGGCAGTATCGTGCACCGGCTTTCGGCAGGCCAAAGTGTCATTATCATACGAAAAGCGCCGCAATGGTACTACATTAAAACCGTCGGCGGAGTTACCGGCTGGATACCGCTGCAGTCGGTCATACAGTACAATTAAGTCAGGATAAACAAGTTGTCTTGAGCCATAGAGAGGTTTTAATCCCCTGTTACAGTACGACCTTCACCCTGCATCAGGGTTGTTGATTTCTCTCATAAAAAATGATAAAAAGAAGGAGTATTGCTTTTTACAGGAGTTTTTATGAAATGTAGATTTTGTGAGCAAGATATAAAACCGGTCGGCCATAATTTAGCATCCGCAACCGGCGATATGGTTTGTACCAGGAACCCGACAAAAAAGCATGTTGCCGTATATGACGGTATTCACTGTATCCACTGTGGACGTCAAGTAAGCATTCTTGGTGATAGAATTGTTACCTCAGCCGGAATAAGCTGTCCGGCATCCCCATCAGGGCGGCATGTTGTAAAATAGCGAGGAGCTATCTAAAATAAAATAGAGACAAGCCGTAGAATGGAAAGAGTTAATTTTAAACTCGCTGGGATGTCGAAAAAGCAACCAACTTTTGAAACATCCTCATGCTGCGGCTACAAGTTTAACTTATACCTAAACTCGTTTCTGCCGGGAAACGCAGTCCCCCTGTCAGAGCAGTAAATACCCACATATATTTTTAAAAGAAATATTGACAGCCCTATAAACTCCTTGTATCATACTATATATAATTTTTTTTATAGTTTTATTAAAAAAAATAAAAAACTGGAGGAGTGAAATGAAAAAACATTTCATGGTAGCATTGACAGGCGCATTTATCGGTATTGCGGCTGTCGTATTGGTCAAATTCGGAAACCCGGGGAATATGGGCTTCTGTATTGCCTGTTTCTTGCGCGATATTGCGGGCACCTTAAAATTGCACAATGCAGCCGTCGTACAGTATATGCGACCCGAAGTCATCGGCCTGATAGTTGGTGCGTTTGTAATCGCGCTCGTAAAAAAAGAATTTAAGCCGCGCGGCGGTTCAGCGCCTTTTACCCGCTTTGTATTAGGGTTTTTCGTAATGATCGGCGCATTGATGTTCTTGGGATGCCCGCTTCGTATGTTTTTACGTTTGGGCGCAGGCGACTTGAATGCGGTATTTGGTCTTGTAGGGTTCATCATCGGTATCGCTATCGGAGTGGTATTCCTCAATAAGAATTTCTCCTTGAGCCGCGCGTATCCCCAATCCGGACAGGAAGGTATGCTTGCCCCCATCGTGATGATCGTATTCTTTATTTTATTGGTTGCATTCCCCGCCGTTCTCGCCTTTAGCGAAAAAGGCCCCGGTTCAATGCATGCGCCGATTGCGCTCGCACTCGGTATCGGTCTTGTCAGCGGTGCATTAGCACAACGCAGCCGGCTCTGTACCGCAGGCGGTATCCGCGATGCAATTATGCTCAAAGACTTCCACCTTTTAACGGGAAGCATTGCTATTTTAGTTGCCGTGCTTATCGGAACGCTCGTAACCGGACAGTTTAAGCTCGGACTTGCGGGGCAGGCAGTTGCCCACACCGACGGGTTGTGGAATGCGCTTGGTATGGTGCTGGTCGGATGGGCAAGTGTTCTGCTCGGCGGCTGCCCCTTACGCCAGCTCATCTTAACCGGTGAGGGTAACACCGACTCGGCTGTAACTGTAACCGGTTTGATTGCAGGCGCGGCTTTCGCTCATAACTTCGGTCTTGCCTCTTCCGGTAAAGGCCCGACAAGTGCGGGGATGATTGCCGTTGTTATCGGATTAGTCGTAACAGCCTGTGTCAGCGTATATTACGCAGCAAAAAATAAATAATGTTTTCGCGGCATCCCTAATCATCGACCTCTTAGGGATGCCTCTTTTTTTAACATAGAAAATATTTCAGAAGGAGACAAAAATGGCAGATTATATGGTAGATGCACGGGGGCTTTCCTGCCCCGAACCGGTAGTACGGACAAAAAAAGCATTCGATGCACATCAGAATTTTACGGTGCTTGTCGATAATGAAACCTCAAAAGAAAATGTTATCCGCTTTTGCGATAAGATGAAGGCAAAGACCTCCATTTCAGCAGACGGCAGCGACTGGAAAATCACCGTTTCAAAATGATCTGCGGTTACGTAATAACGTTTCACACTCATTACGAAGCGCTCGTCTGTATGCGCAGTCTCGAAAAGAGCGAGGCTGTGCAAAACGGCGTGATTACCGTTAAGCTTATTCCCGTGCCGCGCGAACTCAGCTCCGCCTGCGGTACGGCGGTTAAAGTTATGATAAAAGACGGCGCGGTGTTCGGCGCAGAGAACTTTGCAAACATTGAACGCGATGAAGTGTTCAGTTTTGACTCCGCCGGCACATATACCGCAGTGGACAATTAAGAGGCAACCATGAGCTGTGCAATCCCGGATAAAAATTTCAGTTTAATTAAATCTTCGTCCTATTCGGGATGAGGGGCAAAATTAAGTGCGGGTGCACTGGATGGATTATTAAAAAGCTTTCCTATTTGCTCCGATCCCCGGCTTTTGGTCGGTTTCGATACATCGGATGATGCGGCTGTTTATAAAATCAATGACGAAACGGCATTAATTTTTACGGCTGACTTCTTTCCGGCCATTACGGATGATCCGTATATGTTCGGGCAGATTGCAGCCGCTAATGCACTCAGCGATATTTACGCAATGGGCGGCGTTCCGAAACTGGCGCTCAATCTTTTTTGTATTTCGGAAAAAATGCCAGAACCCATTATCAAGGAAATACTGCGAGGCGGCGCCGACAAAGCGTTTGAGGCGGGAGCAATTATCTGCGGCGGGCACACCATTTACGACAGCATCCCGAAATACGGTTTAGCGGTAACGGGTTTTGTGCATCCCAATAAAATACTGCGGAATTCAGCCTGCAAAACAGGTGATGTACTGATTTTAACCAAGCCCATCGGCTCCGGTATTTTAACAACGGCAGCGAAGGCTGATATGCTCGGCGCTGATGAGCTTAAAAGCGTGTATGACGTTATGGCCTTCTTAAATGCCGCCGCCTGCACTGTGATGACCAAATATGAGGTTCATGCCTGTACGGATATCACCGGCTTCGGACTGTTGGGGCACTTGTATGAAATGGGAAAGGGAAGCGGCCTCAGTATTGAGCTTACTTGTAAATCGCTGTCGATTTTTGACGCTGCCGTTGAATATGCCGAAATGGGCTTTGTTCCCGCCGGAGCGTATTCAAACAGGAGCTTTGTCGGCGATAATGCTGTGTTGGACGGAGTGCCGCGCGCCTATCAGGATATACTGTTTGACCCGCAGACGTCAGGAGGTCTTGTTATTGCGGTAGCGCAAAAAGACGCGCAGCAGTTATACACAGAACTTTGCACCGTCCTTGAAAATACCGTCTGCGGAAAACCGGCAATTATCGGCACGGTTGTAGAACGCACCGATAAGGTTGTCCGAGTAAACTATTAACTTAAACCGCACAAGATAGTGCGATTTAAGTTAAGTTCAAAAGCCCGACGATAAAAACTTTTCCTAATACGCAAACTCTGCGCTTAACCGAATATAGTGGTTGAACTGCTTACCGATAGCTTTGGCACGCCAGTCTGCAAGCTGTCTGTCAGCTTCTTGCCGAATCGCGGCTTCCCCAATTTGTGCTATGGATTTATCATTCCACCCCGTTGTCGTATGATTTGGCGAATAAATATTTCTTCGTACACCCGGATTGATGTTTGCTTCAAACACATAACCGAATTTGAACAGCATATACCCGCCCGACTTTACAATCGGTAAATGGCAGCTGATATCCAATGCAAGCTGGTTAACATATTGGATGGTCTGTTGTCGCATAAAGGGCGTGGAATATAAGAAGGCATGATTTTTCCAGTCAGTACCGCCATTTTGAGCCCTGCCTGTAATCGTAGGATGATTAAATACCGATCCATCCGTTGTATACTGTCTTGCAAGGTAGTCTTTTATCATACTGATATCCGTAATACTTTCAGTTGTATTAGCATGGCGGATAAAGGTATTGGAAAGGTTAATATCAAGCCCATGGAGCGGACGAAATTTAAGTTTAAGATGAATTCTATCAGAGTTCGGGTCGAGGTTTGTTCCAAGCGGAGAACCGTGATGCGTATAATTTTGATAATTTGGTTTATTATAATCATCATCGTCAACATGTGTATACATATACGGCATCACAAACGTGTAATTTAAATCGACAAAAGAGAACCAATGAGTATTCGGCATGGTATATGAAATTCCAAATTCTCCTGCTAAACGCCATTTTGCATCTTTAAACTTTAGTATTTCATTTAAGCCGATATCATCAACATAAAACGCTGAATCAATACGTAAACCTCTTATAGGTTTGACAGTTGCGCTAAGCCCTATTAAAGAATTATCAGGGAAGCTATAGACACTTTGTCCAAGAAAAAAAGCTGAGAAAGGAATTAAATACATCGGCTCAAATCGCCCGCCATAACTCATTGTATCAATAATAGAAAAAGAGAGCCAGGTCAACGGCCGAATATCAATAGAATGAGATGCTAAAAACTTCTGCGGTCCAATAGAGCCTTTATGATCATTGGTTGCAGCAAGTAACAAAAGAACTTGATTATATGCCCACTTTTTCTTGTTAATCGTTAAAATAAAATGCCCTGCATGGAATGCATCACGGGAAATAAAAATACCGCTGTCATGGAAGGGACCATAAGAAGTCCGCCCTAAGCCGGCAGTAAAATAATATTCTGCAGTACCGAATGTTGCCGAAGTATTAAATGCAGGAAGTAGTTTGAGTTTACCGATATTTCCTGCATCATCGGCAATATCTTTTTGCGAATAGGAATATGCAGGTAACAAACTTTCATTATCCAGCGTATTCATAAGATTAACACTCAGATACGCGGACATAGTTAAAAACTTCATTAGCGAATAGTTAAGCGTACCGAAAGGCGTTATAAAAAATTGTTTTTGGTTATCGGGTGAAGCAAAGTTAAACTCAGCTTTTCCACCAAAGTGAAAAGGCCGCTGAAAAAAACGTGCTTGATATTCAGCAGCTTTTCTACGCTGACCGGCATCTCCTTTTTCCATAACTATTTGCAGTAAGCGCTCAATTTCTTGCAGCGGATATGGTCTGATACTTGGTGCATCATTGATTAAACCACTTCCTTCCCATATCGATAAATCTTCATAGAACGGATCGAACAAATTAACTGGAGCTTGCGCCTGAATACATACCGTATGGAACGCGACGAGTAATAATACAATGCATAAAAGTTTTTTCATACACACCTCATCTTTTTCATAATTATTTCTATAACAAGTGCGAAAGGTATCAAAAATCGGCGATATGCTCAAGCAGGAGCCTACCATATAAGCACATATTACCGGATTGTATATTTAACCGAAGAATAAATATCCACCGCGTGTCCGTTTTTTCTACCGGATACAATTGTCCAGTTCAGCCCTGCATTCAGTTCAAGCTGTTTAATCACCCGGTATGTGCCTTCCAACGAAATCGTATGAAAATATGCAGGGTTCCCATACGGGGTCTTTGCCTGTGCTATTGCTTCATAGTGATCGGCATCAGGGTAATAGATCCCAGGCTTTCCTGGTTTTTCTTTACTGGGATCAAAAAAATTATCTTCGTTTTCTCCCTTCGCCAAAAAACGGTACCCAAGCTTTGCACGGTATTTTTGGGGTTCCGTTAACGTAATCTGTAAAAAAGCCCCGATTGTATCAGGACCATACGGATTAGCAACCCATTGCCGGATGTACGAATCCGTCATTTCCTTGCCTGCAACAGTATCCTTCCGGCGGTGGTAGAGGCTGATATGCTTATTTTCCATTATATACATCCACGGGTTTGCGTATAAAAACTCACCTGTTACGGAAAGGTGTCCAAAACTGAACGGATGGATATACTCAATACCGGCTAAACCGCCGAGGCTGTTAGGAATATTCCGGGCTTTAGGATAGTTTTTCAGCTCAAACGAGGTCTGAAATTGATTTTGACCGTATTGACCATATAACCGCAAACCTCGTATCGGAACTATATCAACACCGACACCGAATTGGCAACCGAGGCTTGATTTGCCGGCTTCTTCAGAAGCATTTCCATTAAAAGTCTTCTCTCGCCAGCCGAAAAAATTATGAAAAATCATCATCGGGTTTAAGTATTTAGGATCAAACGGAGCATTAAGCACGATTCCTTCGTAAAAGCGGAGTGTAATCCAATTAATTGGGCGAAACGAAGCTTCGTGAGAAAATACAAATCGAGTAGGCTCTAATTCCAATACATTCAGTGCTAATCGCACCTTCTTATAGAAAAATGAGGCGGTTATGTAATCCATTCGGTCTACGGTATCTGCAAGCAGCATACTACCTGCTAGCGACCTGCCAATATTTAAAGCCCCACGTCCGATGGTAAGATTAAAGATGCGTCCTCCAAGAGACAGTCCGGCTTGCGTAGGAACGGCAGCCTCAAAGGCATTGCCTTCCAACGGCAGATTGGTATATGGATAGGATAATACCGCCGCCCAGTAATTTTTCTTTAAGCTGAGATTAGCAAAAAAATCAATGTATGGGGTAAACATCATATGCATTGGGACAGAAACAACAGCAGGCGTTCTATTATACCGTAAAAAACTATCCAGCCGCACTTCATTTTCACGGTTGTGTACATATTGCCCTTGCAGCGCAAAAATACCGTTCACATCAAATGCAAAATATTTACGAGTAAATAAAAACGAATGCCCGGAGAAATAATCGTGCATCATACGGTACAGCGGTTCACTCGCCTGAGGTATAGCAGCATTCTCAAAAGTAGAAAAGTATTCAGTAAGTTCTCCTTTAGAAAGCGGCTGACGATCTGCAAGTGTTGTCTGTCGCGATTCGACCGAAAGGATGTGCATTGCATCATAAATCCAATGATCATTTTCTACAAATAGCGCATAAGACGTGTCTGCAAAACAAAATAGAGCAGGCATTAACGATAATAATAGAACAATGATAGAGCGTTTCATTTTTTGACCCTGAGAAATAATTGGTAAATAATAATAGATAAAACAAAGAAAGATGTCCACAGAGTATATCAACAGCTCAGAAAATATTGGATGTATACTACAAGCTCTCACAAAACAATAGGTTTTCCTTAGATTTATTTGCGATGTCTGCCTGAGGTTTCGATATTAATTTTGACATACTTTTGATTTTGCTTGCTTTTACCGCCTAACTGTGCTAGAGTGCCGGAATACAAGCTAACTTATAAAGGGCATATCTATATGCGAATTGCTATTATCGCCGAATACTACCTGCCCGCGATCAATGGTGTTGTATACCACATGGAAGCCTTGAGGACGGGCCTTATAGAAGCAGGACACGAAGTATTAATTGTAAAACCGGATTTTAACACAAAGCATCATCATATTACCGACGGTATTTTATATAGTCCCGCAGTAAAATTACCTAATCTGTATGATTACTGTGTCTCGTATCCATACAGTAAAAGTGAATTAAAACTCTTACAGGAATGGAAGCCGGATATTCTTCATATCCACACGGAGTTTAGTCAGGGTATGTTTGCTCTTTATGCAGCACGCAGGCTCAATATACCGATTGTATACACCTGCCATACCATGTATTACGACTATATGCATTATTTAGGGATATTTAAGAATCTTAAAGCGGCAAAAAATTTTATTAATTGGAGCATTTTAAAATATACCAATGCCGCTAAAGCGGTTATTTGCGCATCAACAAAGATGGAAGATTTTTTAAAGCAATGCAAAGTAACGACCCCTATTTATAAAATCCCAAATGCGTGTATTACATCCGACTTTTCCGAAGAAACACTCAATCAAGAAGTTATTAACAATCTTAAAATCCAGTACGCCATTAAACCTGAGGATTTTATTGCCTGTTTTTGTGGGAGACTTGCCTCCGAAAAAAATCTTTCACTCACACTAGAATATTGGAAACAGTTTGTAGACAGGATGCCGAATGCCAAATTATTTATAATCGGGAACGGTCCTGCCAGAGCAGAACTTGAACAGCAAGCACAGGATTACGGTCTTACCCATTCGGTTATCTTTACCGGTGCGATTCCGCATGAAACCGTTAAATATTATTATCACTTATGTGATGCATATATTATGACCTCGCTTTCGGAAAACCATTCAGTTTCGGCGTTGGAAGCGATGGCCTGCGGTCTTCCCGTTGTCCATTTGTATGACAAAGACAATGAAGATCAATATATTGAAGGATTAACAGGGTTTGCTTTTAAAGATTCAGCGGCATTCGTTAAAATCCTGCATGATATCTATGATAAAAAACAACATGCCGAGGGCGGCGAAACACTCAAAGAAGAAATAAACTCGGCTATGGCCCAAGACAATTATCAAACGATGGCACAAAAAATTGCAGAGGTTTACCAACGGGTATTGGCAGAAACCCATAATCCGTAACAGCCCTTCTGTGCGAAATTTTATCTAAAATTTCGCACATTTTTCCCACAAATGGATAAACGCATCAGGTAGACTAGATAAAAACCGCGGAAAAACTGAGACTGTGAGACCATTTGAACCGCGAAGAGGTTCAACTCTGGTCGAATAGTCTCAGTTTTTCCGTGGGGGTGTTAAAAAACGACCTGATGCGTTTATTCATCCATCCCGTTCACTCTTTTTTTCTTTTAGGCTATACTATCCTTTATGATTACAGTAAGCGATGTTAGTTTAAAATTTTCGGAAAAACCTCTTTTTAAAGATGTCAATTTAAAATTTACCCCCGGGAACTGCTACGGCATTATCGGAGCAAACGGGGCAGGCAAGTCAACATTCCTCAAGCTGCTTTCCGGCGAGTTGGAGCACGACAGTGGAGAAATCAGCATTACACCGGGTGAGCGGATGGCGGTACTGCGGCAGGATCACTTTGCTTTTGATGAATATTCCGTCAAAGACACCGTATACATGGGACACCCGCAGCTCTACAAAATTATGAAAGAGCGGGAAACCATTTACGAAAAAGAAGATTTCAGCGAAGAGGACGGTATCCGCGCCTCGGAGCTCGAAGGTGAGTTTGCCGATATGGGTGGCTGGGAGGCAGAAAATCAGGTAGAACAGATGCTCTCCGGGCTCGGCTTGGAAGAGGCAAACCACGAGCGCATGATGAGCGAGCTTGACGAAAGTCAGAAAGTGCGTGTGCTGCTGGCACAGGCGCTGTTCGGCAATCCCGATATTCTCTTGTTGGACGAACCGACGAACGGTCTCGACCTTGAATCCATCAGCTGGCTTGAGGAGTTTTTAATTGAATTCCCGAATACCGTGATCGTGGTATCGCACGACCGGCACTTTCTAAACACCGTGTGTACGCATATTTGCGATATCGACTTCGGAAAAATCCGTATGTACAGCGGTAACTACGACTTCTGGTATCAGATGAGTCAGATTATGCAGCGGCAGGCACGCGATCAGCAGAAAAAACGCGAAGAAAAGATGAAAGATCTGCGCGAATTTATCCTGCGCTTTGCTTCTAACGCGGCAAAAAGCCGGCAGGCAACCAGCCGCAAAAAAGTGTACGACAAACTTGCCCTGGAAGAACTGGAGGTTACCACTCGGAAATTCCCGTATGTCCACTTTAAACCGGATAGAGAAATCGGGAATAACGTTGTCCGCGTAGAAAAGCTCAACTATATTTCTAAGGAAGAAGGTTCGGGCAACGGCATTACGCTGCTCAAAGATTTCAGCTTGACCGTGAACCGGACGGACAAAATCGCCTTTGTCGGACAGGAGCATAACTCAAAATCGGCTTTCTTCGATATTATCGCCGGTGTTAAAACCGCCGATTCTGGGGATGTGTATTGGGGACAGACCGTTACGAATGCCTACCTCAGCAAGGATAATTCCAGCTACTTTGAAACAGATTTGAACATTACCGATTGGCTGCGGCAATTTTCCACCGAACAGGACGAAGCCTACGTGCGCGGCTTTTTGGGACGGATGCTTTTTACCGGCGATGAGTCGCTCAAACCCGTTAAGGTGCTTTCCGGAGGAGAAAAGGTACGCTGTATGCTCAGTAAGCTGATGCTTTCCGGCGCCAATGTGCTGATTATGGATGAGCCGACCAATCACCTCGACTTGGAAGCGATCACCAGTTTGAACGAGGCGCTCATCGCCTTCCCCGGCGTCGTTCTGTTCAACTCGCATGACCACGAATTCATTTCGTCCATTGCAAACCGCATTGTGGAAATTACCCCCGGCGGTGTAATCGACCGGATGATGCCCTTTGACGACTATATCCGCGATGAGCACGTCCACGAACTCCGCAATGAATATTACGGCGGCACAGCAAAAAAGATATTGATTTGAGCAATTTGTCTATGGAAAAATGTGATAAATCACCATAAAATATCTGGAAAAATGTGATTTTTACCTCGAATAATGCTGGAAAAATGTGATAAAACGTGATAGTATACGGTCATGGATTACAAACTCCGCCGTAAAGATACCGGAATTGTAAATGTGTGTTACAATCTTGCGCAGCCGGAACTGCCTTTAAGAGGCAATTATAATCCGACGGAATATAAAATCTATTATCACGATACGGGAATTTTGATTGCAGCCCTGGATGAAGAGGCGCAGGCAGATTTACGGCAGAACAAAAATTTCAACACATACAAAGGCGCAATCTTTGAGAACATTGTCGGCGATATGCTGGTAAAACAGGGATATGAACTCTTTTATTACAAGAATGAAAAATCTACCGTTGAAATGGATTTTTTTATCCGCGATGCCGAATCTCTTGTTCCTGTAGAAGTAAAGGCAACTGACAGCGCTACGGCTTCGCTTAAAAATCTGATAGAAAAAGAAAAATATCCGGATATTCATTACGGAATAAAACTCTGTGCAAAGAACATTGGATTTAATGGTAAATTTTATACATTCCCGTATTTCTGCACATTTTTATTAAAACGATATATGCTGGAAAAAATCGGTTCAAAACAAAAATATTTACAGGAGCGATACTTGACATAGCACTCAATATCCTATATACTCGCCCTGTTATTTCAAGATATGGGCTATTAGCTCAGTAGGTAGAGCAACGCCCTTTTAAGGCGTGGGTCGATGGTTCGAATCCATCATAGCTCAAAAGACTGCAAGGGGGCTTGCAGTCTTTTTTTTTACGCTATTACTTCCGCTATGATAAATCACGAGGAGGACAAAAATTATGATAGCCCCAATAGAAGTAGAAGTTCGCAGCTACGAACTGGACGCATATAATCATGTAAACAATGCCATATATTTAAACTACTTGGAGTACGCCCGTATGGAATACCTACGCCGTATCGGTTTTGATTATGTCGGACTCATCGATGAAGGCTATATGCTTTATGTAACACATATCGACATTCATTACAAATATTCTGCGCGGCTCTACGATAAACTCCGTATTGACGTTACGCCCATCAAACTCGGCAAACTTTCGGGAACTTTCCGGCAGGTAATCACAAATCCGGAGGGCTTTGTCTGTGCTGAAGCGGAAGTTTCGTGGGGCTGTGTAGATAAAACCGGTAAACCGGCAAAACTACCGGACAAGTATTTTGTTGACGGCCTTGTCCCAGAGAAAAACTAGTTCATAATTTTTTATTTTATAGCAAATCTCTCGAGCCTCTGTTTTTAGAACTTTTCTTTAGATTTAATTTGCTTTACCACCATTACTCATTGCTTGCTGGACACATATCGGCAAAAGGGCTATACTTTTCATGTGTACGCAATATACACGCGGATCCGCTTATTTTTTACCTTCTAAAAGGCGGACAAGATAGGCGGATGTAATCTTTTGTCATAATAAGGAGAGTTTTGACAAAATGAACGAAAAAAGTACCATCCACACCCACCCAAGACAAGCAAAGAAGGCGCAGCCCGCCGCCCAAAAGACACGAAATCGTTTTTCTTTAAAAAAGAAACTTATTCTTATTTTCGGTCTCTTGATCGCACTTGCTTCATCTATTGAAGGATTTCTTGCCGTACATACAGCGCGTAGAGCGGTTCTCGAAAAAATAGAGACGCATCTTATCGATAAGGCAAATGATACTGCAGAAATTATTAACGGACGGATTACTGCATTTTTACAGTTTATTGAAGGTATTGCCCGTATGCCTCTTTTGAGGGATGCCGATGTCTCTGTAAAAGAAAAAGCAGACTTTTTGACTCGAGAGGTTGCTTTTAACACACGCCTCAAGGAAATGAATTTCAGCGATATAAATGGAAAATGTACCCTTCCTGACGGTTCGCTGGTAACCGTTGACGACCGTGAGTGGTTCCGTGCAGCTTTAAGCGGAAAGAAGTATTTTTCTGCTCCGTATATATCACGCGCGACTGGTGAATTGATCGCTGTCCTCTCTGTTCCTATTTATGATGAAAACAGAGCCGTTGCAGGTGTTCTCTCCGCAGATATTTCAGGTTTGTTGCTTTCCGGTGATATTGCAGACATCGTGATCGGTCAAACCGGCAATTGCTATATCTTAGATGATAAAGGCGTTATTATAGCTGACAAAGATTCTTCTCTGGTAGAAAATCAAGCTAATATTATTGAACAAGCTAAGACTAATGCCTCACTGGCGTCTACTGCAGCGTTTTTACAGCAAGTACTAACTACGACGACAAGCAGTGTTGACTATTATACCTATGAAGGGGAGAGCTATATTGCCTCATTTGCTAAAATCGCGTCGGTAAATTGGTCCGTAGTTGTACGTGCACCTGTCAAGGAGTTTTTAGGAACGGTCTATGCACTCCAGTTTTCTATGCTCATTATCGGTGTGATTATTTTGCTTTCAGCGATTGTTGTGGTGTATCTGGTTACCCGTACAATCGTAAAACCTATTCACACTGCTGTTTCCGCTTTACAGGATATTGCCCAAGGCGAAGGCGACTTAACCGTCCGTTTGCCGCTGATAGGAAATGACGAAATCACGGATATGGCAGCGTATTTTAATGAAACCATTACAAAAATAGGCACATCAATCCGGACAGTCGGAATTAACAGTCAAAAAATGGAAGAAATCGGCGATGAACTTGCATCAAATATGACCGAAACGGCAAGTGCCGTCAACCAAATTAGTGCAAACATCGACAGTGTTAAACAGCAAGCTTTAACTCAGGCTGCCAGCGTTACCGAAACGGCATCAACCATTGAAGAAATTGTCCGAACTATTAAGCAGCTGAACGCCAGTATTGACACGCAGGCTGCAAGTGTCGCACAATCTTCATCTTCTGTAGAAGAGATGGTTGCAAATATCGCCTCTATCGGACAAACACTCGGAAAAACCGATGACGTAGTTAAAAGTCTTACAACAGCGACCGGCGACGGCAAAGCAACACTTGTTACCTCTAACACTGTAACACAGAAGATTGCAGAAGAATCCGGTTCTCTAATGGAAGCCAGCAGTGTTATTCAGCATATTGCTTCGCAAACCAATTTACTTGCAATGAATGCCGCAATAGAAGCAGCTCATGCAGGAGAGGCAGGTAAAGGCTTTGCCGTTGTTGCAGACGAAATCCGCAAACTCGCAGAAGAATCTTCGATGCAAGGGAAAACCATCACCACTACATTGAAAGCGCTCAGCGGTGAAATCGAAACACTCTCCACTTCATCCAAAACAGTAGAAGAAAAATTTAACGCAATTTTCAGCCTTGCCGAGCAGGTAAAAGAAATGAGTGCCAACCTAACCGAAGCGATGCGGGAGCAGGAAAACGGCAGCAGAGAGGTACTCACCGCTATTAAGAGTATTAATACGGTAACAATAGAAGTGCAAGCCGGTTCGGAAGAAATGCTGAAAGGCGGGGAAGGAGTGGCAGAAGAGATGCGTAAGCTCGACAACCTGACCCGTATCATCACCCAAAGCATGAACGAAATGGCATCCGGTGCAGTACAGATTAACAATGCAGTGCAGGAAGTAAGCGAGATTACGCAGAAAAATAAGCATAGCATTGAGAATCTTGCAAAAGAAGTCTCAAAGTTTAAAGTGTAATATGTAAAACATAAGGTACCGCTACCGGATTGTTTTACTACATCCTGACATAGAGGAGTTTGAAATGCATACTCGGAAAATTGAGCTTAAAAAGATAAATGCCCTTATATATGCACTGGTCTGTATTATGCTGTTGGGAAATGCCTGTACAGCGCAAGAAAGCAAAAGCAATTCGAAGGGCACGACAGCTATCACGGACATGAAAGGCGCCGAGCTGGACACCATTATGAACGACAAGACGGAAAAAGAGCAGTATCTTGTTATCGATGTGCGTGAAAAATACGAGTATGAGGCAGGGCATGTCCGCTATGCAATCAACATCAGCCTTAACGATATCGGTAACAGACTGAGTGATATTGCCGACCTCAAGGATAAAAATATTATCGTTATTTGCAGAAGCGGAAGACGGAGCCGGGCAGCTGCAGAAATCCTACAAAAGAACGGATTTAAAAAACTGTTCAATGCGGATGGAGTCGATAGCTACTCTTATAAATCGCTCACCAAAGTCGCAAATGTACGGGGAAAGCAGATGCAGGAGTTGGTAAATACCGGAAGCTATTCGGTGGTCGATGCCCGGGAACCTGCGGACTATGCCGTTTCGCATTTAAAGGGCGCGATATCGGGCAATGCGAATACCGTCGCTGAATTACTCCCCAAACTGCCTAAAGACAAACCGGTACTGACCTACTGTTATTCCGGCAACCGCTCTTTTGCCCTTGCGGAAAAATTAGCGGCTGCAGGATACACGGTGATAAACAGTTTAGACGGAACAAAAGAATACTCAGCCTTTGAATTGATAAAATAACGCAAAATGCGCCGCGTTTACTTACACTTCACCGGGGGCAAGTTGGGTTAAAATTTCGGTGTGGTCTTCAAAGATGGCAACCGTGTGCTCCATGTGGCAGGAACAGGACTTATCGGCGCTGACAACCGTCCATCCGTCGGCGCGGGTTTTAACATCCGCCGTACCGAGGTTAATCATCGGTTCAATCGCAATCACCATGCCGGGTACCAACCGAGGATTTGGCCCGCCGCGCTCCGGTACGTTCGGAATATTCGGTTCTTCATGTACTTTAAGCCCGACCCCATGGCCGCAGTATTCATATACAACGCCGTATTTATACTGCCGTGCCAAATCGTACACCGCGCGGGATATTGCATTTACACGCTTTCCCGCCTGACAAGCGGCGATACCCGCATAGAGACAATCGGTAGTAACCTTTAAGAGCTGGGCTCGTTCAGGGCTTACCTTCCCGACCGGTACCGTTACGCAGGAATCGCTGATGTATCCGTTGAGGTCAATACCGATATCCAGCGATACGAGGTCTCCTTCCTGTACGATTTTCTTTTTGCTGGGAATGCCGTGAATAACTTCTTCGTTGATGGAGATACAGGCTGCCCCCGGAAAATCTTCTGCATACCATGCGGGAATACCGCCGATGCTCTTAATGTACTCAACACAAAAGTCATCCAGCGCTTTAGTGGTTACGCCCGGCTGTACACGAGGAGTCAGCTCTTTAAAGAGCCGCGCCAATGCCTTACAGGATAGGCGGATACCGTCTATCTGTTCCTTTGTCTTAATCCGTATCATATATTCCTTACCTTTTGCGCAGCCTTATCGTCTTAGGAGGATACACCGGTTATCTTGTGTTAAGGATATCCGGCACACCGTTAACGCCAAAGCTGCTGCTGATAGTTTTTTTTCAACTTCGTTATACCGCGGATACGGGGATTCATACGCACGGACGCCGCCGCGCATCCGTCACCGGTGCTAAAATCACCCATCCGGTAATAAATTTCCGCCATCTTTTTTAATATCTCTGCATTATCCGCTTTACTCAACCCAAAATCCAGCGCGGCTTCGCAGCAATCGAGCAGTAAATCATCGGCAAGAGTATAGATGAGTTTCTCGCGGATAAGCTTGCGGGCTAAGATAAGCACTTCGGGGAAAAAATGGCGGAAATATGCCTGCTTCTGCTCTTCGCGGATAATCCGGTCAAGCAGCAAAAAAGACTCATAATAATGATCGCGGAAATACAATTCCTCTGCAAGAACAAAACCGCAATCCATAAAATCTCCCCTGCTAAAGTAATGGCGGAGCGAAAACGAAGGCTGTACTGACCGGAGCCGTAAAAACTCCTGTACCGCTTCGTCTTCTGCATTATGGAAAAGGTCAAAAAAAATCAGCGTAGCTCTGCTTTCAGGATCCGCCCGTTCTTTTAACCATGTGCGGTAATCAAAACTTTCACCTTTTTTGGCTGTCTTATTATAGAAAAAATCAAACTCCGCCCGACGTTTTACATCAAGCAATGCTTCATAGGCGCGGATAAGCCGCATCAGCGCCTGCTCATTTGCTTTTTTACCGCCGGTATTCCGAATATTATGCGGAATATCGGGATGCAATTCTTTAGCTTTTTTTCTAAATGCCCGTTTGATTTCTGGGGTCGAAGCAGAAGGAGAAATATCTAAAATCTTATAATAATCTTCTATTTCTAGAACTTGATGAGCTGATCGATTTCTGCATCCTTCTTCGCTATCCTGCTGTCCGCTTTCCGCCTTACTACCCAATATTTGCCCCCGCACGGCGAGCATCCGCAGCATTCCGCAATGTATCGAAGTAGTCAATCATAAAACCGCAGCTTTCCAATGCATTCATCACATTCCGGGTAAATTTATCCGAAAACAAGCCGCGGCTTACGGTCAGAACGCAGCCTTTACAGCCTTCTTTTAGGCCGTGTTCTTTTAGGATAGTTACAACAGCAGAATCGGGTTTGGAGGTAAAAAGCGGTTTTTCGGCGCAGAAAACGGCAACATACCCATACATATTAAGCCGATCGGTATCGGTCAGTGCATATCCATCCAAAATATGGAACTCATCGCACCGACTATGAGCTCCCTCTTTTAAGGCTTCCAGAAAAAGCTTGGTTTGAGCTGTTTTCCCTTTATCAAAATATACCAATACTGCTGTCATAAGCGATATAATAAAAAAAATAAATCTCTTGTGCAAGCAACCTTCATTATCCTGCGATTTTTATCTACTTTGCCAGACATGATTGCTTATCGTATATCAGTGTTCTAGTTGCTGCGAAGGTAGGCATCGCGGATTTCACAGAAATAGACGTAGTGAAAATCTTTCTTGGGATAACAGTCGATAATAACCTGCGGATCTAAAAACAAATCCATATCGAATTGACTTCGATAGAGTTTCCGGCATGATATGGTAAGCTTCGCTTCCTCAAATCCGATAACGGTATTGTCATGGAATACCGGCGTAAGCCCTGCACGAGCAGCCTTGTCTTCATCTCTTCCCGAAACAGTGCCGCAAATTTTAAGGGCTTCGCACATTTTTTCATCGGCAGTATCCAAAAAGGACACGCTCAAGTAATCTTCTTCTTCGGCAAATACCGCAGTATGCCGCTGCGGTCTGATAAACAAAGCAACCATCGGCCGGTTCCATAAATGCCCCATCAATGCCCACGATGCGGTCATAGTATTCCACTCGCCGCGCTCCGTTCCATGTCCGGCACTGACCAATACCCCGTGCTCCGCTAACGCAGAAAAAGGTTTAATTACCTTGTCTACTAATTCAGGTGTTACTTGTAAAGATTCAAACATACATTCCTCCCACTCAAAAAGATATACGGTTATTACTCATCGGTGACATCTTCTTTCTGTTCCATTGCTTCCCCTCTTTTAGAAAAGAATGAGACGGTTATATAACCGATAAGAAATACCGTTCCGGAAACAAGCCGCATCATAAAAGGCTGACAACTGGTACTCGAATAGAGATAAAGTATCGAACCCGCAACCAAGCCGAGAATAAAAGCATACATCGGTGCAGGAAAGCGTTCCAGCAATACGGCAATCAGCCGTGCTCCGACAACGAGCCCTGCACCAACGCCAAGCGCAATAGGTATAAGCAATAGCATATTAAAATCCGCGACCGCTTGCAGCACTGTCGGGTATACGCCGAGAATCAACAACACAAATGAGCCGGAAATACCCGGAATCAGCATCGCAACCGCAGCCAAAGCTCCCATTAGCGCTAATTTAACCGCAAACGGCAGCGAAAAAACAGTAACAACGGCAGCTGCCTGTACACCGCGGCGCTGTAAGAAAAACATTCCCAGCATCAGCGCAAAACCGACCGCTCCGCAGCATAGCGTTCCATACAGCCATCCGGATTTTAGGGAACCATTCTCTGCAACTGCCGCAGCAGGAATACCGGCACGAGTTTTTCGGAACAAAAACGGAATGCTCCCCGCCACAACCCCAATAAAAAAGGCACTGGTCTGCGCCGGATACGCGCGATATAGCAGCGTAATCACCTTTGCAAACAGCACAATTCCCGCACCGATTCCCAGTGCAAGGCTCAGTATATCCTGCCACGATTCCTTTATCCGTTTAAAATTAAGCGAACTCAATATGATTAGTTTATCGTAGACATTGCAAATCACCGCAATCGTGCCGCCGGAAACACCGGGCACAACATTGGCAATGCCGATAAATATTCCGATGCAGAAAAGTTTTAGAAGGGAAATCATACCGTATAAACCTTATATTTTTTCATATTGATACCACAGCAGCACATTTCTACTACACTAAGCCGTACATACACGGTTCCGGCCTTGTTCTTTTGCACAGTACAATGCTTCATCGGAATGCTTGAGTATATCTTGCACATTATCGTTATGGGCGCAGGGGACTAAACCGATTGAACAGGAAACAGCCAGCTCAGGATGCTCGTTAAATCTGATGGCGTTTACTCCCTCGCAGACATTTCGGCAGAGCGTTTCGGCACGTTCAAAATTTCCCCCGACGATAAAACAGAACTCATCGCCGCCGTACCGTATCAGTGTATCCTGATGGTCAAAGGTTTTCTTAAATACATCGGTAATTGCAAGTAAAATGTTGTCGCAGAATACACTTCCGTAGGTCTTATTCAAAGTGCCGAAACGGTCAACATCCACCATTGCAAAACTGGCGCCGGTGGTTTCAGTGTTCCGGCGGATAAGGTTTCCGATATTGTCATCCAGATAACGGCGGTTAAAGAGCCCTGTAAAGGGATCAGTAATAGCACGCTTTTTGGCTTCGTCACCCCACTGGATAACCTGCGTCAAAAAGCTGTTTGTCCGCAAGAGGCGGGAAACCGTACTCGACAGCATTTGCTGTAAGATGGAAACGGCAATAACAGGATCGTTTACAATAATCTGAGAAAAGTCACGTGCTTTGAGCATAAAACAGGAGGTGTTTTCCACCGCCGTACAAGAAGCTGAACGGGCTGTTTGCTCCAACAGCGACATTTCACCAAAAAAATCACCGGAACGCAGCCGTCCCAGTTCGATGTTTTCTTCTCCCGATTTTACCGAAATCGATATACACCCCTGCGCTATAATAAAAAGCTCCGAACCGATTTCGCCCTCATATACGAGGGTCTGACCTGCTTCCACCTCACAATAAAAGAGGGAGGAAAGAACAACTGCCATTTGATTGGGGGTTAAGCGTGAAAAAATAGATGTTTTGCGCAAAACTTCAAGCCACCGCTGTTTTACTTCGAGCATTATATATCCTCCGGAAATAAAATCATCGAACCGCCGCGTTGTCTGCCTATGAGCGGTATACCGGAACATCGCGTTACAATATCGGTATAAATTTTACCGTGCTGGGGGAAAAGAACAACACCGAGGCTCATACTTAAAAAGATTTTCTCCCCGTTAAAAATATGAGAAAGATCCAATGTTTCCAGCTCATTTTTAATTTTCTCTGCAAATGCTCGCGCAGAGTCCTTATCGGTATACACATGGGTAAGAACCGCAAATTCATTCCCTTCGTAACGCACTAAAACGGTATTTTCCGAAAAAGCTTTTTTTAGATGGCCGGCAATAAAGATAAGCGCAGTATCACCTGCTTCATGCCCGAAACTGTCGTTGATCTGCTTAAAGTTGTCCGGTTTCATCATAATGAGCGCAAAAGGTTCTTTGCAAAATTCTGCAAAAGATTCTTCTAAATATGTACGGTTAAAGAGACCTGAAAGCTTATCGCTATAGACCTGATTCCTCAGTTCGCGTACAACCGGCGAATTCTCTTTAATGAGCATATTAGCGGCTCTGGTACGTTGAGAGGTAAAAATCAACAATGATTGAAAGAGATGAGCAAGTATCCGCGGATTATCGTGGAATAAGGCTTCGAGCGGAACCCCATCTTTGGGAAATTCCAAAACACGGGCTTGTTTGTGTGCTATTGCATACGCATCATGCGGTTTACCGGTAAGCAAGGTGATTTCACCGAATAATTCCCCGGCAACAAATTCAGCCAATGCGGTCTTTTTATCGGGAGAAAGCACTTCCGCACTGCCGTTCAGCAACAGATAAACCTTCGATCCGTTCTCTTCGGGGGTGAATATTATGCTGCCGTCCTCAAACTCATTTGCCTGACAATGCATCATAATTTCGTCTAATTCTTCATCAGTCCACCCTGAAAAGAAAGAAGTCTTTTGTAAAAAAGTTTTTGCTTGAAGAGCCAAGTCCGCTGATAATGGTATTTCTTGCATACCCTGTACTATATCACAAAACGAACAGGGAGTCATTAATAAAGCACGCAATTTTTTTATTGTAACTACGTTTTCCAATTTATCGGTATGGATTATAACCTTATTTCCGTACCTGAAGCGTCATGCCCCCCCTACTGTACAGATATCAAATATATGTTACAATGCGTTTACAGATATTTCTAAAACCGTGGGAAGTTCTTTGGAGATTTTCTTTTCTTTAACTTATCTTAAACCCTGATAAAAAAGGAGCATTATATCTTTATGGATCACTTTGGAATGTGGGGCATCATACCGCCCGTTTTAACTATCGCGCTTGCTTTCATCACAAAAGACGTTATCGTTTCGCTTTTTTTGGGGATTTTATCCGGTTGTATTATTGTTGCCGGCGGAAATCCTGCTGCGGCGCTTATGAGACTAACGGATCTACTCGCCGGTTCCTTAGCTGACGGCTGGAATATCCGCATCTTCCTATTTTGCGGATTGCTTGGGGCACTGGTCGGTATGCTATCAAAAACGGGAGCAGCCCAGGCGTTTGGATTGTGGATGTCTAAAAAACTGAAAAACAAAACTGCTTCTCAGTTTGCAACGTTTATATTCGGTCTAATCGTTTTTATAGACGACTATTTTAACTCTTTAACCGTTGGAACGGTGATGCGCCCGATAAATGATCAGCATAAAGTACCGCGCGCAAAGCTTGCGTATATTCTGGATTCCACCGCAGCCCCTGTGTGCATTTTAGCGCCTGTTTCAAGCTGGGTTGTTACCGTTATGTCCATCGTGAGAAATTCCGAAGGATTCGGTAAACTCGGCATGAGCGATTTTGAATTTTTTATCCGCGCTATTCCGTACAACCTTTACGCGCTGACGACGATTCTGATGATTCTTGTCATCATCTTTTTTAAATCGGATTTCGGTGCAATGAAAAAATCCGAGGACTTAGCAAGAACATCCGGTCTCCTCTGGAACGAAGAGCTCTACGGCGTTATCTCCGGTGATATTCCCGAAGAGCAGACGACCCGAGCAAAGCCGATCGATATGCTGCTGCCCATTTTGCTTCTTATTGTTTTTGCCATTGCCTTTTTTCCTGCCGTTTCGTGGATTAACGCTATAGACGGCACGACAATTACCAATATATCGCAAGCAGCCGCATCGATGAATCTCCGCGACGCTTTCATTAATACCGATTCATCCTATGCGCTTTTTTATGCCATTATCTTTACCTTAGCCGTTACATACCTTTACTATCTTGCACGCCGCCTTATGAATCTAAAAGAAGCCAGTGAAGCTGTCCGCGACGGTATAAAATCTATGGTTCCCGCCCTCATTATTTTGACGATGGCGTGGTCAATCGGAACGGTTATACGCTCATCTCCTGCAGACGGCGGTTTAGGGCTGGGGCGCTATCTTTCTGAGCTGGTTGTGAGCAGTTCCTTCCCGCTGTGGATACTTCCCGCCATTGTCTTTGCGTTATCAGCGGTTATTGCATTTGCAACCGGCACGAGCTGGGGTACGTTCGGTATTATGATTCCGATTATTATGCCGATCGCCGTCGGATTGACGGAAAACGCCGGATTAGCGCAAAACGCCGCGTTTAATGCCGTCTTTATTTGTATTTCAGCTGTTCTCGGAGGAGCCGTCTTCGGCGACCATGCATCCCCGATTTCAGACACAACGATTTTATCTTCCACCGGAGCAGCCTGCCCGCATCTGGAGCATGTCGCAACACAAATGCCCTATGCGCTTTTTGTCGCAACGTGTTCGTTAGTAGGATTTATCACCGGCGGAATCTTTATGAACATTCTTTCCGCATGGCTCGCCGTTTTAGTGGTATTTATCGGTGGCATGATTCTTCTACCTAAGATAACGAAAGCATAAAGCAGCAAGCAATATGCCGGACTAAGCTTGGGGATGGCTATAACTACTTCCCCAAGCTCGCCGATGGAAAAATCAACACACCTCGATGCAACGTGCCGGGGTATGGCTCCCTCCTTACAAATAAAGAAACCGGCAAGCAGGGGCAGCGTCACATTGTTCCTGTGATTATTCAGTCTTCCCTGCACAAAGCCGTTTTAAAATCCGATATCGTAAAGATCAATGTACTGTCACATATCATGCTTTTTACTGTTTATTTGCAATGTACTTATTGGAAGCCTTGTTCCATTTAATGAAGATAGGCCTAATCTGTCTGTCAATGAGTTGTTTCGGCGAATATTATGGTAGAAAGATGTTGTTGTTTTAATCCCCAATAGTTTAGATTGCAAATGGGGCGTTCCCATGATATTATGAGGAAAGGTCGAAAAGGTGTTGAACGGACGCTTCGCGCCCGTTCAACGGGGCGGCGGAATCTCCGCCTGTCGTCCGGCGCACAGCGCCGTCCAACACGCGGATTAAGCTGACGGCGAAGCTCAAAAGTCTAAAGACTTTCTCGCTTCTTGCAGCTTATCCGCCGCCCCGTTAGGTTGATAGCACTGGAGATATAAATATATGAATCTTTTTACATCAGAAATTGAGCAATTAAACTTTGATACAGAGAAAGAGAAAAAATATAATTCATATTTAGGACGTTGTAGTAATAAATGTATAATACAAGATTGCGAAAATAAAGCAATTTATTCACATGTTATTTCTGAAAAGCGGTATTTAATGAATATAAGTAGAGGTGGGCATTTAATTGGTATTGTATCAAAAAGGAAAAAAAATCAAAAATATCTTAGTATCGAATCAATTGGAATTCAAAAGGCTTCTGGGTTTTCAGGTTTTTGCAAAAATCATGATTCTGAATATTACAATATTGATTGCAATGGCTTAAATACTTATTATGATTTATTGTTTCAATTTAAAAGAGTTTTATATAAACACCTTTATTATCATAATTATTATAAGGAATATGAAAATGATTTTGCCACTATCTGGTTGACTAAGTTTGTAAATTTAATTTCAAAAAAATTAAATATTTGCATAAACAAACTTACACATTTATATAAAGAAGAAGCAAGTCGCAAATTTAAAAAATATCATGAAATTGAAAACTATATCAAAGTTGAAATAGAAAATATAAATATGTTAATTGATTCTATTTCGAAATCAAAAAAACTTGATGATGAATCAGTTTTGTCTCATGAGGATATCTGTTTTTATATAATAAGAAAAAGATGGGCGATAAAGCTACCTTGTGCACTTGATGCTGGGTATTACTATTATTTAAATGATGTTTTACTTGCATTTCATTTTTGTATACTTCCTGAAAATGATAGAACAGAAATATTGATGATTTTACCTAAAAATGATCCTGCAGATATTAATAAAAAAATTGTAAAGCAAATGGAAGATGATTTGGGTATATTAAATTTCTGTGAGGCTCTATTAATGAGTTCAGAAAATTGGTATATTTCACCAGAAGTATTTGATACTTTTTCTGATAAAAAAATAAAATTTATGAAGGATGATTTATATTTTATTAACGAAAGAACGTTTTACAATGAATATGATATGTCTATTTTTGATTCAATAAGACATGATATAATTAAACTTTATGATAAGTCAGTTGTTCAAAATGAAAGAAATAAACTAATTAATTTTCCTAAACGAGCTTCTTCTGAAGATCGAATGACTAAATTTAAGGAAAAAATATTTTCTACCTAACACCCGCTTCAACGCTGACATTTGTTTTGTCACGAAAGTTGCTTAAAGTGCCTATACGGCACCGCAACTTTCGCGCCAACTTTGCCGCCGCTTTGCGCGTCAGCAAAGGCACAAATGCAGGTTAAGCGGCAGTTAGACGTATTATATAGTAATACTTAATATGCCTCTTAAATAAAAGTAAAAAGTGTTTTATAATCAGAAAATATGAAATTTAATGAGTTATGTAGTCTTATTAATGACTTAGCAACAACGATGACATTTCAAGAAGCAGGTAATCAACTTGAAAAAGTAATATTTAACTGCTCGAAGAAAGATTTTATGCCGCTTATTACAGAAATCGGAACAATTCCTGAATGTATAGGACACGATTCAACAGAAGAAAAATTGTATTCAAAAGTTTCGGATATAATACTTGCGAAGTGTTTCCATGAGCTTGGACTTAAAGCCATCGTATTACAAGAACGCAGTAATAGCGCCGATATAGAAGCAAAGAGCATCTATCATGATTATTCACTTGTAGGGGACGCAAAATCATTTCGATTGAGCCGAACTGCAAAAAATCAAAAAGACTTTAAAGTTGAATCAATGGATCATTGGCGAGGTGATCACGATTATTCAGTGTTGGTATGTCCGTATTTTCAATATCCTAAGACAGTAAGCCAAATCTATGAACAAGCATTAAATAATAATGTTTCATTATTTTCATGGGAATATTTTTCTATCCTTTTGCAAAATAATATGAAAGAAACAGAAAAAATCAATCTTTCTATTTTATGGAATCAAAGCTCAGTCATAAGCGGAGATACATCTGTTGCCGATAAAAATAATTGTTTTTTTATTCCGCAAAATAAAAACATTTGTAATTTTATGCATATTTCAGACGATACTTTTGAAGCTCATTTATCTTTATTTAAACAATCAATGATAGAACGTGGTGAAGCTGAAATAGATTTCTGGAAACGGAAAATTGAAGAGATACAAACATACTCCAGAGAAAAAGCAATAAATGAGTTGATTGTGTCCTTAAAGCTCAATGAAAAAATTGCAGCTATTACAAAGTTTACAGATTCCTTGAGGAAAGATTATGGATATAAATAAGATTTATAAAGGAGATTCAATCCAGCTCATAAAAAATATTCCTGATAATTCGATACACTTGATTTTAAGTGATATTCCATACGGTATTAGTTTTGATGATTGGGATGTACTTCATAATAATACAAATAGTGCTTTGCTCGGGTGCAGCCCTGCACAAGAAAAATGTGGTGCTGTTTTTAAGAAAAGAGGTAAGCCTTTAAACGGCTGGTCCGAAGAAGATAGGCAAATAGGTAAACAATACTATGAATGGGTTTTAGAATGGGCTGGAGAATGGCTGAGAGTTTTAAAACCTGGAGCAAGTACCTTTGTCTTTGCCGGCAGGAGATTAAGCCCACGTTGTATATGTGCTTTTGAAGATTCAGGATTTACGTTTAAAGATATGATAGCCTGGAATAAGGGGAAAGCTGCTCATCGTGCTCAACGCTTAAGTGTTGTATATGAGCGGCGTGCAGATATGTTTTCTGCTGAAAAGTGGGCTGGGTGGAAACTTGGAAATTTGCGCCCTGTTTTTGAACCTATTTTATGGTTTCAAAAACCTTATAAGGTTGGAGGAACACTTGCAGATAATATGCTGGACTATGAGGTTGGTGCATATAATGAGCATATTTTTAAAAACTATGGATTAGAACCGAATAACAATATTTTCATGGAGTCAACTATTTCGGACACAGGGTTGCACCCAACACAAAAGCCGTTAAATCTCATGAAACTCCTTATAGAACTCACAACAAGTGAAAATCACATCGTTCTTGATCCCTTTTGCGGCAGCGGTACAACCTTAGTGGCTGCAACTCTATTAAACCGCCTCTATATCGGTATGGAGCAAGATGAAACATTTTATAATACCTCAATTAAACGGCTTGAGGAAGTTGCAAAAGAACGGCAAATGACATTATTTACTTAAAAACGTCTAACACCCGCTTAAGCAGTACATAGTAAAAAGGTGATATTTATGTCAGAATTGGATAAGCAAATAAAAGCCATTGAAGATAATATCGAGACCATTAAATCTAGCTCTTTACCTAATGGAACTAAGAGTGATATTCTTGATACATTAACAAAACTACAAATAGAAATAAAAGAGATTGAACCTTTATATGATAATATCGATTCTTTAAAGAAACTTCTCATTGAACCAACGAATAAACAGATTGCTGAATCATATAGACATTTTGACGCAAATAGTAAAAAATCAGAAAGAAAAAATAATATTTTTTTTATTATCAGCTTTATCTTTGGATTATTAGGAATTGCATTAACTATATTGCCTATAATTCAAACTGGATTGCAACAAACCATAACATATTCGTATAATGATTTGGATCAAATATTTTATGATTTTGATTGGATCAGAAATATTAAATACAACTATCAAAAATCACTATCAGTAAAATCTATAGGTTTTGAACTAACTTCACAAAAACTCGATCAGCTATTGAAACTTGAAATAATAATTTCCAATGATTATTTAAGTGCTATCAAAGATGTTTCAAAGGAAGATCAATTAATAATTACAAAACAAATTGAAACGCTTCTTTCATCGTATTTTGGAGAAAGTGTAGAGATAACACTAATTAAATATGACAATTCTTATAATGGATATGAGTTCTTATTTTCTGTTGATAAGAAGTATCTTGACATTATTGAAATAAATCAAAAGAAAAATGATATATGTGCAATTGTAATAAGAGGTAATATTGATTCTTTTCATAAAGTATCATATAAAAATATTAATTTTGGAAAACAAAAAGAAAAATTTATTTCAGATGTTTGTGCCTTTGTTTATTTACTTACTGGTACTAAATATTGTATACATTTAGAAAGTACGATTGCTCCGAAATATATTCGTGGCTTCTATGACGTGTATAGTCAAGCTATAATACTAGTTGAAATAAAATAAAAAACGCCTAACACCTGCTTCAACCTGACATTGCCTTTACGGCAATGCAGGTTAAGCGTTAGTTAGATGGATGCCTTACGGCGCTAAGGAAAAAGATGATAAAGAGTATGATTGAAGAATCAAAAGATGCAGATAAGATTGCTAAACTTAATGAATCTGTTCAGAATCTGCATTATGAGAGATATCCAGAATATTTCAAGCCATATTCATATGACTCTGTTTTACAGTATGTGAAGGAACAATTGTCAAAAGATAATTATCATGCATATATTATTGGCGATCAGAATAATGAGTATGGATATGTTTTATTCTTTGAACAAAATTACATGGAGAATCCATTTAGGAAAGCTTATAAAGGTATTCAAATTGAACACATATGTATTAAAAAAGAATACAGAAATCTAGGTTATGGGAATAAGTTAATGAATTCACTACAAGAATATGCGAATAAAATAGGGGCAACGCAAATAGAGTTATCATATTGGGAATTAAATACAGAAGCAGAACGATTCTATAAAAATGCCGGCTATAAACGAAACATCAGTTTTGTTGTAAAGAAATTATAGTAGGTTGGTTTTTCTGGTAGAAGAGGAATAATATATTGGTAATTATGTTATTAATTTTAATTGTTACATTTTGCTGTGCAATTATCTCATATATTAAGATTAAAAATGATACTGAGAATCATAATATAAGAATAATTAATAAAATATTATTCATAATTTCAGGAAATATATTTATGTTTATTATAGCAATGGTTATTTCTTGTATATTATGGGAAATGTATATTCATATACAAACTATTACTGAATTGGATTCAAATGCTTCACTTTATTTATTTATAGTTACACTTTGTATTCTATTGATTCGAGGAAGAAATTTACCTGGGTATTATTTTAAACGATTTCTGATGAATATATTTACAAAAGAAGAGTCAGAAATAATTACAAGCTGCGCAACTTCAATTTTTTGTTCTACTATAAAATTATTGATCTATCTAGTAGGATTTATATCTGCTCTAATCCTAAATACTATAACATTAAAAAAAGGCATTATAATTTCAGAAGAGATTAAGGATATAGCTGATATTATCAATTATGCAATAATAACTATTATCGCTTTCGATACATCAATTGAAACAATAATTTGTCAAAAAGGGAAAATAATAAAAGAATGGAAAAAGGAAATCTAACACCCGCTTCAACCTGACATTGACTTTACGGCAATGCAGGTTAAGCGAATGTTAGACGCACAATCTTTTGAGGTGATAGGGAAAGAAAAATGAAAAAATATGTATTAGTTATTTTTAGTATTATTTTACCTCTAAATTTATTTGCACAGAAAAATCAATATGGCTCTTTAGAATATGAGTATTGTTTTAAATTAAATACATTTATAGAATCTATAGAAAAAGAATTTCACTATGAATTTCCTGAGTTTATTAATTTAGATAAAGTAAGAAGATATACTTATGACATTTCAAAATTTACGAAAGAAGAGAGGGATTTTTATACAAATTATGTTGGTTCTTATTTACCAGAAATTGTTTTAACAAAAGAATATCTATCATCTCATTTATCAGAATTTAGCATAACACATATAGAAAATGATATTATTTTTTGGGGATTTACAAAATTAAAAAATGGGATAACTTATGAAATTAACGATAAACAATTTTATGAATATGAAACTTTTTCAACTATGCCAATACATAATATTTCAGAATATCAATCTCCTTACACATATGATAAAGGAAAATACGTAAAATTAAAAGATTTTGATATTATAAAAGCAATAATAGAACAAAAAAAACAGAAAATGAATAGACAACATTTAAATAATATAGAAGAAGAAAAAATACGGAAAATTCTAATCGGATTCTATAGATTACTTGGACAAAAAAAATTCGATGAAATAATTGATACATATTTTGATTCAGGTATTGATAGAAAAGAGTATATCAATATATTGTTTTGGGATTATACAGTGCTAAGCTATCAAACAGCTCCTTTTGATATCTATATTAATACATTTTTTAATGATGGTATTGATAAATACGATGAAAATACTATTTTTGTTGAATTAAAATATTCACACCCAATTAACTATGTAAGTTTTGCAATAAAGAGAATAAATGGGAAATATAAAATAGTACAATATATTAGTAGATATGATGAAGAGTGATGAAAAATACCTTATGTAGACGTATAACATGCTTTTCAAAGCCGACAAAACCTACGGTTTTGCGGTTTAAAAGTCATGTTATATGGACTGCATTATCTCAAGATGCTTTTTTAGCATGGTTTTTTAAATGGGCCGAAAAGAAAAATGAGAAAGAAGATAAAATATTAAACAGTTGCGCGAAAGAATGCTTAAAAAAATTTTTAGGCAGTATTTGTCCATCAGAAATAAATTCTATAAAAATATACAGGCAATCGGAAAATATTGATTTATGGATAACAGTTAATGATACATTTCATTTAATTATTGAAGATAAGACAGGAACTTCTGAACATCATAATCAATTAATCAGATACAAAGAAATTGCTAGAGAATGGTATGAAAGTGAGCACGGAATTGATTTTGATAATCATTTTTCATTCGTTTATTATAAATCTGGTGATATTACACCCAATGAAAGGGATAGAGTTTCTAAAGCTCAATATACAATCATAAATAGAATCGCACTTTTAAATGTTTTTGATAAATACGAAATTTCAAATCAAATTTTTTTTGGATTACAAAGCGAAAATACAAAAGAAGCAAAATTTGCAGGATTCTGTATTTAATATTCCTTTTAAAGATATTCTTAAAAAGAAGAACAAAAGTGAATATGTAAAAGGATTTTATAATATATTAGTTCCAGAATTAGATAGTGCATATTGGAGACTAGTGAATAGTCCAAGTAAACAATATTATGGAATGTGGTGGTACTGGTGCGAATGGACTTACGGCACTTTATATTTACAGTTTGATGAATTTGATTTACAAATTCGATTGTGTGATATAAAAAAGACAAAAAATCGAAGTTTTGCAAGAAATGAGGCCTATACTCAGATAATAAATGTTGTTAAAAAAAGTGATTATAAAGGATTCATTAAGAAACCAAAACGATTTGGAACAGGAGCTTCAATGGCAATTGTAAAAATTGATCAATCTCTTTGGATGAAAACGGTTATCTTGATATGAAAAGAATTCTTGAAAAACTACATAAATTAGAACTTTTTTTGTGGAAAACGGTTTTAGGAAATTAAAACAAAAACAACACATAACACCGTTTTCAAAGCCGACAAACGGGACTGATCCCGTTTGCGGTTTAAAACAATGTTATGCTGACACCCGCACTGGGATACCTAGTAAGAAAAAGAGGAAAAAAATGTTAATTGGAAGAATTTTGTTTGCACTTGCTGCTATTTTTGTAATTCTATTTTTTGTATTCATTATAGTCGCAATTGTAAGACTTATAAAAAAGAAAACGGTAAAAATCTATTTTTTATTATCCATAGTAAGCTTATTAGCTTGTATCGTATCCATTTATTTAGGAATTACACTTCTAGAACAAGCGTATCAGGATGACTGTGATGTAGTAAGGCTTCAACATCTAAGTTATTATGGAAATTTAATTGAAGAATATAAATTAAAAGTCGGAAAATATCCATTTGAAGGTGAAAATCAACAAGTTTATGTATTTATATACAATAATGAGCAAAAAGAATATTGCGATGATACAAATCCATATTCTCACATACAAAAAACTTCTAAAGAATTCTTTTCACAATTGGAAAAAGGATTAGGTCGTCAAATTGATCAATTATTTGATCCTCAATATGTTCCAAGTGGAAGACCTGTTTTTTATATCTACATGATTGATGGAAATCAATATTTCTTTACAGTTCACCTTTCTAAAAAATATCCATTTTCAAAAAAAGTAGCTTCAAAATATTATAAAGCAGAAATTTCAAATATTTCCGATGAAGAATATCAGTTTTATAAAATAGAAGAGTTAGAAAAAAATGAAGATTTTAAAAAAGCTACAAATAAGAATTTCGGCGGATATTTTGAATTAAGAAAAAATCAACATATACGAGAGTATGAATAAATAGCATAACAAAGGTTCGTAGCCGACAGCGGGTCGAGCCCGCTACGGTACAACCCATTGTTGAACGGACGCGTAGCGTCCGTTCAACGGGCGGCGGAACCTCCGCCTGTCATCCGGCGCACAGCGCTGTCCAGCATGCGGATTAAGCTGACGGCGAAGCTCAAAAGCTTACAGCTTTCTCGCTTCTTGCAGCTTATCCGCCGCCCCGTTATACGGATTGCCCTGTGGGCAACTTTTTCCTTTTACCATTTGATTATATTAAAAAATAATGCTATAATAATACTGAAGTATGCATAGATATGGAGATTTTTATGGCAAATGCAACATTAGTACAGTTAAAAGTCGATTCCGAAATTAAAGAAGATGTTTCAAGAATATATGAAAATTTAGGGTTGGATTTACCGACTGCAATAAGAATTTTTTTCAAGAAAAGTATTGCTGTGGGAGGATTACCGTTTGAATTGCGAGAAGAAAATATCAGATGGAAAATATATGATCAAGTTCGAAAAAGTATTCAAGACAATAATGTTCCGGAAATGTCGCTTGAAGAAATAAATGCAGAAATTGCTGAAACGAGAAAACAGGTATTCGGTAAATGAAAAAATATGTTGTTATTGATACAAATGTTTTGGTTTCTGCATTGATAACACGAAATGAAAATGCTCCAACTGTAAAAATATTAAAATATCTTTCTCAAAATAAAATAGTACCGGTATACTCTTCGGAGATAGTAAAAGAATACTATGAAGTTTTAAGAAGAGAAAAATTTAAATTATCTGAGGAAATTGTATCAGCTTTAATAAAAGATATAGTCAATAATGGATTAGAAGTAAGAAATATTGTTGAAGTCAAGGAAGAAATGCCGGATCCGAAAGATGTAATATTTTATGCAGTTACATTGACAACAAGAGATAAAGATACATTTTTGGTTACAGGGAATGGAAAACATTTTCCTGAAAAATATTTTATAGTAACACCGGCTAAATTAATGGATATACTTGAAAAAAATTAAAGTAACGTCTAACACCCGCTTCAACGCTGACAAACAGGTCAAGCCACAAATGCAGATCAAGCCACAAATGCAGGTCAAGCGAATGTTATACGGACTCCCACTAGGGCGCTATAATGGGATAATAAATGAGAAAAATTACGATTATATTTATATTATTTTGTATAGTATTTGTTTCATGTTCACAAAAGCAAATTCCATTTAACAAAAAACAATGGATGAGAGAAAAAAATCGATTTTATATGACCGATTCGCTTATTAAAAAATTAAATGAAGATAAACCGAAAAGAGCTGAAATATTTGATTTGCTTGGAACACCAGAACTTGAAGGACGAATTAAAGATACAGAAGTCTCTTATTGGTTAAAATCTGATGGTTTTCTTGCTATGTGGGAATTATATATTTATTTTGATGATAATGGAATTTTTGAATCCGCTGTGGTTGCATATGCCGACTAAAAAACAAAGAAGTATCTTTTCAGTAAGTCAAGATTGCTGAAAAAATAAATTGAACTTTAAGATTCAGCTTAAAAAGCTTTCTTACATCACATACTCACCGCTTTTATGAAATATTTTGTGTTGACAAATACATAAAATAGTATGTATAATATAGATGTATATGACATTTGAATGAGATGAAAATAAAAACGCTGAAAACATACGGAAGCATAAGGTTTCTTTTGAAAAAGCGCAGGATGCTTTTTTTGATACAAACCGTATGATTTTAGAAGATGTAAATCATTCTGTTTCAGAAAAACGTTATTTTTGTATTGGAAAAACAGACGAAGGAATTTCGACAGTGCGTTTTACAATGCGCGGTCAGAATATTAGGATTTTCGGTGCAGGATATTGGCGCCAAGGAAAGAAACTCTATGAAAAGCATTTACAGTAATCCCGAAAAAGCAGTAATGGAAGCATTGGATTCTGCTGTATTAGTGACGGATTTTCTTCCTTCACCAGCAGAGCTTATAAAAAAAACAACAAAAGAAAAAATAACAATCTCAATAGATTCTGATTGTATTAATTTTTTCAAAGCAGAAGCAAAGAAAAATAATACAAAATATCAGACTATGATGAATGAAGTACTTTCTCAGTATGCAAAGCATTATGCGGTAAATTGAATTGTAGGATAGAAGAATCGTCTAACACCCGCTTCAACCTGACATTGCGTATAAGCCGCAAATGCAGGTCAAGCGAATGTTGGATGGACGCTGCGCGTCCCTTCGCCGCCCCGTTATGTTGATAAGATTCAAAACAATCAAGGAATACGCAAGTGAGTAAGATTAGGATAGCTTTATTACAATTAATGCCCGGAAAATCCCTTGTCGAAAATATGCATATCGGCATAGAAGCTTGTCGTACAGCAAAAAACATTGGGGCAGATATAGCGTTATTTCCTGAAATGTGGAGTATTGGTTACGAAATACCTGAATCTGTAAATGAATTAAAAAGTAAAGCAATTAATAAAAATGATACGTTTATACGTTTATTCTCGGATTTAGCGAAAGAATTACAAATGGCTATCGGTATAACATTTCTTGAAAAGTATGAACCATTACCAAGAAACAGTATATGTCTGTTTGATAGATTTGGCAAAGAACTATATACCTATGCAAAAGTACATACATGTTCTTTTGGAAATGAAAAAGTTTTAATGCCTGGTAATGATTTTTATGTATCTGTATTAGATACAGATCATGGTTGTATAAAAATAGGTTCAATGATTTGTTATGATAGAGAATTTCCTGAGAGTGCACGAATACTCATGCTCAAAGGTGCAGAAATAATACTTGTACCGAATGCATGTCCAATGGAAATTAATAGAATTTCACAATTAAGAGCAAGAGCATTTGAAAATATGGTTGGCATTGCAACTGTTAATTATCCAAAAGGAAAACCTGATTGTAATGGTCATTCTACAGCATTTGACGGCATTGCCTATAACATTGATGAACCATATTCGCGAGATACATTAATAATAGAAGCCGGAGAGGAAGAAGGAATATATATGGCAACTTTTGATATAAAAGAATTAAGAAAGTATAGAAATAGAGAAGTTCATGGCAACGCATACCGGCAGCCGGCAAAATATAAGATTTTATTATCGGAAGAAAAGCACGATCCATTTATCCGTAATGATTATAGAAAATCAACAACCTAACACCTGCTTCAACGCTGACAAGCGGGATAAGCCCGTTTCCCAGCTTAACTGCCTGTTACCCGGATACCCCTCTGGAATGTTTGGAGAATAAAAAATGGTTTTTGATGGTTTTTTACTAATATCATTTTATTTTTTCGTATTCATTCTTCCTGGAGCCGGAATAATTTTTGGTATTATAGAACTTAAAAATAAAATCTCAAATAAGAACGCTGTTTCTAAAAAGAAAAATAATAGATTTGGTATTTATGGTATTGTTTCAATTCTTTTTATAATTTTTCTTCTTTCTTTTCCTATCCATACAGTTCTTTCTTTAAAATATTCAAAACCTGAATCTTTATTAAACTATTTTGAAAAGAACTTTGATTATTTTGAAAAATACAGTTTTGGTTATATGCCATATACCGCAGGAATATCATGGTGCCGTCTTGGAAAAGAAAGAACTCCAAATGAAAAATATGATGGATACATGAAAATTGAATTGGAATATAGAGTAGGAACATTATTTAATACATATCCGGATAAAAAACATTAATTTTATACATGATAAAAGAATGGTTTTCCCTAAAACAAAAAACTATTATTATTATTTCATAAATCGTTTAGATGAATTTGAGAATCCTGAAAATAAAAATCCAGATTTTATATTACATTGGAAATACTCATTTAATTTTACAGTAGCTTTATTTGATTTAGATAGTAATGTTTTATATATCTATGAATTAGATACATAAATAATCACATAATATCGTTTTCGAAGCCGATATTTTTACGTATGCAAAAATGCAGGTTAAGCAAATGTTATAGCGACGGGGTATAATAAAAACGTAGCTTGGAAAAAATGGAAAGAATATGACTTTACTTATCTCAAATCAGATTATAGAACTGGAACAGACAAATGAATAAATTAACACAAAATAAAGTTAGTATTATTAGCATTTATTTCTTTATTTTCTTATTCTTATTTGTATTATCATTATGTATTTACAAAATATCTGATGGATCAATTACATACATCGAAATGTTACAAGAGGACTATTTAATAATTTTACTTGGTGTTCCATTATTTATTCTTTCAAAGCATAGTTTACTTGATAATTTTATGAGTGTTATTATCATTTTAGGGACAATAATTCCAATAGGGTTTTCAGTTAAGAAAAAGAAGCTCCTGCCATTTATTATCATTAATATATTATCAGTAGCGTTATGGTTCTTTATCGGAATGATTGCGTTTGGTATTAGAAAAGGAGAAAGATAAAACTTCTAACACTTGCTTCAATACTGACATTTCAGACAAGCCGCAATTTATGGATAAAGATATTTATGTAAGTTTACTGCTTTTATTCCAGCAAAAACCATAAATACAGATTTACTGCCGCTACCTCTTCCCTTCTGCCGTAATATGCAGCGTTTTCTCTATCTTTAAGAGGAACGGTATCGCTTCCGTTTTACCGGCAGCATCTTTGGAATTATCTACGGGCACCTTTATTTCAAACGGATTATCATTTGACCACACCACAACCGAAAGTGTAAGGGCAGCATCTTTTTTACCTGAAAAATGAATAACAACCGGAAAATTCGGGCGAGGAGAAGATACAAACGTTGCCGTATCGCCGGAAGCATTTTGTTCAAATCGAACATCGGATTCAAAAATTGCAATATCATTCACTGCGCTCAAGGTTACGGCAAATGCTTCAATTTTTAACGGCGAATCAATGGTAATAGCCCCGATGCTGCGCTCAAAGTAATTTTCAAATGAGGTACGAACAGTTAAAAAACTATCCGCAGTTTCCGCTGTACCCTGTGTATTGCCACGGGTATAATCCGTTATGCTTTCTTCCGCCGGAGAATCGATATATTTTTTTACAACACTGCTTTCATCACCGTTAAGATGTTGAATCAACATCCAGCGATTATGAACGGTATTCCTTGTTGCCGGCATAATAAATACCCAAAGCACTAACACAAGAAACAGCCCGCCCATAACCTTACATTGAATCGGTATCCTAAAAAACGGTTTAGTAATTTTTCTTTTCTTATCAATACTGAGACCAAGCCTGATTAAAAACAGATCAAACGGAACAAAAATACATGCTGATGCAAGGTTGATAAAAAATATGATATGAAACATATATTCGCGATAAAGAATAATATGCGTTACAAACGGCATAAGCGGTAAAAAAAGACATACGATAAATATAATTTGCAGTACAATATTTTTAAAATGATAGGCAGCTAACGATACAAAATAAATGGCCATAAAGATGATTGAAAACGAAAGGTTAAAAAATGAAAAAATAAAAATATTTAATAAACAAACCGCGTGCGCAATAAATCCGTAAATAAAACGATTTGCCGGAAGTGGAATAAATTTATTAAATGCGGTAACGGTAAACATAAAAAACAATGCAAACACATATTTAATCAATAGCGCTGTCAACGGGAATGAATTCAGCTCACTTATAGACGAAAAACGCAGGTAAAAAAGTGCTTCCGTTATCTTGGAACCTAAGAAAAAACTAAGCCAATTGATCAAGAAAAAATAGAGCGGCATCCACCACAATTTAAATAAATCTTTTACATGTTGATCCCGTTTTTTCCCGAATAAAAAACTAAAAAATACCAACCATAGCAAGAATATAATTGACGATACGATAAGCGTTATAACTATATGCTGCTCATTAATGACAACAAGCTTTTTATGCAGCTTAAAAACAAAATAATGAGTATCCCATTCATTACTCATACTCTGAATAATTGCAGGCGCAACCGAAGAGAAAAAATCCGATAAATCCGCACCGGTTTCTATTTTTATCGCTGGAATATTCGCCTCATTATAGAGCCGTAAAGCAGGGTCATCAGGCAGCCAACCGAGACGGTGAAACACAACCGCATTAGTATAAAAGTCAATAGGAATATTTTTTTGTTTCAAAGAGGCGTATACCGTCTTTAGGAACCATGCAGGAGTTGTACCTTTCGATGTTCCCGTAACAATCCGCGCGCCATCGGATTTATCGGGGGCAACAAGACATACAGCGGCATTCGGATATGTGATCAAAGTCTGAATTAACGCCTTAGTCCCCTCGTACCGCTTTACGGGAATGTCAACCGGTAATTCTGAAATATCATTTTTCGTAATAGTAACAATGATATGAGTATCCGGCGCTTCAGCGGATAATTTTTGTGCATATTTTTGCAGTTGCAGGGTTATAGCAGTAGCTTGATTATCACTACCTGCCGATGCGGTAAAGACAATAACCTTATCCGTTTTAGGCCCGAATTCATAAAAAATATTTTCTGCAATCAGTCCTTGAACCGGTAAAAGAAGAAAAAAGAATATCCAACACAAACGTACTGCCGGTAACAATACTTTCTGAAATAAATAGTTATACACGCAGCTCATAAACTGTCATAATCCTGTACCTTACCGGTTGAAAACCATATTTCGATACGCTTATAGGAACGATTTATTCTTCGGACAATGGACGCAGCTTGTTGCCGTGCAGATTCCTCGGCAATGACATCGGGATGGTATTTTTTCAATAAGTGTTTCCATGCTTTTTTGCAATAATCAAGCGGAACACCCGGAAGCACTTGCAAAACGGCAAAATCTTCCGTTAAAGCATCGGGAACGGGAACACGTATCGGTTCAACCTTTTGTTCAGGTTCTTTGTATGTTCTTTTTTTAGGAACACGCCGCTCGATTTTATTTCCGGCGCTTCGGTATCTACCCTGCCGGCCTTCTACCGCTTGTTCAAAGGGATCTTCATCCGTGCCGAGCCGATCACGCAGCAAACTGCCGAGGGTTTCGTAATAATCCGACATTATCGCATTTTCCTCTCTATAATATCATCAAACACGGCGCCGGAACCTCCGGTAACATCTTTCTGCAAAATCGACCCGATAAAATAACGCAAATACTCAGGAGACTCTCCGGCGGTTAAATTCTTTTCAGTTCGTAAAACGGCAATATCCCTGTTTTTCAGGACGGCACCTTTCTGTAAATCTTTTATATAATGCAGCGAACGATTCGTTTTGCCGTAATTCTCTTTTTCCGCAGCAGCAAGTTTTTTTTCACCGTCGCCGATAATACGCCGCAAAAAATCCTTGGAATAGCCGTGAGCCTGCGCTGCGTTAAAAATATCTTCATCGGACTTACCGGTTAATTCCCTTACTATTTTTGACATTTGCAAAAACTGTACGGGTTCCAACGCAACAGGATCATCAAGACCGACATCGCTGCGGGAAAGACAAATATGCTTTTCAAGAATACAGGCACCGCTCAATAACCCCGCTATCGGAACTGCAGCAGGATCAAGAGAATGATCGCTGATACCGACAGGACTATTGAACAACATCGATAAGGATTGCAGCACAGCCGTATTATAATCCGTTTCCGGCGCAGGATACGCCGTTACGCAATGGAGCAACGCCCGCATATTGGCAGGCAAGCCGTTGCTTTCCAAACAGCTTATGGCACGTTCAATATCGCCAAGCCGAGAAACACCGGTCGAAAGAATAACCGGCAGTCCGAATGAAGCAACGCGTTCAAGCAGCGGAAAATGATTGAGTTCCGGCGACGCAATTTTTATAAAAGCCGGATTAAGCTGCCGCAATTCATCGGCGGAACGAAGCCCGAATGCCGAAGCTGAAAAAAGCATTCCAAGCTTATGTGTGTACTGTGCCAATTCACCGTAAAAATCAATACTGCACTCCAGCCCTCTAAAGCGTTCATAGAGGGGAATCCTTCCGGTCGGTAAATTCACAAAACCGGTATCGGGATGCAAAATTTCATCCGCATATACAATCTGAAATTTAACCGCATCTGCTCCGCTTTCTTTAGCAGCCGCTACCAATTCTTTCGCCTTCTGCAAGCTGCCGTTATGCCCCGTCCCAATCTCCGCAATAATCAACACATGCTCTTGCGATGAAAATATGTTTTTTCCTACCGTAAACGCTTTTATCATACTGAGCTTAGTATAGTAAAAACCGCCAATCCTGTATATCTCAAAAAATTTTCAGTAGCAGAGCTTTTCAGTCAAGCTATTTCAATCGTCAATTCCTTATTTTCTCCACTGTTCATAACCTCTGCATAATCGATGTAAAACTTGTTTATAAGACTCATTCTACTGTGTATATCTTTTTCAGCTGTGCATAATGATACAAATTGTGAACAATTCAAACATCATTATTCAAACGCTAACTAACGGCTAAACAATGCTTTAACCTAAATATCAAGAAATTCACAGTGCCTACTATTACTATTACTAAATTTATATTATAATAAAGATAACCTCTTTTTAGGAGAAATCATGAAATTTACATTTACTAAAGAAGTTTTACTAAAAGAAATGGCTATTGCTCAAGAAATCATTTCAAACAAAACAGCAATATCCATACTATCAAATGCCCTGCTCATAGCAAAAGAAGGCAGCTTGACAATCCGTGCAACCGATATAAAAGTAGCCTTTGAAACAAAAATCCCCGTCGATGTTGCCGAAGAAGGTGCAACAACCGTATTCTGCGATAAATTCACCAGTATTATCGCTTCAATGCCTTCCGGCGAAATAGAAGCGGAACAAAAAGATCAAAAACTCATTATCCGTTCTATCAGCAAAAAAGCAAAATTCTCTCTTAAAACCATATCAGATAACGACTTTCCTCCTTTTACCGATTCTTCAAATACTCAATTCTTTGAAGTTCCTGCAAAAGAATTTAAAGAAATGATAACTCAAACGATTTTCGCTGTTTCCGATGATGAAACACGTTACTTTATGAACGGCGTCTACATGGAAAAGAAAGAAAACAATCTGATTTTTGCAGCTACCGATGGCAGAAGATTAGCATTTATTCAACATGATTTTGGGATTGCTTTACCTGATTTTAAAGGGAGTATCATTCCTCCTAAAATTCTTTCTATTGTGCAACGTCGATCTTCGGAAGAAGGTATGATTTCTATCGGAATAAGCGAAAAAAACATATTCTTCCGCTTCAATGCTTATAACTTTTCTTCGGTTTTAATAGACGGTCAATTCCCGAACTATGAACGAGTTATTCCCGAATCTCAAGAACATCACTTTGAAGCTCAATGTGATGATTTCTTACAGGCTTTAAAAAGAGTTGCCTTACTTGTAGAACAAAAATCCAAACGGATATTCTTAAAAATTTCTGCCGGTACGCTCTCCATCACGTCAAATGAAAATGAACTTGGAACAGCAAACGAAGAAATTCCTTGTAAATACGAGGGTGAAGAAATAACCATCGCCTTAAACTATATGTATCTTGAAGAACCGCTCAAGGTACTTGGTTCGGAAAATATCCGCATAGAATTTACCGATCCGATGCGGGCTATCACATTACGGCCGGAAACAGATACTCATTTCTTCCATATTATTATGCCGATGCAAATGGAGTAGTATTTGTGCCGTTTTTGTCGATCTCTCCTTACAACTTCAGGAACCTTGAGGATAAGGCAATTGACCTCTCCGCTCCTGAAGTTTTTTTAGTCGGTCAAAATGGGCAAGGTAAAACAAACCTACTGGAAGCGTTATACCTTGCCGCTTATGGAAATTCCTTTAGAACCAGAAACGAAGCGGAAATATATAAAAAAAATACGAATGAATATAGTATCCGTGTCTTATTTAAAGAAAATGAAGAGCGGAGTCATAGAATATCAATTATTTCAAAAGATAAAAAAAAAATCATAGAAAAAAACTTAAAGAAAATACACGACAGAAAAGATTTTATCTCCACTATTCCTTGCATTCTTTTTTGCCATGATGATTTGGATTTTGCGACAGGAGCGCCGGAACGCCGTCGTTTTTTTATCGATCAATCTCTTTCTCTCTATGATCCGTCATATATCGATATTCTACGTAACTTTACAAAATTACTAAAATCACGCAATCTCGTATTAAAAGAAAAAAAGGGCGAAATACTGGATGTTATTGACGCGCAGCTCATTCCTATAGGCATACAAATTATAGAAAAGCGTCGTGCACTTATTGAATCGTTCAATAATATATTCTCTTCGTTATATGAAAATATCGGTGGGATAGATTCCGTGATGATCGATTACAGCCCTTCATGGAAATCAACGAATTTTGATGAAGTGTTAATATCATTAATAGAAAAACGCCAGCTTGATTTTACAATGAATACCAGTATGTCGGGGCCTCATCGCGATAAGATACGCTTTATCCGCAATAAAAAGCCTTTTGTACAAACCGCTTCGATGGGGCAGCAACGCTTACTTTCGCTTGTCTTGAGAGCTGCTCAGGCATTTTTTTATACGGAAAAGACGAACCGATTACCCGTATTGCTGATGGATGATGTTCTTTTGGAACTTGATCCTGAAAAACGAAAAAATTTTACCGAGCATTTACCTCGTTATGACCAGCTTATCTGTACATTCCTTCCGGGTGAGCCGTATCAAAACTACATACGCGAAAAAAGCCGTGTATATATTGTCTCGGAGGGCAGCTTCCGTGCAGAATGACGTAAAAAAGCTTTCAGAATTGATTCTGAACTATCTTGATAAGGTAGGGCTTTTTGAACAATCAAAAGTATTGGAAGTATATTCGTCATGGGCTTCTATTGTCGGAGAGAAGCAAGCTGCCCATTCAAAACTAATCGATATAAAACATCAAACGGCGGTTATTGAAGTTGATCACCCCGGTTGGAGTCAGCAGATTTTATTAAACAAGAAATATATTTTGCGAAACTTTCAAAAAAGATATCCTCAACTGGGAGTTAAGAATATTTCCGTTATTGTTTCATCGCATTATGAGACTTCTCATCAGTTTCGAAATACTGAAAATAGCGGTAGAGCGGTTCCCGATAAGCAACAGGTGACTGAAAAAGCTGACAGACTATCAATACAGCAGGAAACGTCGATAGAAACTGATGATGTTGTAAAAACAGAATTACCGCAAGAAGTACAAAAAGCCTTTGAAAGATTGAGGATGTCTATTAGAGAAAGAGGTTAGAATAAATAACAGCGGATGAGGGGAGTCGGACCCCCGTCACGAGCTTGGGAAGCTCGGGTAATAGCCGTTATACGACATCCGCAGAACTTTTAAAGAGTATCACTTATTAGTATAGTACGTCAAGATATCAATTTAATAATTTTAATGAAGAAATGGTAAAAGAAGTAAAAAATTTAATGGGGATGTCCCGAAAGTAACCAACTTTGGGAACATCCCCATGGTAATTTAAGTTTTTTACTTTTTACCTGGAATACGGTATCTTAAACCAATACCGAAGCGAGTAGCATACCATACAGAAGTGTGTATCCTACCATCATAATAATCCGGATGGAAATTAATGGAAACACCGACCGGAGCCCAATCAAGGAATATATTAAAATCAGGGATATTTCCAAAATTTAATTCCCATCTAACCGGTAATAAAACGTATATTGAGCCACCTTTGTAGGTTCCCCCATAATATGGTACGGTGTAGAAGTCAAAACTACCTCCAATAACCGGACCTAATGATAATGGACAGTGTTGATTGCCAAGACCTGATAATACCGGATCCCATACCGTAAAAAGAGCTCCAAGTTGAATATCAATATGATTCCAGCTAAAAAGACCGCTATAACCGGCAACTAAATCGAATTCAACCAAATCATTAAATTCATGTGAATAAGATAAACCGAACGGAGAACCGATATATCCGCCTATTTTATCCTTTCCTCCGTTACCATTACCGCCGCCGGTACCCTTTGCCGCAGCGAAGGTGAATGAGCTCGCTAAAAGTGCAAACATACTAATAAAAAGTAGCTTTTTCATATATCCTCCTGATATATATTTTTTTTAGATTATCTTCTCTTTATCGAAATGTCAAGTAAAAAAAGAGATTCAAAAATTAGCAAGATAAACTTTTTAACAATAATGACTTATATTGTTACTATTATAGTTAAATTGACGAAAAGCGTGCTAAAAAATAAAATAATTAATGAATAGATATTTTATTACAATCTTTTATCAAATGTTTCACGTGAAACATTAAAGAAAACTGTTTGTGAAACTTATAAAAACAAATAAACTTTGATACAGAGTGTATATTGTATAGTGACGGGAAATTAAATTTTCCACATGAATAAAAAAGCCCTTCAATCGTTTGAAGGGCTTTTTGTTAAGATTTCAGTTAAACTTAGAGTTCTTGAGGATAACTATGAATTGATACGTTCTTGGTATTCATTCGATTCGGTGTTAACCAGTATCTTTTCACCCTGTTTGATAAAGAGAGGAACACGAACTACAAGGCCTGTTTCAGTAGTGATGGGCTTTGTTGCTCCTGAAACGGTATCGCCTTTTACATAGTTTTCGCTTTCTGCAACTTCAAACACCATTTTTGCAGGAATTTTTACATCGATAGGGTTACCTTCCCAAATAAGGATTTCGTATTCATCACCTTCCCGCAGATAGTATTTTTTATCGTTGATAATATCTGACGGAACTGAAATCTGATCATAACTTTCCGTATCCATAAAAAGATAGTTTTCCCCATCTTCATACTGATACTGTCCTTTGTGAGTGTCTACTGTTGCATCTTCTACCGTATCAGCTGTTTTAATGGTTTGAGTTAAAACGGATCCGTCTTTTAAATTCTTCATTTTAACACGAGCAAATGCAGCTCCCTTTCCGGGATTTACAAATTCCCGTTCGACTACCAAATACGGACTACCTTTGTGTAATAATACTGTGCCTTTTGCAATATCGCCGCCTCTAATCATATTTCACCTCATATAAAATAAATTAGTATTTCAAAAACTGCGTGAAGGAAAGTTCAAAAAGTGATAATTTAAAAGGATTTTCTTTTCTGAACCATCTGTGAATTTTATAAATCATTATTGCATAACAATTTATTTAATAAACAGGCTTATTTCACAAATAATCTTTTTGAATATACCGAATAAAAAATAATATCAGTTTTTTTTAACTTATACAAGTTGGGTAAATTTTCTTTCTTTTTTTCTTTTTAGATAGCTATATGTCCTAATTTTATACAATAAACCCGTAAACATTACCAAATCAATTTTAGCACTGCGATTATTCCGATCAGAATTATAGCAACAGCAATGGCTAATTTTCGGCGTCTGCGGTATTCTTGCTCGGTTTTTGATCTTCGTTTGAGGAAGAACCGATCAAATAAGATGATTGCTGCTATTCCAAGGATCATTAAGATGATAAAGCCTATAAGACCATAGCCGGTTTTATCTGAATATCCTATAAAGATATCCGAGCCTGATCCGTCACCGATAAATATATCTCTTTTCAGCTTTAGAAGAATTGCAATAAAAGATATGATAAGGATGATTAAAAAAATAAGCGCAGTAAAAAAGTATTGTCGGTGTAGCGGGTCGTCTTTTGCCTTCATATTTAAAAAGTTTTTGACGGTAATTGAGCCGAGAACTGTAAGCACTAGAGCATATATAATGCAAATAATGATAAACTGCATTTTTTCTCCATTTCTACTATAAAAGATTGACTTTTTTAGTCATTGTTAGTATCGTCATAAAACTTAATTTTATTATTTTTATGGATGTGAAAAATGAACAAAAAGATTTTATCGATTATTGCCGCAGCACTTCTTGTGTTTTCTTTTACAATAAGCTGTAAGAAGCAATCAGCAACCGAAACTACTACTCCGGCGGAAGGCGCTAATGCTGCAGAAACAAAAACAGAGGAAGAAAAAGAGCTTCCTCCTCCGACGAAAAAAGAAGTCGGCTATGCGTTCGGCGTTATGATGGGTACATCGCTTAAGGACTTTAAACTGGATGTTGATTACGGTGAATTGGTAAAAGGTTTAAAGGATGTCGAAAAGAATAAAGAAGTAGATATTGCTGCTGCGCAGAAGGTATTGCAACGGGCAAGCGAAGCTTCTTATAAAAAAGAGGCTGCAGAAAATTTGGCGAAAGAAACCGAATTTTTGGAAAAAAATGGAAAAAAAGATGGTGTAAAGACAACCGAAAGCGGTTTACAATACGAGGTCGTAACTGAAGGAACCGGTGCTGCGCCGCTTATTACCGATACGGTAAAAGTACATTACAAAGGAACCTTGCTTGATGGTACGGTTTTTGACAGTTCCTATGACCGCGGGAACCCCGTTGAATTTCCGTTAAATGCAGTTATTCCCGGTTGGACGGAAGGCTTACAGCTGATGAAAGTCGGTTCAAAATATAAGCTTTATATCCCCTCTAAGAGTGCTTATGGAGAACGCGGTGTTTCACAGGTTATCCCTCCGAATTCAACATTAGTTTTTGAAGTTGAATTATTGGAAATCCTCCCGCCGGAAGCAGGAAAACCGGCAGAGTAAGCATAAAAACTGACAGAAAAAGCCGTCTGATATCAACAGGTGCCTCTTGATATCAGACGGCTTTTTTTTTGTGAATTACTGCCGATAATCAATAACAGAAAGGCTCGGTATAACAAGTAAATAATGTGATAAAGCCGTGTCGATATTGGATAGTCAAATTATGAATATTGCAAATTTTTTTACCGCAACAAGAATGGTTGCTGCGCCTCTTTTTATTTGTATTTATTATCTTCCGCGTTATGTAGGAATATCGGAACAAACGGTAATGCTTATTCTTATACCGCTGTTTATTTATATGGAGTTTACCGATTTTTTAGACGGATATTATGCCCGTAAATTGAAACAAGTAAGCAATTTCGGTAAGTTGTTCGATCCTTTTGCAGATGTGTTTGCCAATCTGACTGTGTTGCTTGCGTTTATGTTGTCAGGTTATGTGCCGCTGCCTGTGTTTATCATTATTTTATATCGTGAGTTAAATATTTTATTTTTACGGATGCTTGCACGGGGCAACGGTATTACCATCGGTGCGAAAAAGGGAGGTAAGACTAAAACGGTATGCTATATTCTTGCCGAAGGTTTTACGCTGCTTATTGAACTGCTAATTGCATTTTCGCTTGCAGAAAAAACCGTTACCGATATGATGATTATTATTAACAAAGGTATTTACTGGATTGCTGCCTTATTATCGGTTGGCTCGTTTATCGATTACCTTGTATCATATAGGAAGAGTATCCGTGCCTTACGGAAGGATAAATAAAGAATATAAGAGCGTTGGCGGGATACTTTCCTAACTTTTTCGGAACTAAACTCCCTATAACTCACCATTCTTTTTTGGTAGAATGTCTGCATGATTCACAATATCATTCTTTGCGATGACCACGCGCTGTTGCGGAACGGAATAAAAAGCTGGATAGAAACGCATTCACCCTACAAGGTTACGCACGAAGCCGGCTTATGAGCCCTCGAGCTTTATCATACTGTCCCGTATTAAACTGCACAGGGGACGTTTCCCACGCTGCGCTGCCTTCCTGTACGGCGTGCTCTTCTTTGCGGAACTCAGTTTTTGCCTAACACTGATCAATGTGTAAGACTATTAAAAACAGCCTGATGCGTGTACCCGAAGCAGCCATCGGACTTATTGACTTAAAATGCCTTTGTCATAAAATATCGGTATGAAACATATCTATACGAAAATGCTGCCATTTATGGCGGCGCTGATTGTTATTTCCTGCGGAAGCTGCTCAAGTAAAGACGAAATCAAACCGCTTACCGAAGGAGGTTCTATGAAGTTGACAAGCACGGCTTTTGCCGACGGCGAAAAAATGCCTCAAGAATTTGCAAAACTTGGAGCGAATCACATTCCTCCGCTCGAAATCGACGGTGTACCGGAGGGTACAAAGAGCCTTGCGATTATCGTGCACGATCCGGATGCGCCGCTTCCCGGCGGATTTTATCATTGGACGCTGTGGAACATTCCGCCGCAAACAACGTCGATCGGATAAGGTAATGTGCCATCGGATGCCGTCGAAGGCGAAACAAGCTGGGGTACGAGCGGCTACAACGGACCTCAACCGCCGTTCGGGACGCACCGCTATATTTTTTATCTGTATGCGCTCGATATGAATCTGAGTCTTCCGGCGGGCAGCAGCGTAAAAGAGCTTAAGGCCGCGATTAAAGGGCACGCAATCGAAGCTGCTTCACTTACGGGTATGTTCGGTGCTAAGAATAACCCCTGACCAAAGCAGGCCGCACTATCTTACCGCACCATTCAAAAAAGTTACCGCAGACATTATGCAGTCATTCGCAAATATCGAACTATGCGCTATCAATAATGCACAAGCTCTTAGTGTTAAAGACGGAGTACGGAAGCTGGTAAGTGTAGATAAAGTGTAGATAAAGCGTAAGGCAGTCTAGTGGCTATGGACAAGTAACGGAGTAACCGATGGGCGATATGCAAAATGCAAAGATGGAATTTGATGAGATGAACACTGCCCCTGTTATCAAACACATTGCAGTGCGCAGCGCTATAACGAAATCAAATTTACCCGTAGCGGATTATTCTGTTAATCCATACACCGGATGTACCTATGCGTGCAAATATTGTTATGCTTCTTTTATGAAGCGCTTTACCGGACATACCGAACCGTGGGGAACGTTCTTGGATATTAAAGATTGGCCGGAGATCAAGCATCCTGAAAAATATGCAGGGAAAGAATTATTCTTCGGTTCCGTTACCGATCCGTATAATCCGGAAGAGGCACTCTATGAGCGCACCCGCTCTTTGCTTTTACAGTTGAATGGATGCGCGGCAAAAGTCAGTATTGCAACAAAAAGCGATTTAGTGCTGCGCGATCTGGATATCATTCGGAGCTTCCCTAATGCCCGCGTTTCATGGTCAATTAACACACTTGATAACCGCTTTCAACAAGATATGGATAAAGCCGTTTCAATTGACCGGCGACTTACCGCAATGGAAACTTTTTACCGAGCGGGGGTACGTACCACGTGTTTTATCTCTCCGATATTCCCCGGTATTACCGATGTTGAAGCGATTATCAACCGGGTACAAAATCAGTGTCATTTAATCTGGCTTGAAAATCTCAATTTACGCGGCAGCTATAAACCGGTGATCCTGGACTACATAGAAACGAACTACCCTGATTTGTTGCCGCTCTATCAAAGCATATACGTTGACGGAGACCGCAGTTATTGGAAACAGCTTGATGTGAAACTGCAAGCCTTTACTGCGGACATCGGACTTGACTATGTAACAAATGATGACAGTATGAACCGTCCCTTTGATGCACCGCCTGTTGTTGTCAATTATTTCTATCATGAGCAAATTAAAAAATCGGCGTGGAGAAAACACCTTACAATCGGCTCTACTGTTTGAATAGCAGAATACGCTTCTTTATCCAATTGCCGCTTCTACCGACTTAACAGCCTTTTCTAAAATAGACTTGCTTTCATTCCGTAAAGTCTCGCTTTCAATTAGCAGCTTGCTTATTTGCTCCTGCTTTTCTTTTGCGATAATCGGAATTATCACATTTTCTATTTCGCTCTTTTTCCAATGGTTAATAATTGAACCGCCTGCGTCCTTTTCTGCTTGCATTTTTACCGCTACGGAATTTAGCACCAATGCCAGATAATCAGGTAGCACTCTCTTATCTTTAATATCCATGTGTAGTATGGCAGATGATGTAATAATATCTTCGCTTTTATTCATCTTGTAGGCTATGCCGACAGTTCCATCTTTAGATAAAAGTATCGTGTCTTTCTTCGGTCTAATACAATCTTTGAATTCATTCTCTGACAGGTAAATACTCGTATCTGTCAAACCGAATTTAGTTAAATCCTGTACTCTTATAAATGGTGTTCCTTTTGTCTGATAGCTTTCGCTTCCTGGCTCAATCGACTTTTTGATCGTAACAAGATTAGATAATTTATCACAGTTGTTGTCCGACAGTTTTTCAAATAGCCTGTCATATTTTTCTTGATAGTATTCGCTATCCAATCTTCCGCTCACGGCGAATGTATCTTTAAGATTTTTAACAGTATAATTTGCAGATTTCAGATTATCAAACAAGCCGATTTCTTCATAAAGTTTGAAGATTGCAAGATTAATATAATAGCTTGCTTGCTCTTCATAGTAGGCAATTAGTGGCTGCTGGCTGCTGGCTGCTGGCTGCTGGCTGCTGGCTGCTGGCTGCTGGCTGCTGGCTGCTGGCTGCTGGCTAGAAAATTATGTGCTGCCTGTTCATTTTTGTCAATAGCTATTTCAACACTTTTTGTAGAAATTTCAAGTAATTCTTTTGCTTTTTTTGAGTACTCCATACTCTGCTTGATATAGCTTGCGATTTCATCTTGAACTTCTTTTTTCACAAGTGGAATTGGCATATTTTTTATAGTTGGTAAATCTGTATTTTGTCTAACACTTGCTTGGGCAATATTTCTGTACAAGTAAAAATCCTTTGCTACATTTTGAATATATGCTCCTACAAAATATGGATTAAATCTTTCATCATTTAACCTTGCTCTAATTGTAAATGAAGCGAATAAATAATTTTCTTGTTCTTTTGTCACCACTCCAATATCACCAACAGTTCCCATCTGAGAAATGATAATATCGTTTTCTTTTGTAAAAAACTTATCCTGCAAGTCTTCTGTATTTTCTATTTCATCGAAGTCTCCTACAATAAAACAATTTTTTAAATTCATTCCTTTAATGTAGGGAATGCTTTTGTTATTTTTGACATATGGACTTGTCGGAACAGTTCCATAGTTAATTAAGCTACAAATATTTTCTAATTTTTCAACGCCTATGTTGTTTATTTTTTCGTCAAATATCTCATATTTAGGCTGGTAATACTCGCTGTCAATTCTTCCTGTTCTTAAAAAGCTTTCTTTCAAAGTTTTGATAGATACTTTTTCATTCGACGGATTGAAATTTTTAAGTCCCAGTTCGGAAATGAGAAGATTTTCGGCTTGGGTGTATTTTGTATTTGCCTCTTTTGAAGCATTATTTAAGTCGCTCATTAAATAATTTAGTCTTTTTCTAAATTCATGCGAAAACACAGGAACATATAAAGACCGTATAGCTTTCTTATCAATCGTCAAAGGCACAGTCCCATTTACTTTTCTCTGAATGATATTTTTCCCTACTGTAGAATTCAAAAATAGATATAGTGTATTTTCATCTATGACATCACCTTTCAACCTAAGCAGAAATAAATTCATTCCCAAAGATACAGGCATATCAAGTTTTGGCATTAAATATGTTCTTCCCGGAGAACCAATTTTGTTGATTAGAACCTCTCCTCCATGCACTTTGCTTTTTGATAAAAATTCATATGAAGATTTAGAAATATATTTCACATTGTCTGAAAAACTATTGGTTTCTAAATCAGTTGTTCTAACCATATAAGCATAATCTTTTTCATCTAATAATTTGAAATTTTGTGCGATGGTTTCATAACTTCCGTTAGAATGAAAATCTGTCAGTACTTTTAATTCTTTCTCAAGCACAGTATGGTTAGTTTTCTTTATTTTCAGATATGAGTTCAGGAATTTTTTAGCAAAAAACTCACTATCTAATCTGTATTTTTCATTATCCTGTGTAAGATTTGATAGTTTTATCTCACTTATCTCTAGCCCGTTTAATAGCTTTGTATACTTTGCACTATCAAACGGGCTTGTCAGAAAAAACTTAAATGCTCTTTTTTTGCAAATTCTGTAAAGGCTTCGGCTATGCCGTCTTCAGTCATTCCATCGTGGTTATATAAATCGTGCTTGACGATTAAGTGTCCGTGCGTATCAAGGATTGGTAATCCGTCTTTATCTTTGACAAAGATTTTATCGCCTGAGTTATCCTTGCTCGGCTCTTGCATTGTGGCAAAAAAGATAGGGTAATCCTCCTTTTTAGGGCAAAGTTTATCGTCCCATTTCTGAACGAAAAGAACCGAGGTTTTCGTTCCCGTATGAGGTTTAAAAACATTTCCGTGTAAGCCGACAACAGCAAGTATTCTGCAACGCTCCGTTATAAAATCTCTAATGTATTTATCAGATGAATTGTTAAACCTTCCCTGCGGAAGCACAATTGCCATTCTTCCACCCGGTTTTAAGAAATTAAGGTTTCTTTCTATAAAAAGAATATCTCTGCCGACTTTTGATTGATATTTTCCATTTGCATTTTTACCGAGTTCATATTTAGCAATTATTCTTGACTCTTTAATATCTCCTGCAAAAGGCGGATTAGCCATAAGAATATCAAACTCAAAAGAATAGTCGCTATTCTTAGTTTTTCTTAGTTTTTTAAGCTTCTTCCATCCCTCGTTATAAGTATCTGTCCAATCTTCGGTTTTTGTTGTATCTTCCCAGCGTTCATAATCCAAGGTGTTTAAATGCAGTACATTTGTCTGTCCGTCCCCTGCAATTAAGTTTAGCGTTCTTGCTACCCGCACAGCTTTTTCATCAAAGTCAATCGCAAATACTTTATCATTAACATAATCGGTACATTCAGCCGGCTTTTTCTGACTGGTGAAAAGATGACTTTGCTCTATTCCTTTTTCTTTTAATATTTGTTTCCATACATAAAATATTGTGTGAACAGGAAATCCGCAAGACCCGCTTGCCGGGTCTATCATCGTTTCATCTGCCTTTGGATTGAGCATTTTAACGCACATATCTATTACATATCTTGGAGTAAAGTATTGCCCTTTTTCTCCCTTAGAAGATTTGCTCATCAAATATTCAAAAGCGTCGTCGACAACATCGAGATTGGAATTAAAAAGCTTTACATCTTGAAGAGAAGATACACACACAGACAAATGAGAGGGACTAAGTAAAATTTTAGCGTCTTGTGAAAATACACCGTCCCACTTATTCTTTGCCTTGTCAAACAGCTTTTGTATCTTGTCTTTCAGTTCCGTTTCCGTATCTCCGTAATTTCTAAATTCAAGATGGCGTACCTGATTTCTTCCGCTTTCCATTTCATCATAAAGCTTTGTAAAAATCAGTTTGAAAACTTCTTCAAATACATCGACACCTGCGTTAGCAAGCACCTCGTCTTCCATTTCCAAAATAAGGTCTTTTAGGCTCTTCTTTTCTGTAAGCAACTTATCTTTTGAGATAAGGTCATCTATCGTCCAACGCTCACTTAAAATATCTGACAGTTTCTCATTAAAGGTCGGGATATTCGGTAAATCTTCAAAAAAATTAGGATCTTTCCTGTGATAAAAAGAAATCTGTCCGCCGTTTGTCCATACGCCAATAGGAGCTCCTGTCGCATTGCAGTAGCTCTTTAACTGTTCCTTTCCGTCCTTCAGCTTTGGCTTTTTAAGTTCAACAATAATGTAAGGGCTTGTTGTTGCAAGTTTATCAAAGATAACGATATCCGCTCTTTTCTTCTCCCTCCCAAAAGAAACACTGTATTCGAGTTCCATTTTTTCTTTTGGATAGTTGTATTTATTGATAAGTTTATTGATATAAAGCTGACGGACAAGTTCCTCATCAGTAAGCTTAATATCTTTATCTCTTATCTGGCATTTTACATAATAGACATCATTTCCTTTTTTATCCGTTTTAGTAGTGATTAAGTTTTCTACACTATCTATCTCTGTTTGATTAAACTGCTCAATTTTATAATTGGAATCCGCTACGATTTTTGAAATTATGCCGCTCGTATTACTTTTCTTATCCTTTTTTAACATATTTATCACCTTTTTGATTTAATGTTATAAACTTTAGGGCATCTTCTATTTCGAAGGATGCAAAGCAAATCTATACCTGAGTTTTTTCAGATGTCCATCAATGTATCACAATTACTGAACACCATCAATATTTCTTTATTCGTGCAGGGTTAATGCTCACAGGCCGCATCGTACCAGTTCTTCTATTGCAATCGATGCAGATGGACCACCGATCCCTGTCGAAGTAACACTCACCTTTACTCCGCCTAACATACCAGTGTAGGTAATATATTCACGGTTGTCTGCAATCAGTTGTGCATCTTCAAAATATGCAGCAATTTTCTTACACCGTTTGGGGTCTCCCGGCATAATGACATATCGTCCTACCTCATCGGGACATATTTGTATATGATGCTGCCGGTGTTTGTCTGTTGCTTCCATATTCATATCCGCACCTCTCTTATAGAATTTTGATTCAAAATAGCTTCATCCTGTACTTACTTCTTATTCTAAACAATAACCCAATCCTCTACAATGTACGGCAACAATCGATGAAATTCCGATGGTGATTAATCCGGTTGTTATTGTCGAGGCAACAACTGCATAAATAACGATGTATCAAATACAATCAATATCTCCGATTAAAACGGCGTTTGCAATGCTGAATCTAAAAGTTTCTCGATACGTATGCTCCACAATCAGATGCTTTCGCTCCAGCGTGATTTTGTACAAAAGCAAAAGCTCGCTTGATTTTTTCCCAATACGTGGTATAATTATACTAATAGGCCTAAGTGATTATTACAATGAAAGTAACGCGTATTTTTATTTTTGGTATTATATGTTTCGCTTCCGTATTTTTCGTTTTATGGTTATCCGATAGCGGCAAAAATGATGTTTTTGACCATGGTGTAGGAGGCGGAACTTCTCTCCCTGCTGAACTGCCGGAAGAGCAAGACTCACCTTCCACCCCTCAGTCGCTGTATTATCGGGCGTATTCGGTAAAACAAGGCGATATGGTCGGCACCATTGCTGCTGAATATGGGGTGAGTCAGGATGCAATTATCAGCCTTAATAAACTGAAAAACACGCGGGCATTACAAATTGATCAGATATTAAAGATTCCGTCGATAGACGGTATTTCTTACACGGTAAAAAAAGGCGATACGCCCGAATCTATTGCCGATAAATACAAAATCTCCTTGGAAAAACTCGCGACAGTCAATACTCTGACTGATAATACAATAGAAGCAGCCTCGGTTATCTTTTTGCCTGATGCAAAGCTTGATTGGGCTACCTTGCAGGAAATTAACGGCGACCTTTTCCGAAGGCCGTTGCATAGCAGTTACTATATCACTTCCCGTTACGGCTGGCGTGATAATCCGTTCCTAAACGGTCAGCGGAGCTTCCATAACGGTATGGATATGGCTGCTCCTAAGGGGACTGCCGTTTATGCGGCATTGAACGGACACGTTATTGCGACCGGATACAGCACCGTATATGGAAATTATGTAATGATTCGTCATCATTCGGGATATCAAACATTGTACGGACATCTTAATACGATTCTCACTTCCAAAGGTAGTTTTGTCTCTGTTTCTTCAAAGATTGGGACGGTTGGAAACACCGGAATGAGTACGGGCCCGCACCTTCATTTTACCGTTTATCGAAACGGAGCGACGCTTAACCCTGCCGGCCTGTTAAATTAGCCTCACGCTATTGAAAGATTGCAACTTCAATAATTATTGACACATGACTAATACAAAATCCCATAAAATCGGTTTTTATATTCTCATAGCCGTTGCCGTAGCGGCCGGTTGGATCGCTGCTTCGGGTATTGCACTGTATATTCGAGGCACGCAATTACTGACTATACAGCTGGAGGGACAAGTACGGCAGGGCGTTGTTTTCGACTCTGTTCATACCCCTGCTCTATTACAGGCTGCGTCTTGTACGCAAGGTATCCCGCAGCCGGCCGCAATAAGCGCCCGTTCCGCTGTTGTGATGGATGCGGCAAGCGGAGCTCTTTTATTCGAAAAAAATCCCGATCAAAGTATTCCGCCGGCCTCATTAACAAAGCTTGTTGCGATGTACACGGTGATGCAGGCTGTTGAGCGGAGAGAAATCAGCTTGACCGACACTCTTACACCGCCTGCAGAATCGTGGGCGGTAAATATTCCATCAGGCTCGTCCCTAATGTTTTTGGGAAAAAATCAACGAGTAACCGTTGAGGAGCTGATGAGGGGTATGGCGGTTGTTTCCGGTAATGACGCGGCGGTGGCACTTGCAATGCATACCGCAGGTTCTGTGGAGACCTTTGTTCGGCAGATGAATGAGGCTGTCGCGGCGCTCGGTTTACAAAATACGCACTTCGAGGATGCAAACGGCTTGAGCGAATATAACCGCACAACGGCTCGCGATTTTGCCCGCTTTTGTGCGGTGTATGTGCGGAAATATCCCGACCACCTTGCACAGTTTCATTCGCTGCGGGAGCTCAGCTATCCGCAACCGCATAATATGCTGAAACCGCAAGCAATTATCCGTCAGCCGGCGACAAATACGCTGTTGGGTAAACTGGACGGCTGCGACGGCATTAAGACGGGGTTTATTTATGAGTCCGGTTTTAATATTGCGCTTACCGCACAGCGGAACGGTGTCCGGTTTATTGCGGTTATTTTAGGCGGCGCCGGTAAAAGTATGGAGGAAGGAAAAGCTCTCCGGGAAGAGAACGGTTCAATACTGATGGAATGGGCTTTTTCTCATTTTTCCACAAGATATGCACAGAACTTTCCGTTAGATATTCCGGCTATTCCCGTTGTTGGGGCAAAAGAGCCGGCTCACCGAACGGCTTTGCTGCCGCTGGTGAACGATCCGAGTGGAAATAACGGAGCTTTTACCGTTCCGCTTTCCGATGCGAAGTCAGGCGAAACCGTACCGAATACCGCTGAAATTCATTCGCGTATACTCGTGCCCGGTGCGCTCGCCGCACCCATTGCAGCAGGAGAAAAAATCGGAAAGGTGCAATTCTTTACGGAAGATGAGGGAAAACCGCTGGTACTTGCCGAATTTCCGCTTATTGCAAACAAAACACTTGAAAAGGGTAGTACCCTGCGCTGGAAATATGATAATCTTGCGTTAAAATTGCATCGTGTTTTAAATCGTCGGTAAGGTGGAAAACTTTTTATATTAGGCATCGCTAAAAAACTCAGTGTTTAGAGCTGCCTTATTTATTTTATAGATAATTTTAGGAATACACATTTTGAAATACTTTATTGAAACGTATGGATGTCAAATGAACTTTGCCGAGTCTGCGGCATTGGAACAGCTCTTGCGGGAACGCGGCTGGGAGGCTGCCGAAGATATACAGCACTGCAATTTGCTGATTGTGAATACCTGTTCGGTGCGAATAACCGCTGAAACCCGTGTATTCGGGCGGCTTGGTCTTTTTTCCGCGATGAAAAAGAAGCGGAATTTTACTATTGTCTTGATGGGCTGTATGGCACAGCGGTTACATGATCAGATAAAGGAAAAATTCCCGCTGCTTGATTATGTCGTCGGGATGTTTGAACGGGATCAATTTACGGCAATCTTTGATGCGGTTGAAAGGGAAACGCTTTGGGAAGGCACGGAGGAAGGTGTCGCTGAGCTTATGGCGCTTAACCCGCAGTCCAGTAATGAACAGCGCTATCATTTTTCCAAATGTTCGTATACCGAAGGCGCTTTTCAAAGCTTTGTGCCGATTATGAACGGCTGTAATAATTTTTGTACGTACTGCATTGTGCCCTATATCCGCGGAAGGGAAATTTCTCGTCCGGTTGAAAGTATTTTGGATGAGATTCGATTTTTAAGCGGGAAAAATGTGCGGGAAATCACGTTGTTGGGGCAGAATGTCAATTCGTACCATGGAGTTGACCCTGTTACGGGAGCAGCCGTGAGTTTTCCGTCTTTGCTTCGTGCCGTTTCAGCCGCGTGTGCAGAGCAGGATGTTATTAAATGGGTACGCTTTATTTCAAACCATCCTAAGGATTTGTCTGATGAGCTAATTGATGTAATGGCGGAGGATTCACGGGTATGTAAATCGCTCCATTTGCCGGTACAAAACGGCTCCAATGAAATTCTTGCGCGGATGAATCGGCGGTATACTGTTGAGCAATACCTCAACATTGTTGAAAAGCTCCGTAAGCGGATACCGAACATTGCACTGACAACCGATATTTTAATCGGTTTTCCGGGAGAAACACAAGCAGAGTTTGAAAAAACACTCGACTTGATGAGGACGGTACAGTTTGATTCGGCTTTTATGTATCATTATAATCCGCGTGAAGGGACAAAAGCATACGATTTCCCCGACCGGATTCCCGATACCGAGCGGATTAACCGGCTGCAGCAGGTTATTGACTTGCAGCAGCGTATTACCGATTTTAAAATGCAGCAACGGGTTGGTTCAACCGTTATGATGTTGGTTGAATCGCAGTCAAGAAATAATCCGGATGAATTATTCGGACATACCGAACAGGGTGAGATGGCTGTGCTTGCGGAAAAATGCGACCCGAAACATATTGGACATTTTATGAAAGTTCAATTACAATCCATAAAAGGGAAAACGTTTAGGGCTGTCCCTGTCGTGTAAGGATTTCCAGGGGAGGATATAATGCCGGGAAAGTTATTGTATTTTATTATTGTAATGCTGATGCTTGCGCTGTTCATGGGCTTTAATCTACCGAATCGTTGTGATATTTCTGTAATTTTTCACGTATTCAAAGATGTGCCGATTTTTTTAAGTATGCTGTTTGCATTTTTGCTTGGGAATATTGCGGTTTTGCCCTTTCTTATCAGCAGCCGTCATAAGATGAAGAAGGCTGAAAAGCAAGCGGCCGTATATCACGATGTTGCAAAAGTTGAGTTAAAGCCTGAAAAACGCCGTTGGTTCGGGAAAAAGAAGAATTCCGAAGAGAGCGGAGCGGCAAAGCAGGATGCGTAGCGGCTGTTCCGAATTCAGAAAAATATATTTTTCTTTTATTGTCGCCGGCGTGATGCTGATTATAAATGCCGGTACCGGAGCCTTTGCAGAACCTTCAGAACCGGCCTTACAGTCCAGCGTACATGCTTTGGCGCAAAAAGCCTTTGCACAAAAGACGGAGGCAGCGGTTCGACAGTTCTTTGAAAAGAATTTGGCAACACTCCCGAATGCACAGGCAAAAGTTCAAGCGCTGACGCTGTTGGCAGACTATGAAGAGCATAACGGGAATTATTCCAATGCAGCGGAGTGTTATCGGCAGGCGGCGGGGTTCGATACTTCCGATAAAAAGACTGCGCTTTTATTGGATGCGGTTCGTGCGTTGCTCTGCGGCGGCAGCCTGGATTCTGCCCGCAGCCTGTTAAGTGAAATTGCTGCCGCGCTACCGGTGAGTGACGAAGATCCCTATTACCGGAGAGCCGCCGTGTACGACACGTGGAGGCTGCTCGCTGAAGATCGTGCTGATCGGGCTGTACCGCTTATTACTGCCTATACCAAGAAAAAATCTTTTTCGGAATATCATTCTGCATTGCTGTTTACTCTCTGGTGGATCAATGATGATGAGGACGCAAAGCAGCGGCTGCTCAAGGAATACCCTTCCTGTATGGAAGCGGCGGCCGTCAATGGAACCGTTACAGTGCAGCCGTCAACTTTTTGGTATTTAATGCCGAGAAGCGGACTTGCTCAACAAGCGATAGCCGGCGGTTCAGCTGCTAAAACAAGCACACCCTCTAAAACAAGCGCCTCATCGGAAGCGACAAAAGCTTCAGTTCAATCGAGCGCTGCATCAAAAACCGAGGCCGCTTCTGCACAATTTTCTAAAACAGCAGCAGTTTCCGAAACGCCGCTTAAGCCTTCCTATTATCAGCTTGGATTTTATAAGACAAAAAAATATGCAGAAGCGCTTGCCGCCGATTTGCAAAAAAAACATTTTACCCCCATTATAAAAGAAGAAACGCGTCCCAGCGGTACCGTTTATTTTGCCGTACTTGTTAAAGAGAACGCTGCCGGAGATATGGGGCTCCGATTAAAGGATGCCGGATATGAAGCCTTTCCGATTTTCCCATAGAGTTTCTTTTGGACTATTTAGTACAGCTGTTATCATTTTTTGGATTCTCTTCAACCTTTTAGGATGCGCTTCTACTTCTGCCCGTAAAACCAATAGTTTATTACCTGTCGATATGGCAAGAATGATTGAAGCAGTATTTTCTGCTGATGCACAGATGCAAGTTGAGCAGACTTTTCCGATACCGATGAAGGACTACGATGATTCTATTTTGCCGAATAATTATCTTGCATTTACCGCATATAAGGGACAGGCTTACATTTATTTTTGGGCGCGCGGGCTTACTTCTTTCGATTTATATATCAATAATAGAAAAGTTCCGACAAAATCCATTTGTACGGATAAACCCGTGTGTTTTGATGCATCGCCATATATTAAAAACGGTAGGAATATGCTCTATATTGCGGCGCTTACTCCTACCGAAAACGGTACGGTTCAAAGGCCGCATTCATTACAGGTAAAGATCCCCTACCCTGTTATTTTGCCGCTTTCAAATTCGCCGGAGGCTTTAAAAGTACAGTTAAAAGATGTGCCCTATTCATCTGATACGCTGGAAATAGTTGATCAACTGTTGACCACGGAAACGGAAACGGGATTCCCCGGAGCACAACTCGTTATTATTAAAGACGGCATGATGATTAAAAACAGCGCTTATGGCGCCATCAGCAAGGTTGACAGCGCAGGCAATCTGCTGGATGAGGTTACTCCGGTAACGGAAAAGACTTTATTTGACCTTGCAAGCAATACAAAGATGTATGCGGTTAATTTTGCCGTTCAAAAGTTGATTTCAGAACAGCAGCTTGCATTAACCGATACCGTTCATCACTTTTTTCCGCAATTTACTGATGCTAAGAAAAGCAAAATTAAAGGCAAGACAGATATTACGGTGTTTGATCTTCTAACCCATCAGTCGGGATTTCCTGCCGGAAGACCCTATTCGCTGAAAATAGAGAAACTTAAAAATGCTTCAGAAAAAAACAATCGTGAACATACCTTTGACTTGATTATGGAGACTCCGCTTGTGTACTCGCCGCGGACGGCAATGATCTATTCCGATATCAATTATATGCTGCTCACCTATATTATCGAAAAGATAACGGGGATGGGGCTTGCAGAATATGTTGTCAACAATTTTTATCATCCACTTGGGTTAGATAGGATTTGTTTTACACCGCTCCGTCAAGGTTTCACTCTTGACGAGATTGCTGCAACGGAAATCCGTGCAAAACCGCGTACTCAAGCTGCTATTGATGGTGTGCAAACAACGGAACTCATTCATGGAACCGTACATGACTCTGAAGCATATACGGCAATGGAAGAGATCAGCGGTCATGCAGGATTATTTGCAAATGCGGAAAGTATTGCGGTATTGGCACAAGTTATGCTGAATAACGGCGGATATGGCGTCAAGCGGTTTTTCGATCCGGCCGTTGCAGGGTATTTTACGGCGCAGCAATCCCTTGTTTCAAGTATCGGGCTTGGGTGGCGACGGCAGGGCGTGCAGGAATACAGCTGGGCGTTTTCTCCTTTTGCCTCTGCCGGAACCTTCGGACATACCGGCTGGACGGGAACACTGACGGTTATCGACCCCGCCGAACATCTTATTATTATTTTATTAACCAATGCAAAAAATACCGTTCCGGCGCATAACACCCGTAACAGCCGATTCGAGGGCGATTATTATTTGGCAAAACGGTATGGGGCAATCACTGCGCTTATTTATGAGGCGTTTCGCCAACCAACGCTTGCGCAGCTGGAGAGTATGCTCATCGAACTTGCCGAAAAGAAATATGAAATGCTGCAGCAGATTTCTGCTTTTGATAATCAAGGCTATATTAATGATCTTGCTGCAATTATGAAAACCGTTCAACAGCGTTCTCAAAAGTCTGCCGGATTGCGAGCATTTCTCAAAACCGAGAAGGCTGCGCAGATTCTCAAAATTGTTGACGGCCGGATGTAGAAACGGGAGCGCGTTTACACGTACGCACCTTGATATTTCTTTTCAAATTCAATCGTTGTATTGGAGCCGTGTCCCGGATACACTTGTGTGTTTTCCGGTAATTCGATAAAAAGCCTCTTGAGCGACTGGCATATTTGCATCTCATTGCCGCCAAGTAAATCGGTTCTGCCGCGAGAGCCGTAGAAAAGGGTATCCCCGCTAAAAAGGATGCCGGCTTCCTTGTTCCACAGACAAACAGACCCTTGGGTGTGACCGGGCGTATGAAGCACGGTAAAGCCGTTTACGCTGTCTCCTTCTTTATAAAAATCCGTCGGTTCAGGTAGTGGATTTTTTTCCAGCGGCTCAATTAATTTTTCGGCATGAAGCGGTCTAAAGCTCTTTAAATGGGTTTGCGTACTGGCTGTTCCAAGATACGCGGCATCATTTTCGTGAATCCATAAGCGGTAATCGGGATATTTTCTTACTAAGGCCGGTAGACCGCCGACATGATCAAAATGTCCGTGCGTCAGCATAATTTCAAGGTGAGTTGGATTAAGTTTATTTAAATACTGGGATAATTCGGGGCTCAAACCGCCCGGATCGATTACGGCAATGCTTTCTTTGCTCAACGGGAACACCCATGTATTGACCATAAGGTAGCCGGTTTCAAACTTTTCTATTGAATAGTGCATGGTGGAGTCCTTTTACAAGCTTTGAGGATAGTTGAGAATAGTATAGGCGATTTTATGGATTAAAACAATATTGAGTCCTTTTGAAATATACGGCACATCTGCGACGTTTTTGCTTTGCAAAAACTCGCCGCCAGCAAATGTGCACGGATGTAAATTTGCTGGCAAGGTATCAGTACCGCCACGGATGGCGAGTGTTTTTTGTACGCTCCTAGCATCTACCTACATCTTTTCAAAAGAAAGATAAATAAAAGTATCAACTATATCTTTTTTGGGCACTAAAATAGAGTAACTAATGTTTAGAGGAGAAATGTGATATGAAAAGAATTATTTTTTGTGATATTCCAATGAAAAAAGACCTTGATGCAATGGTCTATGCCGGAACGGGAAATATCAATTCAGGCTATTCAAAGCCTGTTATTTTTCCAATCAATGCAATTATTGCTGAAACTCTTAAAAAAAATGATGATATTAAGGTTGTCTTACTTCGAACCATTGATAAAGCAGGAAACAGTGGTAAGAATTGCAGACTGTTTATGCAAGAGTTGGATACAATAAACGAAGATATTGGTGCAAAGATATCATACGAAACATTGGATTTAGAATTCAAAGAAACAAAAGCTAATCACGAGATCAGATTAAAAGCGATGTTGGATAAGGTCGAAGAAAACAGTCAAATATTTGCTGACATTACTTTTGGTCCAAAACCGTTGCCGATGATTCTTATTTGTGTACTTTCATTTGCTGAAAAATTTCTTAATTGTGATGTTAAAAGTGTCGTATATGGAAAAGTAAGTTTTGGTCAAGATAATAAAGCTTGTTCACCGGAACTGTTTGATGTAACATCGTTGTATTATTTGAATAATCTTACAAATTCTATGGTTGCCAGTGATGGAAAAGAAGCTAGAAAAAATTTAGATGAATTCTTTTCTTTATAGGATGTTTTATGACGAATAATGAAAGAAAAATAAAGAAAGAGGCAGAGATTCAGAATCTTCTTACTTGTTTAAGTAATATTGAGGATAAAAAATCGTGTGAGTATGAAAAACTACTGCAAAAAATATATACACCAATATGGGATTGGATCCTTCTTCGTTTTAATGAAACAGATGTCCGCAATGCCGGTGTTGAAATCTTTCACTGTATAAAAAGAACTCTTTTAAAATACGATGATGGCTTAGGTTCATCTTATATGGGATATTTATATTCCAGTTTAGAAAATGAAATACACCATAAAAAAGAAAAAGGGGAAGGAAAAAAATTTCGAATGTGTACAAGAGATGATTATAATCGTGCAATTCGGCTTATAAAAACGGCAAAGGAGATCGGTAAAAATCCTTTTAATGAAAAGGTTCAAATATGGCTGTCGAAACAATGCGAACTGGATTTGGATAAAGTAAAGGATTTAATTCTTAAATATTATCAATCTCAGATAGTTGCAGAACAAATAACGAACAATGCAGGCGAAGAAGATTCTTTATTCAATACAGATGCAGTTCAAAATAATTATCTTACACCTGAGGAAAGGGTTTTTAAAACAGAATATGCGCTTGATGATTTGAAAAAGATCGAGAGGGCATTTGATGAATGTCAAGAAAGACAGAAAATTTATTTATCTTCATTTATTACCCTCAAGGTACTTCAGGCTTTGGAACATACTTTTCTGATAGGTCAAATAGTAGACTTGCTGCAAAAAAGAAATTTTATAGACCTTGAATTACTTAATATTTTTACCTTACAAGCGGAAATGCCGACACAAAGTCAATTAGCCGTAAAATTCGGCAAAGATGAAGGATATATCAGTAATAGAATTTCAGATTTTTTTGAGAAAGTTCAACAAAAAAGTATCAACTAAGTAAATTACAATTACTAATTATAGTAACAAATTATACAAGGGAATACCCTATAAGGAGAAAACGATATGGCATTCGATCCGTCAAAGTACACAGTAGCAAAAGCAAAACCTCTTCCGGTGGTTTTATTATTGGATACCAGTTCCAGTATGAGCATCGGTGGAGAACAAACAAAAATTGCAGAACTTGAAAAAGCCGTTCAGGAGATGATTAAAGATTTTGCCCATGAAGAACAACTGGAAACGGAAATCCTTGTTTCTGTTATTACTTTCGGGAATAATGGTGTACAATTGGCGCTTCCGTACACAAATGCCTCAAAAGTTGAATTAATAAAACTTGAGGCCGGAGGCAACACTCCTATGGGAACTGCTTTACAAATGGCGAAAGACATGATTGAAGATAAAGAAACGACCCCCGGCCGTGCATATAGGCCTCTTGTTATTCTGTGTTCGGATGGAGCGCCGACTGATGATTGGAAGATACCTATGGAAAACTTTATCAAAAACGGACGTTCTTCAAAATGTGATCGTATGGCAATGGCTATTGGTTCTGATGCAAACGAAGATATTCTGAAAAATTTTATTGTCGGTACTGGAAATCCGCTTTTTTATGCTAAGGATGCATCAGCTATGCATAAATTCTTTAAGTTTGTAACAATGAGTGTGACAAGCAGAAGCCATTCTCAGAATCCAAACCAAGTTTTCAAACTGGAAGCGCCTAAGGAAATCTTAAAATCCGTAAGTGTTGAACCTTCCGGCGGTAGTTATTGGTAATAATAGATTTTAAGGGCGGTAAACTTTATGAAAGAATGTTTACTTTCGTGGTACGGCATAACAGATTTTAAAGCATCTCTTGGGATCGAAAAAAGTGGACCGCTCTTAGGAGCAATTTTATCAACTCATTACACTGAGATTCAGCTGTTAGGTTATACGAATAACGCGGCTGAATCTTACTCAGATGAAGTTTTTGATAGTGAGCTTGCATCTTTAAATAGAAATGATACGGCAGAAGCAAATAATTTTGTTTATAAATGGGCAAATACACAACCGGCACATCATCATTTTATAAAGTGGTTGCAAAATAAAGTAGCAGAAAATACTAAAAGTATTACTATTGGATTCACACCGGTAAAATTGAGAAAACTAAATGATACCGAGGGTATATATGCAGCAGCTGTCCGATTGTTGGAATCAATTGCAGAGAATAGCAATAAGGAAGATATATACGTGACTTTGTTTTTAAGTCCCGGAACTCCGGTTATGGCTTTCTGTTGGGCAATGGCGGCTTTGAAATTTCCGCAGTTTCGGAAACGGCTTATAGCATCACCGGATCCGAGAAAAGGGCCGGAAAATATCGGTTTACCGCAAGAATGGATGGAATGGTATGGAAAACAAATGCCGTTAGAACATCGGAATGGTAAATATTTTGACATGATATTTCATCTTTATGGTGATCAAAGAATACCGACATACTTAGGTCTAAAACAATTTAACTGCAAAAGTCATGTTTTTATTACATCCGCAGGATACCATGCCGTTGATATTATGAAACAATTTGTTAAGGAAGATATTGAATTATTAGAATTAAATGTAGACGCATACAATCCTAAGGATGTTCAAGATAAATTACTTAAATTTATTGAAGAAAAGGATGGGGTTCAAAATCAAAAAATAGGATTCAATCTAACGGGTGGAACAAAATTAATGTATGCCGGTTCATTAAATGTTTGCAGACAACTCGGTGGGATCCCCTTTTATTTTAACACGAGAGATAAAAAGGTTATTTTTCTTAATGATTTCAGTTCTAAACCTATAGTTAAGATAGAAAAAGTCGAATTCTTTATAAAATTGAATGGTAACGGTTTATCAATCGGTGATTCACGAGGAAGAATGCTTCAGCAAGCAGATATGATTTCTTTAACAAATTATTTATGGAAAAGAAGAGCGATTATAAATGATATTGCAGGCGAAATCAAAAAACGATATTTTAAGTTACTAAAACCTTTTGTAAAAGAAGAAATTACCGTTTTTACCGATAACAACCGCAATTCTTATATTAAAATTAAAGACAGGCAATATGTGTTTGAAGATGCTTCACAGTTCAAGGTTTATCTAACCGGAGGATGGTTTGAAGAATATGTTTATAATAACTTAAAGAACTTGGTTAAAACAAAAAAAATAACCGATTTGCATCATAGTTTAAAAATCTCTTATGAAACAAATAATGCAACTACATTAGAGAAATTTTTAGGATTAACTAAGTCGGAAAACAATCAGTTATACCAAGAGCTTGATGTTGTTTTTACCGACGGCAATAGACTGTATGTCATAGAATGTAAATCGGGTAGAGCCGAAGTAGAGCATATTATGAAACTGGAAAATATTGTGAGATATTATGGCGGTTTGGAAGGAAAGGGAATTTTACTGTATATAAATAAAGTCGATAACCCTATTGTAGTGAAAAAGGCAGCGGAATCAAAAAATGTCAGAGTTTTTGACGGTGATAATATCATATCGAAAATAGAGGAGTTCGTAGGTTTATATGACTAAAGTCTTAGTTGTTATTGATAATTCGGGCAGTATGTTTTGTTTGTCGAAATCCGATATTTTGGAATCTATCTGTAGAAGTATTTATCTTCATGAGGATATTGAGGCAGATTATTATAGATGGGATACGTCTATAACCAGAATTGATTATCAAAATGAAGAATTAATAAAAGATGTTAAGGGAACAGCAAATTTGGGAGCGCTGGTTGATTTTATTGAACAGCAGGTAGTTGGAAATATTATTCTCCTGACGGATGGGTATATTGATGGTGATAAGACGGATTTAAACAGAATCTTAAAAGAAAATAAAGAAATAAAAGTGAGATTGGTGGGAGTTGGTGCTGATTGGAATTCAGTAGTAAGTTCACAGTTATTTCCGCCAAGTTTTATTGCCGAGAATAAAACTTGGTATATCTTTAATACGCTTGAATTGGATGCTGCCTTAGATTCGTTCTTAGAAGTATAACAAAAAGGCAATGCTAATATGAAAAATAAATATTGGAAAGGAGCTGCTGTCGAAAATATAGGACCAGCTCATATTCGACAAAATATTTCTATGCAGGATGCAAACCGACTCTGTTTTTTTAAGAGCGGTTTTATTGCTGTAGTTTCTGATGGTCTGGGAAGTAAAACTCATTCTGATTTCGGTTCAAATGTGGCCTGTAAAATATTTATAAAATATTCAAAAAAATGGATTAGAAAAACAAAAAAATCACCCGATAGATTTATAAATAATTTTCATAAATATTGGGTACATTTAATTGAAAAATCAGGGTATAAAATTAAGGATTGTTCGGCAACATTATTGGGGGTCGTATGCAATGGGAAAGAAATGTTTTTATTCCGTTTAGGCGATGGGATGATCGTGTGCCTTTCAGATAATCAAAATATTTTAGTTTCGGATAAAAAAAACGGATCATTTTCTAATATTACGAAATGTTTAGGTAATGTTAATAGCCGTGAAGACTGGCAATATTTAAAGATAAATATAAAATTTATTAAGAGCGTTTTTTTATGTACTGATGGAATTTCCGATGATTTAGAAAACAGCTGTGAGATAGATTTTGTACAGGATATGTCAGATCGATATAGAGATTATTCATGCAAACAAATAAAACTGGATATGAAACAGTGGATTTCAAACTGGCCTGTACCCCGACATACGGATGATAAGACTGCTATATTTATAACTAAGAGAGGTAATGTTTAATTTATGGATGTAAAAATAACAGAAATAAAAGTTGTTGATGTAGAAAACCGTGTATATATTTTAGGTGAAAAGATTGGGCAAGGAGGGCAAGGCGCCGTTTTTCATGTTAAAGATGATGCCGATATTGCAATAAAGCTTTCTACCGATAAAGAAGGAAATCCCTTACAGGATGATACTGCAATAAAAAATATTTCCTACAAGCTTAATATTATTCGAAAACTTCCTCTGCCGCAAAATATTAATCTTTCCAAACCTCTTAGTATTTTAAAAAGTCATGCCGGATATGTCATGACTTTTATGAATGAAATGAAAAGTTTTGAAAGCTTTCTGAAGTTGCATCAAAAAATTGAAGATAATGATATCCCTAGATGGTTAAAAAATGAAGCTGGGGATCCGATTCAAGATGCTGAAGTTTGGATAAACTTTTGTAAAACAGGAAGTATAAGAACAAGGTTGCTTGCTCTGTACAAAGTTTCAGAGTTACTGGCAAATCTTCATGCAAGGGGGCTTGTATACGGTGATATTTCCGGCGGTAATCTTATGTATAAAGAATTAGCCGCAGGAATAATAGCCGGACTAATTGATACTGATAATATTAATTTTGCCGGAAAGAGTAAAACTTATTTCACTCCCGGGTTTGGGGCTCCGGAAATAACAAACGGTAAAAGCCCTGCCACTGTTTATTCCGATTCCTATGCTTTTGCGGTTGCCGCTTTTTATATTTTAACAATGCTGCATCCATTTAAAGGTAAAAAAGTTCTGGGATCGGATGATAATGATGATGATGACTGGGCGAATAGTGTTACGGTACAACAAAAAGCTGATCCCGGAAATTTTAATGATACCGGTATGTATCCATGGATATTTAATCAAAATGACGACTCAAATTCTTATGGAGATTTAGAACAAGTCAATTCATTATTCCTTACTCCGTTATTGTTTGCATTATTTGATAATACGTTTTCAACAGGACATAATAACCCTAAGTTACGGACTCCATTAATCAGATGGCCAAAAGCTTTTGCTCAAGCAGCAGATTTAACTATTAGATGCTTATCATGCAGAATGACTTATTATTATGATTATACGGAAGATGATAAATATTGTTGTCCGTACTGTTCAACGGAACGATGTCCTTTCGTTCTAGTAAAAACTTATATAATTAATAACGATGAGCCTGTTTATTCTTTTGCTCATGAGATAGACAAGGAAGAGTTTTATATACCTTCAAGATGCTTTGAAGCATTTAAAATAAATGAGAGTGATAATTCCGTAGTTGGAATTTCTTTGAAAAATGGTTTTATTGCACTACGATTGATTGAATCTGAGTATACTATTTATATTGAAAAGAACAATCTTAGAGAAAGATTTACCGGTGTTTATAAATTTAAAGTTTCGGATATTCAAAACTTCTCAATCACTTTATTCACAAAGTATCGCAAAGTAATTATTTCCGGAGGAGAATTACAATGAAATTAAGCGAACTAAGATACGGAGAACACTTTTCCTGCAGAATCGAGCCGTATTCAAATCCTGCTGATAATCTTATTGATAAACAAAATCCACTTGGAATAATACTTCAAAAGAATACTCATTTGTCTGATGCTTATATCTTACAAATAGGGGCGGCTGCTAAAATGGTTAGGATGATAAAGTGTTCCGATATTTCTTCATTAGAAAATAGGATTCTTGCAGGTCAAACAAATCTTTATGAAGTAATAAATATCCTTTCTAACAATCAATTGGATATCGAGGTTGTATTTTTTAGAGAATATAAAACATTTCCGCAACCCTTTATTGTTAATGTAACGGAAGATTTTATTACGGCCTGTGGAACTTCTCATTTTTGTTCTAAAGGTAAAGATGGCGACCAGTTATGCGGTATTTTAAAATCTCAATTTATGTTAGGTTCATCGTCAAATTCCTATTTTCTTTATATAGGAAAAACTCCCGGAGATGATGATCCTGCGGCTTCTTGTACATTAGTCAATAAAGATTGGCAATTAGTCATAAAATCAAGGGAAATAAGGGATGAAATTTCGTTATATTCATCTGATATCAAAAGACATATACCCAGAAACAATGATAATTCCGTGTGTTTGGCAAAAGGTGAATTGCGATTTGCGTATTTAAGTACAGAAACGATTTCAAAATTGAATGAACTGGAAATGAAAAAGAATTTAGATGACGGTAGCAGTTATATCGGGGAATGGGATAAATATAACACGGAAATAGGAAAAAGACTTCTTGAAGCTGCTCGCAAAGTAGGGTATATCGTGTTATCCGGAAAGCCTGAAAAACTTAGTAATCATGAAATACTTTTTAACTACTCATATAATGGTGAAAATAAACTTGGCGACTTTAATAATTTAACTATAGAAACGGATACTGTAGATATCGTTCAAGAATTACCGGATTACTTACTAAATCCGAATATGACTTACGAAGAATGGATTGGTGAAATTGATAAAAATCTTGAGCAGGAAGCTTTGTTTCAAAATAAAAAAAAGAAAAAACAAGAACAAGAAGAAAAGCACTGGAGCAATCTTAATATTATTGACTATACACAAGATACGATTACTATAGAATCAAAGCATAAAGGATTACCTAAAAGAGGAAAAAATGGAGAATTATTTATGATTCTTTCCATTACCGGCGAAAAAATACAGGTTGAAAGAAGACGGCGTGCACGACAGAATATCCTTAAAGGATGCAGCCAGATAAGTAATCTGGGGCTTATCCTTGATGGAAAATCGAATCTTAGCTCAAATATTCCAAGTGTATCCGGTACTAAAAGAAAGTTATCCGATAAGGAACAAAAAAAAGTATATGAAAAGATCTTTGAATTTGAACCGACGGAAAATCAAAAGAAAGCTATAAACATTGCTCTAACAACTTCGGATATTGCAGTTATTCAAGGTCCTCCGGGAACAGGAAAATCTACCGTTATTTGTGGAATTATTGAATCTTTAAATCAAGATTTTCAGAAAGACAATAATCTGGCAGGAAAAATATTGGTAACAAGTCTTCAACATGATGCGGTAGATAATGTTACCAATAGACTTTTAACGAATGGATTGCCGACGGTAAAATCCGGCCGCTCAAGTTCTGAAGATGAGCTGAGTATTTCTACAACGCAAGCTGAAATTAAATCTTGGTGCCAAACGGTAGTCAAAAATATTGAGAAAAATATTCCTGCCGTAATAGAATCGGCTGAATTTCAAAATCTGCGTTCTTTATTTTTAGATTATCATAAAGCTCCGTCAACTGCGATGGAGATTGCACTTTTAAATGGTATTAAAAACTTAAGCTCACGATTTACAACTCCTGAAATTATAGAAAAAATAGATTCAATTTTAGTAAGTTTAGATCAAGACCCTTCCTCGGATGATATGGATATGATCAATTGCCTTTATGCCTTACGAACCGATGAGGTCTCTTTTCAAGATGATGGTACAAAACGAGCTATGGAATTGGCTGCTCGTTTACGAGAGGCGCAGATTCCTATTCCTTCATGTTTAAGTAAAGCTTGTAGTTACGAATTGAAATCTGACTTGTCGTTTTTAAGCGATTTGGAAAATTTACAAAATGAGCTGCTTGAACAATATCTTCCGCATGAAGAGTTCAGACGCAATAAAGAAAATGCCGTTATTGCTGAGATTGTTAATGAAGTATCTCAAAGAATCCAAAAATATCCTTTTGACCCGAGCGAAAAAAAGAATATGGCGCTTGCCGACTTTATTTATGAGTTAAAAAATAATCCCGATGGGATACTGAATACGCTATTAAGTTATAATCCTGTTTTGGCAGCCACCGTACAACAAAGCGAAGGACAAGAAATTAATGAGGCACGCCGAAAACTTGGCCTTGATACCGATAAGCAGAAATTACCGTATGAATATGTGATAGTAGATGAAGCTGCTCGTGTTGCTCCTCCGGATTTATTAATTCCTATGGCGAAAGGAAAACATATTATTTTGGTAGGGGATCATCGTCAGTTGCCTCAACAAGTTGACCAAGATATTGAGAAAAAAATGGAAATATCGGCAGCAAGCAGAGAAGAAATTGCTTTCTTGAATGAAAGTACTTTTGAAAGATTATTCGCTCAATTAGACGCTTCAAAAAAAATAACGCTTGATAAACAATATCGTATGCATCCTCTTTTAGGAACTTTTATCAGTAAGGAGTTTTATGAAGTTCATAATCCTGATGAAAGATTTGAATCTCCGCTAAAAGCAGAAATATTCAGCCATAATTTGCCTATAATCACTAATAAAGCAGCAATTTGGTGCAATGTTGAAAATGAACGAAATGGGGGTGGTGCGGAAAATAGAGATGCTTCAAAAAGCAGGTATAGAAGAGGAGAGGCGATTGTTGCAGCAAAACTCTTGAAGAAATGGTTGGATTTTGATACGGAGAAAAAATTGACATTCGGTGTAATAAGTTTTTATTCGGCGCAATGTCGTGAAATAAAAAAGCAATTATCTTCTCTGGGTATTTGTACTCAAAAATTGCAAATAAATGAAGATTATCAATATACCTTATCTGATGAAAAGAAGAACATTAAAGAAAGGCTTCGAATCGGTACTGTTGATGCATTTCAGGGCATGGAATTTGATGTAGTTATTTTATGTACGGTACGTACGGCAACAGAAGACAGAATAAGAAATGCATATTCTGAAATGCAAAAGGATGCCGAAGAAGGTTTACGGAAACAACAGGGGCTTTTTGGGTTTTTAATGTCAAAGAATCGGCTTTGTGTAAGTATGAGCCGCCAGAAGAAAGTACTTGTTGTAATCGGTGATAAAAATTTGTTTACAAGCAATATCGCAGAAAGCACAGTTCCTGAACTTAATCATTACATCACCATGTGTGAAAATAATATCGATTTCGGACTTGTATTTGATGCTAAATCAATTGATTAAAGGAGAATAATAATGACGGACGCACAAAAATCGGAATTGGTAATTCTCCGAAAAAAAAATAGAGGTATTATTTCAAACAAACCATGCTTTGAAGGTTTTGCACCTATCAAAAACAGTCAGACAAATTTGTTCTGGCCTTGCATTATGTATCAAGTGGAAATACAAGTAGATAAAAGCGAACTTGATATTTTTGAAAGAACAATATTAAAGTTTGCAGATTGTAATATCACAAAGGCAAAGGATGTTGCAGATTTAATGAATATGGAAGTTGAAACGATAGCGTTTATTCAGAATAGGCTCGTTATAAAAGGTTATTTAAAAGACAAACTTTGTTCGATTACCGATAAAGGCCATGCATACTTAGATGAATATATAAACGGTAATCATACGGAGGCACAAGTTATTTGTTTGTTTAAAGATATAAACTCCGGAGAATTTATAGATTTAGTGGAAGTTTATCCTGCAAAAAATACATTGACTATTTATTCAGAAAAAAACGGTACTCTAGAAGGATCATTTAACCTGCCGGGAAATGGACGGAAAAAAGGTTTTGTAGTTATCTCTACTAACTATGAAAAAGCCATTGCATCTGAACCGGAAGCGTATCTCCTCTTAAGAGCTATCAGAAAATATAACAAGGCTGTTGAGAAAGAATTAAAAATATCTCTTAGTAAAATTTCTAATTCCGTTAAAGTAAAAAGTAAAGAGGTTGTATTTGTTCATACAGTCGGTTTTGCTACTGCTAATGGAGAAATCCATTCTACCGATGCTGCCGGAATTGGAATTTCCGATATTTTTACGGATTTTATCCGAAATGCAAACGATAACGAGCATCCGTGGATTCGATCGATTTTTGAAAAGGGAAATGCTAAAATAAACAATGAAGAAAAAGAGGCTGATAATAAGTACGAGAAACCTCGTTTTAGCTATCCGGCAGTATCCAATCCGATTTTCAATGCAGTAAAGACTTTTAATGAAATAAAATCGGTTAAGGTAGAAAACCATATTGCGCGAGAAGATATGAAGCGATCGGGAGAAATCATTTATTATAATATATTCACAGCCTTGGAATATGCTTTGAAGATGTATTATGCTGATTTTAAGTCTAGGGAAAAAGAAGATGTTACAATACAATTGGCAGATCAGGAAGCGCGACAAATAAACAAAACTAAAATAAAAGAAGTTGGAATAGCGGAAGATAATATTTTCTTGTTCTATATTCTTGCACAAAATCTTTCCATAAATCTGCCGCACAACTATCTAACATTATTAAAGGTATATCCCGGTAAAATCAAATCAATGAGGGATGATAATCAACCTGAACTTATACCGTTATTGTGTTTATGTCTGGCAAATGCTATTGATGATCCCGAAGTTCCGTTGAGTTTTTTGGCAAAAAATTATCCGGACTTTATGATTGATTTTTTTAAATTAAAAGAATTACGTGATAAAACCTCAATGGCGCATGGTCCAGGATTAACATTCTCAGATGTCTCTGCAAGTAAGTGTAAAGAGATAATCGAGAAGATTCTCTTTTACGTAGAATATTTGAATGAAAAACTAAAAGCCGATAATAAGTTACTTACTGATTATTTTAAAGATGATATTCATAACAGTAAGTATCAATACTCCTCTTATATTCAGAAGATATATGAAAAGAAATTAGAGTTATACAAAGATTATGGCTATGTAACTATTAATAAACTTCCTGCAAATCTTATTAAACAAATGATCAATTCTCTGATTACGTTTGGAGATCGCAAATATGTTGCAGGAAGTGCCTGTTCGGTATTACAACAGTTCTTTGAATATTCAATTACGGCTATGTTAAAATATATGATGCCACCTTCTAAAGAACAAAGAAACTGCAATTTTGTAGCGGAAAAATGTAGAAATGTATATTTTGAACTCAAAAATAACAAATTGCCTGATTCTATAGGTACGGTAAGTTATAAAAAGATAGGTAAGGCTGTATGCGGGGGAGGATGCGATAGTTTAGGAGCCGGTATTGTAAGTTTTTTGATACTTGTACCGGAGGAGCAACTAATGGATATTTCTCAACAATATCCTCGGTTTATTCTTGATTTAGATTTTTTGTTAAAATCACGCGGGCATAGTGATGTTCGAGAATATTCTGAACGGGAAGTATCAATTTATAAAAAAATTGTTACTAATATAATAAAGATACTGATAAAATACATTGACTAAAGGAGTGAATAAAATGTGGCCTTTTACAAATAATAAAAGAGAAAAACAGCTTGTTGAGAGAGAGCACTCGATTAAATCAAAAGAAGAACGCCTTGAAGATGAGAAAGATTTGCTTGAGCAAAGAAAAATCGAATTTGAGCAATATAGGGACAAAGAAAACACCGCGATAAAAGATGAATTTTCAAAGTTGGATGACGCTCGTACCGTATTCGAAATGAAAAGAACCGAATATGAACCTAAATTTCAAGAAGCTATAAAAGGATTTTCAGCAAGGATCAAAGAAAATGAAGCGGATATTCAAAAACGTAATTCTGAAATTACTGTAGAACGGCAGGAAGAACAGAAAAAGTTTGCTGAGCGGCTCCATGAAGCTCACCAAAAAAGTGAAAGAGAACACGAAGAAACTCTTTTTGTACAAACCACAAAAAGAATTCAAGAAACGGATACGGAATTAAGTAGTAGACGCGATGCAATTGCTCAAAAAGAAGCAGAACTGCGTCAACGAGAAATCATTTTAGAACAAGATCGTGATAAGCTTATACAAGACAGAAAAGATTATGAACAAAAAGATTCTCAGTTAGCGGCAGAAAGAACAATCGTTTCTTCAAAAATGGCGTCTTTAGATGAACAAGCAAAAGAATTAGCCGATGCAAAAATTAAAGAGTTAAATGCGAGACTTGAAAACTACAAAGAACATCAAGAAAGATTAAGTCAAGAACGAGCAAACCTTGAAATACGGCTCATTGCCTATGAAGAGATTAAGCACAGACTTAATGGCCAAGAACCGGAATCCATATTAGTTGAAATTCAATCTCTAACCAGACAGTTAGCGGAAGCTAGAAAGACGTTACAGAATTACCCTGATAATGTTGAAGAAGAACTCAACCGTAAACAGGAAGAAATAGACAGTCTCTCGGAACAATTAGAAGACTCAAGATATAAACTCGTAGCGCTTCAAAAGCTTGCTAACAGCGGTGAATTAAATGCGGTACATAATACTTCATTAGAGACACAAAAAAACATACTTGAACAGGATAAGCTTAGATTAGAAACGCTTAATGCAGAGCAAAATGAAACGATTAAGCATTACAGAGAATTATATGATAAAGAGGCGACGCTTGAAGAGAAATTAAATTCTATTATGGCTCCGCATGAAAATTTTACAGAAGATAAAATTCGTAAAGAGCCGCTGATATTAGTAACAAAAAAAGAAGTTGAAGATTCTGTAGAGTCCGTTCCCGAAACTGATTCAGATATAAATCAAAACAGTGACAATGCCGCTAATACTGACAACGCAGATAATACCTCAGAACAGAATCAGGAAAGAGCGGTATCAGGGGAAGAGGCAATTAATGATGAGCTTTTATGGTTAGATCAAGTATGCAGAAAGATCGCCGATTATGGTCTTGCTTTTTCACCGAGAATTATTAAGGCTTTCCATACGGCATTAAAAACCGCTGAATGGTCTCCATTGGCTGTTCTTGCCGGTGTCAGCGGGACCGGTAAATCAGAATTACCACAATTATATGCAAAGTTTGGCGGCATTAATTTTGTAAATATTCCCGTTCAGCCTAATTGGGATAGTCAAGAGGCCTTGCTCGGTTACTACAATACAATTTCCGGTAAGTTTGAAGCTCAGCCTCTTCTAAAATATTTAATTCAATCTCAAAAAGAGAATTCAGAAAATTACTCTGTCAGCTTAAAAAATCAACTGAATATTATTTTACTGGATGAAATGAATCTTGCACACATTGAACAGTATTTTGCAGAATTTTTAAGTAAACTCGAAGAACGCCGCGGGAAAGATGAAGGAACCCCGCAATATCCTACATTAGCTGTCAAATTAGGAGGAACGGATTCTTATCCGCTTGCACTTGGAAGAAATGTTCTTTGGGTGGGAACTATGAATCAGGATGAAACAACGAAAAATCTGTCCGATAAAGTTCTTGATAGAGGCATTGTTATTAACTTCCCTCGCCCAAATGAATTTAAACGTCGTATAAAGATTAATAAAGAGGTAAAACCGGAAGAAAGGTATCTTCCGATTGAGACATGGGAAGGATGGAAGGTAAACTTTACAGACGAACAAACGGCTGCCTCTGAAAAAGTAATTGCACCATATAAACAATTAGTCGAAGAGATTAATAAAGAAATCTCAAATATCGGACGTGCGATTGGACACAGAGTTTGGCAATCAATTGAAAATTATATCTGGAATTATCCGGATGTACGGCAATTGCTTATCTCTAAATCGGCAGATATGAATGACAAAGAATTTATTGCCGAATTAAACAAGAGGATTGATCCCGCATTTGAAGATCAGTTAGTCCAGAAAATTATGCCGAAGCTGCGTGGAATCGAAACGGGAGGCGAATCTAAAAAAGTTCTTGAAAAAATTTCAAGTATAATTACAAGTTTTACGAATGAAGGTCATAACATAAATATCTCTAAAGACTTCTTGAATGCAATTACATTTGGAGACGGACAATTCCTCTGGGTTACTTCCGAATATTTAAGTATGGAACAAGATAAACAAGAGGGGCGATAATGGATAAAGAAACACCGGATTATTCAACACTCTTGAAATCTTTAACTGTAGAAGATTCTAAAGAGAAATTATTACTTTCTTTACGGGATTGGTACTATAGAATTATCGAAACGGATCCTGAAACGGGAGAGCCTCTCGATACGGATCTAACTGCCTTGCTTGATAAACTTATAGAAATAAAGTCATACACAGACGATAAAAATGTTTACGATTGGATATTTAATATTTTTTCATACAGTAAAAGAGGGCTTTTTCATATTTTTGAAGCTCCTCGAAAAGAAATTCTCCGTTTTCATGAACAAATGCCGGTTTATCAGGCAAAAGAAATTGATTCGATGGGGATTATAGATATTTCCAGAAGGCCAGGTAGAACAGTTAGAGAAAAAATAGCTGCCAAACCTTCCGTTATAGCTGTAAAAAGGCAACAAAGCGTAGATACTTTGGAAAATCGCTTATTAAAAAAATTAATAATAAGAGCAACATGTATTCTGGAAGAAAGATTGAATATATTCACTGCCGAACCGCTTCAAATAGAAAACGAAGATTCAGAGCTTTCTATTTTATATTCAAAATTATGTAAATGGCTTAAGAGTGATGAGGCGCAAGAAATCGGTGTATGGCAAAATTTACCGCCAAATAATATTCTTTTATGTGATAAATATTATAAAAAAGTCTGGGCTACATGGCGATATATTCTTGAACTGACTGATATTATCGAAAATGATATGAATAACGTAGATAATTATTTAGCAGTCTATATATTCTGGAAAACAAGCGCATTATTACAGCAACGGAAATGCAAGATTAAGCAACTTCCTGTAAAATTTTCTATAAAAAATGAAATTTTAATAGAAACTATCGGTTATGGAGAAAATGCAGGGGTTGTTATTGAGGCTGATGATTTTAAATTAAAGATTAAAGGTAATATCATTACTTTTACATCGGAGGCCGGAGAAGAACATTCAATTAATATTGCTTATAATTTTTTTCAAATTGATGGAAAAAAATACCCTGATAAATTATTAAATCTGTTTGATGCTAATGAAATTGCCGGTAAACTTGCAAATTCAATTTCTCACTCTCCCGATAGAAGAATAGTTTATTCGAATAATACGGAAGAACAAATTTTTACGGTTATGGATTTTTCGTCAGAATGCTATTACGGCATTTCAAATACGGAATTTATTGATAGTAAAACTGAATCAGCCGCACCTTATCCGTTGAAATTATTACGCCAATTCTGGAAGGCTGATGATTCTTCGGAATTAATTAATGTTGATTGCGCCGCATCGCCATCAATTCATAAAGATAGATTGAATAATTATAAGATTGATTCAATATCTTTTGATGATATTTTATATGATAGCATTATACGTAAAGAAGTTTCTATAGAATTAAAAACGGAAGCGGCATATAATTTTATGAATTCGATGAGAGATTATTACAATACAAATAATTTCTACTATATCCTGCCGGACTATCTTGAAGACTTTTCATTAGGGCTTATACGTTCTACAGCAAGCTCTGTTTTTACCAATGCGAATCCCATTCCTAGTAGTATCGGGGCGGTTTTTGCTTTTCAACATAGTAATGAATTTCCTCATTATGCCATCAAAGATAATGATTTTGTATTTGTAATTGAAAAAAAAGAATTTACAGCTGATAAAAAACTTTTATCAATTACACCGATTACTGCGAAAACAACATATAAGCAAAATGAGAAGACTGAAGAGATTAATCTAAAATCAATAAGGGAAATACCGGGAGGCGTTCGCTGGGAGCATCATCCGCCTGTTGTTATTAGTGATTATAAACCTTCAAAAATAATGGAGTATATTCTTGCGGCCGTAAAAAATACGGAAGATAAGCTTGACTCTTCATGTATCTATATTATTTCTGGTCAAGACTCAATAAAAGATGCGCGACTTAAAATGCCTAATCCCAATTGGACATTCATAAATATCCCATTTAAGCCGATACACGGGATTGCCTCTTTTGTAAAACTTCAACATCGAATTTCCGATATCCCTTTGTGGAGTGAGCATCTGCCGAATGTACAGATGACTGTTATTAAGAAAGGCCGAAGGCACTATATTAACTTAACTAACGAGAAAACCGTTCTTCCGATACGTGGAAAAGCTCAAGAAATACCTATTTCGGAAACTTTTATTCTTAATAAAAATATAAAAGAATATCATTTCAGATTGGTCAGAGGTATCGGTAAAGATACCTCTGCTTTGAAATATGAGGCTTGCTTAACAAATTTGGCATTCCCATTAAAAGTAGACACTTCTTGCGAATTAAAAATGTATTATACATACGGACAAGAGCAACCCTTTGACTTGTACTTTGTATCAATCGACTCACCAAGTTTTGTACGTGCAAAAGTTCAATGGAAAGAAATTGATGAAACTAAATTCCCAATACCGAATTTTCCCCCTGAAAGAACTTGGGACGAATATACAAATTGGAAAGATAGTCGTAGTAATACGACTCGTAATTTAATTGAATGGGAAGAAAATAATTTTAACAGTATTATTGATTTAACTCATTTTTATGCAAAAGAAAAGAATGAATTAAAAAGATATACATATGATATTCCCCTAAATTTTGCTCCAACTTGTAAAAAGGATATTCATGGTTACTATTTTCTTATCAAACTTGATGAAACCGAATACATAAAAATATATAAAAACCAATTTAAGGCAGTCGAAAACGGTAATAGTTTTTCTTTCTCTGTCAATACAAAGCATAAACCCGAATATTATAATAACATAAGATTATACTCTGCTATAGGACTCACGAAAGGTATAAGTTTATCCACAAAAGTAATTTCATCGCTCGCAAGGCGATATAGATTCCCAACAATGCAAATATGGAATTTCGGTCATTCAATTATTACAAATGCCCAAGTACCTACAGCTTTTAAGGAGAAAATTAATTCTATAAAACAAGCTCTTAAATCGCTGTTATATAATCAGGCAGTTCAAGAGCAAGAAATCTTATGGAACGAATTATTCTTGTACGCATGTATACTTCATAAAGATTGTCTCGATATATCATCAGATTTAATGAAAATAAAGTTACACGAGATGATTGATTTTGAACAACATTGGAAAATCATAGAGCAAAAAGTCTTCCAATTCGGATATTTCATAGGAGATACGAATACTCCTATTCAAAAAGCAGTTTTTGATTGGGCTTTAGATTTGTCAGATCATGATTCGAAACTAAATCATTTTAAGCTTCAAATTCTTACAATTGCGTTGTGGCGATGTGAAAATCTCTTGAATACAATTTCTATTACTCAAATGGAAACCGTATTTAATCAGGTAATTGAGGGAATAAAGAATGAGTATAAAAAACTAGTAGATCAAGAAGAACCGCTGTCCAATAGAAAGCTGAACCTCTTGCGCTCTCATTTAGAGCTATTATGTGCATTAATCCGCTCAAGATCCTGTGGAGCAGGATATCGGCAGCTTTTTTCCCCGTTTAATTCAAGAATTCAGCAACTGATTTCCGATATAGAACATATCTATGCATGGTTAAATAAAAATAGTAAAGAACTATTTGCAAAACAAATTAAGTTCACCTTATCGGATTCCAAATCTAATAATAACTTTATTGATTATTTATTACTATGGTTAGATGGCGAAAATTCGACGGAAATGCCGAAGATTGAGAGTGCAACAGATGATGACTCAATAGGAGAAGATGAGGAACTTTCTTCGGATGATGATGAATAATAATACCATTGTATCTGTGAGGATGGCCGGTTTGAATGAGGCAATAAAGGCACTGAAAGCTGACAAAGCCGATGGATAATTCTTTATTAATAAGGATTAGGAATTATCACATCGGCTTTGCTGGTGATTGTTAGAAATTAATATGATTTTGAATCATATGACTTGCGGTTTTTTTTCATTAACTTGCGCTGAAGAGCTTTCTTCTTTCTATTTAAAATAGTAGACGGCTTTTCATAGTATTCGCGCTTTTTCCACTCGCGGATAATTCCCTCTTTTTCAACTTGGCGCTTAAAACGCTTAATCGCTTTTTCAAGGTTTTCGGAATCATCGATAACGATACTTGCCACTTACAGAATCACCTCCAATGGATTATATCCTTAGTATCTTCTTGTACGATAACGATTTTCTATCCCTCTGTCAAGGTAACGGAAAATCAGTAAGTCTATGCGTTTCGGTTGTGCATAATCTCCAGTTCTTCCATGACGAGATCGACAACAGCCTGTTTTTTGTCATCGCCTTCATGGCATCGTTGCTTGGCTCGCTCGCGGAATTCGGTACAGTCGATAACGGGACTTACCTCTATGACGACCTTGTCTTGACATACGATGTCGCCGAGCATATTGGAAGGATCGTCAGAAATACGTAAACAGTTGCCGTTAATAGACACCAGCATCATTACATCGGAGGTTCTGATGTAGGAGTCGATTTCGCGGACTCCTCGTTTTGTTTCCGGTTTGCCGGGGCGGTAGCGGGTTCCAGCCGGATATACGATAACGGCTTTTCCTTCTTTTCGCACTTCTTCCAGCGTCCGCATTGAGGCAATATTGATGCTGCGGCTCCGTTTTTTCTCTTCTTCCAGCTGTACGGGGTCGGTAATACCGGCGAGTGTTCTGCTTGGATAAATGACAATGCGTTCATAGCCTTCGGTAAGAGCTGCTATCAGCGGGTCTTCTTCGGTAAGTTTCATGCCGGCCATTGCGATAGAGCGATGGGCAAGCTCTTCTCCAGCCGGTCCTGTTTGTTCCATTAAATATAAGAAAATCGGTAAATCGAGGTTGCTGTAGTGTTCGGAAAGGATAATGCCCTTCTTTCCTGCTTTAATTGCTTGCAAAAATTCGGTAATGTGTTTTTCAGGGTATAGTTTTGAACCGTCTAACAAAAGTTTTTTTACGGCGGATTCCAAGATTGTACGAATCTGAGGATTTTCCATTTTGTGTACATTTTCTTCAGTGATAACATTATCCTTACTTGCATACTGCTCAAATAGCGGCCTGAGTTCTTCAAGCATATTTTTTAGTACAAGACCGTCCATGTTTTCCTCCTAAAAATAATTGGGAGCATATCTAACAAGTGAATCTTTTAGAGATGCCCCATCATCACTTTATCTAAAAAAGACCGGATAGTACCGGCCGATAATATCATCCTATACGGAAAGGCGCTCCAGTAACGGCGGTAGGTCGTAAATCGATTTAATCGATGGAATTCCGGACGTTTTGGTAAAATCCGTACATCGTTCTTTTTCGTCGACTAGTATGCTCCTGCCACCAATTTTGACAAACCCCTGAACGTATGCAGGGCAATCATCTAAAAATAAAGTTTCTTCAATCGTTTTATGTACGGCGGCAAGCGGTTTGGTAAAGGCTGTCAGTTGCGGTTTCCCTTTTCCCTGGTTGTAGGAAATATCAAAAATGCCGAGGAATAAGTCACTGATATTAAAGAAGTTCAAAACCCGTTCTGCGTGTGCCATTGGTGCATTGGTTAATACCGTCATCGGCATTTGTAACGAAATGAGAAAGTCGCGTAAATGGGGATCCGGCTGTAATTCTGAAATTTCCGAAGCAGGATGTACTGCGGCAAAATAAGTGTCTCTGTCGTTAAAATGATATTCACACTCAAGCCATTCGAGCGTTGTGCCGTAGTTGTGCCGCCGCGCACGTTGCAGCCTGATAACTTCTTCCAACGGAACCGATAGAAAATCGGCAATAAATTGAAACATCCGCTCGGAGATTCTCCGTTCCATCAGATTCGATGCAGAATAAAGTGTATTATCAATGTCGAAAAGTAAATGCCCTATCATCTCTGTTGCAGTATAGCACAAAAACTAAAAAAGTCCATTAAAATAGGCTTGTTCGGCGCTATAAGCATGACTATTAACCGTTAGGCTGACAATGGTAAAGCTGCCGTCTTTATTTTTAATACACCGTTTTATATCTTTTGAAATTTTTTTTGATTCGACATCGTATATGGATTGCTTTAGTGTAAAGGCGGTCTGCTTTCCTTCAATAGTCGTATATGGCAGCAGGGTTTTTGCATAAGGGCTTGAAGCGGTTAATAATCGAAGTAATTGTTCGGGTACGGATAACTTATTTCCGTTTTCTGCCTGCGGTGCATTGACCGTACTTACCGTTAAAAAGGCCGTATTTCCGCAAAGAAAAGAGTTATCTGCAATTTTTTTCCACTGGCTATCCAAATGGAGCCGCGTGCCCGATACGGTTACCGTTTCTTTTTTTGCCGCCTTATTGAGGGTAAATACGTTTGTGTCCTGCTGAGGTTCTACCGGATCGTAGCCGTAGAATACCGATTCTCCATTGCCGTTAATAGAGCCTATTTCGGTTAATTCCAAAACAGTTTCTTTTTTTGCACCGGTTATTGTTTTCAGGTGAAAGAGGGGTATAAAAGATTGAAAGTCCAGGGTTACCGAACCGCCGAATTCTTCCATTTGCTTGCGTATTGTTGCCGTACCGAACGGTGCTTTTCCGGCACGGGGAAAGGTTTTAAGTTCATAAAGCTTCGGCAAAAGTCCCATCAAATAATTGACTCCAAAGGTGTCGTCCGATGTGATAGAAGAGATAATTTGCTGGCCGGTTAGGACTAACTGCCCCTTCTCAATTTGAGTGCTGAATATGATGGATACGGTATGGGGATTCTCCGGATCATCGGTACGGATAAATGCTCCGTAGGTTTCGTCATTATAGTACAAAAAGCCTATCCACGTAGGGGATTTCCATGAATAATCGCGGTAAATAACGTAATCGCCGGAAAAAGTGCCTTGCGTGGATTCGGTTGTGGGTTTCTGCGCTGCAAAAAGGAAGGCAGGAGCAAGTATCGCAATACAGCACAGGATGAACCGTGCGGTACTTCTCTTTAAAAGTCCGTGATGATAATCCATTATAATCTCCAAAAACTGAGCTTAATAGTCCTTCGTGAAAGAAGGAGTCAGACAATTTTTAAAAAAGCTGTAAGGTTTGTAACAGACATCGGTTAACTTTTTTCCGCGTGTTCTTCCGCATATTTCTTGAATTCTTCTTCGCTCATTTTATCGGCATAGAGCGGATAGAGCGCTTCGACTAAATCTTCCAATGTAGGGAATTTTGCACCGTCTAATTTGTATGGCATTATTGTACCTCGCTTACTGTATTTAAGATTTTGATGAGCTCTTCTTTTGTTCCGCTGATGAGCGGTACATTTGAGAGAGGCGTATCAATACCTCGGAGATATTCGGGCATTATCGGAGATTCGCCGCATATCCGAGTAAGAATTTCGCTTTCAAAAGCGGGGTGATCCTTCGACACCAACACGAGGGATTCCCCGCCACGCCGCCGGAAGATGTTTCGGGTTTGCGCCGCGGCATACGCATGGGCGGTTGCCGTATCAAACATGATGCCGTAATGCCGGTACGAATCGCTGATCAGCGTTTCCGCTTCGGCATCCGAAACCTTGGCAGGAAAAATAATCGATTTCATGATAGCAGGACTGAGTGTAAAAATTTGTTCAAGCCGTTCAATACTGGAGGGAACGGCAGGGTCGGCAGGGCCGCGTTCCGCAAGAGGAACGGAAGAGTTAATGCAGCGGCAGTATCCTGTTTCGTCGCAGTTCAGTGCATCTGTTGCATCCGTAATAAAACCGTTTACCGGTAAACGAAACTTCCATGCGTATAAGCCTGCCGCAAGATTGCCGTAATTTCCGGAAGGAACTGCATAGAATATTTCTCCTGCCGTTCGTGTTTTTATACGGGTAAAGGCAAACATATAAAAGAACACCTGCGGTAGGATGCGCCCGATGTTGACGGTATTTGCCAGCGTCAAGTTATAATCTTTTACAAGCTGCCGTTCCTGGTAAACCGATCTGATGAGGTTTTCGACTACAGCAATATCTCCATCAACCTCTACAGGGTATACGGAGCCGCCGTTCTGAAATAAATCCTCCGGTTTTAGCCCCTTTGCGTAGCCTTTCGGATATAAGATAACCAATTTAAGATGTTTTTTGTTTCCAAATGCTACTGCCATACTTCTGCCGCCCGCCCCGGTACTGGGGGCAACGACGATGGCATTTTTTTCATCTATTGTCAACAGATATTCCAAGGCGGAGGCTAGCCATAAAAAGCCGAAATCCCGATGATTACCGGTCGGGCCGTGGAACAGTTCCAGCAAAAAGAGGCGGTCATCAAGCTGGCGGAGCCGCGGGCTATAGGATTGAAACGCGGTTGCTGCGATACGTTCGGAGATAACCGGACTAATTTCTTCTTTAAGCAGAGCAGAGGTTAGTGAGCCTGCTATAGTCGAAAAGGCTGTCTGCTCATTCATGTGCAATATCCACGATCGTAAATCGTGTTCGGAGTAGGGAACATATAAACCGCCGTCGGCAGGCATACAATCAAAGATTGCATGTTTAAAGGAAACCGCATGTGTGCTGTTTCGAGTGCTGACTAACTTCATAGTTTCAAAGTGCTCCTTTATCAAGTCGGTATTTTTTAACAAAACCTTCCGGCTTGTAGCTCATTTTTGCATGGCGCAGCCCTTCGTCTCCCAAATCTTGCTCACGGTTGATGTATACGACGTGTTCGGGAAGTGATTGTGCAAAGGCATAGTTGATGTATTGATAGCTGCCTCGAAAATCGGTTCGTGCTTTTTCAAAATGGACAACAGCGGTAGCTCCCTGTGCTGCTAACTCGGCTAAACACCATGCGACCGGCACACCCTGTACATAGAGGATAAGGCTGAGAAAATCTGCTATTTGCGGCAATGCCAAGGCCTGCTGCGCAGCTTCGTAGTCGGTTTCTTGGAGATTGGTTTGCTCTGTTGCCCAGATGTCTAAAATTTTAGATGCGTCTTTTTTTGTATCTGAATCAAGCTTTTTTAACGTAAAATCAGGGTAATTACTTAAAAATCCGTTTACATGGTTCTTTTTTTTATGTAATTGCTTTCCTGATAACGTACTTAATGAAAGACGTGTATAGAGGTAATCGAAATTATCTCTATCTTCGGTAGGGGGCTCTTTTAAATTTTGGAAAAAAGCTGCATTATCGGTTAAATATGATTCTGAGATCAACTTCCAGTAAGCACAATCGTTGTACAGTTCTTTAAGTGTTGCGAGCGGAAGTGGGTCTCCTATAATGAAGAAAAACGCTTTTTTCTGTTCTTCCCCTAAAAAGATCAAGGTGCGCTCATTAAATCTGCTTATTTTATATTTATACGTATTTCTAAAAAAATACAAACTTCCGAAGGTTAACTCTGACATACCGTCTTTCTGCTGCTGCAAATCGGCTTTAATGGCCTGTACAGCTTCAAGAGATAGCAGAGAAAATTCAGGATACCGCGCAATGACGTCCATGGCCGCTATGTTACTCTTTTATCAAAAAAATCGCAAGTTCTTTAGAAAAGATAAAATATGCGGACGAGGCGTTTAAAAATATTTATGAAAAACGCCTCTCTATCTAGGCTGTCAGATCCAATAGATAAGCCGATTCCGGCAAGGAAGAAGCATACCCGATGCTTTTTGAAAGCGTTATTTCCGTATGAATTTTAGTATTGACGTATTCAATCATCGCATCCAACGTTTTTTCATCAGGTTTTGCTGTTAATAGCTTATTTTCCCGTTCGTTTTCGCGCATTTTAACCAGCTGATCGATAAGCGTATTTAAAATCTTCAGCTTACCGATGCTGACGCCGTTTTGATCCTTAGTACGCGGCACTCCGGAAACATATTGAAAATGAGAATAAACAACTTGTTTGGTATCGACCGGAAGATATGCACGCCCTCCGGCCGAAATGTTCGTCATTGCCGCATAAGACAATGATGACAACGGTACATAATTCGATACCATACCGATCCCTCCACTATTCCAATAATCGGCATTTTCTTTATGTACTTTAGAATAATCTTATCATTTCAATGTAGCGACAGCTTGGCCGGTGTCTTTTTGATATAAGCATCGAAGGTAACGCGCGCGGATCGATTTTCGTAGTAAGAAGCATATTGAATAATGATTTTCATCTTTTGATCTTCGTAGATGAAAGGCGTCTCGTCTGATATCTTTTCGGATTCTGCGCTCTCGGTTTTTAGCCGTGTATAAAAATCAAGCATTACTATCTGGCCGTCTGTTTCATCGCTTATTTTTACCGATTTTCCGTCCGGGGTCATTGAAAATAAGAATGAACGATACCGGCATCGTGCATTACGGGGAATAAAAGGTCCTGGTATTGCATCTAAATTTAAATCAACTTTTACAAGAACTGCTTCGTATTCAGTGGTTTCGATAATTCGATCAATATTTTCAGGAGGCTGATTTTCTAACGGATAGTATCGATACAAGTATTCAGGACGGGGTACGCTATCACTATTCCGATTTCTTTCGTGTATAAACTCTGCCAAATCATTACGAGGTCTGGTTATATTTTCCCTTTCAAAATAAGCATAATTATAGAATCCGATGACCGGAAAAAAGAGAATGATTGTGATAATTGCCGTTACGGTACGAAGCTTTGCAGTTATGTTTTTCCTGCTGAATACCGCAGCAAAAAAGTAAAGCGCCAAAAGGCCGTTTATTGCTATTTCGTGCAGCGGTAGTTTGTCGGACACACTAAAACCGATTCTATAACTCCTTGCAGTGATTGTTCGTTCGTGCAGCAAAGCGGCAATAAACAGGAGCGATGCGGTACCGAGGATGCCGAGCATAAGCCGTACAATATTTTGCCGGTCTGTAAAATGCTGAATCATCAACAGACAGAGTACAATAGTGCCCAGCACAAGATAATATAACGGAAAATACATTACTTCAGTTAAACGTGGGAGTAGTGCATACTTTGCTAAGTACACAAGGCCGAGGATACCAAGCGGCAGCAGTAAAATAGGCAGCAGCTTTTGAAACATAAGGGTAAAAAATTTTGAGTGTACGAGCGGTTTTGAGTGGTATACGGCAAACACGGTCAGAGCTGTAACGGTTGCTGCCGTGTTGGTTATGCGGAAAATGATACTTTCGGTAAACACAATATTAAGATAAAAAATGGCATTAATCAAAGAGACGGTGATAAACAGTGTGCAGTATACAGCGCCGAAAAAGAGCAGCGAAACCAGAACATGAATAAACCGCAATTTAAATTCTTTCAGAAAGTCTTCCGCAGGGAAAAAGAAGATAAAAGCGCAGATGCAATATAAGTATATTAACGATACATAAGCCAATTCAACGTTTTTATTGAGGGTTAAAAGACCGGTAAGATACATTGCTGTAAGTGCGGCTGTTTGACCGCTGAAGATTATCACTTTAGTGCGGACTGCGGCTGCTCTTATCTTGTCGTTACATAGTAAAACGACCGAAAACGAAAACAAAAAATTCAAATGTATCGCATTCGGAATATATTTATAAAAGAGCTGCGATATACCTGCTGCTAATACAAAAAAGAATATAGACGGAGAACTTATTGCTGCTATCCGTATACTCTGCATAATCTCGTTTATTCTTTCTTTGAATGTCATAATCATTCTCCCTGAAAGTTTGTCCCTTTATCATATAGTAGTATTTAGAGTCTGTAAAAGAATATGTACAAAACAATATCTGATTCTTTAAAAATTTTAAAGCCAATGGTATAATCAATATTATTTATACCGAATAAAATAGTATGGAGGTTCTCTGCTATGAAATTGATTATGGACGAAAGTATTGCCGCGCTAGGGATTAAAAGCATTGTGATCGGGATTGCAAAAAATGTAGATCCACAAGCTCCCTTATCAGAGGCTTTTTTAAAGAAGCAAAAAGAGATGGAAGAATGGGCATTGAAATGCGATGTTGATGAAGTATTCAATCATCCGGTTATTCAGGGATACACTGATATGCTGCAAAGTGTGGGGCGCAGTATCAAAAAATATATGCCGACCGTTCCGGCTCTTATCCGAAACATTCAGCACCGCGGTTCTATTCCGCACATCAATAGTGTTATCGATATTTATAACGTCGAGTCGTTACGTTCGCTTTTGGCAATAGGCGGACATGACCTTGCTAAAGTAGACGGGCAGATAGAGTTTACCGTCAATAAAGAAGAAGGCATTTTCTTTCCCATCCTATCCACGGAAAAGCATGTCGCTAAAACCGATTACGTGTACCGCGATTCAAAAGGTATTATGGCATGGCTGGATGTCCGCGATGGGGAACATTATAAATTTGATGACGGGACAAAAAATGCAATCTTTATCATTCAGGGAAATGCCAATACTTCCGCCGATATGCGTGTAGACGCGCTCAAACGGATTCAAAGCGATTTAGCGGAATGTATGCCCCAGTTGGAGTTTGAGATACAGGTTATCGAGAGGTAATTCATAATGAGAAATTGAGCTTCTTCGTTTCCTGTACGGTTAAGCTGAATTTCAGAAATCGAAGGAGAGTTCTACCGTTCCGCAAGTTCCGGTTTTTTGAATAACGAGATAGCCCAAAACGACAAGAAGAAGCGGAATGCTTCCCGATGAATTAAGCCGATATCAAGGGCGACGGCGACCAGAAGAGCCGACCGTATGCCCAATTTGTTTTTGCCGAATCCGATGAGCCAGTGTACAAAGGCTTCATCGTATTGGTAGTCTTGGATAAAATCAATGACGGTCTTTTTCAGCACGGGATCGCTCGTTTTTTTCGTTTCAAAAATTTCATCGAGTATATCGATAAACAAAATGGACGGCGATTGTTTTTCGTTCCGGTATTTTTCAAACATATAATAAAAGTCGTTTTGGATGCCCATTAACGATGCGAGTGCAAGCAGCGCTTCGTTTTCGATATAGGACGGAACGGTGTCCCTGCGGAGAATATCCAGAATAAACATAGGGGAATTATCTGCATTAAAAAGCTCCAGCGCGCGTATTCCTTTCAGTATCAGCGCGGGGTTTTCCGCTTGGGAAAGAATGGTGCCGATTTTAGGCTGGCTATAACTGTCGTTCAGCCGGGCAAGGGCGACCATCGCTTCTCCGGCAAGATAGTAGTCGTCGCTGTCGAGTGCTGCCCGTAAGGGGGTAACCGCCTGCTGCACATTGAATTTGGCGAGTATCCGCGCAGCGAGTGGCGCTGTGGTAAACGCACCCTGTTCAAGCTCTTTTAACACCACATCGCGTACTTTTGCATTGATAGTATTCATCGAATAGAGCGCCCGTAATGCGTTCATCCGAATCGTAAAACGCGGAGATTCAAGGTAGTGCAGCAGCTGATCGCAGGATACCGATGAAGCAATTTCGCCGAGTTCGTTGAGGATTTTCTCCTCGGTTTCGATAGTCTCGCTCCGGTCTAATTTGTGCAGCAGGTTGAGCGCCTTCATATCGCGGGGAGAAAAGAGTACGGCAAGCGTTTCAAACACGCGGTAACTGCCGAGGTTCAAGAGCTTGCGCTGAAATACGATACCGATTGCGATAATGGCGATAACTATCAAGAAAAATATTTGATACGATTGCAGGTAGGAAAAACCTTGCACCCGCAAAAGGTCGAGTATCGTTCCACCAAGGATGGAACCAGCGCCGCCGGTAATCGCAAGGATAAAGTAATAGAGCATACTTAAATCCATCAGCGCCTCTTCCGGCACCATCGCGAAGAAATATGCTTGCGACGAATTATCCTGCCCGACAAAACCGACATTGCTGATCATTGTAAATAAAATGAGGAAAACGGTACTGACTATTCCGGCGCTTGCAAGTCCCGGCGCAAAGAAAGCCGGTATCAACGAAAGGGCGCTGATTGCACTGAAAATGATAAAGATCGGTTTAGCGCCGATGCGGTCGATAATCAGATGCATTAAAAGCCCGACGCTGAGTGCACCTACAAGTGAGTACACGGATAAGATGGTCGCTGCGCTGTCTCGTCTACTGTAAACCTCTTTTGCATACACAATGATAAACGGGCGGATCATCGCAATACCGAGACTGATAATAAAGAACGCCAACACGAACCGTCTGAAGTTTGCATCTTTAAAGGCATCACGAATGTGCCTCAAAAAAGTAGAGCCTTGGCGCGGGGTCGTATTGTCTTTCCGCTTTTGACGGTTCGGCTTTGCGGACTCCGGTTCCGGTATTCTAAACAGCAGGATAGAGGCGATAAAGCCGAGCAGTATGCCGATCATGCTGGCAAGGTTATAGCTTTGTACCGAAGGATCCCGCCGTAAAAGCCACGCGAGCAAAACGGTAGCGAGTAACGCTGCAAGATTGTTGATTAAGGATAGACGCACGATATACGAGCTGCGGTCTTTCCCGGGCGCAAGGATTCTGATAACGGGATTATTGGCAATCATTCCGACGCCGCGGAAAAAATTGAACAGCCCTACCGCAAGCAATAGGCAATAGAGCGCATACTGATCGTGTCCTGCAGAGACAAGAAACGGGATGGCAAGCAGCGGCAGCAGCGAGGCGGTACGCAAAAGCCATGTACTGCCGAATGTCTGCATAATGCTGAAACGCATCACCATCAATTTACCAAGCGGAATGGCAAAAAACGAAAGATACATAAACGCAGTCAGTAAACCGACTACCGTTGTATTGGCTTTTAAAAAGAGCGCATAAAGAGTAACCGTATTGCCGGTAACAAGCGCAAAAGAAAAAGAATTGAAGATATTGTAAATGTCGTAGATTCGCCGCCCTTGTTTAATTTTATAGGCCGACAGTTGCTCATTCATCGGCCATATTGTATAGTGAACGTATGAAAAACTCAACGGTACCCCTCCGCTCGGAGGTCGCAAAAAGCGACCAATGGGATTTAAGCAAACTTTTTACAAATGATGCAGACTGGAATGCCTCACTGAAAGACATTACCGCCGCAAAAGACCGCGTATTAACCTACAAAACCGCCTTTGCCGCACCTGAAAAACTGACTGCCGAAACGGTGCTCGGCTGTTTACAGGCTGTGGAAGCGGCGTCCCGTATTTCGGAAAAGACAAGCCATTATGCCTTTTTGATGAAGTCGGTAGATGAAAGCGATCCTAAAAACATCGAACGGGTTTCCCTCGCGATGATGGCAGACACGGAACTTTCTTCCGAAACAAGCTGGTTTATCCCCGCTTTGCTGGATATTCCCGAACAGACTATCCGCGGCTGGATCGATCCTGCCGGAAAGACCGGAGCCGCTTTTGCTCCGTACAAAGTCTTTATCGAAAAACTGATCAGACTAAAAGCTCATACATTGAGCGAGAAAGAAGAAAAGCTTCTGTCGCTTTTAGCCGAATCGCAGGATGTCGAGCGCCGCAGCTTCTCGACGCTTACGAATGTAGACTTCCGTTTCGGTTCGATTGAAACTTCCGACGGAGCGAAAGAACTTACGCAATCTTCATATTCACAGTTCTTAATCAATCCCGACCGGAATATCCGTAAGCAAGCGTATATGCAATTTTACGGCACGTTCGACACGTACAAAAATACGATAGCGTCCTTATACACCGGTCAGGTACAGCAAAATATCGCGCTTGCCCGTATCCGCGGATATGGCTCCGCCCGTGAACAGGCGCTCTATCCTGATAAGGTTCCGACGGAAGTATATGACAACCTTATCAGCACAATCCGAAAAAACTTGGAGCCGCTGCATCATTTTTATGCACTTATGCAAAAATCGCTCAAACTTGATGAGCTGCGGCACTACGATGTGTATGTTCCATTGGTAGGCGAAGTGCGGCGGCACACTCCGTATAACGAAGCCGTTGATATGATTACCGAAGCGTTACAGCCGCTCGGCGATGAATATGTCACCACGCTGCGGAACGGACTGCTCGGCGGCTGGGTTGACCGGTACGAAAATAAGGGCAAGCGTTCAGGCGCTTTTTCGTGGGGCTGCTTTGAAGGCGATCCGTATATCATGGTTAACTACAAAGAGGATGTTATCCGGGATGTGTTCACCCTTGTGCACGAAGGCGGGCATTCCATGCACTCGTGGTATTCAGTACGGAACAATCCGTTTTTAAGCTACAACTACACGATTTTTGAAGCAGAGGTTGCCTCAACCTTCAACGAGGAGCTGTTGTTCCGCTCCATGCTGAAAAACACGAGCGACCCCAAAATGCGGGCATACCTCCTGAGTATTCGTGTAAGCGATATTCTTGCAACGCTCTACCGCCAGACGATGTTTGCCGAATATGAACATATTACGCATAAACTTGTTGAAGAGGGTACGCCGCTCACCATCGAGAACCTCCGCAGCGAGTACCGCAAACTGTTGACCGCTTACTTCGGCCCCGCGATGCACTTTGAGGAATGCAGCGATCTTGAAGGTTTGCGTATCCCGCATTTTTACAATTCATTCTATGTGTACAAATACGCGACCGGTATTTCGGCATCGCTTGCCCTTGCCGAACGGGTATGTTCGGGCGGAAAAACGGAGCGGGAGGATTACTTTAAGTTTTTAACCTCCGGCGGTTCCCGCTATCCCATCGAGTCGCTGCGGATTGCCGGTGTCGATATGGCTTCTCCCGAACCGGTTGAGGCAGCCTGTAAGCACTTTGCGCACTTAGTAAGCGAGCTTGAAAAAGCCTTAGCCGCTTTATAACCCGATTGCTCTGCCGCCGTGACTCTTGAACAAGCTCAAGCGATTATCGCTTCGCCTTTTTTCAGCGCTTTTTTAGAACCGGCGGCAGACCGGCGCGCCTTTATAACGGAACGGTTGGCGGCGCAAGGAATTCCCTACTGTACCGTTACCCTTCAAGATAAAACACACATTGTTATTACCTACCGGCAATCCGCGTACAATCCCCGTTTTAAGATGAAAACGCTGATAGCGCACTATGACCGCGCCGCCGGTACACAGGGCGCAAATGATAATTCCGCCGCCTGCATACAGCTGCTGCTGTTTGCTCAAACGCTGCTGCATAAACGGGATGCGCATAACATCCGCATCATCTTTACCGACGGCGAGGAAGCCGGAGCGGATGGCATTAAAAACCAAGGCGCGTACCGCTTGGGGCAAGGCCTGCGTGCGCTTTCAATGCAGCAGGATGATATCTTTGTGTTTGATATGTGCGGCGGCGGGGATACGCTCATCCTTTCCGAGTCCGGAATATACGGCAGGGATACACGGAAAACGGCGGCGCTTACGGCTCTGCATCGGCGCTGCCGCATCTATGCCGACGCCGCGTGCAGGGGACGCTGGCTTTCGCTGCCGACTGCCTACAGCGACAACGCGGGGCTCATTTCTGCCGGATTAACCGCACAGGTTATCACCGTATTGCCGAGGACGGAAGCGGAGCTGTTAATGCGGTATATGCCCCACCCGGCTGGGAAATACTTATCGGGTAATGTGCATTCCGCCGAATGTAATAAGTCGGCCGGTATGGAAATATCTGCCAACGAAAGCGCCGCTCAAGCGCTTCAACGGTGCATTATCACCAATGCACATGTTCCGCCTGATTCGCCCCTTGCCGCTATTATTCCCCAAACATGGCAGCGGATGCACACGCCGCAGGATAGTCTCGAAACACTGACGCCGCAAGCCTTTATCCTAGTAGATAAAATGCTTCGGTATCTGGCGGGGGTGAAAGAAGCAGCCGGATAAAAAGCGAGTATTAGGTTTTATTTCTAATAAGTTAATCGCATTGTAGAAATTTCATCTTTTAATGACTTTTCTACAAAACTATTCAATGACATATCCATTTTCTTTGCTGCAATTGCAACCTGACTATGAAATAATGGCGAAATACGAACATTAAATTTTCCGGAATAAGGTTTTTCAGGTTCAACGCCGTCTTCCTTACACCATTCAAGATAATCATCAACAGATGCATGAAATTCCTGTTCAATCTCATCTACTGTTGTTCCTTGAAATGTAATTACAGTACGAGTATTTATAACTTCCCCGGAAAATATACGAGCATTTTCATCATATTCAACGACACCAATAAATCCTTTATAGTTCATCATATTTTTATCCCCGCATTTTCCAAAAATTTTCTCATAGATTTTATTGCACCTTTATCGGTAACTTTTTCAGGATGCGGCCTATGAAAAACGGCACGTTCCCCTTTCAATTCAATACGGATCCTCGAACCATTCCCTTCGGATATTTTTGCTCCCAGCGAATGTAAAAGATTTTCTATTTCCTGCCACTCAATATCTGATTGCACAGGATTTTTAAAAATAGCCTCATAAACTTTCTTTTGTTTTGAGTTCATATTGATATGATACTATACAATAGTACTATAAGCAAGCAAAATGCTGCATCAAAAAGGGTGTCTAGCTATACATAATACCGAAATAATCCAACCATTGCTTCATTACATCCTGTGCGGTAAGACACGTATCTCTTAAAAATCCGCGTTCATTTTTCCAATTTTTAATTCCGCTGTAGTAGTAAAGCTTTAGTTCTTCAGTGATGATAAAAGGAACAATGGTATGTTTAAGACATTCCTTGAACAGTATCAATCTTCCGATACGGCCATTACCATCTTGGAACGGATGAATCGCTTCAAATCGGACATGAAAATCCAATATATCATCAAGAGAGATTTCCGATTTTGCATTGTATTCCATTAATAATGATTTCATCTCTGCTGCAACATCCGCAGGTTTTGTAGTTGCCTCTCCGCCCACTTCATTTTTCAGCATTTTGTAGTCCCCAACTTTAAACCATGGTTTTTGACCGTCGGTTGTTCCGGATTTTAGGATATAATGAAGCTGTTTTATGAAACTTTCCGAAAGTTTCGTATGCGCACCTTCTATGATTACATCAATACAATGGAAATGATTTACCGTTTCAATAATATCATCAACTTTCACGACTTTATTGGTAACGCCAAGCGTTTTTGTTTCAAAAATGAAGCGAGTTTGGTCGTGTGTCAGTTTTGAACCTTCGATGTGATTTGAATTATACGTAAGGTCAATCTGAATTTTGTGATAAATTCCGCCTTTCAATCCGGTTTCTTTTTCACGTTTAAGGAATGATAAGAGCGTATCCTGTTTTGCCGTATGGCGAATTTTTCGATGAGGCTTTTTTGCATCGGAAGGGATAATCCATGTTTTTCCTTCTAAAAGCACCCCCACAATTCTACCCTGCAAGCAGTAATTTCTTACACTCCGTTCACTCATGTGCCAGCATTTTGCAGTTTCTTTAACGGATAGGTATGTTATCTTGCTCATTGGTACTATTTTAACATAGTATCGGCAATATATAAAGCGGATTTATGGGGTTTGATTTAATTATATTTTGCCGTTAATCACCCAAGTTTATTCATGCGGCTCTTCTAATATCCCTTTGCGGGGCGTGAACTATTTGTCATGTTTAAGATGGAACACTAGAGATCAAATAAGTGAAGTTGTAGGCTTGCTTAAAAAAAAATTTCATTTTATACTAAATTATAATGAGAAAACCTCTAAAAATCTCAGTTTTTTAGAGGTTTTTGATTACTCACTCTTATCAATGGAAGCTGATGGGATCTGGTGGTCTTCGCGGTCTTCAAAACCGTTGGTTGCATAATCCGCAACGGCAGGTTCGATTCCTGCCTCTTCCGGTTTTCTGTTGTAGGTGTGGCTTTGTTGACCGTCTTGTTTGTTGCAGCATTTTCGACAGATGCCGAAAAACTCGCGTATGAATCTCGTAAAGTTTGGTCTGTAGACTGCATATTCGATAATCGAGCTGTTTTATCGTGTTTAGAAGAAAAAGCCTACGATTTTCTTTTATTTGATTTTGAGGCAGGAGGTGGATATCCTCCGAATGTACTTACAGAAATTTACGCTCAGTATCCTATTTTGCCCATCTTTTTATTATCACATCAGCATTGTACTTTTATCGAAAAAACAGTTTTTGCAACGGATATGATATTGGGCTGTTTTTCAATTCCGTATGAGTTCAGTATATTATCCAGCACTATTCAAAATATGCTTGAGGGAAAAATTGTTCCGATAATGGATACGTATACTATTGATCCGTTGACAGCTCCGCTTTATACAAAGCTGCAGGGGCAGAGTATCGAGATACAAATAGTACGGAATTTTATTTTACAGGCAGCTCAGAAAAATACCCATGTGCTTCTGTACGGTGAAAGCGGTTCCGGTAAAGAAGTCGTAGCTTCGCTTATCCATCAGTATTCTAAAAACCGTTCAGGTAAATATGTGCCGGTTAATATCACTTGCATTGCGGAAAACCTTGCAGAAAGTTTATTGTTCGGCTCATGTAAGGGAGCGTATACCGGAGCGATTGATAAAGAAGGTCTTTTTTCGGAGGCGGATCAAGGAACATTGTTCTTTGATGAAATAGAGAATCTTACATTGAATTTACAGGCAAAGCTTTTAAGGGTTATCGAAACACGCGAATATTATAAACTGGGAGGAACACAAAAGTATTCTTCCGATTTTAGATTGATTTGTGCTACAAATTGTGATCTCGAAGAGATGGTTGATCAAGGTCTTTTCCGTTTGGATCTTTTTTACCGGCTTGATGTATCGCATCTTGTTATTCCTCCGCTGCGGCAGCATAAAGAGGATATTAGGGTACTGGCGTACAATTATTTAAAACGATCGAGAAAGCATTTATCAGGGGATGCGCTGCGGCTGCTTTATAACTACAATTGGCCGGGGAATGTCCGGGAATTGTTTAACTGTCTGGAACGGGCTGTGTTTGCAGCTAAGGCCTCTCCGGTTCTTTTTCCGCAGCATTTCGACATTTAACATAGCACAGCTTTTGAAAAAGCTCTTCCAAATACCGTGCTTCCCGGGCGGATAATCCCGCTCTTGCAATTATTTCTTGGAAAAATCGGATGTTGTCTTCTTTTCCTGTATGTTTAAAAAGTCCCATTTTACATAAACAATCGTTGATATGTTCCGATGTCGAGGTAACCCTCGTATACGGGATACGTTCGTATCCATACTTTCGTGGGCTATAGGCGCGGAACAGGGTATAACAGACAATTTGTACCGCATGCGAAAGGTTAAGCGATGGAAAATCGGGCGCTGACGGGATATTAACCGCTGTCGAACAAACATTTAATTCTTCATCGGTGAGTCCTGTTCGCTCATTCCCGAATACGATGCCGGTAAGTCCTTCTGCCGTATTAAATGAAAACGAAGCAAAATCCTCCGGAGTCATTCCCCATGATTTGCGTTTTTCTCCTACACGCCGTGTCGTTCCGGCGACGATACAGCAATCGGCAACCGACGCTTTTAATCCGTCGATCGAGGGTTCAAAAAAACGTGCCTGTTGCCATATTGCTCCGGCATGGATAGCTAACCGGAGGATTTCTTCTTCGTCATAATCTTTTTTGTTACCTATAATACGTAAATCGGAACAATTATTGTTGGCCATTGATCTGCAAACAGCACCGATGTTACGGCTTATTTCAGGGCGGCAGAGAATAACCGCAACCGGAAGCCGTTCTTGAGAGGTTGAAGTACCCATAGCAATATTTTGTGTAGAGAACGCTTGCTATGTCAAGTGCTTCGGAGTATAATAAAAGACATAAGCGTGAGAACTGCCTCATAAACCGTATAATAAGGAATACGCTATGGATAATGTGCTGCAAGGTAAAAGCGCATTGGTCGTTGGCGGAACAAGTGGAATTGGTTACTGCTTAGTACAATCGCTTTTACAAGAGTCTGTTTCTGTCGTGGTGCAGGGGCGGATGAATTCAAAACGTGTTACAAATCTTTGCTGCCAAGGAAATGTAGCCTGTTTTATCTGTGATTTGCAAAATGACTCCTATGTGGAGGAACTGTGTAAATATGCCAATGCTGCTGATATTCTGTGTGTTGTTTATGGTCCGTTTTTGCAAAAGCCGCTTGATATGACGACTGTTCAGGAATGGAACACAACCGTATACGCAAACCTTACATTGCCGGGAATATTGGTTTCATCTGCTTTAACCGGTATGAAAGAGCGGAAATGGGGGCGTATTTTGTTATTCGGGGGTACGGAAACGCAGGTTTTACGCGGTTTTCGGACAAATGCTGTATACGGAGCTGCAAAAACGGGGATTATGTCGCTTGTAAAATCCGTGAGCATGGAATATGCTCGATATGGTATTACGGCAAATGCCGTTTGCCCGGGGTTTACCGATAGCGGTTTATTGTCGGAAGAGACGCGGGCTATGTGGGAGAAAAAAAACCCCGACGGTAAGCTTGTTGATCCGTCTGCGATTACGGATGCAGCGCTCTTTTTATTAAAAGATAGCGCCTATAATGGAGTTGTAATGCCGGTTGATAAAGGATGGTCATCGTTTTAAATAAACCTCTTGAATAGGGATATGAATACAAGTATAATTTTTATTTTATAAAATAATAGACTGAATAAAGGATTGTCATATGAATGATGCAGAAATAATTCAGAGTTTCGACAACGAAAAAGACAAAAGCCTTAAAATACAACTCCAAAAGGTGGAAGGGCTTGAAAAATGTATCGTAATTATTCTGTCGGGATATGTCGATACATATAATTCAACATTCTTTCAAAAAAGAGTTACAACCCTTATTGATGCGGGGTATATTCAGATTATTTTTAACTGTGCTCATTTGGATTATGTTTCTTCTACAGGAATCGGCTCTTTTACTGCTTTCCTAAAGGCGGTAAAAGGAAAAGGCGGTGATATTGTATTATTAAGCCTCCAGCCGAAAGTATATGAAGTGTTCCAATTGCTCGGGTTTGCTACTTTCTTTACTATCCATGACTCCTTAGAAACGTCTATTGAATTCTTTAAAAATAAAGGGGCCAATACTACTTCTCAGGTTACTCTTTTCCCTAAAATCTTTTCGTGTCCTATCTGTGCAAAAAAATTAAAAGCGCCTCGTGCAGGTCGTTTCCGCTGTTCCGAATGTAAGACCATTCTGGCGGTTGATAATAATGCGCAGGTTTCGCTCGGTTGATATTAGATAACAGTATTACTTGTGCGGAAGTTGTGGATATCTTGTAAACAGTATATCTGTACTTTCTGCATTTTACTATATCATCTATATCGTTTTGCTTTTCTAAAGCTATATATAAAAAGGTTTTACGCTGTTTTAATATAAAATGAAGTCTGTTTATATCGGTTAAAAAAGAGAGAAAACAATAGAACCGTATTGCTAATAACTTGTGGATAATCTGTTATGTCGGTGAGTAAGTTGTGAATAATCGGTGTTGAATTAACACTTGATAAAAAAAGCTTCCTAAAATATGATGTAACCGTGAGGAGAAATTATGGCATACTATTATGAAGAACCATCGCATACTTTTAATGAATATCTATTAATTCCGCGTTATACCGGCGTTGAACATAGCCCTCAAAATATTGATTTGCATACGCCGCTTACTCGTTTTTCTACCGGCGAAAAACCGTTGTATACGCTCAATATTCCGTTAGTTTCGGCAATTATGCAGTCGGTTTCTAATGACGGTATGGCTATTTCCCTTGCAAAAGAGGGCGGTTTGTCCTTTATTTTCTGTTCGCAAAGTATAGAAAAGCAGGCAGCAATGGTTGCTGCCGTTAAAGATTATAAAGCAGGCTTCGTAGAAAGCGATTCAAACTTAAAACCTGAAAATACTTTGGAAGACGTATTGCGTTTAAAAGAAAAAACAGGGCATACGACTGTCGCCGTAACCGATGACGGTACCGCACATGGAAAATTACTTGGTGTTATTACCGGTCGTGATTATCGTCCAAGCAGAATGGCACGGGATTTAACCGTTGCAAAATTTATGACGCCGATTGAAAAGATTCATTATGCCGGCGAAGGTGTTACCTTAAAAGAAGCAAATGATATTATTTGGGAGTATAAGCTCAACTCCCTTCCAGTACTTGATTCCGAAGGAAAACTTGTGGCTTTTGTATTCCGCAAAGACTATGAAAGTAAAAAAGAGCATCCGAATGAGCTGCTCGACGAAAAAAAACGTTATTTAGTAGGGGCCGGGCTTAATACCCGTGACTATGAGCAGCGTGTTCCTGCTCTGGTAGCAGCCGGTGCTGATGTTTTATGTATTGACTCCTCCGACGGCTTTTCGGAGTGGCAAAAACGGACAATCAAGTTTGTAAAAAAACAGTATGGGAATAAAATTCCTATCGGAGCCGGCAATGTCGTTGACGAAGACGGTTTTATCTTTTTAGCGGAGGCCGGTGCCGATTTTATTAAAGTGGGGATTGGTGGAGGTTCCATCTGTATTACTCGCGAAACTAAGGGGATAGGACGAGGGCAGGCAACAGCTCTTATTGAGGTTGCAAAAGCCCGCGATGTTTACTTTAAAAAGACTGGGATTTATATTCCCATTTGCTCCGACGGTGGTATTGTGTATGACCATCATATTACGATGGCGCTTGCGATGGGCAGCGACTTTTGTATGCTGGGGCGTTACTTTGCCCGCTTTGATGAAAGCCCGACAAACAAAATATTGGTCAACGGCAGTTATATGAAAGAATATTGGGGCGAAGGCTCGTCACGGGCGCGGAACTGGCAGCGTTACGATTCCGGTGGAGACAGTAAACTCGCATTTGAAGAGGGCGTCGATTCCTATGTACCCTATGCCGGTTCTTTGCATGACGGTGTTAAAACAACTCTTTATAAGGTTCGTTCTACGATGTGTAATTGCGGTGTTTTAACCATTCCGGAGCTGCAAAAGAATGCAAAAATAACACTGGTGTCTCCGTCCAGCATTGTAGAAGGTGGTTCTCACGATGTTATGCTGAAGGACGTGCGCTCCTCGATACGTTAAAAAAATGCCGCCCTCTTTATAGAAGGCGGCAATACGTTTTCATGTTTGGTTGTTCAGGTAATCTAATGAGCGGCCGGAGTTTCGCGGCGGCCTTCGTGAATCTTGTTTTTCATTAAGGTCGGCTGTCCGGTTGCATCTAGGGCATCGCGCCAGAGCGAGCCATCCGGTTCAACATAGTTGCGCGAACGGACAACGACATGTATCGGTAAGTGAACAAACTTGTTATACATCAACCCCACAATCAGTTTTGTCTTACCTGCCATAGCGGCATGAACTGCATTGTTTCCGAGCCGTTCGCAGTAAATAGAGTCAACCGGTGCTGCCGGTGCCGAACGTATTTGGTAGCTGGGATCAATATACTTTAAATTGATATGGATGGATTTTGCCTTAAAATAAGCGTCGATTTGTTCTTTTAAGAACACGCCGATATCTGAAAGGCGCTTGTTCCCCGAATCGTCGGTTTCATTTTTGCTCTGCATCAAGTCTTGTCCTGCCCCTTCCGCAACAACAATGACCGTATAATGGCTTTGTGCTAAACGGTCTTCCAAATGCTTTAAAAAACCGTTTTCGCCTTGCATGTCGAAAGGAATCTCGGGGATGAGTACAAAGTCAACTTCATGACTTGCGATAGCGGTATGCGTGGCAATAAAGCCTGATTCCCGTCCCATCAGTTTGACTAAACCGATGCCGTTAATCTGGGACTGTGCTTCCATGCGAGCCGCTGCTACTGCCTCCGAAGCTTTTACAACAGCCGTATCGAAGCCGAAAGATTTTTGGATAAACGACAAATCGTTATCAACGGTTTTCGGAATGCCGACAACGGAGATACAAAGGTTTCGCCGTTCGATCTCTTTTGCAATCTCCAATGCGCCTTTTTGTGTTCCATCCCCTCCGATGACAAAAAGGATGTTTAAATTAAGGCGTTCGATTCCGTCTACGATTTCGACTACGCGGGTACCGCCGCCGCGTGAAGTACCGAGAATGGTTCCTCCCGTTTTATGGCAGGCATCGACAACAGTCGGGTTTAGGGGCATAACATCAAAATGATAATCCGGTAAAAGGCCTTTGAATCCGAAACGGATACCGCTAATCCGTTTAACGCCATACCGTCCCCATAAACAGCGTACTATCGAACGGATAACGTCATTAAGTCCCGGACACAGTCCTCCACAGGTGATAATACCTGCATGGACATGGCTCGGATTAAAAAATATTTTTTCCCGCGGGCCCGCTTTTTCGATTAGTTGTTCACGCTTAAAGGGGCCATACTGCTCTCCGACTTTGGATTCCAGTCGAAAGCGGATAAAATCTTCATTCGTAACATAATTAGCGATACGGTCTCCGACTACGTTTGAAAGGTGAATGGGAGACGGTATTTTACAGGGGCCGAGTGTCTCAATGGTAAAATCAAATTCTTCATCACGGCGCATAATGAACCTCCGTTATATCGAAAGTATCAAGCTCCAAGATTCGGGAGCTATAATTTGGGATTTTCCATAATTATCGATGATAACTGATGTTACAGTATCATAAAATCGCAGGGCTTGAAAGAGAGAAAAATATTTTTTTGATTGACAGATTTGCGGATTTTCTTCATTATATCTTTATCTATGGCACAGAAAAAAGAATCTTTTCTTACACGTATTTTACAGATTTTTTTACCCCGGGATGATGCAGAAGCGATAAAGAAGCGGCATTTAAAGGCACTGGCAAAGGAAATTTCAAAAAATAAATTCAGTAAGTGGTATAAGCCCGCTTCAGAGGAATTTCAACCGCAAATGGCACGTTTCTTTTTTGAACTATATAAAATTGTCGGGCCTGCACGGGCTCTCCTTGCAAGTGCTGCTTCATCAAAGGTTCTTAAAGCTATTACCGTAGAACAAAACTTGTCAAAACAACAGCATCAAATACGAGAAAAGCTTACGCCGGAGGCTATTAAAGAACGAGCAAAAACGACGAACCAAAAAGAGCTTAGTATTCAGGTGCAGAAAGAATTTGATGCGTTTATGCGAGAGTTCGACGGGAAGAAGATAGAAGAAATTGATACGCTGTATCGGCAGCTTAATGAATTTATTCACTTTGTATTGTTTGATTTTTATTTCTTCTTAAAGAAATTCGACCCTGCTTTACCGGAAGATAAATTTTCTTATACGCCGAATTTTTCGACTGTTAACGGCGAATATCTTAAAGATGAATTAAAAGATTTTATTGTTGTGCTCAATGGCCTTTCGCTCGATTCAAACTGGGAAAAGCTATTTGCTGTCATTACTGCATACAAGAATGTTCAACCGGTTAATGCCCCCCAATGGAAAAAACATCTCGGTCTTTTGAATGATGTTCGCCGCTCACGAATCTTAGAAAAAATTATCCAGCACATTACAAAGGATCCTACCTATGTGGTGGAAATAAGTCCTTTCACCGAAAAGGTAACAGACGACTATCTTAAACAAATAGAACGGTCTATTGATAGTACCTTGAAAGACATACTTACCGAACAAAAAAATTCGCAAGTAGCAGTGTTGGTGCAGCGTGTATTCGGCAATACCATTCCTTCCGGCACCAAATACTATAATCCCCGTTCAAATGCAGCGTTTGAAAAACGAGGAATCGAAGGCTATATCTACGCTGATGCAATGAATTATCTTAAATCGTTTTTAGTCGAGTACTTTAAAAGCGATATAAGGGCTCTTTCCGATTTAATTTTAGTACGAGGTCAATGGACGCAGCAGGTTCTTTCTGCCGAATATTCGGAGAGCTATCATAATTTGATGCATATTTCGGCCAAACTTTTGGAGTTTGATGAAAAACTTTCCGAAGTTTCCGAGATGGGAGTAAAATTCCGCACGCTGCTGTCCCGAATGGAGCGGGAAAAAGAAGCCGGCCGTCAAGTACAAAAACACCTGAACGATGTTAACGAAGCAGCGCTTAAACTGCTTAAAGTTTCCATTAAAAATATTATGACGCTCGGAAATGCCGTTAAAAACTGTATTGCGGATTACGATAAACCCCATCGAGATTTATTGCAAAACTGGAAGGAAATCGAACAGCATTCCGATAAACCGATACGGGAATGGATGACTGCTGTTTATACAAAAATTTATAATTTTATCATGCTGGAACAGGTCGTTTTAAAGAAAGAAGAATAGGGCATCGCTAAAAAGTTCAGTTTTTTGGATTGTTCCCTTAGATTTAGATGCGAGTTTAAAACCAAGTCATTACTGTATAAAATTTGAACATCCGTGTTTGAGTTTCGCTTGCGGTAAACATCGTGTGTCGGAAGATAAAGGAAATCAAGTATATTTACGCGTATCTCATAAAAACGGCATATTGACATAAACCGTTAAATGTTTCAAATATAGTAAGTCTCCTCTAAAGTCCGGTTATGGGTTAAATGCTTTTAGAGCGGGCTATAACAAGTGGAAGGGGGCGCGATGCGTCAGTGAAAGGGTGCGAAATTTCAATCGAAAATGTGTCAAAAACATTTGGTGATTTTCATGCGGTGGATAATGCCGTTATTCACATTAAGCGCGGGGAGTTTTTCTCGCTGTTGGGGCCGTCCGGTTGCGGTAAAACAACGTTGTTGCGTATTATTGCCGGGTTTGAACAACCGGATTCGGGGGTTATTACCTTTGACGGGCAAAATATTGTCGGCATAGAAGCCCATAAACGGCAATCGAATACCGTCTTTCAAACCTACGCGCTTTTTCCGCACCTGTCCGTGTATGAAAACATCGCCTTTCCGCTCAGGATTCGCAAGCGTCCGCAGGACGAAATTGACCGGCGGGTTAAAGAATATCTGCATTTGGTGCAGCTCGATGCACATATCTACAAAAAGCCGTCCCAGCTTTCCGGCGGGCAGAAGCAGCGGGTTGCAATTGCCCGTGCCTTGATTAACGAACCGCGGGTACTGCTGCTGGATGAACCTCTTTCCGCACTCGACGCAAAGCTGCGGGCAAATCTTTTAATCGAACTTGATAAGCTGCACGACCAAATCGGCATTACGTTTATCTTTGTTACTCACGACCAAAGCGAGGCGCTTTCCGTATCCGACCGCATTGCGGTGATGAATCAGGGAAAGGTGCTGCAAATCGGCAGTCCGTATGAAATTTACGAACAGCCTGCGACTGCTTTTGTCGCTAAGTTTATCGGCGAAACGAATCTCTTTGATGCAACCGTTGCCGCCTGTGAACCTCATACGGACGGCTTTATGGTTACGCTCGACACACCGGCGCTGGGAACTTCGGTTAAGATTACCGACTATGATAAAACCGAAGTGGGGCAACCGGTGTGCTTTACCGTGCGGCCGGAAAAAATCCGCATTTCGTTGGAAAAGCCGTCCTCACAGACAAAGGAATTGAATGTTTTCCGCGGTGAGGTAGAAGAGCCTATTTATTCGGGATTCCAATCAAAGTTTTTTGTAAAGCTGGAATGCGGCACCGTGGTACAGGTTTTTAAACAGCATCAAAACTATCTTGAGGACGGGCCTGAAATTGAATGGAAGGATACGGTATATGTTTCGTGGGCAGCCAATGACGGCTACATCGTCGAAGATTTAACATAAAGGTATAACAGACTATGGTGCAAGATCATTCCCGGCGGCGGTACGCCTTTTTGTATACCTTTCCGATGGCAGCATGGTTTACCGTCTTTTTTGTGCTGCCGCTGCTCATCATCGGCGTGTATGGTTTTCTGCAAAAGGGGCTGTACGGCGGAGTTGTGCGGCATTTCACGTTCAGCGCATATATACAGCTTTTTACCGCAAGCTACGGGCTATTATTTGTGCGGACACTCTGTGTCAGTATTGCCGTAACGCTCATTTGTATTCTGCTTGCGCTTCCTGCCGGATATGCAATTGCGCGTAGTAAGCATCAGCTGTTCTTTTTGTTTTTGATTATCATTCCTTTTTGGACAAACTCTCTGATTAGAATCAATGCGTGGATTTCGATACTCGGTACTCAAGGGTTCCTTAACGGGCTTTTGAAAAAGCTGCACCTTATCACCGAAAGTATTCCGTTTTTGTATAACCAACAGGCGGTGATACTCGTGCTGGTATACATGTTTATCCCATATGCGATTTTTCCGATTTTTTCGGCAATCGACAAGTTTGACTTTTCGCTGTTGGAAGCCGCACGAGATCTTGGCGCTACCAAAACGGAGGCTATCGTTAAGGTTATGCTGCCTAATATCCGTGCCGGAATCCTGACCGCGGTCATCTTTACCTTTATTCCGGTATTCGGCTCTTATACCGTACCGCTCCTTGTCGGCGGAAAGGACTCTTATATGTTCGGTAATTTGATTGTCGATCAGGTAACGAAGATCCGCAACTGGCCGCTCGCCTCAGCCTTTTCGGTACTTATCACCGTCGTTAGCGCTGCCGGTGTCCTCTGGATGATGTACGCCAGCTTTAAGCAAGAAAAGCAAGCCGCAAAATAGTGATGATAAGGAGTGAGCATGTCTGATATACCGCAAGATATACAACAGCAAGCGTTGCCGGTTCCGTACCGGCACAGTTCGGTAAAAAGCCCGTACCGGCGGTTAATTCAGAAATTTGAGAAACGCAAACGGGAATCCGAACCGGCGCGTCATGCACGGCGTGCATATAAGAACCTTAACTGTTCTTGGTTTTCTTCTACAGTGCTGGTGTTTGTGCTGTTGTTCTTGTTTTTACCTCTTGCGATTATCGCAGTGTTTTCTTTTAACGAAGGCAAGGCGATTGTATGGTCGGGCTTTTCGCTCAAGTGGTATGCCGCGCTGTTCTTGGAATCCGAAAAATTGTGGACTTCCTTTTGGAACAGCGTATTCATTGCGTTTGTTTCCGCGTTTTGTTCCGTTGTCATCGGAACCTTTGCGGGGCTTGGTGTGCAATGGTACCGGTTCCGGGGCCGGGGGTATGTACAGGTTGTGAGTATTCTACCGATGGTATTGCCGGAGGTTGTTATCGGGATGTCTACGCTGATTTTCTTTTCGGCGATAAACATACCGCTCGGCTTTCTTTCCATTATTATCGCACATATTACGTTCTGTTTGCCCTTTGCGTTTTTATTGGTATTGGCTCGTTTGGAAGAATTCGATTTTTCGATTGTAGAGGCTGCGCACGACCTCGGTGCAACGGAGCGGCAGACCTTATTCAAGGTGGTAATTCCCGCAATTTTTTCTGCAATTTTATCCGGCTTTTTTATGTCGGTTACGCTGTCGCTTGAAGACTTTGTGATAACTTTTTTTGTGTCCGGCCCCGGTTCCACGACGCTGCCGCTCTATGTGTTTTCGATGGTGCGGTACGGTATTTCTCCGGTAATCAACGCACTTTCCCTCATTATGATTTTAGGAACCATGCTGATTGCTTTTATGTTACGTAATTTTTTAAAAGGAATTGCGGCCTCAAATTAAACGCGCCGCGGATTTGATGATGAAAAAAAATACTGATACCGCCTCCCCGGTTGCAGCGCATCCCGTATATCTGAGTAGTGGGGGGGCATTGCGTCGCTTCTTGAGGCAAACTATTATCCGTGCCGGTTTCATAATTTTAATTGTCGGTTTCATTGCCGGAGCTGCTTCTTGCGATGGGAAAAGCGGTTCAGGCAAGCAATCTCATCAAAAGAAAGAACTTACGCATTCTCTCCTGTTTGTGCTGGGAAAGGATTTTTATCAGTATTCCGATTTATTTACCTATCTTTCGAATGTCTATGATTCGGAGAGTCTAAAAGCGAACCTGCATATTTTGAGCTATAGCGATATGACCGCTAAGACAAAGCAGCCGCGGCTTTCGATAATCTCTGAACGGCTTGCGGCACAGCCTGTTGAGGCGCTTATTTCTATCGGTATTCCCGAAGGCGGCGCTCGCGTACTCCGTACCGCTCAAGAGAAATACCCTGACTTACATATTTTTTCCTTGCTTCCGGTAGAAGAGATTTTGCCGCTCGAAGCCTACAGCGATGTTGTTGTAGACTTTGAACTGCCCGACTCGTTTGCAAAGGCCGACAGGGCGGTGGATATCCCCGCGCATGATGTACAGACGCTGGTTCTCTGTGCCGTAACCGCTGTAGAGCAAATCAATGAATTGCCGGAACAGGAGCCGTTTCCGCGGTTTGCGCGGGCAGTTGCAACAACAATCGATATATTAAAAGAGCAGGGAATAGCGGCATGGGGCGGTACACCGTATACGCTGCATCCGTATAAAGACCCTGAACTGAATATCCGTTCGTACAATTATCTTATTTTATCACCGCCTTCGACCGGCGGGCGGGCAGATAGCGAGGAACCGGAAATGAGCGCCGCAGGGGAAAAACAATGAACCGTTTTACTCGCTGCGAAAACGGTATTATTGCCGATGCCGCTTTCTATAACCGGCTGCAGTATGCGGATACCGCTTCCGTCTTGCTGCTTTCCGACACGCACGGAGCAGTGGATGCAGTGCGGTGGATTTTAGCAGCGTTTAGCGAGGAATGCCAAGCTTGCCTTTTTGCCGGAGACGGTGCTCAAGATATAATGACTGTTGTGCGCGAAGCTGCTGCCGGCAAGCTCACCATTCCGCCGGTGATTATTATGGCGCAGGGGAACTGCGACTGCCGGCTCTGTCCGCCGGTTTTTCCAGATAGCGAAAACCCGAAACCGTTCGGGCTGCCGGTATATCAACAAAAGATGATAGCCGGACAGCAGATTTTATTGGCGCACGGGCATCTGCACCATGTTGAACTTGACGGGCGTAAATTGAGCATGACGGCCGAAAACCTCGGTTGTACAATCGCCGTATACGGGCATACGCATATTCAAAGTATCGAATGTTTCGGCGGCGTTACGGCTGTCAATCCCGGTAGCCCCTTGCGTCCCCGCGGTAAATCCTACGGAGGCTTTGCGCTTTTATCGCTCCGCACAGGGCAAGCGGGAAGCCCTGAAGATACAGCCACCGGAGACAGTTCAGTGACGGGGTTATTCAGCAAGGTGCAATTTTATCAGCTGATACGGGAATCCGACGGTGCTTTTTCTGCCTCCGCACACGCGGTCTATCCTATCCCGATACGCCAGAGTGCAGGGGATTAGTCCTTGGGCATGAATCAACACGGAGCTGTTCCAAAAAAGGAACCTCGATGGAGAGTGTCAGAGATTATCTTCTCCGCACGGATCAACATACCCCGACGCAAGCGTCGGGGTATTAACCGCTCCCGTGTGCTCGTATAAGCCGCACTTGTATCAGCCTTGCCTTTCTCCTATTTTAATATTCCGGTTTCCAGATACAGTCTTTGACCGTTTTTTCTACATTATCCGTTGCAACACGGTTTAATTTTTGACGAACGGCACACGAAGCAACCGCGACGGCAACCGCTTCGGAAAATTCCGTTAGCCGTGCTACCGGTGGCAAAACCGCCGCGCCCGGTTTACCGGTTTCGATAAATGCACCAAGCGAGTGGGCGGCTGCAGAAATCATTTCATCGGTTACGAGTTTTGAATTTACCGCGATACTGCCTAAGCCCAATCCCGGATAAATCAGTGCATTGTTGGCCTGTCCGATTGTGTATGTAACGCCCTTGTATTCTACCGGATCGGCAGGAATTCCGGTTGCCACCATGGCGCGGCCGTCCGACCAATGAATCAAATCCGAAGCCGTAGCTTCCGCCAGTTCCGTTGGGTTACTGAGCGGGAAAATAATCGGGTGTTCGCACCATGATGCCATAGCGCGGACAATCTCTTCCGTAAAGGTTCCCGGTGTTGTTGATGTTCCTACTAGAATCGTCGGACGAATTGCCATCACCGCTTTTGTAAGCGAGGTGAGACTTGCCGCATCGGAAAATTCGCGACGTTTTCGCGCAAACGGTTTTTGCTCTGGCGTTAGATCGTCCATATCATCGAACAAAAGTCCTTGCTTATCAACCATATAAAAATGACTGCGAGCTTCGTCTTCAGAAAGCCCTTGGGCAACCATTTCTCTAAAAATACGATCGGTAATTCCGGCTCCGGCAGTTCCTGCTCCAAAGCACAGATATACCTGATCCGTAAGCTTTTGCCCGTTGATTTTCATAGCGCCGAGGATTCCCGCAAGCGTAATGATACCGGTTCCTTGGCAGTCATCATTGAATACGGGAAAAGTCTTCTGGTATGTTTGCAAAACCTTTGCGGCGTTCGATCTGCCGAAATCTTCAAAGTGGAGATATAAATCAGGAAACAATTTTTCCGCCGCTGTTACAAATCGATCGATGAAGCGGTAATATCTGTCGCCGTATATTCTCTTGTGGTGATTTCCGAGATAGAGCGGGTCATCAAGCAGTGTTTGCCTGTTTGTTCCGCAATCCAGTACAACCGGCAATACCGTTTGCGGATCAATTCCTGCGGCCGCAGTATAGACCATCAGTTTACCCACGGAGATGTCAACGCCATTTGTCCCCCAGTCGCCGATACCGAGAATTCCTTCCGCATCCGTCGCAACGATAAGTCTGATGTGTCTTCCGCCTGCGGCATGCCGAAGCGTCTCTTCGATTTGCTCCGGAGCATCAATCGACAAAAACGCTGCACCTTGTGTATCGCTAAACTGTTCGCTGTACTGCTCAATACTTTCTGCAATAACCGGATCATAAACAATCGGCATTAGTTCAACAATGTGTTCATGAAATACATAATAGAAAAGTCGTCGGTTGTGATTGAAGACATCCATAAGAAATCTTCTTTTTTCTATGCCGGAATTTTTTCGTTCCATCTGCCGGTAAATTCTATTTGCCTGTGTTTCAATATCGTCAATACACGGCGGAAGCAGCCCTTCCAGATGATATTTTTTTCTTTCTTCGACAGAAAATGCTGTTCCCTTGTTCAAAAACGCATCATGGATAATGTCATACCCATATTTTTCCATAAAGGTTCCTCCATACTGTTCGTTTGCAGGATTGCGGATATCCTTCCAAATCTCAATGGAAACTCTCAAATGTACTTTTAGTACCGATACACAGTTTATCATGTTTTTATAAATTTTCTAGCTTAATCAATCAATTTTTTGTCTATTGTCTCAACTTTTTTATTTTTGTATTATTATGCTTAATTTTTTCTTCTGTAATAAGTTTCGTTATAATCGATCTATTCGATAACTGCGTTTCCGAATAGGTCTACGAGTTCTAAATCGTACAAATAGCACGATGTGTGAACATCGCATTTATTGAACGGATATACATTCTGAATGCTTTCACTTCAGAGTAAGAAGCATCAGCATTTTTGAGTTTTGGGTATCTCTAAAAACTCGGTTAGATTTTTAGAGGTTCCCTCTTGTAAAAAATAGTGCAGGGGATTAAACTCTCCGCACGAATATAAGGAGATTTGTCTCATATGAACAAATTACAGCTTTTCTTAAAAAGAAAAGATATAGAGATTTCCGGTAAGCGGTATTTTATTGATGCGATGAGCGCCATGGCGATGGGGCTTTTTTCATCCTTGCTTGTCGGAACAATTCTGAGAACCGTAGGGCAGCAGCTGCATATTACCTTTTTGACCGATACCATCTGGCCGATATGCCGTGATATGACGGGCGCCGCCATCGGTATTGCGGTTGCGCACTCGCTTAAAGCGCACACCTTTGTCTTGTTCTCCGCCTCTATTGTCGGGTATGCTGGTAATATGTTCGGCGGTGCCGTGGGCGCCTTTATTTCCGCCATTGTCGGTACCGAACTGGGGAAGCTGGTTTCAAAAGAAACAAAGATTGACCTGATTGTGACGCCGACGGTAACTATTCTTTCCGGCAGCGTAATAGCCGTCTTTTTCGGGCCATATATGTCTGCGTGTATGAATTGGCTCGGAGAGGTTATTATGACGGCGACAACTCTGCGCCCGTTCCTGATGGGGATTTGCCTTGCGGTATTGGTTGGGATAATTCTCACGCTGCCGATTAGCAGTGCGGCGCTCTGTATGATGCTTTCTCTTTCGGGGCTTGCAGGAGGCGCGGCAGCGGCGGGGTGCTGCGCTCAGATGATCGGCTTTGCAGTGATGAGCTATCGGGATAACGGATTCGGCGGCAGCTTTGCAGTCGGCATCGGCACCAGTATGCTCCACATGCCGAATATTATTAAAAATCCCCGAATATGGATACCACCGATTGCCGCATCCGCCGTATTGGGGCCGGTTTCGACGATGCTATTAAAAATGGAAAATACCCCCATCGGCTCAGGAATGGGAACTTGCGGGTTGGTCGGTCAAATCGGTGCGCTGACGGCGATGAGTGGAACCGGGCGCAGCACCGCAAGCATCAACCTTTCTATCTTGTTGCTGCACATTATCGCTCCCGCCGTACTCACAATTCTTTTTACCGTGCCGTTGCGGAAAATCGGATGGATTAAAGACGGCGATTTAAAACTCGCGCTGTAACAGCCGTATTATGTATCGCTTAAGCCTTCTTCAAAAATAAATTGGATGTAGAGGTCTTCGAGTGTTCGCTTGGGGCCGGGGACTTGGAGTCTCCGGCGCGATTCGGCGTTGTTTTTCCGGTCAATAAAAGAAGCATAGAAGCCGCGCGGATCATCACTCGGAAATTCTCTTTTGAAGCCGAGTAGATTATATGCTTCGTCTCTGCTGAGGGCAGAAACTTTTCTTTCCTTCAAAATATTGCGGATAAAATTGATCTTTTCATAAGAGATACCGAATAAGAATTCTTCCAGTGCTTGGCCGATTTCAGGGTCTGCCAATTTTGCAATCATAAACCGTTCCCACGATTCATCAAGCTCCATTGAAAGAAGAAAGAGTTCACTGACGCCAAGCATACTACCGAAGTTCGGTGCAAGTTTGTTCCGCGCTGTCCAAACCTTGTGTAAAACAAGTGCAAAAGATGAGGAGTGTTCATCCAGCCGATGCTCCCATAGTTCGGTTAATAATTCTGCTATATCTTTTCGTGTTTCATGCTGAAGATCGGCATTATCAAGAAGCATCGTATATACATCTTCCGCCATGAGTGCGAACATAGCGCGAAGGGTAATCCGCCGCAGCGCTTGGATATCTTTTTCTTCAAAAAAAGCATTCATCGCTATTTTGGTGAGTGCGGAAAAAGTTTGAAATTTGGCAATCAGAAAGCTTTTGCCGAGGATAACCTTTGTCGGTAATGTCAGTAAACGTGAAGAAGGATCACTGCTGCAGAGTGTGTCGATCAATGTTTCTGCCGATCGATGTTCACCTGCAAGGACGGTGCTGCGTTGTATTGAGGGATAGCGGGAGACAGCTACCGCCACTTGTTCTAATGTTGTAATACAGTTTGCAATGTTGCTCAGTACCCCTGGAGCATAAGCTTGTAAGCTTTTTAAAATCTGTTCGATTACCGCGTGTTCGTCTTTATCAAACACCACAATATCGGATGAAGTGCTTCCATCTTCAGTTGTGTATGGCATTGAGAGCGTTGCAGACAAAGATGCATAAGTCATACCTTATCAGTATACCACAAAATCCGGATTTTGCCAAATATTTTCTTGCGGATACATATCGTGAAAAAGGTTGTCCCGCAACTGTAGCTGCCGTTACTTCAAATACACAAACGGGATATCATCGATGCGTTGAAGCCGGATAGCACCGCATCCTTTTTCTGCGTACATAACATTCAGCATTGCGGTAATATTGCGTTCAAAATCGGGATTAGTTTTTTCTTCCACGGCAGCGATACCTCCGCCGTAAATGCAGTAGACAAGGTCGGCGTATTGCAAGGCAAGCGCGGGGTTATGAATAGAAACGAGCACCGTCTTGTGCACTTTTGTACAAAGCTTACGGGTAATCTGCATAATCTTATGCTCGTTGTAAAAGTCGAGATTGGCGGTCGGTTCATCCAAGAGGATGATGGGCGCATCCTGTACCATGCCGCGGGCAAGCATCACAAGCCGCGATTCCCCGGAACTGAGCTGACTGTAATAGCGGTCGGCGAATTGCGTTAAACCGAATATATCGAGCGCATGGTCGACATATTCCCAATCTTTTTGCGAAGGGGCTTGCAGCGCGGTTTGATGGGGATTACGTCCCATCACGACAAAGTCGCGTACCGTGTAGGTAAATACGCCGGAATGTCCCTGCGGAATGTAGCATACTTTTTGGGCAAATCGCTTTCGTGTAAGCTGCGCCGCATTTTCTCCTAATACGGAGAGCGTACCGGACGCGGGCGTATCCAATCCGGCGAGCAGCCGCAAAAGTGTTGTTTTGCCCGCGCCGTTAGGGCCTATCAGCGCAATAACCTGTTGCTGCGGAATATCCAGCCGGAGGTCTTTCAGAATAGGCTGGGTTCCCCGCACCGCCGTAACGCCGTCAAGCTCAAAAGCCGCGTTCATATTCCAATCCAAATATCGTTGTTCCGGCGGAGCATCAACTGCGCAAGAATCGGCGCGCCTATGACAGCCGTGATAATACTGACCGGTATCTCATTGCCGGACAGGGAGCGGGCAACGGTATCCGCAAACAGCAGCAGGGCGGCGCCGCACATAAAGGAAAGCGGGGCAACTTTGTAATTGTTATTGCCGAACAGCAGCCGGATAACATGCGGCGCAATAAGCCCGATCCAACTGATGATACCCGCAGCGGACACGACGCTTGCAACCAACAATGTCGAGGTGATAATAAACAGCAGCCGCATCTTTTTAACCGGCGTACCGAGCGCCGCCGCTTCTTCATCACCGAGCGAGAGAATATTGAGCTGCCTGCGGAACAGGATAATAAAGCTGCATCCCGCAACGGCAATCGGCAAAAAGGCGGCGAGCTTTTTCCACGTGATAACGTTAAAACAGCCCATCAGCCAGAACTCCAGAGCAGGCAGCTCATTGAGCGGATCCGCCATGTATTTGATAAGGGATACGCCTGCTCCGGCAAGCGCATTGATAATGACGCCTGCAAGCACGAGGCGTATCAGGCTGTGTTCTCCGCCGATGTTCGAAAGCTGCAACACAAGCAACGTCGCCCCGATGCCGCCCGCAAAGGCGCAAAGCTGGATGCCTGCCGCACTTGTATGGAGCAGCACGATACCGATTGCCGCGCCGAGGGAAGCGCCGGTAGAAACCCCGATAATGTCGGGCGCTACCAGCGGATTACGGAACAGGCTTTGCAGGCTTACCCCGCTTAACCCGATTGCGCCCCCCGAAAGAAAGACAAAGAGGGTGCGCGGCAGCCTAATGTTCATAAAGATATTGTAATCGGCTGTAGTTACCGCCGCAAATGCATCGGTGCGGAACAGGATGGAAAGTATTTTAATAAAAGAGAGCGGATAACGCCCCCAGCTCAGCGAGAATATCAGCGCCGCCAGAGGCATTATACAAGCTGCACATATCAGTTTAGTCCGGTACCGCATCTGCATTGAAAGGTTTTATCTTTTTATTTTACATTAAGAGAGGCGAGGTCTTTTTCTTTACCGAAGAAGTCCCGATAAAAGGCCTTGGTTTTTTCCGCTAAATAACCGGCAGGAACTTTTCCCGGATGCAGTTTATCGGCAAGCCAGATAACACCGAGGCATGAGCACGGAATGGGGGAATCCCACTCGTCAACACTTGACGGGAATACATAGACCTTGCCGTTATCGACTGCAGGAATGCCCTTCCATTCAGCCTTTCCGGCGAGTTCTGCCGGAGTTACCTTCGAGCCCGTTGCGGCAACGATAACCTGCGGGGCGTATTTCTGGACTTGCTCCAGCGATACTTTTGTCCAATAGACATCGGTAATGTCATCGCTTACCAATTTTCCGCCTGCTGCCGCAACGAGTTCCGCTTGGAACATCTTGGGGCTGAGCGCGTTCAGAGGATCGGAGCGGCTAGCCACATAAACGGATACCGCCGGTTCGCCTTTTACGAAACCTGCGACATCATTTAAGATTGTCGTATAAAAAGTGAGCAGCTTTTGCGCTTGTTCGCGATTACCGGAAGCGGCGCCGAGCATTTCAACATAGCTGAAAAAATTCTTCATCGTTTCAGGCTCAATCACCAATGCAGGAACACCGAGCGCTTCGATTTGGGGAAGCTGCTGTGCGGCTTTAAACGGCACTAAAATGAGATCGGGAGACAGAGAAGCAACTGCTTCAAGGTTCAAGTTCTTTGCGCCGCCGCATGCGGGTTTATCCGCCAGTTCGGGAGCGAATTCTTTAATAAACGGCCGACCGCTTTTTCCGTCGTCGCCCGACACGATATAGTCCCGACAGCCGATTGCCAATGCCGTGTTGCTGAGAATATAAAACGGCGCGACAATCCGCTCCGGCTTTTTGGGGATAACAACGGTTCTGCCCTGATGATCGGTTACGGTTGCAAAACCTTCCGATGCTTTTTTGTCCTGCTTTCCGCCTGCCCATACAGGCAAAGCTGCAAGCATCACAACCAAGATTGCTAATGAACAAAGTTTTTTACACATAGAGTTCTCCTTTATAAACTTAGATAGACGTTAACATAATCTTCTGAATAAACGCAACCCCGTCTGCAAGTTCTTTATCGTCAGGGTGGCCTTTCCCTAAGCCGCCGAACAGCTTGAATGGTCCGAAGGTATCAAATCCTTTACATTCAAATTCACCCAATACGGTAAAGCCGTTCGCCTGTAAATAGCCGGCAAATTTTTTTGCATATCGACCTTTTCCCACTCCGCTCGTACATACGGCGAAAGCATATTTCGGAAGTTCAGTCCGGTGCTGTTTCAAAAATGCATATATCGATTTGTGAAATCTTCCTGCATATATTCCCGAAGCGAAGCCGACACAATCGTATTCCGAAAAATCGATATTTTGAGCTTGCTCTACTTTAAACAGCGTTACCGGCATGTCGTGCGCCATTGCCGTAACTACTTTTTCCGTATTTCCATGATGAACCGACGCATAGATAATAGCCGCTTTTTTCATAAAATCTCCCGATAAAAATGTTAAAACTCCATGTCGAGCAATATGCTTACATTATCCGACAGTGTCTTATTTTTAACGGTGCGATTGTACTACTTTTCCGATACCGATGCAAATGATAAATCAGGGTAAACGCATCAGGTCGTTTTTTAACATTCCCGCGGAAAAATCGATACTATTCGACCAGAGTTGAACCTCTTCGCGGTTCAAATGGTCTCACAGTCTCAATTTTTCTGCGGTTTTTATTTACTCTACCTGATGCGTTTACCCGCCTGTTGAAAAAAATGTGCGAAATTTTATTTCCTTAAAATGCAACAGTTGAACAAAATATGAATTTTGGAAACTGTTGCATTCGTGCGCGAAAAGCGCACACATCAATACGCAAGTTTTCGAAAGAAAACTTGACGGTTAAGGTGAGCGGCGTCATTGTAGACGCTCACCTTATACCTATGAAATTTCGCACAGAAGGAAGGCAACCGCTAAAAATATTTTTAATGCGGTTGCCCTGCCGATAAATATTCCGGTATGGAAAATAAGCTCTTGGCGTGATAAAATCAGCATAAGGAGAATTATGACACCAGAAGAAATAAAGAAACTCATTCAAAACGGTGAAAAAATTGATGTTGAATTTAAAGAATCAAAGAATGCCTTATCAAAAGACGTATATGATTCCGTTTGTTCTTTTAACAATAGAAACGGCGGTCATATAGTATTAGGAGTTAACGACAAAAGAGAAATTACCGGCGTTAATCCTGACATGGTTGATAAAATAACAAGGGAATTTACAACAGCTATTAATAATTCGCAAAAAATATATCCGCCTTTATACTTAACACCTGTTTCAATAGATATGGAAGGCAAGAAACTTATTTATATTAGAGTGCCAAAAGGCTGTCAGGTGTGCAGGCACAATGGGCGCATTTGGGATAGATCTTACGAGGGTGATATAAATATTACCGATAATGCGGAACTGGTATATAAGCTTTATGCGCGGAAACAAAGCACCTATTTTGTAAATAAGGTCTATCCTAATTTGGGAATAGATTGTTTAAACTCAGCGGTAATTGAAAAAGCACGAAAAATGGCTATTGCAAGGAATCAAAATCATTTATGGATGAGTATGAATGATGAAGAACTTCTGAGAACGGCTAATTTAATTTTAATTGATCCGGAAACAAATAGAGAAGGTATTACCTTAGCAGCCATTTTATTATTTGGAAAAGACAACGCCATTATGTCCGTTTTATCACAGCATAAAACGGATGCACTATTTAGAGTAGAGAACAAAGACCGATATGATGACAGAGATGTCGTCATTACCAATCTGATTGACAGTTATGATAGGCTTATCAACTTTGGCAGAAAGCATTTGAATGACTTGTTTGTTTTAGAGGGCATTGTTAATGTCAATGCAAGAGATAGGATACTCCGAGAAGTAGTTTCCAACACATTAGCCCACAGGGATTATTCAAGCGGCTTTCCTGCGAAAATGATTATTGATGATGAAAAAATTACTATCGAAAATAGCAATGTAGCACATGGGATAGGCGCATTGGATTTGCAAAAATTCGAACCGTTTCCTAAAAATCCGTCAATATCTAAAGTTTTTAGGGAAATTGGAATTGCCGATGAGCTTGGTTCCGGTATGCGTAACACCTATAAGTACACACAGCTGTATTCGGGAAAAAATCCTATTTTTGAAGAAGGAGATATATTCAGAACGATTATTCCACTCAAGAAGATTGCGACAGAAAAAGTCGGCGAAAAAAATGTCCCTCACAATGTCTCTCACAATGTCCCTCACAATGTCCCTCAGAATAAGAAGGAGCTGATTGAATTTATAAAGGCAAAGGTGAGGTCAAATAATAAAATTACAAGACAAGCTATTGCAGATAGTGCCGGCGTAAGTGTAAAAACTATCCAGAGAACCATAAAAGAGATAGAGAATCTACGATATGTCGGTACCGGGAATAACGGACACTGGGAACTTAATTAGAAACGTAAAAAATTTGAACAGGAATAAAACGATCGGCGTATGGAATTAGATTTTAAGCATGCTTCATTACAGGAAATAATTGACTATGCTCCCGACCTCCGCAGAGAGGCGTATGTAGATGCAACACTGCGGATGCAGGCGGATGATAATATCGTTGGGGTATTCGGCTCTGCGTATTCGGAAGCTCAGTCTCCCGTTATCGACGAAGCGCTCATCTACGGCTGCGGTCTTGTGCCGGTGCCGATTGTCGGAGTGGATGCCTTTATTTTTAAACACGGTGATTATCCTGCCTGCGATGCAATCAAGAGTACGATGGTATATTTAACGACGCAAAAGTGTCCGCTTCTGTATTCTTCCAAGATGTATGTGCTTGACGGTTGTTGCCCTGCTGTCGAAACCGCATTCCGGCAGTGTACGCAAAAACCTGTGCATATATACAACGATGCGGAAACACTCAAGACAGTGCTGCAACAGGTGTATGGCTGCGAGTATTCCGCTGCCCGCTATCAAGAATCGAAGTCTGCCTTTCTAATGCTGAATTGCTTGCTGCAGCAGCTTGAGCAGAGCGCACTTTCCGGCAATGACTTTGGGGTGCTCGCTTTTTATTCCCGTTTTATCTTTGAGCTTGAAGAACGAATTGCTTTCTTGACGCGGGTATGCGAATTGCTTTCTTCCGCAGCAACCTGCGAATATTCATCTCATTCACCGGAAAAACGAGTGCCTGTTTCCATTTATTGTCCCGACGGCATCATACAAAAAATCAAACCGGCTGCCGGAAATTATTTTAAGCCGGTATGGGTGCAGGCAGGGCGTTCCGCCGATATTGCATGCGCAGGATGTATCTATCCCGCGGCTGAGTATGTGGGGTATAGGGAACGTCCATAAATTTCCTCGGCGGAACGCGTGGTTCCTAAGGTTCGAAAGGAAACAGCCTCTCTATTTCACTACGATATTGCCCTTGGAATCCGCGATGGAAATACGCGCCACAACCGAATAATTAAAATCAAGATAATCATCTTGAATGCCATCGGAAAAGATGATGCCGTTTTCGCCCATCCTCGATTCAACGCAGAAATCCGTACCGGGGGTGATAGAACCGAAAATAATCTTTGTACCGGTGTTGACGCTCGGGAACGGTTCCCTCACGGCAAAGGTGAGCTGTTCTTTGCCCCAATCGATGACGGACTTTGCTTTAATTGCGAGCGATTGTTTTGATAAGCGGCCGGTAATTCCCGAAGCGCCTGCCAATACGCTTTTCATCCAACCGGAACGTCCAAGAGGCGTAGAAACGATAATGCCGCTTGAAGATTGATTTTCTACAGCTCCGTCAACCGTAATAGCATACCGTGCCGACGCATGATTTTTAACACCGATAAAAAAATCGTTGACGGCATACAGCACCTGATTATCGGAAAGCTGTACTTTCGCTTTGGTAACCTGCTTTACGGTTGCCTCGTCATTCAACGCCTGCCTGATAACCGTTCCGGCCTCATCTACCGAAAACTGAGACAGGACGCCGTCCCACCTGCTTGAATCGGGATTGATGCCGATCAGTTTTTGCGCTTCCAGATATTTCAGAGTATTGGCGATAAGACCGTCCTGTCCGACGGTGATAATCGTATCATTTTTGCCGAATATAAAATTCGGTAAAAATTTCCAGTCGATAACTTGTACGTTGCCGATACCTTGCGCGGTTTTTACCAGCTTATCCAGTACCGCATAGTACGTTTCGTGTTCCGCTTCATAATCCTTAAAATCCGCATTCAGATGCTCGATGTAAAATTGAGCCTGCTGCTTTGTATTAAACCGCGCGACAAGCGCATCTAAACGAGTCGGACGGCGGATAATAATCAGCCTGTCCATTATTTTTTCATCAACTGCTGTAACAGTTCCGAACTGATATTCAGCTCGCCGATTTTACCGGCGTTTTCCGCGAGTCCGGTAAACGCATTTGCGATCAGCTTTTCGGGCGCCATACCGATTGAAGAAAGCGCTTTGATAATTTCGGGATTGATCTTGGACATCGGCTCCAGAACGGCGTTTAGCGAATAGGCTTTAATATCCGCCTCGGTCTTCTTGTTCTTAACGGAAATTTCAATAAGCTTCGTATTTTCCTGCTCCTGCTTAATTTTGAATGCCATATCTTCCTGTAAAATAACCCGCTTCTTTTCTTGAACCGCCCGTTTTCCCTCCATGTGCGCTTCCATAATTTGCCGCTGTTTTTCTTCAACTGCAATCTGCGTGTTCAATTCGTTTTCTTTTATTTTTCGCTCCTGCTCTACCGCTGCATTACGCCGCTTGTACACCGCATCATCCGCTTCGCGCAGAATATTTTCTCGCGTTTCCGCTTCCAACGCCCGCGCTGTTTCTTTGTTCGGCAAGATTGAAAGAATATTGATATTTGTGATTGTAATTCCCAAATTTTGCAGATATTCGTTGTGCTGCACCGCTTCTTTTAATGCCCCTGCAATTCGATCAATTGATTGTATCGCTTCCCGCAAAGGCAGCTTGGAAACTTCGGTTTTGGTCATCGTATTTACCAAATTGATAATAATCCGGCTCAATTTTTCAGGATCGTCCGACAGGTACGCATAATTTTTAAGATCAACGGAGAAATTAACTTGATCGATAATTTTTTCGGTATCGGTTATTTTATAGATCAAATCACCTTGTATGGTCAGCGTTTGATAATCACTCGAAAGCTCTTCAAACATGAACGGTACGTTTTTTGTTTCAAGCGGAACGGTAATAATCGAAGTCGAAGGTTTATAAAACCAAAACGAAAGCCCGCGGCCTTTTTTTACCACACGTCCTTTTTTAATTACGTGAATATATTCATTTGGTTCAAATTTTACAAATCGCAATCCGAACATATCGGCTCTCCTCTGATAACTGATACAGCATAATGCAATGACTCTTTATACTTAATCCAGTTTTTTTATTTCGATAAACCGTACTTCTTGCCTGTAAGCGCTTACTATCGTAATAATTGAGGCCAATATTAAAATTCCACCGTTTACCAATAAATCTCTTTTAACCAGCTTTGCGATATCCGGTTCGGTGATGATAAGCTCCGGCGTTTCTTTTAAAACATCGAAAAAGCCGATATGCTCAATATCCGGCGCTTCATTTACGGCATCGTATATACGCCAGCCGTATTCCAAGACGGTTGCCGCTGCGAGCGCTATGCTCAGTACAATCAAAATCATAACGATGGCTTTTACAGTTAATTTTTTTCCCAGTCGTTTGTATACAGTATAGGATATTGCGCTGAGTAAGACTGGAATCGCCCAAACATAGAGGTTCATTTTTCCGACGATAACATACAGTAAGATTCCCGCTAATGCAACGCCGATAACGCCCAATGTACCGAGTAAAAAATTTTCTTGAGTGTTTTTGTCTTTTTCTTTTTGAGCGGTAAGATCGGCTTCTTTTTCTGCCCGCTCAGCTTCGGTTAGATACAGGTATTGCGATCCTATTTGAAATAACCGTATTGTTCCGTCATTTTTACCATAGATAAATCCGCCGGATTTATACTTATTTTCTACAAGGAACGGGATTACGGTATCATTCAGTAAATTGAATGTTTTCTTATAGTTACCTAATGCCGGTATAGGATATTCAAGGATTAATGTTGCGTTATCGATACGCGTTTTTACCTTTTTTATTTCGCAAAGCCGCGGTTGCAAAAGAGCGAGCATGTCTTCTCCATCAGCCTCTTTAGAGGCGCCGATGGTAAGGATACATTTTTTCGCATTGGTATCCACGCGAAAAATCGTATAAAACCCTTGCAGCATTCCTGCATATACATTCTTATATTTTTTAAATTGATAATCTTTAGATAAAAAGTCTAAACTTCCCATGAGTGTTCCTCTTTGAGTAAATAAGCTGCGCCGCAAATAATGAGGTGCTTTTGAAAATGAATTTTTCTGTGACTATAGGGCATCTCTAAAAAGATAAAGAGACGAAAGGCTATACGAACCGTATCTGCCCCTGGCTGTACGGCTCAGTCCGTATCACCGGAACCGTATCATAGCTTCCGTCTCTTCTCATTTAGGATCTGCTTATGCGATAATGCCCATCTCTTTTCCGACTTTTTCGAAGATGGCAATAGCGCGGTCGAGCTGTTCGGTGGTGTGTCCTGCCGTTACCATACAGCGGACGCGTCCGGTGCCTTTGGGTACGGTGGGGAACACGATCGGTCCGATGAATAAGCCGTTATCGAACAGCTTTTTGGAGAACTCAAGGGTCTTCGCTTCTTCCCCGATGATGACCGGCGTAATGGGGGTTTCGCTATGTCCGGTGTTAAAGCCGAGGCGAGCGAGCTTTTCTTTAAAGTAGCGGGCGTTTTTCCACAGCCGGTCAGTGTATTCGGTTGATTCCATCAGCATTTTGATGGCTTCGATACATGCGCCGATAGCGGCGGGGGGGAGTCCGGTGGAGAACAGGAAGGGACGTCCGCGGTTTTTCAGCCAGTCGATAGTAACCTGCTTACCGGCAACGTAACCGCCGACAACGCCGATTGCCTTGGACAGGGTGCCGATTGCAAAGTCTACTCTGCCGTGCAGGTGGAAGTGGTCAACGGAGCCGCGTCCGCTCTCGCCTAATACACCGCTTGCGTGAGCGTCATCCACGTAGGTTAGGCACTCGTATTTTTCCGCAAGCGCAACGATTTCCGGTAGCTTGGCAATGTCGCCGTCCATGGAGAACACGCCGTCGGTGATGATGAGGATGTTGCGGTAGTTGGGGCGCTTTTCTTTTAAAACCCGCTCTAAGTCTGCCATGTCGGAGTGCTTAAACACTGCCTTATCGGCTTTTGAAAGGCGGGAGCCGTCGATGATGGACGCATGGTTTAATTCATCGGATAGGATGAGGTCGCCCTTGTCGGTAACCGCTTGGATAACCCCGGCGTTGCAGTTAAAGCCTGACTGGAAGGTGAGCACCGCTTCTTCCCGCTTGAATGTAGCAAGCAGAGTTTCGAGTTCATCGTGAATCTTCATGTTTCCGATGATAGGGCGGACGGCGCCCGCTCCCGCGCCGTAGGTTTCGATCGCTGCGATTGCCGCCTTCTTTAAACGGGGATGGTTTGCAAAGCCCAGATAGTTATTTGATGAAAGGTTGATAACTTTCTTTCCATTAATAACGCATTCTGCTTCGTTTGGCCCGTCAAGGGTTACCGGTACCTTATACAAGCCTTGATCTTTTAATTCCTGTACTTTTTCTTTTAAAAAAGCCATTTCGTGAATATTGCTCATTGTTTTCTCCTCTTCAATGAAATTTAATGCTCATTGCAACGTTTCTTTATTTTTGTGCCGAGTGATATGCAACACCGAGCCGCTTGCTCAGTTTTTCCAGCATATCGACGGTCATCGTTTCCAGTGTGTACTCGGGTTTCCAGTTCCATTCATTCCGTGCACAAGTGTCGTCGATGGAGTTCGGCCATGAATCGGCAATGGCTTGCCGCATGGGATCTACCTTGTAGTTCATCTTGAACTCGGGAATGTGCTTTTTAATTTCCGCAGCGATAATTTCCGGAGAGAAACTCATCGAACCGATATTAAAGGCGTTGCGATGGATCAGTTTGGATTCATCGGTTTCCAAAAGCTGCTGAACCGCTTTAAGGGCATCGGGCATATACATCATGTCCATATAGGTGCCTTCTTTAATAAAGCAGTCGTATTTTTTGTTTTTCAGTGCTTCGTAATAAATGTCAACGGCATAGTCGGTAGTGCCGCCGCCCGGAGGAGTTGTATACGAGATGAGGCCGGGGAAGCGCACGCCGCGGGTATCGACGCCGAAGCGCTTGTGGTAGTAGTCACACAGCAGTTCGCCTGAAACTTTGGTTACGCCGTACATCGATGTCGGGCGCTGGATGGTGTCCTGAGGCGTTTTGTCTTTCGGGGTTCCCGGCCCAAAGGCTGCGATAGAGCTGGGGACAAAGAATCGGTATTTATTCTCCCGGGCGATTTCCAGCATATTGTATAATCCGTGGATATTGATATTGAACGCCATTTGCGGATCGCGTTCCGCAACAGCGGAAAGAAGCGCTGCTAAGTGAATAACGGTGTCTACTTTATATTTTTTACATACATCGGCAACTTTCTGCGGTTCCAACACGTTTAATTGTTCAAAAGGCCCGGATTCAAGCACTTCCGGCATGTCTTTTTTAACTACATCACTTGCAATTACATTGCTGCCGCCGTAGGTCTTGCGCAGATGCATAACCAATTCACTGCCGATCTGACCGAGGGCTCCTGTTACCAGTATTGTTTTCATATTACCTCCTCAGATAATACATTTTTAATCGATATATTTAGTATATCACCGTTTTTGCGATTTTGCTATAATAAAATAATGAATGACACTATTTTGACAGATGAAGCCGCAGGCTTCATGAAGAAAAAGAATTTCTTGCCGGTTCTTTCCGGACTCTTTATCGGTGTATTGGTACTGTCGAATATTTTGGCAGTAAAAATGGTGCAGATCGGTCCCTTCGTATTTGACGGCGGTACGCTGCTTTTTCCGTTTTCGTATATCTTCGGCGATGTGCTGACTGAGGTGTACGGCTATCGGGATACGCGGAAAGTCATTTGGACGGGCTTTGTCGTTCTCATTTTTATGGCGTTCAATGTCTGGCTGGTGAGTATTTTGCCGGCAGAGGGCGGCTGGAATCTGCAAAGCGATTTTAATAATATTTTGCTGCAAATGCCTCGCATCAGCGCAGGTAGTATCTGCGGTTACTTTATCGGCGAGTATAGCAATTCTACCGTTCTTTCTAGAATGAAGATACTTACCAACGGCAAACACCTGTGGATGCGCACCATCGGCTCCACCTTGATTGGAGAGCTGCTTGACAGTATCATTTTTGTGATGATTGCGTTTTCAGGGCTATACGCATCTTCTGTTTTAATGGTGATGGCTCTTTCCAATTATCTTTTTAAGACAACGATAGAAGTAGTTTTTACCCCTTTTACCTATCTGGTTGTTAATTTCTTTAAAAAACACGAACAGCTTGACACCTACGACTATGGTGAGCGGTATAGTCCGCTGCCGTAGTTTAACCGGTAATATTTCTCGTAAGAATTAATTCACCGCAGAGCTTACGGGCTTTGCGGCTTACTTTTCCAAAACTTTTATTTTCCAGTCTTTAATCGTTCGCGTTTCTTAATGCTACACATCAGAGTATGCAGGTAAAATATCCAATCATAAATCCTAAAGATGCCGCGGCTCCCTAAAAAAACTATTTGCGGTTTAGCCTTTTATGCGATACAATAGACACTATCGGTCACCGTTAAAAATCGATTTTGAGCTTTTAGCGGTGTTCTATTGGTATCGTAATAGAATAAAGGAATATGCTGCATTATGGTAAAAGCTGTCTTTGCGGGTTCATTTGATCCTCCGACTTTCGGACATTTGAATATTATCGAGCGCGCCCAAAAACTCTTTTCCGAAATCCATGTCGTCATTGCCGTAAATAGAAACAAGAGTTATTGTTTTTCCGGCGAGGAACGGCTGGAGGTCATACAACAACTGGTTTCCCGCTGGAATAATGTTTCGGTACATCTATGGGATTCACTGATCGTTGATTATGCAAAAAAAATTAAAGCGGATGTGCTTATCCGCGGTGTCCGGAATGATAATGATTTTTTATATGAATTTGATTTGGCGATGATGAACAAGAGTTTGAACCCGCAGATTGAGACGTTATTCTTAGTTCCTGATCCTAAATTTTTTGTACTGCGTTCCAGTTCAATTAAGGAGCTGGCGGCATTCGGCGGTGATGTATCGACGATGGTGCCGCCCATCGTTGAAGCTATGCTGAAAAAGAAGTTTTCTCCGAAAAAATAGCTGCTTATAACCCCGGACATCCCTGTCCGTTCTGAAACGTTGAGGATTTTCAGTAGCGGCAAGGATGCCGCTGGTTTAAACAGAAGCGATGTTTCAGCGTCAGCTGAAACTCGCCATCAAAAGTGTACATGGAGGTACACTTTTGATGATGCGACAATGCAGTAGATATACCGTATATTTTAAAAGGACGTTACCTTGTTTTTTTTATATGATTATAGTAAACTCGCCCGCATGAAAACCGATATTCAGATCGCACGCGAGACTTCGCTTAAACCGATACAAAAAATCGCAGCGGAACTTCATATAGATGCATCCTCAGTAATCCCCTACGGGTTTTATACGGCAAAAATTCCGTATACATCTATTGTTCCGTCCTGCGTAGAAGAGCATAAACTCATCCTTGTTACTTCCATGACGCCGACCAAGGCGGGAATCGGGAAGACGACGGTTTCCATCGGTTTAGCACTCGGCTTACAGAAAATAGGGAAAAATGCGGTTTTGGCCCTGCGCGAGCCTTCGCTCGGGCCCTGCTTCGGAATGAAAGGCGGGGCTGCGGGCGGCGGTTATGCACAAGTGCTCCCTATGGAAGAAATCAATTTACATTTTACCGGCGACTTCCACGCCGTTACCTCCGCACACAATATGATTAGCGCGTTGCTGGACAACTATGTGTTTAGGACGCAGAATACACCGCAGGGTTTAAAAAAAGTAGTTTGGAAACGGGTACTGGATGTTAATGACCGCGCACTCCGTTCAATTGTTACCGGACTCGGCGAAGGGAACGGTGTACCTGCAGAATCGGGATTTGATATAACCGCCGCTTCGGAAATTATGGCGATTTTGTGCCTCTCTTCCGATATCGACGATTTACGCCGCCGTATAGAAAAGATTATCCTCGGTTACCGTCCGGACAACACGCCCTTTACGGTTAAAGACCTCGGCGTTGCGGGAGCCATTACCGTACTGCTTAAAAATGCGATTAATCCGAATTTGGTGCAGACAACCGAAAATACCCCCGCATTTGTACACGGCGGTCCGTTTGCAAATATCGCGCACGGGTGCAATTCCATTATTGCGACTAAAACCGCCCTTACGTACGGCGATTACGTTATTACCGAAGCGGGATTCGGAGCCGATTTAGGCGCTGAAAAATTCTTTGACATTAAATGCCGCAAGGCGGGGCTTGCACCTGCCTTAACCGTACTTGTCGTTACCACCGGTGGGCTTAAATTGCATGGTGGCGTTCAAGAAGCGGAGCTGTCAAAGCCCAATAAAGAGGCGCTTAGCCGCGGGTTTAAAAATATGGATAAGCATGTTGAAAACATGCGTACATTTGGGCAGACGGTATTGGTGGTGTTGAATAAATACGGCTACGATACGGATGAAGAAATCGAGTGTCTCCGCACCTATTGCCGGAATACCGGTGTGCCGTTTGCCGTAAACAGCGCCTTTTCCGACGGAGGGGTCGGTGCAACGGATTTTGCCCGTACCGTTTCCGGTTTGATTGAAGCCGAACCCTCAAAGCCGCTTGTGTTTACCTATCAGGATAGTGATAGCATCAAGACAAAAATTGAGAAAATATGCAAACAGGTATACGGCGCAAAAACCGTTACCTATCATGCCGATGCGGAAAAAATGCTGAAGCGTATCAGTACGTGGGGAGTAGACTCCTATCCGGTATGTATCGCAAAAACTCAGTATTCTTTTTCCGACGACCCCAAAAAACTCGGCGTTCCGGAACAGTTTGATATGACTGTCCGCGAAATTATCGTGAACAATGGCGCCGAGATGATCGTTGCGGTTATGGGCGACATGATGCGGATGCCGGGGCTGCCGAAAGAACCTCAGGCGCTTCGCATAGACCTTGTAAACGGTTATATCGACGGATTAGCGTAAATTATATATTAGGAGACTCGCTATGAAGAAAGGCCTTCGAGATTGTATCATTGTCGGCTTTGCACTCTTTGCAATGTTTTTCGGCGCAGGAAATCTTATTTTTCCGCCGCTGCTCGGTTTTATGACCGGCAGTAAATGGTTTATTACGTTTATCGCATTCTCTATTACCGGTATTTGTATTCCTATTTTAGGCATTTTTGCAATGGGGAAAGCGGGCGGCGATGTACAGCACTTTGCCGGTAAGGTTCATCCTATTTTTGCTAATGTGTTCGGTACCGTTATTATGCTGGGTATCGGGCCGCTATTAGCGCTGCCGCGCACAGCCGCAACCACGTATGAAATTGGCGTACTTCCCTTTAGTACATCGACAAGCCCTGTCGTCAGTTCGATTATATTCTTTACCATTGTATTGATCTTTTCGATTAAACCCTCGAAAGTAATCGATACTATCGGCAAGTATTTAACACCGGTACTGATTGTCGTGCTTGCCGCTATCGTTATCCGCGCTTTTATTGTTCCGCTCGGGCCGCTTGAGAATCCTCCTCCGCAGAACTTTTTCTTAAAAGGCTTTTTGGAAGGATATCAGACGATGGATGCGCTGGCAGCCATGTTGTTTGCGACAATCATTATCAATAATATTAAGGAACGCGGATATTCCGATCGGAAATCGCTGTTAAAGATCAACCTTTCTGCCGGATTAATTGCTGCGGCAGGATTGCTGCTGGTGTACGGCGGGTTGCTGCATGCAGGCGCCTCTGCTTCGCAGGTGTTTCCTAAAAACATCAGCCGTACGGCTCTGTTGATCAATATCTGTGCAAGTTTATGGGGAAATGTCGGAACGGTGATTTTGTCGCTTTCGATTGCGTTTGCTTGTATTACGACTGCAATCGGTTTAACGGCAACCGCTGGGCATTTCTTTAAGAAATTGTTCAATAATAAGGTCTCTTATGAAGCAATCGTTATTGTCGTATCGGTATTCAGCTGCTGGCTTGCCAACTATGGGGTAGAAAATATCATCCGGTATTCGGTTCCGCTTTTGGAAGCCTTGTATCCGGTTTGTATCTTATTAACCGTTATGAACCTTTTAGATGACTATATCCCCAACCGGTACTACTATGTAGGGGGAACCATTGGTACGCTTTTAGTGAGCTGCTTGCAGGCATTTGCCTCAACCGAAGGTATTGTCAACGATTTTCTCGGGCTTTTCGGCGCACAGCCTGTGTCATTCGGCGGCTTGGCTGCGCTGCTGCAAAAACTCCCTCTTTCGAGCATCGGTGTTGCATGGCTGATTCCGGCCGTTATCGGTGCGTTATTGTTCGGACTGCTTGGCGGAAAGGGCAAGGCAGCAAAACAGATTGCTTAAAAAATTGGTAGAAACAAAAGCGGTATCGCTGAATATGTCTATCAATTTAGATGCGATGTTTAAGATTAAGTTATTACTATATAAAGGCTTAATTTAAAACCCGCTATCAGCCACGCTGATGGTGATGTCTAAAAAGTAACCAACTTTTGAGACATCACCAAGCCGGTTATCATACTTTTCTCGGCGCTTCCGCGCCCTCCTGTAATTCAAATAGTATTTTTTAAAGTAAAGTTCATTTAAGTTCGGTTGAAGATTTGATTTTAGGGAACCTCTAAAACCCTCAGTTTTTTAGAGATGTCCTTTAGATGGTTACGACAAATAACTCTATTAACAGGAGGCTCAATTCATGGAGCATTCAGTTTCTAAAGCGCCAAAATCGCTTTTTGTATTAAACTTTTTAATTTTTAACGGCGTTTTCGGCTTAACATTCTTGTATGCATGGTTTACAAAAATAGTACCGGATGCCGTGCTGTTGCGTATGTTTATGAATCCTGCAGCGTTATTAGGACTCTGCGCAACCCTATCGGTTCCGGTACTGTTATATCGAAATTGTATGCCGATTATTCAAAACTGGCGTTCGGAAGATAACGGTCTTGATAGGGCAAATAAAGCCTTAGCCGTATACTCACTGGTAAGTGTTTTTGTGCCGTTCTTTCTTTCAAGTGTTGTACCGGTACTAGCCCTTTGGTTAATAGGGGAGAGGAATTGGGCAATGTTTGTTGCAACAGTGCTGGCAGCCATCGGGTGTATGTTTTTTGTGTCCCTGTTCTTCTATGTTGTTTGGCTGCAGCGGATCGAACGATATACAAATTTTTTGGCGCTTGAAAAAAAACATATTAGTCTGTCATATACACAGCGCGGTGCGGCGGTAGGCTTTGCTCTTTTTATAGGGATTTCCTTTCTTTGTGTGGCTCCTTTTGTCGCAACACTTTATAACGGCAGGGATGTTGCTTTTACATTAACGTATGCTATGCTCCCTTTATTGATCGTGACGGTTGGAGGAGCTATTTTTATTAATCTTACGCTCTATAAGGGCGTGAATGACGAAATAGAGTCTATTCTCCGATTTACGGATAAACTTGCGGTAGGGAACTTTATTACCGAGCCGCTTGAAATGAACCGCCGTGATATATTCGGTTTGCTTGTTACACGGTTGAATAGTTTTTATGCCAATACCGTTGAACTTCTCAGGGGAGTAAAGACGAATACGCAGACAATGGGCGAAGCTATCGGCGTGTTGTCGATGAATACAACTGAGAGTGCCAATTCCGTTCATGAAATCAGTGCAAATATTGAAGGAATACAGCAGCAAATACTATCACAGGCTGCGAATGTGAGTGAAACGGCCGCTACTGTCGAAGAAATTGTCCGAACTATTAAACAGCTGAACTCCAGTATTGAAATACAGTCCGGAAGTGTGGCTCAATCTTCATCTTCTATAGAACAGATGGCGGCAAATATCGTGTCGATTACTCAAACCCTCGAAAAGACGGATGATGTGATTAAACGGCTTTCCTCTGCGACAGCCGACGGCAAGAGTACTATTGTAAGTTCGAATAAGGTAACACAGAAAATCGCGGAGGCTTCCGGTGGGCTTATCGATGCAAGTAATGTTATACAAAATATTGCCAGCCAGACCAACCTTCTTGCAATGAACGCTGCCATTGAAGCGGCACATGCCGGAGAGTCAGGTAAGGGATTCGCGGTTGTTGCAGACGAAATTAGAAAACTCGCAGAGGAATCCTCGGCTCAGGGTAAAAATATTACGACAACGCTGAAAGCCCTTAGTATCGAAATCGAAAGCTTAACGGGGTCTTCAAAGAGCGTTGAAGATAAGTTTAGTATTATTTTTGATCTTTCCAAACAAGTTAATACGATGAGCGCGGCTCTTATGGATGCAATGCAAGAGCAGGAAAATGGCAGTAGGGAAGTTCTATCGGCGATTAAGGATATCAATGCAGTTACTGCAGAGGTTAGAAACGGTTCTGTGGAGATGCTCAAAGGAGGCGAGCAGGTCGCCGAAGAGATGTATAAATTGGATAACTTCACGCGGTTTATTACTGACAATATGAATGAAATGGCGAGCGGTGCGATAGAGATAAACCGTTCGGTGCAGGAAGTTAATACGGTTGCACAGCAGGGAAAGGGTTTGGTTGAAAATTTGTCAAATGCAGTAAATAAGTTCAAGATCGACTAGGTCTTTGGTCTTACGGTTTTTTGCCGATAGTGTAACTATGGATATAATAACGTATCATGCGTCCGATATGGACATATTTCAAAGTGATTCCATGCCGTTTTCGGCTCAGATAACACATAAAAGCGGATATACGGGCGGACAGGCGCGGCAAGCGGCTGTCGCAGCCGATATGCGTTTTTTTTCCGGCTTTGATGATGTTCGTTCAGCGTATACCCATACCAAGCCGTCGGCGGCTGTTAATCGTACTATGCCGCTGATGCGGCTGAACCCTTTGCCTTTTTTACTGGGTTTCAGTATCCTCTATGCATTATTGGCACTCCCGTTGCTGCGTACCGGTGCAGGTTCTTATTCCATACGGAAAATGACCTTTAACGAGGAGCCTTTATCCGGACGTGCACTGCATTCATATATTTTCCCCGAAGCGGAAAATTTTATCGATCAAGAGGCAGTAACTGCTGCGGAAGGGTATGTTTCGACGGTAACATTTAAAGATTACACCGTTAGAAAGGGGGATACTATCAGCGGTATTGCTTCCCGGGCAGGATTGCGGAATTTCGGAACGTTGTTATCGGTTAATAATATCGATAATGCGCGCCGCATCAGTACGGGGCAGGTACTGCGTATACCATCGGCAGACGGCCTTTTGTATACGGTTAAAAAGAACGAAACCCTTGCGGGCATCGCGGCAGCTCATAATGTACCCGTTACGGCTTTGCTTGATGCAAACGATTTAACGCACGAAACGCTTGCCGTCGGACAAAAGCTTTTTATTCCCGGCGCATCGCTTTCGTCTTTTGAGCTGCGGAAGGCTCTCGGTGAATTATTTATCTATCCGATACACGGTAGACTTACCTCACCATTCGGGTACCGGAGCGATCCTTTTACGGGGGTACGAAGTTTTCATTCAGGTGTTGATTTGGCTGCGCCGACAGGGACATCCGTTAAGGCAACGCTCGACGGAAAAATTGCCGAAACAGGATTTAACCGTGTTTTTGGGAATTATATCATTATTACTCATGATCGGGGTTATCAGTCCCTTTACGGTCATTTATCGGCGATTTATGTCAAGCGGGGGCAGTATGTCACGCAAGGCGCGGTCGTGGGTGCGGTCGGTAATACCGGATATTCTACCGGCCCACATTTACATTTGTCTATTTATAAAAACGGGAGATTGATTAATCCGTTTTCCGTTCTAAAATAGGTCATTATTACAAAGCAATATGCGGATATCTCTAACAGTTGAGGCTTTTGAAGGTATCCTATTGAGGAGGATTTTGTGAAACGAATTGTATTCACTTTATGCGCATTATTCAGCGCATGTACATTCTTATTTGCTTATAACCCGCCCATCGGAGGGGAATCTGCCAATACGTTCTTTTCTCCCGACTTATTGGGCGGTCAGGCAAGTGCTACCGGCGGGCCGTTCGGGGATGGGAATCCTGCTGAATTGGCAACCAACCCTGCCCTTTCTGCGTACGAGCAGCGGATTATTTTCGACCTTTCCTATGCCGCCGTTATCGGGTTTAACAAAAGTACCCCAAACGACTTCGGATTGAAAGGACATTTGGCAAACATCGATTTCTTATATCCTGCCCGGTGGGGTGTTATCTCAACCGATGTGCATCTTTTAAATTCATCGTTTGAGTCGCTGCCATGGGGTACCGCCGGTTCAATACGGCTTGCGTATTCAAAAGATTTAACCGATAACTTGGCACTCGGTGTCGGTTTATACGGCATTTTCGGTACCGGTTGGGGTGTCGGGGCTGACATCGGCGTACTGTATCGGTTCGGGGATCTCGGATTTGCAAAAGATTCAAAAATCGGCGCTTCGATTACCGGAATGGGTAAACCGTATAACGCCAACAGGGGCGGTGTGAGGGGAATGACGAATACGAGCGGTTTTACCGGTATGTTTACTCCCCGTGTCGGTTTTGCGACCACCTTTATTTCGGTGAAAAACTTTAAGCTTGGTATGGCTTTTGATCTATCTTTTCCGACATTCCAAAACCTTGTTTTTGATGCCGGATTGCACATGAAGTTTGCCGATATGGTTACCTTTAAAACCGGTTGGAATTTCAATCTTGTCGAAACACTGAATCACCGGCAAACCTATATTCCGTCATTTGCTTTGGCTTGTTCAATCAAAATTAAATCAAAAAATGCGAATGAAGCAAATGCATGGGAACAAAGCGACATTACGCCGCAGGTTGCCGTTAAACCTTTCTATAATAATATCTGGGCAATCGGTGCAGGGGTAAATGTGAAGGTTGGTAAAAATGATACGGCAGCGCCTGTTATCAGTGTTAATTACCCTGAAACTAAATATATTTCTCCCAATAGTGACGGCGTACAGGATGTACTCGAAATTCCGTTATCCATAACTGATGAACGCTATGTGATGTCATGGGAGTGTGCGTTTGAGAACGAAAAAGGGGAACGTGTCCGTACAATCACGAACAAAGAAGCACGTCCTCAGTTGAGTGGAAAATCTTTTTGGAAACTTTTAACAAAAGCAAAATCCGGAGTTGAACTGCCGGAGACGCTGCGCTGGGATGGTATGCTTGATTCCGGTTCGGTAGCACCCGACGGAACCTACTATTTTACTATTACCGCCGCGGACGATAACAATAACACGGCGAAGAGCGAACGGTACGCCGTAGTGGTCGATAATACGCCTCCGGTGATTAGCGTTACACCTCCAACCGGTCAAAATGCATTGATTTTCAGTCCCGACGGGGATGGAAACAAGGATACGTTCCTTATCAAACAGAGCGGTTCCGTTGAAGATAAATGGACGGCAACCTTTACCGACACCGATAACCGTGTTGTACGTACTGCTGAGACCGTAAAAGCTGCTCCCTCCGACTTTGTTTGGGATGGCAAGAACAATGCAGGGGAATTTGTCCCTGACGGCATTTACACCTATAAAATTGCCGCTACCGACCGTGCAGGAAACAGCGCATCGCAATCGGTTCCCAATATTATTGTAGACACTATTAAGCCTTCGGTCGGTATTTCGATTAGTACCAATGCCTTTTCTCCGAATGGGGACGGCGTGAAGGATACTATTACACTGTCGCCTACAATTCCGGTACAGACCGGCTTGCAGGAATGGAAAATCGATATACAAAATGCAAAAGGCGCAACAGTACACACGATAACCGATAGCCGTATCGGGGCAATCATCTTTGACGGGAAGGATAAAAACGGAAAAGTATTACCGGAAGGTGATTACAAAGCAAAGCTTTCCGCCCGTTATATAAACGGATATGCACCGGCTGAAACCTCTCCGGTTTTTACCCTTAATGTTACCGCCCCTAAGGCAACGGTAAAAGCTTCGACTGATATTTTCTCGCCGGACGGAGACGGAAAGCTTGATACGGTTACCTTTACTCAGCAAGTGAATGCAGGCGATTCTTGGACTGCCGAAATTTATGCCCTTGACGATACGGGAAATATGACCGGTAAGCCGGTACGCAGCTTTGCGATTACAAAAGATAATGCTGCGAATTTTGCGTGGGACGGACGGAATAACACCGGCGCTTTACTTGCGGACGGAAAATACGCCTATCGCCTAGTAGGTAAAAACGATGCCGGTAATACCGGATATTCGGTACCCGTTCCGGTTGAGCTGAATACCGAAAAAGCCAATATCATTTTGTCTGCAAATATGCTGGCATTTTCTCCCAACAAAGACGGCGTGCAGGATACCATCGTATTTTCACCTAAACTGAGATCGAATACCGCTGCCGCTTCCTACATCTTCGGCATTTACGATAAAACAGGCGTTGCCGTAAAAACACTTTCAGGAAATGGAATGCCGCCTGCTTCAATCAGCTGGGATGGTATCGCAGATGCAGGAGATGCAAAAGGCCGGCTTTGTGCAGACGGTTCGTACTCCGCTGCTATCGATGTGACGCTTACGAACGGACAGACGACTAAATCGGCGATCCCTGAAATTATCCTCGATACAAAGCATCCTGAAGTGGAGATTTCTGCGCCTTATTTGGCGTTCTCGACTGATAGCGCGGCAAAACGCCCGAATTTACCCATAACACAAAAAGCTTCTGCAGAAAATCTTTGGACAGGCAGTTTGACCGCTTCCGGAGATAGGGAAGTGCGGAACTTTACCTGGGAAGGGCAGGCAGCCGATTTTGTATGGGATGGAACCGATGCTTCGGGAAATAAAGTTCCCGATGGGACATACCGCTATACTATTTTTGCACAAGACCCGGCCGGTAACAGAACAATCAAGTCGCTTGACAATATCGTGGTTGACTCGCGTGTTCCGAAGGCCTATATCACTGCGGAATTACCCGCATTCTCACCCAATGGTGACGGAGTAAAGGATACCCAGAATTTAACCCTTCATACAACGTTGAAAGACGGGCTTGCTTCATGGTCGGTTGTAGTAAAACCGGCGGATAACAGCACCTCCGTGCCGGTAAAGACGTGGGCATCGGAAAAGGGCGATACGCTTACTTCTTCCATTCAATGGGACGGTAAATCCGACGCAGGCAGGGTTGCATCCGGTACCTTTGTTGCAGAGCTTTCTCTCCGGTATACGAAAGGCGATGAGCTGGTAGTCAGCACCGCTCCGTTTGTTTCTTCGACAAAAGCCCCAGAGCTTGGGGTTACCATGGCGCCCAAGTATTTCAGTCCGGACAATGACGGTAACGAAGATGAGCTTTTTATTAACTTGTCTGCAAAGTCGGATACGCCGTTAAAACAGTGGTCATTTGAAATCCGCGAACCGGAAGATACCGGCAATAAGCTGTTCTGGAGTACCGGCGGAAAGAATAAGATAACCGAGCAAATTATCTGGGACGGCCGTTCGTTACGAGGTGAAACCGTACAATCAGCTACCGACTACCCGTATACCTTTGCCGTAACCGATGAAGTCGGACTAACCTCCGTTATAAAAGGCTATATTCCGATTGATGTGTTGGTTATCCGCGATGGCGATAAATTAAAGATTGCAGTTCCTTCTATTATCTTTAGAAAAAATGCTGCCGATTTTAATGAGCTTGAGCAAAATGTCGTTGATCGGAACGTTAAGGTATTAACCCGTATCGCGGAAATTTTGAATAAATTCCCCGAATATAAGGTACAGATCGAAGGGCATGCAAATAATACGAGCGGAACCGAACGGGAAGAAAGAGAAGATCTTATCCCGCTTTCAGGTGCCCGCGCTGATGCCGTCCGTAGATTCCTGATAGAAAAAGGTGTGGCGCGGGGCAGATTGTCGTCAGTCGGTATTGGCGGTACAAAACCGGTTGCATCGCTTTCGGATCGGGATAACTGGTGGAAAAACCGCCGCGTTGAATTTATTCTGATTAAGTAATACGTCAACAGCAGCCTCTAAAAACTACGGTTTTTAGAGGCCTTGAAATGCAGTTTCTGTTGGGGATGGCGAAAAAGCGAGCGGCTTTTGAGCTTTTCCCGGCAGCTTGAGAAATCCGCAGGCGCAATAATGATGCAAAAAACACCTAACCTTATCGGACTGGTTGGGCAGTCCTGTGCGGGGAAAAACATGGTTGCCGATTTCCTTGAAGAAAAAGGCTATGCTGTTATCGATGCTGATAAGGTTGCACATACGGTTCTGCAAGAACAAAGCGATGCGGTGATAGCACGGTTTTCTCCTTATGCCGAAAAACAAGGGCTACGGTTACGGGCGCAGGACGGGGCATTGGATAGAAAGGCGTTGAGCGTTCTGCTTTTCTCGGATTCTGCTTTATTAGCGGAACATGAGGCTTTTATTCTCCCGAAAATTGAAGCGCGTATCCGAAGTCTTATTAACACAGCTGTAATCGAACAGCCGAACCGGCCGATTGTTCTTAACGCACCGACACTACATAAAACCTCCCTAACACCGGAGTGCTCGTTTATTCTGTATATTAAGGCTCCATTTTTTATTAGGCTTATCCGGGGCAAAAAACGGGATAATATTCCGCTTGGCCGGTTGATTGCCCGTTTTTTACAGCAAAAAGATTTCTTTGCTCAATACCTTTTGCAAAATGCCGATATTGTAAGCGTGGTAAACGCTCGTTCCGTGCAGTCTTTACGGAAAAAGATCGAGCGCGTACTGCGCGAAAAGGGTTTTTGAGGACAGCTATGGAACAAAAGAAAATTTTATGGGTCATCCTTTCGGTAAGCTTATTCGTATTGATTATTTTTGGTATTGCACTATTTTTATATTCACCGTCACGAAACAGCGCAACAGCACAGGCCGGCGGGGAAACTATTCCTTATGAAACATCGGGAACTGCGCTCAATGTGGATCCGGATGCATGGGCACGCAACCCCGATAGGGTTTCCGGGCTGGATAGAAATGCACCCGCTGCTGCCGGAAATATTATCAATTTGAATAATTTGAATATCATTTCGACCGATGGACAGAACGGCCAAACAAACGGGATTGACGTTTCCGATTTAACCGTACAGGCAGGTGATGCCGATGTCTCCGGATTGCCGAAAGACTTGGCGGCACAAATCGGTATAGATACTGCGCTGGAACAGCGGGAAGAACAACCTGCCGCTGCAAAAAAAGAAGAAGCCCCCATCCAGCCGCAGACAGCTGCCGCGGTGCAAACTCAACCGAAACCGGCAGTAGAAAAAAAGCCCGCGCAAGCAAGCGCTTCGGTTACCGTTAAACCTAAGGCAAAAACGCCGGCTAAGCCTGCTGCGCCGCAGGTTCAAACCCTCTATTGGGTTCAGACCGCTTCGCTTGCAAGCAGGATTAACGCCGAACGTGCACGGGATAAACTTGCTGCGCAGCACATGAAGGTAGAGATTTTTACCAAAGAGACCTCTTCCGGATTAACGCATCGTGTAAGAGTTGGCCCCTTTACCAATAACACCGAAGCAAAGTATTGGCTGAATAGCATCAAAAAAATTGAAGGCTTTGAAAAAAGCTATGTTACGGAAGAAAAGGTAAAGACGAATAATTAAACATCTAAATCTAAGGAAACTGTCCGAAAATTGAAGTTTTTGGATAGCCTCTAAGCCAGAAAAGGGAGCCGCTTTTTTACCGGCTCCCTTTTTTATATCAAAACTACTTCTTGTTTTTGCATAGATAACATGGTATATTCTATAAACTATTAAATAGCACCATCGTTCTAAACCGTCATGATTTTTGGCAGCATCCTGCCTGTAAAGTAAGGGGGAAAAGATGTCTTATCATAAATATAGCAAATATCCTATGTGTATCAGTATACTTATTGCTTTGGCTTTTACCGCTGCCTGTAGTTTACAGCCTTTTTCAAGCGTTAGAATAAAGGCAAAACCGACGGTTTATGTACCGCTGGGCGAAAAAAGTATTACTGAAGCTGAAGTATTCACAAAACTTGAAGAAACGCTGCAAAAGAACAATAAAAACATTCGTCTGTACCGGTATCAGCCTTCCGGAGGGGATGATAAACTCCGTTATTTAGTGCATTATCCGCTCCAAACCTTAGAGCTTGATATAAGCAAGTATTTCAATGGGGATCCGCTGGGAAACGGCGGTTCGGGAGACTCCAATCTTCTTTCAAGAAAGTTTGATACGGAAATTTCCATCCCTAAAGTAAATGAAAGTAAAAGTTTTAAAATAAATGCAGCGGATATTAACCAAAAACTTTTGGAAAAGTTTAATACCGATACGGCTTCGTCCGTTCCAGTGCCCGCAATTTCAGGTGAGCATACTCTTCCGCCTGTTAATATTGAGTTTCATGGTTTCGAAACAATAACGTTCGGTTCCGGATCGTATTTGGAAATTTCAACATCACCAAACTCGGGATCTTATACTATTACAAAAGCCAAAATGGAAAGTAACGGATATTCCATTCCCGGAGATATAACAGGATACAATGTACGGTTCCTGTTGGATAATAAAATAATAGGCAAGAACATAAGGCTTACATTGACGGTAAAAGATGTGTCGGGCGTGGGGAATCTTACAGTTAATCGTACCTTGCATGGAAGGATCGTACGAGCGACCGGAGTAACTGCTAATCCGGAGATCACACCGGCGCCGGGATCGGTTGATATTCCGCTGCCGGAAGATTTCCGCAGTGCAACTATCGGAGAGGGGAAATTCAAACTGTCGATGGATATGCCTGCCGATTGGACGGGTATAACGATAGAAGAACAAACCAAAATAACACAGGCGGGTTCCGGTGGACTCGCGATTAATCCGGCCAGCTTTCAGCCGTTAAACACTCCCGTTTCTCTTGACGGAAAAACATTGAATAATCAACGGACATTGACCTATGAACCTAAGCTTAAAGTAAAGTTTGATAATGCAACCTATACATATCAGGAGCATCTGTCTGTTAAATTTAATTTTTCCATAGATAAATTTTCTGCAATTACGATGAAAAATAAAGCCGATTTTAAGAAACTGCAATCAGAACCTGTTCCGGATGGAATAAAAGGTTGGGTTAAGAACATACACTTTAAGACGGCTTCTGTCAAAATAAAACTTAAGAACGGTTTACCTTCAGGAAATGATATAAAGATTAAGCTTTCTTCAACATGCTTTCAAATAAGTCCCGCAGAGGAAGCAACATTCAATCCTGGAGAACAAGAACACGAATATAAAGGTAATAACGGAAATGCTTTTGTTTTGGATATTGAGACTCTGGATAATTTTGATTTAACAACAGCTGTACTTTTACCGGGGTATAATGAACACGATAACACCTTTACCTTGAATAATATACGTACGGATAGCAAAATAGAATTTTCCGGTGCCGTTCAGTTTAACTTTGATTGGAAAAAAATTATTTTAAAGGCAAAAGCTGATCAAAACATTTCTTTCCCACAGACGGGAAAGATGGACTTATCCGAGCTGACTTCAAAATTGAAAACAGCAGGTATACAACTGGAAGAAATCCCTGCGTATTTTTATGCGGGCTCCGATTCGGGGCTGCTTGGAAGTACAAAAATGAGTGTAAAATTAACGGCAACGTATATTAAGACGGGAGAGACGACTGATACACCGGCAGTCTTGGTAGACAAGAGTAATATTACCTTGAAAGCACTTCCTGCCGGTACATTCCCTTCGGATAAAATATTTACGGGCGTTATTCCGGATGCTATGCTTTCTATAAAGCAGGGAGAGTCCGGTATTACAAAAACCTTGGCGGGTATTATGAACGACTATCCGAAGGATTTGCAACTTACCTGTACGCTTAATATGGATGAAATCGTTATTAAGCGTGAAGATTATGATAAACCTGAAAATAAAAAGCCAAAGGTAAGTATTGATCTTGTTTTGGATGTGCCGGTAGGTTTTAAAGTAGAGACGAAACATACACTTTCAGTGATGGATATGCTCGGTATAAATATGTCCGGCACCGATTTGTTCGGCAGGCGTAGTGCTCATGATCAATCTTCCGAAATCGGTCAAATTTTAAATTCATTACGGTCAATTCAGGTACGTATTAACTTAAAAAAAGATTTGAGCGGTACTGACCCTAAATGTATATTGCGATTCAAAGACGGTTCCGGCAAACTTATTGAAAAAGAGATAACAGCGGCTGCAGGAGAGCAGACGGTAACGCTCACTTCTTCAGAATTGAAAAAGCTTCTCAAAAAGTATCCCGTCTCACCGGACTTGGTGTTGGAACTACCGCAAGGCTCATATTCGTTGAAGCGTGATTTTAAACTGGGTGCATCGATTACTGTTTCAGCCGAAACGGATATCGATTATTCGATGAAAGTGAACTAATTACCGGAAGATCCTGAGGAAAGTAAAATGAAAAAAAAATGGTTTATTGTATTATATATCGTACTAGGTCTTGTTACAGCGTTCGGGCAGGATGCGGTAGGTGCTAGTGCCGATTCTGAAATAGTAACCGAACAGGCAGCCCCAGCCGGCAGTGTTAAAACCGATGAGATAGCGGCAGGGTCTGCCCAAGAAAATGCGGCTGCTCTACCCGAAAGCGAAGCGTCCGCTTCCGTTTTTGCTGCTGATGACGGCAGTACCGCAGTGCCTGCGGCTGCCGAAAACGTTTCTGCCGAGCCTGCCGCTCATACGGATGCCGGAGTGGCTGAATCCCCGGATTCGCCGGCTCCAAACGCAAATGCTAAAAATGAATCTTCCGGCACCGGAACGGGAATTGCTCCGGAACAGAACAATAAAGCTCAAGAGCAGAAAGATGTATCACAGTCGGTTGAAATGAATGAACCGACACAGCGGACGAAGAATGCCCGCCCGTTCTCTTTGCATACGGGATTTGTTGTTTCGGCTACCGCTGCTAATAATATGGTCTCTGCGTTGGATTTTTTTCGGCCTGAATTGGTTATCGACCTTAATCAACTTTCAGAAGATACGATGAAATCGGGCATACATGTAGGTGCTCTTTTGGATGTTGACACATTTTTCCGGTTTACTGTATTGGAAAAACATACGGTAAAGTTTTCTATTACCGCTAATGGGGACGTATGGGGAAATTTGCCGAAGAGTTTGCTTGATCTTGCGGCTAAGGGTAACACGGCGATTGCAACCGGTCAGACAATTAATGGTACTTTGAATGCAAAGATCAATGTGTTCGCTGATGCCGGACTAATGTATCAGTTTAATAATCCGACTTACGGTTTTTCAGCACGGGTTGCATATTTTGCACCTGTCGCATATATGGAAAATCCCAGAGGAACATATAGTCTGTCTCCGCATATAACAGGCGGTGTGGTTGATGGTATTACACTGAAAGCTCAAGGTACTGCAAATATTTATGGGTATCTACCGGATTATTTAGCCAATAGAAATTTTTCTATACTTGAGGTTTTAAAAAACGGCGGTGTTGATTTAAGTTTAACCGGTGTATTCCGTCCAACAGGTTGGGTTGCGATTACGGGCGGTATCGACTACTTACCGATTATGCCGATCGTAACGACGAAAGGTATGCAGGCTGCATTTAACTATGACGGTTCTGTGACTAACCTTTTAGACGGTATTACGAGTGGGGGTACTTCCTTTTTCAACCAAACTACAACGACGAGCTTTTCCGGTACCTTGGCTGAAAAGAAAATTATGCGCCCGTGTAAGGTAAGTATCGGTGCCGATTTTAAGCCGTTCCAAAATGATTACTTGATTCTATCGCCGTTCCTTGCTTTTCCGATTCTTAATGCAAATCCGTATTATGTAGACGGAGGGCTTAAAATTGAAAGCCGTTTTGCAAAGGTTCTCGGCGTATATTTGGATAGCCGATATGTCGAACGGATGTGGAAGCATGAGTTTTGTCTTTTTATAGATTCGCGCTGGTTTACGTTTAACCTTGCTGCATCCGTTGCCTCGCAGGATTTCAAGCGGGTATTTACAACGCTGTCCGGTCTGGGGATAAAGCTTGGTATTGGTTTCGGTTTCTAAGCATTGCCCGATACCGATTGAATTTTTTTTAAAAATATGTAAACTATTGCTCAAATTTATTCCGACATGAGGGGGCGGGTATGATATACTCCGGGTCTGCGAATTTGGCAATTCTGGCGTGTCCGGGCGGCGAGCACTTTGCCGATGCGGTAATACAACATTTAAAGCATATTTATATAGAAAAATTTAATAGAAAAATAGATAAGTTAATAAAACGGTATAATTTACAAAAAGAAAACCTTATCCGAGACCTCAATTTTTATAACGATCTTATTTCTTCCGGTTTACATGAAAATAACGAGATTGAAAAAATCCGTATTCCTCGATTTAAAGTGAATGCCCGTTTTACCTATTTTATGAACGGCGAATTTAAAACGGAAATACTGGAATGTATCCGCGGAAAGAACGTCTTTATTTTTCAGGACGTAGAAAATCATTATCCGCTCTGGGTGAATGAAGGTAAAAATCAGCATGTTTTTTCGGTGAATGATCACCTTATGTCGATGATGGTTAGTATCGATGCTGTTCGGTATGCCGGAGCTGCACATATTACGCTTGTAGTTCCTGTGTATCCGTATAGCCGCCAGCATAAAAAGAAGGGGCGCGAAGGATTAACTGCCAGTATGTTGGGGCATTTTTACGAAACGCTCGGTGTTGACCAAATTATTACGTTGGATATCCATTCCCGCGAGATTGAAAATGCCTTTCATACTGCCCGTATCGAAAATCTCCACGCAAGTTATCAGATTATTCGCGAGCTGATAAAAATTGAAAACCTTGCCGATCCCAATGCCGAGTTTGTTATTGTTGCTCCGGATAGCGGGGCGGTAGACCGGAATAAATTCTATTCCAGCGGCCTAAAAAAACCGCTCGCGATGATTTACAAAGAGCGCGATTATTCCGTCGTTACGCAGAATGCAAAGCAATCCAATATTGTCAATATCAATTTATTAGGTGATGTAAACGGTAAAACCGCTTTCCTTGCCGATGATATGCTCGGTACAGGCGGAACCCTGTTAAAGGCAATGGAATTCCTGAAAAGCAAGGGGGCAAAAAAAGTTATTGCCGCTGTGAGTCTGCCGTTTTTTACCGGCGATGCAATTCAGCTTTTTGATGAAGCATATAAAAAAGGACATTTTTATCGCATCATCGGTACCAATGCAGTATACCACGAAGAGTTGCTCAAGAAGGAATGGTATATTTCAACTGACGTTTCAAGATTATTTGCGCAGGCTATTTCGCGGCTGCATCATAATCAGTCTTTGAGCGGTTTATTGGATAATAGAGATATTATCGAACGGATGCTGCACGCAGCAGATCCGAATGCACAGAGTAAAACGGATAACAAACAAGATTAAGCAAAATCGGGGTTGATATGGATGTAAAACAATCAGCAGAGATGAGTGCTGTTATGCCCAAGAGATCGTTATTTTCTCATCAGGCGGCATGGATAAAGCCCGTTATTATTTTTATTATGATGCTGATACTGCTTATCCCTCTCGCGTTTATCCGTTCACTTGTCAACGATCGGGAAGGGTACCGGCGGACTGCCGAAGCGTCTATTATGGAACCGGCCGGTGGCGAGCCTGTTATTGAGGGACTCGTGCTTGCTGTGCCGTATGACGAATTTATCGAATATACGGATTCTTCCGGAAAGGTTGTTCAAAAGGGAAAAAAAACAGATTATATTCTCACGGTTCCGGAAACATATAATCTGGTAACGCAGATTAATCCTTATCGACTTTCGCGGGGGATATTTACCGTCCCTGTTTTTAACGGCGATCTTGCAGTAACCGCCTCATTCTCAGGTTTTCAATTCCGCCAATTCAATATCGCGGAAAAAAACATCCGCTATAAAGATGCGGTACTTATCCTTGGAATAAAAGATAAAAAGACATTAACTGCCTATCCTGCGCTTTACGGGAACGGTAAACCGCTGCTCGAAGCGTTGACGGCTCCTACCGGGGCATCTCCGTTCCGCAATGCCGTGTATTACATGGTGCCGGAAGATATTGTGCGTTCCGGTTTTGCGATAGAAGGTTCTGTTTCCATACAAGGGGGTAAAAGCCTTTGTATCGTACCGCTTGCTGCGGACAACAGTTTCGCCGTACAGTCAACATGGTCTGCTCCCAGCTTTGCGGGGGGATGGCTGCCAAAAAATCGTACACTCGACAATTCGGGCTTTTCCGCCGACTGGCGTATTTCCGGTTTAAGTACGGTGTTCCCCCGCAGCTGGAAAGCACAGGATTTCAGTATATCCAAAGATACGGATGTGTATGATGAATATGACGGTTATGCGGCGAAAGCTTCTTCAAGCCTCCGCAGTTCACCCGAAACGGTAAAAATCGGTTTTATTACTCCCGTTAACCATTATTCGCAAGTAAAGCGCTGTATTACTTATGCACTGCTTTTTTTGGCGGTCCCGTTTCTAGCGATATTTGTATGTGAATTATGGAGCGCAGCGCGGATTCATCCCATCCAGTATTTTCTTATCGGGATTGCTGACGTTTTATTTTACTTGCTGTTATTGTCTTTTTCCGAACACGTTTCGTTTAATCTCAGCTATTTGATTGCGACGGCAGGGGTGTGTGCCGTTGTCGGATTTTATACTGCGGCAATTTTTAAGCAAATCCGTTGGGGTGTCTTGTTAACGGCGGTGCAAGCCGTATCCTATTTTTTATTGTTCGGCATATTGCAATCGGAAGATTATGCACTGCTTATCGGCAGTATCGGTATTTTCTGTGTTGTTGCACTGTTGATGTTCCTTACTCGGCGGGTTGATTGGTATAGTACTCGCTTTGCCTCTGTGCATACTCGTTCGGAAGTTGTTGACAGCGATATAAACCAAATACTTGCAAACGACGAATCTTTCTCCGGCGGCGTTCAATAGGTTCATGCATCACGGCATTTTCTGTGCCGATATCGGCACGTCGTCGCTAAAGGCGGCGTTTATTACCGAGGACGGAACAGTACTCAAGTTTATACGCTTGTTGTTCCCTCAACCTGTTCAGGCGGTAGACTGGGTACAGGCCTTTTTTGCTGCATGGCATACCTTACCCGCTGAGTATGTGATAGAAGCTATTTGTGTTTCCGGAAATGGTCCTTCGCTTGTTGCCGTACCTCAAAACCGCCGTATGCCGGAAGCAAGCATAAACTCTCCCGGACGCGTACCCAAGATACATATCAACGCCGCTACACCTTTGTCCGCCGCATCTTTATCCTCAGCTGTTTTCCCCGATGATGTTAACGGTATTATTGACGCGGCTAAAAACGATACCCTGTTTTTATGGAATGAACCGGTACCGCAAGGGCTTACCGTATCGGGGCAGCGGGGGGCTACCGTACCGGAGCCGCAAAAGGGAACTGCATCTATCCCAGCGGCGGGGCTATCCCTTTTTTTGCCGCGGATTGCGGCCTTCCGTGTAAAATATCCCGATATATTCGCCGGCACTGCCCTGCTTTTCTCCGGGCCGGAATATGTTTCCTACCTTTTAACCGGCACGGCGGTAACCAGCCTCCCTGATCCGCGTTACGAGGCGGCGTATTGGAGCAAAGAAGAGCTTTTCCGGTTTTCGGAAGCGCTGCATATCGATACGGAAAGGCTTGCCGGTTTGCTGCCGCCTTTCACAGCCGCCGGTACGGTAATCGGTCGCTTTTGCGGTATTCCGGTTATTGCAGGGGTACCTGATTTTATCGCGGCGCTTATCGGGACGGGAACACTGACGGCTGGTACGGCTTGCGACCGTGCCGGTTCAAGCGAAGGCATTAACGTCTGTATCTCACAGCCGCGCCGTGCCGAAAAAACGCTGCTGTTGCCGTCGGTTATGCCCGATTTGTGGAATCTGTCATCCGTTATTCCATCTTCCGGTGCAGCGTTTTCCTCGTTTCTGGTGTCCCACGGTTTTTTGGGTAATGATTATATCGCCGCAATGGAACGGATTGCGGAAGAGCCGCTCGTTGCTTTCGGTGCATATCCTGCGACCTTTGCGGGACAAGGGCGTGCCTTTGTAGAGGCGCTTGCTTTCCGTATTCGGCACGGCTGTGATTTACTGGAACAGGCTTCCTGCTTTCATCCCGTCTATACGTTATCCGGCGGGCAGGCGCATAATGCTATCTGGTGCCAAATGAAGGCCGATATGACCGGCAGAACTTTTGCACTCCCCGCTTTTGCCGACGGAGAATTGATCGGTGATGCGGCGCTGGGTCTCTTCGGTCTCGGCAGGGGAGACAACCTTGCCGCTATCGCACAGCGGCTTATCCGCATCAAACGGTACTACGAACCGGAACCGGCTGTTGCTCATCGGTATACGGAAAAATACTCGCGGTGTTAATCTTGCTGTTTTAAAATACCCTTGTTGTAGGCGCTGATCAGCATTTCCAAGTTTTGGATTTTTTCCTTCATGTCAGCGCCGGTGTCGGTATCTGCAACCCGCTTTCGTTCAACTAAGGTCTCAATCACCTCTTTGGTTGATTCGATGTCGAAGCCTTCGCGTAAAACTTTGTCAACGGACTCAAACGGATGGTGGCTTATCAGCGTCATTCCATAAGAGTTATATGTCAGCGTGTAGCCTGCAATGCCGGTAGTCTTTTGGTAGGCTTTGGAAAATCCGCCGTCAATAACCAAGAGCTTGCCGCCCGCTTTAATCGGGCTTTCCCCTTTCGCAACCTTGACCGGCGTGTGCCCATTCACAATGTGCGCATTGCCGCTTAATCCGAACTCCTTGAGTATCCGTGCGGCAAGCGTACCGTCATCCCGTTCCATCAGCTTATAATACGGCGAGGACGGCTCCTTATGCGTTGCCTTATCATCGATAAAGTAGCGTTCAAAGGTCGTCATCTTCGTCTTACCGAACAGCGTTGAATCCTGATTGCACCATAAGAACCAGAGAAAATCCGCATTCTGTCCGGAGAAATAGGCTTCTCGCGCCATCTGGTCGTATTTATCCATCAGGCTTTTGCCGTAATATACGGCGCCGTCTATCTCTTTCTCCTTAAAGCTGCCGTCCTCGTTTAGCAACAGGCAGGCATGAAAGAGCAGATTGTTGTTGTAGCGCCGGTACATACTCCCCTTTGCATACAAAAACCGCACATGCTGCTTGAGTTTTTCACTTCCGACAAATGTATTGGTGAGCGTATCGATGAGGTACTGTTCTTCATCGGTGAGCGCTGTTTGATGTGCGGGATCTATGGTCGGGAACGAGGTGTCGTTCAGGGGATAGGTCTTCCCTTCAATTTCGATGGTGCCTGCCGCAGGATTAAGAGTCCGCAAAAGTTTCCGGTGTTCCATATTATACGATGGATGCTGCTCGATGATGTTTTCTTCAAGTTTGAATTGTATGATGCTGATTGCCTTATGCATTTTTGCCAGCAGTTCCGCATCGACATCGAAGGGCTTTTTCTCGTTTACTTTCGGCATAAACCGTATACATGGATCATCTTTATACACGTGCTGGGCAAAACTCACCAGCGGCAAGAGGCTAATTCCGTATCCGTCCTCAATGGAATCGATGTTGGAATAGCGGAGCGCAATCCGTATCGCTGTTGCAACACACGCACGGCATCCCGCAGCAGCCCCCATCCAGAGGATATCGTGGTTGCCCCACTGGATATCAAGACTGTTCTGCGCCATCAGCGTATCCATCACCTTATGCGGGGACGGGCCGCGGTCAAAAATATCGCCGATAATATGCAGGTGGTCGATCGTGCATTTTTTTATCACTTCGGACAGTTCGATGATGAACAAATCCGCGCGTCCGTATTCTACGAGGCTTTTGATAATTTCGCTGTAATAGTCTTTTTTGTTAAAGCGGTGTTCATCTTCCTGCAGCAGCTCTTCCATTATGTAGGCAAAACTCTTCGGCAGCAGTTTCCTCACCTTTGACCGCGTATACTTTGATGCTGTTGCCCTCGCCACCCGTACCAGCCGGTAAATGGTTAATTCGTACCAGTTTGTAATATTGGCCTTTTTTTCCGCTTTGATCAGTTCGAGTTTTTCTTTGGGATAGTAGATGAGCGTAGTTAATTCTTCCAGATCGTTGGTACTGACCGTTGAGCTGAGTTCTTCAGACACTTTCCGCCGGATAGCGCCCGAAGCATTTTGCATCACATGATTAAACGCTTCCGCTTCTCCGTGAATATCCGTCAAAAAATGCTCGGTTCCTTTCGGCAAATTAAGAATAGCTTTCAAGTTGACCACTTCTTCAACTGCGGCGGTAACATTGGGGAACAAGCGGGAGAGTAAATCCAAATACTTTATATTTTGCTGTAAGGTTTCTGCGGGTACGTTTTTCATATATTTTTCCTTATGGATCACTTTATGGGAAGCCTCTAAAAAGATGGTAAATTTTAAAAGCTTCATTATATACGGTAATACGCATACGTCGTTTTGTCAAATGAAATGATATTAATTGTATTGATTGCTATTCCCCTCTATCTAACTTTACGTTTTTGGTCTATGATAGCCTCAGTTGACTAGGAGGATTGAGATGAAATGTTCACCGCTTAATCAGGCTTTATGCGGAACTGCCGTACCGGTTTCCGCTTTGTACAGTCAAAAAAGTTGCGGCGTCGGCGAATTTTCCGACCTCATTCCTTTTGCAGACTTTTGCAAAAAAGTAGGGCTGCGCATTATTCAACTTTTACCCGTCAATGATACAGGCACCGACAGTTCCCCATATAATGCTCTTTCGGCTTTTGCATTGCATCCGCTCTACATCTGCTTGGATGATATACCGGAAGCACATAGCTTCAAGGCTGAGATTAAAAAAATATGCACTGCTTTTGACCCGCACACTCCAGCGGAGCATTTTCGGTACCGGGATATACTTCATGAAAAGAATGTACTGCTGCACGCCGTATTTAATAAGGCTGAATCACAGATTATTGCGGATTCTCAGACCGGTGAGCTTGCGGAATGGATAAAAACAAATCCGTGGATAATCGAATACGCGGTGTTTAAGAATATTAAGCGGCAAAACTATTATGCTTCGTGGAAGGATTGGAAAGAATGTGCCGGTATGCGTTCTCCTTCAACGGCAAAAATCACTGCTGCATGGAACGATCCTGTTTTGAAGCGGGAGCATCTGTTCTATGCATGGGTACAAATGCATCTGCATAAGCAACTGTTAAAAGCCGTTACCTATTGTGCCGATAACGGGATTTCGGTAAAAGGCGATATCCCGATTTTGATGAACGAGGATTCGGTAGAGGTGTGGGCGCACCCCGAATATTTCCGCAGTGATCTTCGTGCCGGCAGTCCTCCTGATGGGGATAATCCTACGGGACAAAATTGGGGGTTCCCCATTTACAACTGGGTAAATTTGAAAGCAACCGGCTACCGTTGGTGGAAAGAACGGCTTCGCCATGCATCGCAGTATTACCATGCGTACCGGCTTGATCATATCTTAGGCTTTTTTAGAATTTGGGCTATCACCGAAGGTGAAACGACAGGGCTTTTAGGTAAGCCTATTCCTTATGCGGAAATAACGATAGAGGATTTGAAAAAGGCTGGCTTTTCGGAAAGCCGTATCCGCTGGATGGCAGAGCCGCATATCAATACGGATATCGTTCAAGATGCAGTCAACGGCGACTATCTGTATTCGCACGGTCTGTTGCGTAAAGTTGCGGATAGAATCGGTTCTGAGGAGCTATGGCTTTTTAAAGCAGAAATACAAAGCGAGGCAGATATTCATCGGTGTGGCCTTCCTCCAAAAGCAGAAACAGCTTTGAGGCAAAAATGGGCTGACCGTATGTTGGTAAAAGCCGGAAAAGATTTACATGGCGCTGCCGTGTATACTGCGGCATATCTGTACCGGAACAGCACCGCGTGGAGAACGTTGTCCGATGATGAACAGCGGTTATTTTCATTATTGCTGGATGAAAAAGAGGCGCTGCAGAATCAACTGTGGGCTGCGCAGGCAGGAGATATTTTGTCGGAATTGTGCGGTTCTGTTGATATGCAGCCTTGTGCTGAAGATTTGGGTGCGAAACCTGCCGCGTTGCCGGAGGTTCTTGAAAAATTGCATATCTTGAGCTTGCGGGTATTTCGCTGGGAACGTGAATGGAAAAAAAATGGAGCACCTTTTATCCCGCTGCAAGATTATCCGAAAGCAGCGGTTGCGGTAACTTCCGTGCACGATTCTTCCACACTGCGGGAATGGTGGGAGCAAGAATTGTCTTATGCTGATATGCTTTCGTTCTTTGACGCATTGCATATTGACGGTAAGATGCGGAAAGCGCTTTGTCCTATTGAAGGGGAAAAACCTGTCTACACGGCGGACTTAGCTGTGGCGTTATTGAGCGCCTTTGTTAAAGTTCCCTCAGTGTTTGCCGTCTTTCCTATACAAGATTGGTTGGGAGTCATAATCGACGAATTGCCGGAAAGTAAGGCGCGTGAGGAGCGGATTAACGTACCGGGTACTGTCAGCAAGTCAAACTGGACATATCGATTACCGCTTCCCATAGAAGCTTTGAGCAAGAATAAAGAATTGATAAAACGATTACGGAATATCGCCTCATTACGGCATACCGAACTGACCGATTAAATTTAACGGTTTGATGATTCGGCAATGCTGAAAAAGAGGTTTATGAGAGGTTTACTATGCGTGTATTAGTTATCGGCGGGGCTGGGTATATCGGCAGTCATGTAGTAAAAGCAATGCTCGAAGCCGGTCATTCGGTTACGGTATTCGACAATTTATCGACGGGACAATTGTGCAATATTTTTCCGGGTACGGAGTTTATTGCAGGCGATACTCGCCACAGTGATGACATTGACGCGGCTTTTGCCCGCGGTTTTGACGGGACTGTGTATCTTGCTGCATTTAAGGCAGTAGGGGAGTCGATGGCTGCCCCTGAAAAATATTCTATTAATAATATTTCGGCGACGATGAATATTTTAAATGCGGCGGTTAAACACGGGTGTCTCCGTTTTGTCTTTTCGTCCTCGGCAGCCGTTTACGGTTCCCCTGAATATCTGCCGATTGACGAAAAGCACCCGAAGAATCCCGAAAGCTATTATGGGTTTACCAAGCTTAAAACCGAAGAATTTTTGCAATGGTACGACCGGTTAAAAGGACTCAAATTTGCATCGCTGCGGTATTTTAATGCAGCGGGCTACGATCCGAAGGGGGCTGTTAAGGGGGTTGAGCGAAATCCGCAGAACCTCCTGCCGATTATTATGGAGGTCGCTGCCGGTATGCGGAAGGAACTTCAGATTTTTGGAAATGATTATCCTACACGCGACGGTACCTGTATCCGTGACTATGTCCATGTCAGCGACCTTGCGAAAGCTCATACCGATGCGCTGCATTATATCGATAAGAAAAACAGTAGTCTTATCGTAAATCTCGGCAGCGAAGTTGGAATTACCGTCAGCGAAATGCTTACCGCCGCCCGCACTATTACCGGAAAGGCGATACCTGCGCGCTTTGTCGGCCGCCGTGCCGGAGACCCTGCCGAGCTTTATGCAACATCTCAGCATGCCCGCGAAACGATAGGCTGGAATCCTCAGTATTCTGATGTAAAAATTTTGATTGAATCAACGTGGAATATGTATAAAAATCTTTAAATACGGGGCGGCTCTTTTGCTTGTAAAGCAGAGAAAAATATAGCCATATATGAAAAGAAAACCTCTCGGAATAATGTTTCCGAGAGGTTTTTAAATTAAGTTTGCAGAAAATTAAGAAAAGAACTTTTCAAGTTCGTTCATATCGGTAGTCTTTAACAAATCCTTCCCGTCTTCATCAAGTACGACAACCATCGGAGCTGCAGATACGCCATGTGCGCCCATAAAGCTTTTTCCTTCATCAGATGCAGCATCCATAACCTTCTTATCGACATCAGGCAGCCCATTGCAGTATGTCTTTAGTTTTTCACTTACATCGTCTCCTGCTGTTAATACATTTACAAGCATAAAACCTCCTCATGCTTTGTTAGTTTAAGTGCATTTGCTCCAGTCGTGTACACTATTCGGTTAAAATACGGATAATATCGGACTTGTCAGTTGCATTCAGTATTTCTTGCCGTTTTTCAGCACTCTTGAACAGCAGACTGACTTCTGCCAAGAATTGCAAGTGCGGTCCTGTTTTGTCAATCGGGGAAAGTGTCATAATAAAAATACGGCATGGCTCTTGATCCAGCGAATCAAAATCGACCGGATGATCCGAAATACCAATACAGGCAACAAGATCGCTAACCGAATCGGTTTTTCCGTGCGGGATTGCAATACCATGCTTCATTCCCGTAGACATTTTTCGTTCACGATCTAACACGCAGGCTCGGGCAACGGCTTTATCTTTTACTTTTCCTGCCTGAACAAGCATGTCAAGTAATTCATCAATAATTTCCTCTTTAGAGGTTCCTTTTAAATGGAGATTGACAGTTTCAGGTGTCAAAACGGTTTTCAAGTTCATATATTTAGTGTACGGGACTTTGTCGGAAAAGTCAAGGATTTTGTTTTGTATTTTTATATCTTGGCTCGCATCTAAAACATTCTCTTAAAAAGCACTTGCCCAATTTATCTAAAAACTATATACTCATACCGTTTTTGGGGAATTAGCTCAGTTGGTAGAGCGATTGGTTCGCAATCAATAGGTCAGGGGTTCGAATCCCCTATTCTCCATAGATTTTAATCCTTTTTGTATATAGACTTGTCAAACTATTGTTTTTTTAGAGCCATGTTAAAGTCCTATGCGTGCAGTGTTGTCTTTTTAACAAGTTGAGAATTATAAATAAATATGAAAGCAAAAAATAAAGAAAAGATGCTTGACAGGAAGAAGTGATTTGTGCTAGTATCGCTGCCGTTGCATTTAATCCCTGCCGGGAGGTGGGTGAGGAGCAGCAAAGAATAAAAACGTTTAGATTTATCAATTTCTTCTATATATATTAGTTATTAGTAAATAATTCATGTAGGAGTTTTTCCCAAGACGGCATGCGGCTTGGTATGTCGGTTGTGTGTCTATACGGCATGGCTTTGCGTGCCTGCTGAAATGTTGTTATTCTTTTGTGTTTTTTTTGGCTCAATTACAGCTAAAAAATAAATAAAAAAAAGAAAAAGGTGCTTGACAAGACTGAGTGTTTTGTGATACATTCTTTTTCGCTTGCGGCGCTCTAAAGCAGGGTTCCGATTAAGCAAACTGGTCTTTGAAATTAAAGGGAAGGGAAAGAAGAAAAAGCCAAAGAGCAAAATCTTTGGTAAGGAAATAAGCGTAGAACAAAGAATCAAGAGAAAGAGAGTGTGCGGGGTGATGAATAATTGCTTTGCATTATTATTTTCTTTCTCTTAAAGGTCAACGTTCCTAAAATAAAAGAAACGGGACTTGCTTTCAAAATTATGAATATCAGACGCCCTTCGGGGTGTTTGAAATAAAATAATGGAGAGTTTGATCCTGGCTCAGAACGAACGCTGGCGGCGCGTCTTAAGCATGCAAGTCGAACGGCAAGAGAGAAGCTTGCTTCTCTCCTAGAGTGGCGGACTGGTGAGGAACACGTGGGTAATCTACCCTTAAGATGGGGATAGCTGCTAGAAATAGCAGGTAATACCGAATACACTCGGCATTTCACAAGAGATGTTGAGGAAAGGAAGCTACGGCTTCGCTTGAGGATGAGCTTGCGTCCCATTAGCTAGTTGGTGAGGTAAAGGCCCACCAAGGCGACGATGGGTATCCGGCCTGAGAGGGTGATCGGACACATTGGGACTGAGATACGGCCCAAACTCCTACGGGAGGCAGCAGCTAAGAATATTCCGCAATGGACGGAAGTCTGACGGAGCGACGCCGCGTGGATGAAGAAGGCTGAAAAGTTGTAAAATCCTTTTGTTGATGAAGAATAAGGGTGAGAGGGAATGCTCATCTGATGACGGTAATCGACGAATAAGCCCCGGCTAATTACGTGCCAGCAGCCGCGGTAACACGTAAGGGGCGAGCGTTGTTCGGAATTATTGGGCGTAAAGGGCATGTAGGCGGTTGTGTAAGCCTGGTGTGAAATCCTGGGGCTTAACCCCAGAATAGCATTGGGTACTGCACAACTTGAATTACGGAAGGGAAACTGGAATTCCAAGTGTAGGGGTGGAATCTGTAGATATTTGGAAGAACACCGGTGGCGAAGGCGGGTTTCTGGCCGATAATTGACGCTGAGATGCGAAAGTGTGGGGATCGAACAGGATTAGATACCCTGGTAGTCCACACTGTAAACGATGTACACTAGGTGTTGGGGCAAGAGCTTCAGTGCCAAAGCAAACGCGATAAGTGTACCGCCTGGGGAGTATGCCCGCAAGGGTGAAACTCAAAGGAATTGACGGGGGCCCGCACAAGCGGTGGAGCATGTGGTTTAATTCGATGGTACGCGAGGAACCTTACCTGGGTTTGACATCTAGTAGAAGGTCTTAGAGATAAGGCCGGGTAGCAATACCCTGCTAGACAGGTGCTGCATGGCTGTCGTCAGCTCGTGCCGTGAGGTGTTGGGTTAAGTCCCGCAACGAGCGCAACCCCTACTGCCAGTTACTAACAGGTAAAGCTTGAGGACTCTGGCGGAACTGCCGATGACAAATCGGAGGAAGGTGGGGATGACGTCAAGTCATCATGGCCCTTATGTCCAGGGCTACACACGTGCTACAATGGTTGCTACAAAGCGAAGCGAGACCGTAAGGTGGAGCAAACCGCAAAAAAGCAATCGTAGTTCGGATTGAAGTCTGAAACTCGACTTCATGAAGTTGGAATCGCTAGTAATCGCGCATCAGCACGGCGCGGTGAATACGTTCCCGGGCCTTGTACACACCGCCCGTCACACCATCCGAGTTGGGGGTACCCGAAGTCGCTTGTCTAACCTGCAAAGGAGGACGGTGCCGAAGGTACGCTTGGTAAGGAGGGTGAAGTCGTAACAAGGTAGCCGTACCGGAAGGTGCGGCTGGATCACCTCCTTTCTTAGAGAAAGGTATAATACTAAATGCTTTGTTGGTTGTACACAAAGCTTCCGCTTATCTCCTCTTCTTTCCCTCTCTTTTTTTATATTATTGGTTTGTAGTAAGGGGATATAGCTCAGCTGGCTAGAGCGGCGGCTTTGCAAGCCGTAGGTCAGGGGTTCGAATCCCCTTATCTCCAAAAATCGTACAGTATAAATAATTTTACTGTATGAAGAGATCTTTGAAAAGCTAGGGAAGGGAAAGAAAGACTACTTAAAGGTGAGTTGCTTTGTTAGAAAAGTGATTAACTGGAGAGTAGGAGAAAATAAGGTGAAGAGAAAAGTTCTTGACGGTTGTCGAATAGACGATTGTTTTAAGAAGAGAACATAATATGGTCAAGCGAAGAATAGGTTTATGGTGGATGTCTTGGAGCCAACCGGCGAAGAAGGCCGTGATAAGCTGCGAAAAGCTTCGGGGAGGAGCACATATCCTTTGATCCGGAGATTGCCGAATGGGGTAACCCGATAGGAGAGATTCTATCATTACGCTCTTGAATAAAATAGAGAGGTAAAGCGATACTGAGTGAACTGAACCATCTAAGTAACTCAAGGAAAAGACATCAAAAGAGATTCCGAAAGTAGTGGCGAGCGAAATTGGAAGAGCCCAAACCCGTTAAACGGGGGTTGTAGGGCTGCACGGGCTTACGTACAGCAAGTGATAAAGTGAATGTATAGTAGAAAGGTTTTGGGAAAGCCTGACAGAGAGGGTGAAATCCCCGTATACGAAATGCATTCATCTTGCCGGTGCAGTACCTGAGTACGGCGGGACACGAGAAATCCTGTCGGAATCCGGGTCGACCACGATCCAAGGCTAAATACGAGTTGGCTACCGATAGCGGACAAGTACCGTGAGGGAAAGATGAAAAGAACCCCGGTGAGGGGAGTGAAA
>NZ_CP051194.1:1622500-2412500 GCF_024181145.1 Treponema sp. OMZ 855 | reverse complement strand
TATTGCCCGGTTGCCATAGTGGAGAGGTCATACCCGTTCCCATCCCGAACACGGAAGTCAAGCTCTCATTACGCCGATGATACTGCTCATCCAGAGTGGGAAAGTAGGTAGCTGCCGGGCTTTTTTTTTACCTAACTATGTGGAATAAAGGTAGGTATTGTTGATGATGTTTTCTCATCCTATCTCAAAATATTGTGTATTATATTTGTTTGTTCCTATTCTTTTCTTCATATCATGTACTACAGTAAAAAATAGTACTCACGCCGATCATTCGTCCGGCCAGTCTCTTTCGGCCACTATTCTGCCATTACCTTCGGCCACTGATTTGGCCTCAAGCCGTATTGATCCACAGGTTCAAGCTGATATGGAGATAGGTTCTCCGGCAAGTATTCGCAGTGCGGTAACCCGTGTGTATTCGACTTCCCAGGGTTTAACGAAGGAGAAGCAATTGCAATTAACATTGGCTACCCGATTGATGCGTCTCTTATATCCGTTTGAGACTATCGATTGGAATGCGCCGAATTATCAACAAACTGATCCGTATCTTGATGCATTGACTCAGATCGAAAAAGGTCTTTATCCACAAAATCTTGGAATGAATACGTTTTTTGATGCGGTTATTCCGGCAATAATTTTAACAAAGGGTGTAGGGGTACAGGAATACGCTGATGCATTGGAAAAACGTCTCTTTATTGCAAGAAATTTAAATCCTTCTTCTGTACTGCCTTCTTACCTTTTGGGACTCTTATATGAGCAGCGTGGTAAACTTTCGGATGCAGAGAATTACTATCAAACGGCATGGGAACAAGATGAGAGCTGCTATCCGGCCGGTATGCGCTTTGCATATTTAGCTCTTTTTAGTAATAATATTGAAACATCATATAAAATTGCTGAAAAATTGTATGCGCGCTATCCTAATGCAGTAACAATTCAACTATTGCTGGCAGAAACATATCTTGAAAAAGGAAATCTTGAAAAGGCAGAGGAGATTGTTTCTGCAGTTCTCAAAAAAAACAATGACTTTGGACGTGCGTTCTTTTTGCAAGTCCGGTTGCATATAGAAAAAAAAGAATATTTAGCAGCAAATGCCATGCTTGATGAATTTGCAAAACAAAATAAGGTTGATAAGGATTATCTTTCGCTGCGCCACCGTGTGTTACTTGAATGGAGTAAAAATATTGCCGAGGCAAAACAATGCCTTGAAAGAGCCGCCTCTTTTTATCCGCAATCACCGGATGTTGTTCTTGCTTGTGCGAATTTTTGTTTTGAAACAAAAAATACTGTTAATGGGAAAACAGCGAATGATTTTATTAATGCACTTTTAAAACAGAATCCGCGTAATATTCTAGCAATTCGTCTTCTGGTTAAAGAGGATATAGCTGAAAAACGATGGGGAAGTGCCTTTGAACGTGCTCAGTATCTATATGAAAACAATCCTTCTGAGGAAGATATCGTGTTATATGCTCGTGTCTGTGCAGGAATGAATAACTGGGAAGAGGCGGTGACTACGGCACAAGCTGCATATAACGCTGCTTCGAAACAGCCTTCCGACGAAATTATTACGTTGTATTTACAGGCTCTTTACGGTGCAAAAAAATATGGTATGCTGGTGCAAGTGATTAATCGGCATCTCTCCGATGCTCGTTCTGCATTAAAGTCGGTTTTAATTTATTATCAATCATTACTTGCATCCAATGATGAAGATAAACTTGCTCTTTTACGGTCGAGCCTTTTATCCGATCCGCGCAGTTCTTTGACGCTCTTTGCTCTCTACGAGTGGTATTTTAGACATAAAGACTATCGAAAGGCATATTATTATTTACAACAAGTTATTGCGCTTGACCCTTACAACAAGACGTATCTCCAACTCGCTGAAAAATTGGAAAGACTTCAATAGAATTTTACATGAACAATGTTGTAGGCGGTAACTTCTTTTCCGTTATGCAGTTCAGGTTAAACGTAAAGGCAAGTGCGGAAAATAAAAAAAAAGCCTAAAGCACTCCGCTTTAGGCTTTAATCATCTCCTAGGGGAATTGAACCCCTGTTGTCGGGATGAAAACCCGATGTCCTAACCACTAGACGAAGGAGACATTTATATTCCGCCGAATAACAACGAGATACATTTATATCGCAAAAGCGGATTATTGTCAAGTGGTAAGTTTAAAACCTGTCAAGTTTTAAAGTTTATTCGGCAAAACGAATATTCACCTTCCCTATACCGGCTTTAACACAGATGGTATGTAGCGCATTCTGATTGTTGATACGGAATGTGGAGTCGAGCCCTTTCGCACTGCGTCCGTCTATTAGTATCGAACCAATCCCTGAGGTAGCATTGATCAAATAATCATCTTTTTTACCGTTTATACGCATATCTATTTCGCCGATTCCGGCATTGATATCAAGGTTCTTGCAAATTTTGCCGTCAAAGGATGTTTCACCGACACCGGTGTTCATCACCGTATCCGTAAAGCTGCAATTACGGAAGACCGTTTCACCGACGCCTGTTTTGATATCCACATTTGAGGCGGTAATATTTTTAATGTCTATAGCAGCAGCCCCGGCATTTAGTGTAAACCGCTGATTTGCCGTAAAGCTGTCAAGGAGTAATGAACCCGCCCCGATGTTGATGTCAGCGGTATCGAATAGCATATTTTGAGGAATTTTTACTGTGATTACAATTTTAGCACGTCCTATATCAGGGCTCCATCCAAAAAACCAATTCCATTTACGCTCCTTTTCCGTGCTGATCATCAAGGTATTCCCCTCAGCTTGTACCGAAGCTCTCATTTTCTTTGTGTTATTCATGATGCTGTAGGTAACGGATTGCTTATCGTGCGGTATAATTCGCAGCGTGACATAAGAAACATCCGCTTTAAGCCGGTTTAAAGCGGATATGCTGGTAGACAGCTGTGTTTCATGCATATCAGCCGATAGGGCAGTACCGGTATTCTTGTTATCCATATTCCACTCCTCGTCCATACTCCACTTTTCATCGTGATATTCGTTATAGAAAGTCTTTTTAACGCTACCGCCCATCAGAATTCCAATGATGATGAGCAATCCCCCAATTCCGATAATTGCAAATGCCGTTCGAATTCTTCTTTTCATCTATACATCCTAAAATAAGAACACCAAGCCGCCGAAAAATAATCCTGCCAATAAAAGGGGGATGCCGAACAAAATGGCAATAATCAACGTAATACTAAAGATGAGGAGCTTAAATGAGAACTTTAGCAGGCCGCCTGCGATGGCAAAGACTAATCCCCCCATTCCGAATAAAGTAAGCAAAAGGCATAAAATAATAATTGTCAGCATTTACTTTTTCCTTATTGCTCCATATCATTTTCACCTTTGCGGACATATTCATATTCGAGCGGTTCCTCTCTTTTAATCGGGATTACCAATGCACAAATAATGTAGCAGAAAATGCCGCTTCCGAAAAAAAGAGTCGCAAGAATCCACAACAACCGGATAACGGTTGAGTCGATATCAAAGTATTCGGCAATACCGCCGCATACACCACAGATTTTTTTATCGCTTTCGCTTCGATAGAGTTTCTTTTTCATATAGTCCTCCAATGTGTGTGGTTTTGAGAATCACTAAAAGTTCATTTGAGCTTTTGGCAATGCTCGTTCATCTATTTATTTGATTTGTTCTTAATATGCTTCCCAATACCGGCAATTAAGGCGCTGATGCCGTAAAAAATCAGGAGTGCAAAACCTACCAGTATTAATGCACTGCCGAAGAGTAATAAGGCAGTAGCAGAGCCGAAAAACAATGTGCCAATGCCTTTGATAAAAATGGCACCTGCTGCAATTATCAAGGCAAAAACAACTGCAAATCCGGCAAATCCGAGTGCTACGATGGTTACCACTGCTGCGATGATAAGCGGTACCGCAACAGGCGCGGCGCAAATCGCCAATATGGTAAACCAAAAAGCGTGCCAGCCGCTTTTAGTAGAGGCTCGGGCTTTTTTTGCTTCTTTTACGGCATAATCGGATAAAATTTTTGAAGCAACATGTGCGGGGCTTCTCAGTTCCCGTATCACCTCTTGTTCATTTTGACTGCCGGCCTCCTCAAAGTATTCTTCATAATATTGCAATGCAGCTTGCAAATCTTCTTGCGGTAACCGGTGCAGCCGCGCGGCAAGCTCGAGCATAAATTCTTTATGGGTCATGAATGCTGTGCTCCTTTAAAAATTTTTTCGATCAATTCCTTGTAAGACTTCCATTCGTCACAGTATAGGCTCTGCTGCCGTTTTCCTGCGGGTGTTATACGATAATATTTTCTATTGCGTCCATCAATGGGCATGTCATACGTTTCTAGAAAACCCGCCGTTTGCAGCCGTTTTAATACCGGATAGAGTGTCGATTCGGAAATAGACATGACGTCCTTTACGTCTTGCGTTAGCTTATAGCCGTAGGAATCTTCATTACTCAAGAGAGCAAGCACACAGGCTTCAAGCAGTCCTGAGTTAATTGAAAAAAGCACCTTCACCTCCCGATGTTTATATGGAAATCTCTAAAAACTGCAAGCCTATCGGCTTGTTCTGTAAGGAAATTCATTAAGTTATCCGCTAAAGCGGATTGCGAATCAGTTTTTTAGAGATCTGTCTTAAGCGTGTTGGTAAACATCTACAAATCTTTGAAAATCTCACGGAGCTTATTACTATCTCCTTATTTTACACTGTAATTATTATAATATTATTTATAATATAATATGTTGTCAAGTATGATATTTAAGAAAAAATAAACTGATGTGTTTGTCCTAACTTATCTGTCTATTAAAACTTTCTTAAATGATATATACTTTTAACCGATAATTGAAAACGATGATGTGTATAAAAAAAATTTTTGCAGCGCTATTTTTTTTCTCAAGCATTCTCACGGCTTCATTTACCGGTAATGCGGTATTTGAATTAGGTGGAAAAAACGGTTGGGGTATGCTGCAGTATACGGAAAATATCCAGATGTGTCCGGGAAAATATGGGAATCCCGGCATTTCGCTCAGCAGCAGTGTTCCAAAAATAACGCAGGAAACCGATCTGTATCTTAATTTCGATTCCCCTTCCATCGTAGAAGAGACCAGCTCCTATACGGTTGCTTCCTCGAGTATGCGTTTTGCAGGAGCTGAACAAGCAAAACTGGGAGCCGGTGCTGCAATGTGCAGCCCTCATGTAAAAACAGCCGGTTTGGTTTTAAAACCTCAAAAAGGCTCTTTTTTCGGAGGTGAAAGTTCTGCCGGTTCGTTTACGATTGAATTTTGGATTGCTCCGTCGGTTACCGAAAACGGTAGTATTATTCTTCAATGGTATTCCTCATATTTTGAAAGAGAACGCTTAACCGATCAGCATATTATCGCACAGATCATTCAAAATAAGCTGCAGTGGAATTTTTTTAACATTTGGCAGGATAAATACAATAATGGTATTTCCATTCAGCTGAGAGGACGCACCAATTTAATTCCTTCGAAGTGGTCGCACCATCTGATTACGTATGATGAAGAAATCGGGTTGTTAGAATACCGAATGAACGGGCATACGGAGAATATTGTCTACATTACCGAGAATGGGCGGGAAAGTGATGCCGTTTTATTATCAAAAATGGGGCATGCAGCCGATCTTTCAATTGGGGTGCAGTATTCTGGAATGCTTGATGAGATGAAGATAACCAAACGGTTTGTCGAACCACCGACTTTTGCCGAACAGACGGCACTGTTTGATCGGTATCACCTTAACGGCGGCCGTTTTGAATCTCTGATTATTGATGCAGGCGGTTCTCTGTCCGAGGCAAAGCGGCTGACTGTTTCTGCTGATACGCCGGTACAGACAGACGCTGTGTTCTTTATTCGCTCTGGGGAAAACCGTTACACATGGACGGATACGGAACCTGCATGGAAACCTATACGCAGCGGGCAGACAATTACCGGAATGCAAGGCCGGTTCTTTCAAATTGCAGGAAATTTGTATCCGGATGCGGAAGGACAAAAGACACCGATTGTACATTCCATCAGTCTTGAATATGAAAAAGATTCAGAACCGCTGCCGCCTGCACGATTATTTGCAGTGCCGAAGGACGGCGGAATCGAACTGTCATGGACGCCCTCAATCGATTTTGATGTAAAAGGTTATATGGTTTATTACGGAGAGCGCCGAGGCGAATATTTTTCGGCGGGCTCGCCTTTGAATGTGGGTAAAGTTCTTTCTTATCGCATACCGAATTTGCATAACGGTAAAATTTATTTTTTTGCTGTTGCCGCCTATGATGATGAGGCCGGTACGCGGGTAGGGACGTTTTCTCAAGAAGTATGGGCAAGGCCGCGGAAGGAATAGCGGCCTTTAGAGGAACTATGTCGGAGTCACTTGATTTTATCTTTGAACGTGCAAATTCAGCTTTAATTACTCAAGACTTTGAATATGCCGAACGTTTGTTGACCAATGCGCTGAAAAAGCATCCGGATATGTTGCCTGGTGACAGGGAAAAAGTTGAGAGCTTGTTAGCGCGTGTGTATGGAGATGAAGGTAATCTTGAACAGTCGCTTGCAACCTATCTCCGCTTATATGAACGTGCTCCCGATAATATTGACTTGATGCTGAGTCTCGGCCGTATTTATCGGCATTTGGGACGTTATGACGATGCGCTTGAGATATTAACTAAAGCGCAAGCAGCCGGCGGTGATACCGACGAAGTATTGTATAATTTTGCAAAAACCTATAAAAGAATGGGCGACTATGCAAAATCTGCGGAGTATTTTTCCCGTGCAATCGAAGTGAAGCCCGACCATGCTCACGCCTATGATCGGCTCGGCAATCTTTATGTCTTAACCGGTGAAACGGATAAAGCAATTGAAATATATAAACAAGGTCTTCGTGTAGACGCTAATCATCCCTATTTAAATTTTCACCTTGCCGGGCTTTTACGCAAAGAAAAGCGATATGAAGAAGCGATTGTATATTACAATTCGGCACTTCGTGTTAATCCTGCATGGGGTGAAGTGTTAGCGGGTATCGCTGCTGCGTATTTAGAGTTGGATAAACTTGATGATGCGTTGAATGCCTATCGCTCGTTGCTTCGTGTAACCGGTGAAAATGCCTCGGTCTATACTGAGCTTGGTTATCTTTTTGAAAAGAAACAGCTTCAGCAGGAGGCTGAGCAATACTATTATGATGCATTGGCGATCGATTCCGGGTACGCTCCTGCTGCACTTGCCTTAACGAATCTTTTAGAAAAAAAACAGCGATATAACGAAGCGCTTCCGATACTGCTTACTGCAGAAGCTGCACCGGTAAATGCCGACAATCATGCCTTACGGCTTAAAGCTATTCAAATGTGCATGTATGCTAAAGATTATGCAAAGGCACACGAGCTTTTGGGGCGGCTGGACACGGAACATAGTAACAGCCTCAACGCACTAAAACTACGGGGGCAGCTGTTTGCCCTTACAGGTGAGCTTGAGCAAGCTGAAGATACCTTCAAACAAATATTAAAAATGGCACCTTCAGCAATAGAGTTCCGTCAAGAACTTGCAGAACAATACCTCTTGGCTCATAAATATGAGGAAGCAAAGGAGCAGCTTAAACTCTTCTTGCGGCAAAAGCCGAGCGATATTTCTGCGTTGATGGCATTAGGTAGAACCGAAGAATTGCTGAATAATCCTCAAGCTGCATATCAGGAATATCAAAAAGTGCTCGAGTTAAAGCCGAATGCTATTGAAGCCCGCTCCGCTCTTTCGAGATTATTCCAAAAAAGAGGAGACACACTTGAAGCGTTAAAAACAGCAAATGAGATTCTTAATATGCAGAGTGGCTTCGAATCGGATGCTCCTGAACAAGATATAGCTGCCTCGCTTGATCTCTATGAGCAGGCTGCAGAAAAGTATATAGCCGATCCGTTGTTAACTAAAAACCTTGAACAGCTAAAATCCGATGATTCATATCTTTATATTTCTCCGGCCGAATTGAATCCGGAGCCGAAACAAAGTATTCCTTCATTGAGGGATATATCGATGTCCGAACGGGAAATTCCTTTTGAAATGCTCATCGAAGGAATGGAAGAGGTAAAAGAACTTCCGCCGGAAAAAGACGATGCTGCACTCGGCGGTATCCAATTAATCGGCGCCCAACAATCGGATATAGCCGGTCAGTCGTCATTTCCCTCCTATTCAAGCGCGGGGGTTGAACCCTATACGTTCGGTGCAGGAAATTCAGATACTGCCGGCTTTGCCGCAGCAGGGAACAGCGCCGGCGGTGCACCGCAAATAAGCAGCCGTCTACCGAATGGTCAAGTAGGGGCAGCCTCCAATGAGACGTTTGCTTCACCTGTTGATGAACTGTATCTTAATCCCGATCACGTTGAAAACAACGCCGCCCTTGGCGTTGGCGGTATATCTCAAAAAAATGTACAAGCGCTGTATAAACGCCAGAATCTTCTTCGCGACGAGGTAGTACAGGAAAGATTGAAAGATCTGGATGTCTACGGCACGACAATCGGTTTTTTGCAGGATGTCATTTCAGATATTGATAAGCAGCTTGATGAAAATCGATATGCTCAGGCTGTTGAGGTTTTAGCAGAAAAGATTGCCGAAAACCTGAGTCGAAAAATGCCGCTTCAATCAGCTCTTCTAGAACAAGAACCTGAGGAGCAACAGATTCAATCGGATGAGCAAGCAGTGCAAGAATCGGCGGAAATATCCCAAGACGAAACAGCACCCGCCGCCGAAGAAGAAACCGTTGCAGTAACCACAGCAGGAGAATCCGAAGTGGGAGAAGCCGAAGCAGCAGAAGAAGACGGGCTGCAGATTGCCGAAATGCAGGAAACTTTCCCCGATATGGAAGAAGATCGTGCTTCGGTTGATAGGGATGTATCGGTGCATGATGATAGCGTGCAGGTTATCGAAACTACAGAAGAAGATATTTTTGGCACCGAGGAAGATAAGGCGGTTTCGCTTGAAACCGAAACGATTCCGGTTGATGAAATAATGGATCAAGATTATTCCGAAGTGGTTACAAAAGACGCAACGGAAGAAGAATCTGTAGATATTTCATCTGATTTCAATCAAGAAGAAGGCACGGACGTTACCGTTGATACTGATGAAGACTCTGCTTCCGAAAATTTGGAAAGCAAGGAAGTATATGCGCCGAGTGATAACGAAGCTCCGTTTGTTCTTGATCAAGAACAGAAAAACCTTTTGTGGTGCCATGCAAAACATCAGATTAAAGACTCTCCTTCGCTTGAACAATATCTTAATACTACGGATCCTGAGCAGCTTGCTCAGTTGTTCTTGTATTTGCGCGATCTAGCTATCTATCTTCCACAGGAAGAACTTGAAGTTTTCCTTAACAGCAGCGAAAGAATACAGATTTATTATATTATTGCTCGATTGTCGGGAGAATTGGGGCTTAAAGAACGGGCGAACCTTATTAAGCAGGCTTCTAGTGTAGCGAATGATCATCTCCCGTATAATGATGCGGCTGTATTTAAATTGCTCAGCTATTTGCGTGATTTAAGTATTGAGTTACCTGATCAGGAATTAGGAACGAGAGTAAGACAAGAGTTGGAACAAGTAATGGCGAATATGTCGGCAGTGTTGCCTGACTTATCATAAGATAAAAAAATGTTAGACTGGTGTCTGTTATTTTAGGAGAAAAAAATGGAATTGAATAAGTATATCGATCATACTTTATTAAAGCCGAATGCCGTCGAGCCGGAAATTATTGCATTGTGCAAGGAAGCAAAGGAATATCATTTTGCTTCGGTTTGTGTGAATCCCTGCAATGTTGCACTGGTAAAAAAAGAGCTTACGGGTTCCGATGTTATGACGTGCAGCGTTATCGGTTTTCCGTTTGGAACGCAAACAACCGAAGTAAAATGCGCTGAAACCGAGCAGGCTATAAAAGACGGCGCCGATGAAATCGATATGGTGATCAATATCGGAAAACTGCTGGAAGGAAATACTGCGTATGTCGAAAAAGAAATTGCTGCGCTTGCCTCGCTTTGCCATGCGAAAAAAGCTCATTTAAAGGTAATCGTCGAGACCTGCTATTTGTCCGAAAAGGATATTGCGAATGTCTGTGCCGCGGTTGAACAAGCCGGAGCAGATTTTATTAAAACATCTACCGGTTACGGTTCACGTGGAGCATCGCTTGAGGATATTGCATTATTTAAAAAATACCTCAAAAAGGATACAAAGATTAAGGCTTCCGGAGGTATCCGCAGTCGCGAGGATGCGCTTAAATATATAGAGGCGGGATGTTTGAGGATTGGCACCAGCAGCGGCATCAAAATAATTAAAGGATAAATGATGCGCCGTTAGTGGATATTTTGCTGTATAATACAGTAAGGCTGTAACATTCAAGATTTTTCGATATTCACCGATAATTAGACTGTCGGCCTGTCGGAATATGTATGTCGGATATTAGTAGAGGCGCAAAAAGGGTTTTAGAATGAAAGATATTGAGTATTTAAAATCGCGACCGAAGTCGGATACGCATAATCACCTTAACTTGAGCATGAAGTATGAACGCTACAAGCATTGGGCTGGTATGGCTATTCCGAATTTTCCCCGTAAAATGACCGGCCTCGATGAAATGCACATGGTAATCGGTACTTATACCCGCCCGCGCTGTCAAACGGCAAAGGATGTTAAGGATCTTTTTGAAATGTCCATTCAGGATGCGATTGCAGATAATGTTGTATGGCTGGAAACGTCCGTCGATATAAATTTTCTAAAACATTACGATAACAATCTTGACAAGTTCTTATCGGATATTTCGGGGCTTGTTTCAAAGTACAAAAAGCAAATTGAAATACGCCCCGAAGTCGGTATTTCGAAAACACTTGACCGCGATTTTATTCGTACGTGGGTATATCCGCTTTTTGAAAGCAAGATATTCAACAATGTTGACTTATACGGTCCGGAAGTTTTTGAGGGTATTGAAGATTTTGTCTATATTTTTAAGCTTGCCGAAAAATATAATATAAAAAAGAAAGCCCATGTCGGAGAATTTTCCGATGCACAGTCTGTCCGCCGCTTTGTCGAACTTTTCGATTTGGATGAAGTACAGCACGGTATTGGGGCCGCTGCCGATGATTCGGTTTTGCAATTCTTGGCCGACCGTAAAATACGCTGTAATGTATGCCCGATGAGTAATGTGATGCTGAGCGCTGTTTCCAGTTTAAAAGAACACCCTATCAAAAAAATGATCGATGCGGGAATTCCAATCGGACTTGGCACTGATGATTTGTTGTTCTTTGGAAAGACAAACAGCGATCAGCTCTACGATATGCTGAAATGCGGACTGATTACGGACGCCGATGCTGAAATGCTGATGGCGGTGCGCGATTAAGCGATACGCCGCTCACGCTTCTCTTGGGAATCTCTAAAAGCTAACCGAGTTTTTAGAGATGCTCTCTTATTTAATTGCTACCATCAACACCATTATATCAGACGGGCGGATGCCGGGGATTCTGCTTGCCTGGCCGATTGTTGCGGGCATTACCCTCTTTAAGCGTGCAAGCGATTCCGTCGAAAGTCCCGAAACCGCATCGTAGTTAAAATTGGGCGGGATGCGGCTTGTTTCCATCTTCTTCATTTTATCAATTCGTTTATCCTGCGCAATAATGTAATGCTCATAGCGGATTTCGAGTTCCGCCGCGTTTTTAATTGCCTCGGAATACTGTGCGCTTGCTGGATCGCATCGGCAGATCAGCTCAAGCGGGATAAGCGGATCGTGCAGCGCGTCGGCGAGGGATTTACCGAGATGACACTGCAACGCGGGTTCCGCCTCTACAATGCTGCCGGTAATTTTCGACTCCCGCCAGTGTTTGATAAGCTCGCCGCGCTGCACAAGTTTTTCCTGTAGGCGGGTAAAGGCGCTTTGTTTTTGCAAGCCGATGCGGTATGCCCGCTCGGTGAGCCGCTCGTCGGCAGTATCGTGCCGGAGCTTGAGCCGGTATTCGGCGCGGGCGGTGAACATCCGGTAGGGTTCATCGACCCCTTGCGTGATAAGGTCGTCGATCATTACGCCGATGTAGGCTTCATCGCGGCGGAGTGTAAACGGTTCGTAGGCTGCCGGTTGTGCGTGGCTGTGGCTGAAAGCCCTGGCGTACAGCGTTGCGTTGATTCCGGCGATGAGACCTTGACCGCCCGCTTCTTCGTAGCCGGAGGTGCCGTTAATCTGCCCCGCGGTAAAAAGTCCTGCGATCCGGCGGGTTTGTAAGTCCGGCCCCAGCTGTAGCGGAGAGACAACCGCATAGTCAACCGCATACGCGGGGCGGGTGATTACGGCATCGGCAAAACCGGTGAGGGTGCGGAGCATTTGATCCTGCACATCCTCCGGCAGCGACGAAGAAAAGCCGTTGATGTACAGCTCATCGCTCATCAGGCCTTCCGGTTCGATATACAGTTGGTGCCGCGTGCGTTCGGGGAACTTTCGAACCTTGTCCTCGATGGAAGGGCAGTAGCGGGCGCCCGTTGCGTGGATTTTCCCTGAAAAAAGCGGCGAGCGGTGAAAGTTTTGCCGGATAACCTCGTGGGTATGCTCGTTGGTGTAGCAGACATAGCACACTGCCGAGGGGCGGAGTATTTCCGCCGTGTCGAAGGAGAACGGGCGCATCACCGCACCCGCCTCCTGTATTTCCAGCTGAGAAAGATCGACTGATTTCCTCAGTACGCGGCAGGGAGTGCCGGTTTTGAGTCTGCTCATCGTGAAGCCCTTGCGTGCAAGGGCTGTACCGAGCCCAATCGCCGCTTTTTCGCCGAGGCGGCCTTCTTCGGCCTCGAACTCGCCGATGTAGATTTTCCCTTCCATAAAGGTTCCGGTGGTAAGCACCACCGCCCGTGCGGAAATTGTCCTGCCGCGCGCCGTCAACACCGCTTGTATGGTTCCTCCGTCCACAAGCCCGCTTTCCGCAGTCTGCGAGGCGATAACATCAACAACCGTATCTTGATAAATATGGAGATTTTTTTCTTTTTCGAGGGTGTACTGCGCAGTCTGCGCATATAAGAATTTATCCGCCTGAATGCGGGGGGATTGCACTGCCGGCCCGCGGCTTTTATTGAGGAGTCGGTACTGAATCATACATGCGTCGGCGAGTTTTCCCATTTCGCCGCCGAGCGCGTCTATTTCCCGCACGATATTGCCCTTTGAAACGCCTCCAATCGAGGGGTTGCAGGACATCCTGCCGATAGTATCAACCGTTTGTGTAATAAGAAGGGTTTGTGCGCCCATCCGTGCAGCGGCGAGCGAGGCTTCGATGCCCGCGTGCCCCCCGCCGACGACAATCACGTCATAGTCCGAATAACGAAAATTCATAGCGGATATTATAGCGAAACGGCTCCTGTTTGTCTGGCATAGATTTGTATTTTCGGCTATAACTATGTAAAAAGCAAGGCACCCGCTTGCAATAGTGCCAGTGTGTTTGCCTGCTGTGAAATGTTTATAGTTGGAGACGGTTATGGAAATAGGAATTAAGGGCGATGCCAGCTTTGTTGTTACAAAGGAAATGCTCGCAACTGCGGTGGGGAGCGGAACGGTGGAGGTATTTGCAACACCGGCTATGATTGCTCGAATGGAAGATACGGCAACGCGCAGCGTGATGCCGTATTTGGACGAGGGGCAGGCTACGGTCGGTACACATGTGGATGTACGGCATCTTGATGCAACGCCCGAAGGAATGAAAGTTACCATTCATACCGAATTGGTAGAGATCAACGCAAATGGAAAATTTCTGACCTTTCAGGTTGAAGCGCGTGATGAGCGCGGCGTGATAGGCAGTGGTATTCATGAACGGGCGATAATCAATGTCGGCCGGTTTATGGAAAAAGTGAATAAAAAGAAAAACGCATAACTCAAATGACATGTAAGGGAAATCTCAAAAAACCGATATTTTATGAGGTTCCTACTATTTTAATACGATGAGTATCTTTTAGCAATGCAGATGAACGGCGAAATATATCAGGATAATGAAATAGACGAATTCGGCCTTATACGCGGAGAAAAGCGTGCGGGGGATGAAAAAGACCGCGCGCTACGCCCGCAGCTTTTGAAGGATTTTCAGGGACAGCAAAACATCAAAGAAAATCTGTCGGTCTTTATCCAAGCGGCGCGGAGTAGGGGAGAGAGCCTTGATCACCTTTTTTTGATTGGGCCTCCCGGGCTGGGAAAAACAACCCTTGCACAAATTACCGCGCAGGAACTTGGCGTTGAATGTAAGATCACCGGCGCTCCTGCCCTTGATAAACCTAAGGACTTGGCTGGTATTTTGACAACGCTTTCCGAACGGAGCGTATTCTTTATCGACGAAATCCATCGGTTAAAACCTGCTATCGAAGAGATGCTCTATATCGCTATGGAAGATTACGAGCTTGACTGGATTATCGGGCAAGGGCCGGGGGCGCGGACTGTCCGTATCCCGCTGCCGCCGTTTACACTGATCGGTGCGACAACCCGTGCTGGGATGGTTTCCAGTCCGCTTATCAGCCGGTTCGGGATTGTGCAGCGCTTCGAATTTTACAGCGACGAAGAGCTTGCTTCCATTATTATGCGCTCCGCCGATATTCTTCAAATCAACATCGGGAAAAAAGCGGCCGTTGCACTTGCCCGCTGTTCCCGCGGAACGCCGCGCGTTGCCAACCGGCTGCTGAGGCGTATGCGGGATTTTGCATTTATTGAAGGCAGCGATACTATCCGCGAAACAACCGTTGCGCAAGGCTTGGAAAAATTGCACATCGACCGGCTTGGTTTGGAAAACTATGACCGGCAGATACTTCGCTCTATCATCGAAAACTACGGTGGGGGACCGGTCGGGGCAGAGACGCTTGCGATCTCCATCGGAGAGTCGCAGGATACGCTTGAAGATTACTACGAACCCTACCTTATTCAAACGGGATTGTTACAGCGTACTCCCCGCGGACGTATGGTTACGGAAAAAGCATACACCCATCTCGGACTAAAAATTCCGGCGTCAGCAGCACAAACCGGCAGCCTCTTTGAGTAGGTGAGGCTACACGGTTACATCCGTTGTTCATGATGTTGTTGCCCTTTGTACTTCCGTTTACATTGGGCAATAACAAGTTTTTTCATAAAAGCAAAGCCGGGTGGGCTTAGGGCAGCGCCCTAATTGGTTTTAAATTTAGAAACTTCTTGAGCAAGACTTTCTATGCTTTGTTTGTTTTTCTGAGTAATTGTGTTGACTTCTTGGATTGCATTGTTGATTTCAATAGCACCTGAAGCCATTTCGTTCATGCTGTCGGTAATAGTGCGGGTAAGATTGTCCAATTTGTACATTTCTTCCGCAACACCCTCACCGCCTTTCAGCATTTCCTCAGAGCCGGCTTGAACTTCAGTTGTTACCATATTGATGTTTTTAATCGCGGAGAGGACTTCTCTACTGCCGTTTTCCTGTTCTCTCATCGATGCGGTAAGTGTGTCGCTCATTGTCTTTACCTGCTCGGCAAGCGTAAAAATGGCGTTGAATTTTTCTTCGACCGTTTTAGAGGAAGCCGAAAGTGTTTCAATCTCGATGCTGAGTGTTTTTAAGGTTGTAGTGATGTTTTTTCCCTGCATGGCAGAATCTTCTGCAAGCTTTCGGATTTCATCTGCGACTACGGCAAAACCTTTGCCCGCCTCTCCTGCATGAGCAGCTTCGATTGCAGCATTCATTGCAAGAAGATTCGTCTGTGAGGCAATATGCTGGATAACATTTGAGGCTTCCATAAGAGAGCCGGACTCTTCGGCAATTTTTTGCGTTACGGTATTTGATGTTACCAATGTTGCTTTACCGTCGTTCGTTGCAGAGGTTAAATCTTTTATAACCGTGTCGGTTTTTCCGAGTGTTTGTCCGATAGAGGCAATATTGGCAACCATTTCTTCAACCGATGCGGAAGATTGGGCAACGCTTGCTGCTTGTACTTCAATACTCGCGTTCAGCTGTTTAATGGTTCGGACAATCTCTTCTATAGTAGAGGCGGTTTCGGTAACGCTTGCCGCTTGCGTTAAGGCTTGTTGTTTTAATCCATCGATGTTTGCGCTGATTTGGTTTACCGAACTTGCCGTGGTGGTCATATTTTCGGCAAGCTCGTTTCCGGTGGTTTGCATGGTAGCGCTGTTTTCTCCAACTGTTTGGATTGATGTACCGATCTTTTCAATTGTTTGGTTAAAATATTCCGACATATCGGTAATTTCGTCATTCCCTAGTATCGGTAAACGTACCGTTAAATCGCCTTCTCCTTGGGCAATGTTCTGCAGTGCCGTAACAGCCTGACTAATCGGTTTGATAATATTGCGTGCAATGAAGTACACAATAACAAGCGCGACAATCAAACTGATGGTTGCCATAATACCCATGATTCGTTGTAGGTCATCCAGTGTTCCCATAAACTCTTCAACCGGAGCTCTGATAATGACCGACCATCCTGATATCCCGATGGGCGAAGCAGTTGCAATGTAATAGGTTCCTTTGTAGGTGTAGTATCCCATTTCGTTTTTGCTGCCGTCTAAAATGTACTGTGTAAATACCGCAAGGGAATCGTACTCGCGGTCTTCTTTGGCTTTTTCGATAGCATTGAATTGTGTTTGAACTAAAGAAAAATCTTTGTTCGCAATGATCGTACCGGTTCTACCGATAATATATGAATTTCCTGTTTTCCCGATCACGATATCGCTGATTTGCTTCGATAAAAATTCCGGAGGGACAACTGCGCATAATACACCGATAATTTCTTGATTTTCACCTCTAATCGGTACGGCAAGAATGATTTGGAGCGTATTGAGCTTGCGGGCAAGCTGAGGTTCCGTAATAAAATTAGCTCCTTTTATAGCTGCAGTGAACCATTCTCTATCGCCGAGGAAAACTTCGTTCCCGTCCGTATCGGAGCAATTGCCTTGCATATTGCATACGGCAAAAGCTTTTATGTCTTCATTACTCTCTGCTTCTCGAACGAGTGTTTGAGCCTTTTGCCGAAGAGAAAGCGAATTGTCCCTTAAAGAAGGCATACGGGAAACGCCTTCGATAAATTGAAAGAGAGCACCGAGTTTCCCGTCTATAATTAAGGCAATATCAGCTGCTTTATCGGCGAGATGGTCTTCGATTTTTTCGGAAACAGCTTTACGGGCAGTGTAAATTGCCAAACTTCCTTCGATAGTTAATGCAACAGCGATTAAAGCTCCAAAAATAAGAATAAGTTTTCTTTTGAGCGAGAATCGTTTTTTTCCTTTTGATGTACGCATAAAAAATCCCTTTCCTTTCTATAAGATTACGTATAGACCTTTTATGAAAGCGTGTCTAGCTGATAAACGTATTTTTTTCAATAGCTCGTTTTATGTTACAGTAGTGCTTCATTAACATGGTTTACTATACTAATGGAACCGTTTTGTGTAAAATTATCACCGAGCTTTTTAGATTGAGTCTTTTAATAATAGAGGAGCGGGACGTGAGTATCGAAACGGTATATCAGCAGACATTATTGGATTATTCGCGGAGAGCGGAACATAAACATCAGTTGGACGGAGCGACCGGCATTGAGCGCGGGCATAATCCCAGCTGCGGGGACGATTTAACCTTGCTGATTAAGCAGAAGGACGGGATTGTTGAGGACGCTTCTTTTTTAGGCGCCGGTTGTGCGGTTTCAACCGCTTCCACCAATATGCTGATCGATTTAATCAAAGGCAAAACGGTTAAAGAGGCGCAGCATTGCCTTGAGGTGTTTTTTAATATGATGGCAGGAAAGCCGCAGTCAGAGGAAGAATTAGAGAGCCTCGGCGATGCGCAGATTCTTAGCTATTTTGCCGAAATGCCTGCTCGTATTAAATGCGCGACACTGAGCTGGCACAGCGCACAGGTACTGCTTAAATAAGATAATCGGACATTTCAGGATAACCTCATCGGAACATCAGACATGGAAACCAAGACAACGAATAAGACTCATAAAACAAATAAACCGGCATTAACCGGAAATTGGGAGCCTCAAAACAAACTGCGGTTGGAACGCTTGATTGCTGAAAAAGCTTTTGCGGACAACTATGCCGTCTTTGATTGGGATTACACGTGTATTTTTTATGATATACAGGATAGTCTTTTTCTGTATCAGATTGAGCATCTTTGTTTTAACCTGACGCCCGAACAGTTTGCCGTTACTATTCGGCACGAAATTCCGCAGAATATTCCGCTCGTCGGCTGCTTTAATAGCGAAGGGCGGCAGCTCACTGCAGCCGATCTTTCGGCGGATTTGGATGACCGCTACCGGTTCTTATATCATGCATATCAACATTTGAACGGAACGCTTCCGCTTGAGGAAGTTGTGCAAACCGAGGCGTTCCTCGATTTTAAGGCAAAAATTCTGACGCTGATGCGGTATGCGGTAACGGTTTGCGATACCGATATTTCTCAATCGGTATGCACGGGAATGACGCTTCCCGAATTGAATAGTCTTGTAGAAAAAACGATTGCCGAAGTGCTTACCGCTGAAATAAAACAATACACGATCGTATCACCCGTGCGGCAGGCAGGGAGAGCTGGTGTCGTTATCGCAACGTACCGGAAGGGTATACGGATACAGCCGGAAATACGGGAGCTGTTCCGCCGCTTTGAAGAACACGGTATTACTCCCTACATCTGCTCCGCCTCGCAGGAGGACGGCGTGCGGGTGTTTGCTTGTAATCCTGCGTATGGCTACTGCCTCCGTCCCGAACAAGTATTCGGCAGGCGGCGGCTGCGGAATGCCGACGGCGTGTTTACCGATGAGCGGGATTACTCCATTCCGCAAACGTGGCGGGAAGGAAAGGCGGAGGCGATACGGACGTTGATTGCTCCGCGGCACGGCGGAAAAGCTCCTATCCTTATTGCGGGCGACAGCGACGGCGATTTTTGTATGATGGATGCGTTCAAAAATGAGGCATTGCTGCTTATCCTGTACCGCAATCAAAAGCCGCACGAACAGCTCTACCCGCTGATACAGCGCGGTTTAGCCGAGCGCAATGCCCCCGATGCATCGATTATCGTACAGCATCGGAATGAAGAGACGGGGCTATTTATTTCCGGTGTGTCTGATTGTGCCGACGGTTCTGTGAACGTCCTTTAGGCGGTTTTGCTCGTCCGCCGGAGTTTTTGGGGCCGCGCTCTGCCGCCGATTTTTGCCCCAGCTGTTTGAGTTCTTCCACCCGCTGTGGATCGTAAAAGCCTTCCTTCCAATTAAAGCGCACCGAGTCGGGGAGGGGAGTACCGTTCCGCAGTGACTGTAAAATAAACCGGTAAGCGCGGCGTTCAACGCTCGTATGCGAAAAATCCAGTAAAAAGCGTGAGAACTGATGATGCTGCAAGGCATGGTAGCGGTCTACAACCGAGAACGGCTTGTCGGACAGCACAAAAGAGGCGGATGGGGTAGAAAAAGCTCTAAACGCTTCGCCCTGCTTGTCGGAAAAGTAGAGAAAGTTGTAGTTTTTCGGCAGCGTAAAGCGCATCCTGAACAGCACGGAATACGAAAAAAGCGGCAGCAGTACCTGCGGGCGCAGCTCCGGCGCAAACACCGTTTCGATATTCGCCTGAGAGCTTTCGGCAGGGGGAATGTAGGCGCAGATGCCGTTCTCCTGCAGCCACGAAACCGCCCAGCAGTTAAAGGTGTAAAGGTACGGCCCCGCGACTAAAAAGTTCTTTTTATTGCGGAGCATGGAAATATGTGCCGGATTATTCACGATAAATTGCGTATACCCCTGTGCGGTTAGCTGTTCCAGCTGCTCCGCAAGGATAGGCTCCTGTTCCTGCGGCACAAAGGGATCAAGCGAAATAAAAATTTCCCGTTTGGAGAACGGCAGCGGTTTTGCCTGCTGCTGATTTTGCTGCTGCGGATTGGACTGTTGTCCAGCCAGCGCCGGATAGGTGTCCTCATTTAAATTGATAATAACCCGTACCGGTTTATCCGCAAGGATGGTATGCAAATCCGCAATGGAAGAAACTTGAACGTAGAGCCCTTCGGGAAAGATATCCGCAGGCTTTTTCGCAAGGCTTTTTTTGACAGGTGTCGCGGAAAGTGCGGTTGCTGCAGTCGCTGATTTCGCGGGCAATGCAGCTCCGGCAGGTGTCGAGGTTGCTGATTTTGAAGACGCAGCCTTGTTTGTATCGCCGAGCGTCGGGAAGCCTGCTTCGAGCGTCAACATCGGCAGCGCTTCGTCGTTGGGCTGTTTGCGGTATTTTTCGAGCGAGGCGGGCAGCAAACGGGGGTAGCGTTTGGTCATTGCCTTGGTCTGTAAAAGGTATACGCTGTCTCCTTTGCCGGAATCCGCAGGCAGCTGCAGCCATGCGCCGGATTTACTTTCCATTATATCCTGAATTTTCCAGCTTTCGCGTCCGCTGTCGTCCTTCTTATGAATGCGCACCGAGTCGCCTTTTTCCGGCGTATAATGTCCGTCTTTCAGCTGTACATAGTGTACCGCCCTCGTACCGTCTTTAAACGGGACTTCCTCCACGGCGCCTTTTTTAATGCCGTCGATAATGCCGAGGTAGATGCCGGTACCGCCCGCCTGATCGGGGTTGAGCACTTCTTCCGCGCGGGTGCTTTTAAAGCGATAGCTTGTCTTTTTCCGTGCAAAGTCGTTCGCTAAGATACGCTTGCCTGTTTCTACCGCCGCCTTTTTATCGGCTTCCCAGTTATCGATAACATACCGGTAGGCGGATACCACCGTGCCGACATACTCGGCACTTTTCATTCTTCCTTCTATTTTAAATGAGGCAACGCCTGCCTGAATCAAATCGGGAATATACTCGATGAGTTGTAAGTCCGCGGGGGAGAAAAAGTAGCCTTCCCGGTCGCCCTCCGGCTCATGCGCGGTGTAGAGGCGGCGGCACGCTTGGGTACACATCCCGCGGTTCGCCGACTTTCCGCCGAGGTAGCTCGAAAACAAGCACAAGCCCGATTCGCTGACACAGAGCGCCCCGTGTACGAATACCTCCAGCTCGCATGAAGTGTTTGCATGAACGGCACGGATTTCTTCCAAGCTCAGTTCCCGTGCCAGCACCGTCCGCGACACTCCCCAGCGGCTCATCGCATTGGCTGCTTTTGCACTCGCAATATTGAGCTGCGTAGAAGCATGGAGCTTGAGATTCGGAAAGTGTTTGTGTGCCATTTGAATCAGTCCGAGATCCTGCACGATAATGCCGTCCGGGCCGACATTGTTGAGATACGCCAAAAACCGGTAGAGCCGCTCCATCTCGTTCTCAGTTACAACCGTATTGACGGTAACATATATTTTTTTGTTCCGCTTATGCAGCACATCAACCGTTGCCTCAAACTGATTCCACGCAAAGTTTGAAGACCGCATACGGGCATTAAAGCTTTTTAAACCTAAATAAACGGCGTCCGCCCCTTCCGCAATCGCTGCTTCCAATGCTTCGGGATTCCCCGCCGGCGCTAATAATTCGACCATTCCGTCATCATACTGAAAAAATGCGGCGCTGCATAGATATGGGGTTGTCCGTGATGTCGGTGTAATTGGGGAGGGGCTTCCCGATGACCTTCTGCTGGAAAGCTTAGACTATGTCGAAACACGTGATTGTCGTATTGTTTTCTAAAGCATTTTTAGTGATGCTATCTTTATTATCAAGAATATTTTGTAAGTCTTGAGTAATATCTTTTGAGTTTTTATTATTTAGTAACTCATGATTCGTTGTAAGTATTTTTCCATTTTGATATTTATTTGGACTTGATAACTTTTCTGCTGTTCTGGAATCTATTTCAATGGCTTTAAGAATGTTTCCTTCTTTATCAAACAATACCACAACAAGAATATCGAAATCCCAGCTTCGAATTACATTTAAACTTGTTGTTTTTAATCGATCTATCTTTCTTGATTTCACTTGTATAAGTCTTCCGTCTTTTGTTTTCAAATCAGCGCTTTTATTTGAGGCAGGTAACTGTTCTGCATTATAGTATTTACCTACGAGTATTTCAGCAAACTCGCCGACTTCATTTGCTGTACCACCCATTGCTGAAGTTAATAAATAACTTGCATTATTGTACTTTTTCCATAATGATACAAGAAAATCAAAATTAAATTCCATGTTTATTCCTTTATTATTTGTGACCACAGTAAGATTTCTTGCTAAACCTTGAGCGGTAATCTGCGTATCAAAAGGTACAATCGGAAATCCTTTATTTTCAAGATACGCTCTAATCATTCCGTACGTTTCTGTATCTTCGGTCGTAAAATCTATTATGTTAGTAAAATCGGAACAAAAATTCTGTGCACTACTCTTCTCTTACACTTTCAGCGTCCGCAGGTAGTCCTTTATTTCCGGAGAAATCCGGCGGCTCTCTATCGCTTTTTGAATGGTTTTGTTGTGGGTAAAGGGAGCAAGCGTTTGCTTTTTGATATAGGGGAGCGCGGCATCGTACTGTTTAATTAGCGCAAAGCTGAAATACCACGCAATCATCATATTGATGTAATACTCATCCGATTTTACAGAGGCAACAAGTTCGAGCATTTCCGGTTTAAACCGGTCATCAAGGTAATTCGACAACAAGAGATTGATGGCATAACGGACGGTATAGGTGCGGTGCGACCGTATCCAGAGCAAAATTTTTTGATATATCTCATCTGGGTGTTTTTTAAAGAGCGGCGGTGCAAAGGTATCGCAGGTTGCCCAGTTGTCGATAAACGGTAAAAACCGTTCTGTTTCGGTGATCGCAGTGTCAAAATCTTTGATGTTTTCGATGAGGAATGCATGGAGATTGTTTTCTTCAAAATACCGGTGCGGAAGGGTTTGCATAAAAGCGGCAGCCTGCTTCGGTTCCATCTTAAACAGGTCTTTCGCAAATTTTCGTAAAAGAGGCGTCCGTATTCCGATCATCAGTTTCGGGTCAACGGTGGGGATGAGTTTCGCATTAAAATCCCGATATGATATATCTTGCATCGACAAGAGCTTACTTTGAATTGATTCCATCATTTTCTCCATGGTAATTGTACCGGACGCTTTGCTAGGTACCCCACAGAAAACTAAAGACTATTCAAGCAGAGTTGAACCTCTTCGCGGTTCAAATGCTTGCCTAATCTTTAGTTTTCTGCGATGTCTGTTTATTTGTCCGGTACACTTACCTTCTTTTTAAAATAAACTGTGCGAAATTTTAGATAAAATTTCGCATGACAAGGAAGGCAATCGTACCGGACGCTTCCTTATAATAAGCCGCTTACCAGCGCGGGGACTGCGATAAAATTTCCGATTGCCCCGCCGAGGCTGGATAAAAAGAATATCAACAGGATGTGCGCTATTTTGTTTTTATACCATCCCTTGATGCTCGTTACATCGGTGGTCAGGTTTTCCATATCGGCGACCTGCGGTTTCCGCACCCAAGCTTGAACAATACCGGTAAATAAGCCGACTCCGATAAACGGGTTAAGGGTTGCGAGGGGCGCTCCTAAAAAGCCGGTGATAATGCTTAACGGATGTCCCAGCGCGAGCAAGGTTCCGAGTGCGGCAAGGCTTCCGTTCCAGAGCAGCCAGCGTACCAGCAACGCGCTTGACGCTGCAACGCCGCCTTTCATAAATCCCGCTGCGATAAGTAGCACAATCAGCGCCGGTAATATCCAGCCGGAAATTTTTGCAAACCTGCTTTTCGGCGGTACGTCTGCAATATCGCTTACATCGTTCGGCGCGGTTCCGTTTTGCAGTTTTTCAATGTAGGCGGCAGTACCTTCGAGGTGTCCCGCCCCCAGAACCGCAACGGTTTTCTTTCCTGCCGCATTCCATATTTTTGTTGCCAAATAACGGTCACGCTCGTCGATGAGGGCTTCTTTTACCTGCGGCAAGTATTCCGCCATTTCCGCCATCATGCTGTCCATTTCACTTTTGTCTTTCAGCGCTTCAATTTCGTCCGCGCTGAGTTTTTCGGTAGAAAAAGCGCTGCTGAGCAGCGTTGCCAAAAGCTTCGATTTGCCCCACAGATTATTCTTTGCCCATGCCCGTTTGAGCGTGATGTGAATCGGACGATCAACAAGCTCTGTTTTAATCGAAAGTTCTTTCGCTACGGTAATAGCCGCCTTCATTTCATCTCCGGGCTTAACTCCGACATCGGCGCCGATCCGCTTCTGAAAAGCAGCAAGCACTAAATTAGCAAGCAGCAAAAAGCCTTTTCCGCTTTTTAGTACTGCGACAATATCAAGTTCCTGCCATTGCTTTTCATCGGTAAGCGCTTTGTACCGTTGTTCGTCCAACTCGACGCATACACAGTCGGGCTGTTCGTCGTGGATACACTGTTCAACATCATCGATGCTTTCTTTTGAAATATGCGCCGTTCCAAGTAAGATGATTTCTTTATCATTTAAGGTAATACGTTTCAATGTTTGATTCATGGGGGTATCCTATTTTTGAGCAGTTTTATTCCCATCGGGGGCAAGCTCACTTACCGCAAGCCGATATTCAAAAAAAGTCGGAGCTTGCGTTGTTTTTATTTCGAGTAGAAATTTTTCGGCAAGATGACCTTTGCCTGCCAGCCGGTAGAATTCGGCTAAATAAAAAAACTTGCGCAAGCGTTCCGATTCGTCTTTTACTTTGGTGATTCGATTATTAACATCGCTATCACCGGCAAAGTCGATAAAGAGACGGCAAAGATAATAATCGGTTTCGCGCTTTGTACGGTCTATCGTTTTAAGATATTTTGACATAAAATCTTTTGCCTCAGCTTTTTTCTTCATTTTATAGCTGCAGACGGTTGCGGATAGTGCGTAATAGATGTTTGTAGGAGCATAACGCAAGGCATTCACAAAGGCTTTGCGGGAGTTTTCCCAATCTTTTTTTTCAAACAGTAAAATACCGAGTCCTTCATACGCAAAATAATATTGCGGATAGAGTTCGGTTACTTTTTTGTAATGTTTTATCGCATCCTCTTTATTGCCGAGGTCATCGTTTAATCCTGCAAGATAAATGTGAATAAAATATGAATCGGGGACAAGCTCGATTGCGCGGTTAAATGCAACACGGGCTTCTTCTCTCCTTCCGATTTGCAGATTATAAGAGCCGAGATCTGTCCAATGTGGAGCAGCATCGGGTTCCAAGTCGATCGCTTTTTGTATATCTGCAATCGCCTCCGCCATGCGGTTGGTTTCCGATTTTATCCGTGCCAATTCGGCGATTGCAAGACTGTTCTTTGGTTGATACTTCAAGACGGTGAGATAGCATTGCTCAGCTTCCGGCATCTTATTGTCCAGATAATACACCTTACCGCACCAAATCAATGCCTGAATATCGTTCGGATACTTTTTTAAAATTTTGCTGAATGTTTCTCCTGCTTCTTTGTAGCTGCCTTGATTGTAAAAATCAACGCCTTCTTCCTGTAAAGCCTGTACGTTGTCGGGATCAAGTTTTAATATCTTTTTTAAATACGTTTTCCGCATTTTTTTATCATTTTTCGCCTGTGCGACCATTGTCATCGTATACAGTACATTGAGGTCATTGGGATATTGTTTTTCCAGGGCTTTTGCCGTCTCCTCCGCATCCTGTATCCGGCCGGTTGAAACGAGTACCGCTACCTTTAAATTCCGTATGGAAAGGGAATTTCTGTCCTCTTCGGGCAATGTGTCAAAGAGTGCAATGGCTTCATCCGTTTTTTGTTCGTTTAATAATGTGTTGAGCCGCTGTCCGAATATAACACGCGGGGAAATTTCTTCAGCTGCTTCCGCCGCACTGCCGGCGGCTGCGGGCTTTTCGGATACTTTTCGGTTAGACTGCGTATGAGGCTTTGCGCTCTGTGCGCTCAAGCAGGAAAGTATACCGATTATAAGGGAGATACATACGGCTTTTTTTGAAATACTTCTATCCAAATGTTTCATGGAAACTCCTACGGAACGGTGATTAACTAAAACTAAAGAAACTGCTCAAAGCCTTTCGCTTTTGCATAACCCCGCTAGTCTACCCAAGTTTTCCAATCTGGTCTAGCGGTTATGTTAAACGGTTGTACATCCGTGTGCACTTTTCATGATGCGACAACGCAGATGCATCGTATATTTGCAAAGGGAAGGATTGCAATTATTATCCCCTTTTATTAGACTAACAGCGTATGAAGCATATTGTCGGCAGAGTAGTTGCATATACCGTTCTTTATTGTAGTGTTATTTTCGGTATTTTTGTTCTTCAGTTTACCAAAGGACAAACATTTTCTTTAACTTTAGGATCTATGGCCGTTACAGGCAGACAGGAGCGCACCGAAGCGGGTGAAACGCTCCCTCTTTTACCCCTTCATGTCGTGTCGAATGGGCTTGATTTATATATTAGTGACCAAAATCCCGTTTATGCCGTAGATGCAGCGGACACGATTTCCCCTTTGCGTGTACTATCGTACCAATTTTATGAAACGGAAGCACGTTTTTCGGTACACTGCTCTGATGATGTGGTTATTTCATTTTTTTCCGAAAAGCGGGGTGAAGTTGACAGCCTTATGGTTGAAGCGGTGCTTCCCGAAGGAATAAAAAGAGTATTGCTTCCGTGGAAGATTACTCAAAATGCCGGTATTGAGCGTGCCGACGGTAAGATCTTTGTGCGTTCCGGTAAAAAGCAATACACGTTTACCGGCAGCTTCGGGTTTGATACGGATGGTGAAAATACGGCGGCACAATTGGAAGGACCGCATCTGGTACTCGCAAAGACACAGCCGATTGCCTCTTACAAAACCTATTTGCCGCTCGAAGAGCTTGATATCACGACTATCCCGTCGATGGTACAGGCTTCTGCGGAATCATATACGGCAGCACTGAACACTTTTTCCTCAGCTGTCATCCATGCGGGTACGCAGGCACTTTCAGCTAAACAGATAACGGAGAAAACGTTGACGGCATATATTGCCGAAATGGGGCAGCGCGGCAAATTCGCCGGAGCGATGGAAGCTGCTCCTGCTCAAACGCTGGCGCGGAACGTGCGGACATATCTTTCAAATCCTTTTTACAATAATATACAGGAAACCCATGTAGGCTTGGCTGCTGACGATACAAAAAAAAGAGAGCTGTATGCTGCCCTTATCACGGATAATTCACTTGAAATTTTTGAACAAGACGGCTTAATACCGTTTTTAACCGACCGCGGCTCTAGTCGCAGCATAGAAGGTTTATTCCGGCTGATAGGAAAGCTGGATGCTGTACAGCTTAACGCACGGCAGGCGGCAGGGGTATTGGCAGTGTGGCTCGACTGTACGCATTACTACCCTGAGCAAAAGACATTGTTTGAAGATTTACTTCCGTTGTGCGAGAAAAAAATTACCGAATCCCTCTTGCTGATTAATGAAGGTTTATATCTGAGCAATAACGGCACGTATATCGATAGTGCAGACTCTTTAACTTCTGCACAAATACTGATGCGGTACGGAGCGGTTCAATCTTCGGTATGGCAATCCGTCGCCCGGATGCTGATAACCTCTTTATTAAGATACTCAGGCGAATCGACCGAGTTGCCGATAGGATTTACCATAACCGGCAGCAAATCGACACAGCTTGTAATTACAGCTGATGACAGCGGTATGCTGGATGCCGGTACGCTCTATCCTTTGCTAAAACCGGATAACAGTTGGTATCCCCATGCACAGTCGCTTGCTTTGCAGGCGGAAGCCGGTATTTGGGCGTGGACTTGTGCGCAGAACATCGAGGTTTTGGAAAACACTTCAAAAACCTTAGTATTGCGGATTCGCTTTCCGGAAGGCCAATCTCACTATCTTACCTTGCACGGTATTAGGTCTTTCTATCGAATTGAGATGTATGGTATTCCGTTCAGGAGCGATGCCCGTTTTGAAATGTATAACTCCTCCGGCTATGCCTATAATGCAGGAAGTAAGATTTTATACTTAAAGATGAGACATAAGAGCGAATACGAAACAATACGGCTTTCGCTCGGTTCAGCGCCACAGGATGCTGCTTCCGTGCGGCCTGCCCCATCTGCTTCCGGTTCAAATACAAGCACCGGAGCCGCTCCTTCTACGGAGGCAGCATCCTCTAACCAAGCGGCAGGCACAACTGGGGCTCTTTCGGTACCGCAACCGGAAAATCCCGCTCAGCCGGAGGATGCAGAATAGTTCACGGGAGTGTGAGACGGCTTCAAAGTGTTTCCTCACCGCATAAAAAAAGCCCTGCCGATATAATCGACAGGGCTTTCTAGAATAGTTTTTACAGCCATCGTACTTAGCTGCGTTATGCTTTTTGCTCGGTTATCCTTTTAGGTTCTGCGGCTATTTTTCCGCTAAAAGCATTGTTTTGGCGTCAAGTTTGCAGCCGGTATCAAAGTTCGCTTTACCGCGAGCTTTTAACGCGTGTATTTTAATAGCGTCCGGCGTCGGTTCCAAATACAGGATAACGTCTAGATCATCTGCATAAGGTTTTAAATCGGCATGAACGGCTTTTTCACGTGCGTCAGCGGAAGCAGAATACCAGACGAACATACCGGTTTCTTTTGCAAAAGTTTTTATCTGCTGAATCGCTTCGGGAACCGCTTTGGAAAAATCGAAATCATCGATAATCAGCGCGGAAGGCTTGGATCCGACTTCAAACAGCGCTTTTACGGTCTTGATAATTTGTGTCGTACGTACAATGTCTTGATTAAAATTCAGAACAATGCGTCGTGCGATAACCTCCGACTTTAACTCGGCTGCTTTTTCAAGGTGTTTTTTCTCGGCTGTTTCGTCGAACATATTGTTGTACCATGTAATGGCATAATCGGTTTGCTGACTGAACGAGATATGTACAATCGGTTTACCTTGCAGCAGCTGATCCAATCCGAGCTGTACCAGCATGGAAGTTTTTCCAACGCCTCTTTTAGCTGTTACAATACCGATTTCCCCCGGTTGTAACGCCCCTCCGAGCGCTTTCTCAAAATTACGAACAGCGCTGCGTTCGATTAAATCCTCTTTAACCATTTTCCGCCTCCTATTTTTGTTGTTCCGCTTTGCGTTTTTCTTCGTACGCCTTAATTAAGGTCTCCGTAACACTCTGGGGAGCTTTGCCGTACTTCGCAAATTCCATTGAGTATTCCGCTTTACCCTGCGTTGAAGAGCGCAAAATGGTTGAAAATCCGAACATTTCGCTTAACGGGACTTCTGCATCAACGCGGGTAAACTGTTCATCTTCGGTCGACGAAAGTATTATACCACGACGTTGGTTGATAAGTCCAAAGATATTTCCTTGAAATTCCTGAGGGCCTTCGATTGAAACTTTCATAATCGGTTCGAGTACAATCGGATTGGCTTTTTTGTACGCTTCGCGGAAAGCACCGATAGCGGCAGCCTGGAATGCCATATCGGAAGAGTCAACCGGGTGTGTTTGACCGTCGTTAATGGTAACCCGTACACCGACAATCGGGAAGCCGATAAGCGTACCCTTCTTCACAGCCGCTCTAAAGCCCTTATCACAAGACGGAATGAATTCCGAAGGAATGGCACCGCCCTTAATTTGATCGACAAACTCGTAGTCTTGCTCGGAAGTCGGTTCAATAAAGCCTGCAACACGGCCGAACTGACCGGAACCGCCCGTCTGCTTTTTATGGGTGTAGTTAAAATCTGCACGCTGGCTGATTGCTTCGCGGTAGGCAACTTGCGGCATACCGGTTTCTACGTCGCACTTGTATTCACGGCGCATTCGTTCGATGTATACATCCAAGTGGAGTTCGCCCATACCCTGAATAATCGTTTCGTTCGATTCGGTGTCCACATACGTGTGGAAAGTAGGGTCCTCTTTGGTAAAGCGGTTTAACGCCTTGCCCATCTGGTCGGCAGATTTTTTATCCTTGGGGGTAATCGAAAGCGAAATAACCGGATCGGGGACGTACATGGAACTCATTGCGTAGTTGAGGTCTCCGCCGCAGAACGTGTCTCCTGATGCACATTCGATACCGAAGAGAGCAACGATGTCTCCCGGGCCGCCTTCGGAAATATCTTCCATTTCGGCAGAGTTCATGCGGACGAGACGCCCAACCTTGAACTTTTTGCGTGAGCGGGTATTGTACAGTTCGCCGCCTTTTTTCAGCGTTCCCTGATAGATACGCACATAGGTCAGCTGACCGTATTTCCCATCCTCCAGCTTAAATCCGAGCGACACAACCGGATCATCGGGGTTAGTGCTCAATACAACCGGCTCTTCGTTTTTATCCAAATCGAGCGCTTTATTGGTAATTTCCGTCGGATTGGGTAAGTAGTAGGTAACGGCATCGAGCAGCGGCTGGATACCTTTGTTTTTATAGGCTGAACCGAGGAATACCGGTACAAATGCTTCTTTTAAGGTTCCTGCGCGTACCGCTGCACGGATCATCTCTTCCGTTTCGGCGCCTTCAAGATATGCTTCTGCAAGCTCATCGGAGAACATGGACGCTGCATCAATCATTTCCTCGCGGTATTTTTTTGCATCATCCAGCAGGTGCGCCGGAATTTCGGCAACGCGGAGTTCGGTGCCGCTGTCTCCTTCAAAGTACAGTGCCTTCATCGTTACGAGGTCGATAACGCCTTCGAGTTTGTCTTCAAGACCGATCGGGAGCTGCATCATATAGGCGTTGAGGCCAAGCTTTTCGCGGAGCTGCATCCGCACCTTTAACGGGTTTGCACCGGTTCTGTCACACTTGTTAACAAATGCGATACGCGGAACATGGTAGCGCTTGAGCTGGCGGTCAACCGTGATAGACTGAGACTGTACACCGGCAACGGAACAAAGTACCAAAATAGCGCCGTCCAAAACGCGTAATGAACGCTCAACCTCGATAGTAAAGTCAACGTGTCCGGGAGTGTCGATAACGTTAATGGTATGATCTTTCCATTGTACCTGTGTTGATGCGGACTGAATGGTGATACCGCGCTCCCGTTCCAATTCCATATTATCCATAACGGCGCCGACACCGTCTTTTCCGCGTACTTCGTGAATGGTATGAATACGGTCGCAATAAAACAAGATACGCTCTGAAAGGGTTGTTTTTCCCGAATCGATGTGCGCACTGATACCGATATTTCTCATTTTTGAAATATCACTACTCATAATTCTTTTACCTCATTTCTATAAGATTTTTACGTCAAAAAAAACAGCAGCTAAAAATATCAATTTTCAAAAACTGTCTATAAGCAAGATTATAAATTATACAGGAAACGGTTTTTGATTGCAAGACTAAGCTTTAAGTTATGTGAGAAAAAGGCGCAAAAAGCAGAAAGATGCCTCTTTCGTATACTAAAACGTGTCCAATATGTAACTGCTGCTGTTAAATACTGTTTAAACTGAAAGGACTATTTTAGTAATTGGAATTTTGAAAGATGTCTATTAATGATCAGTACATTTTATGAGTGCTGAGGGGATGGTCTATGGTTACAGTCAATGAAATTCAAAAGGCTTTGGACGGTATTCGTCCTCACTTGCAAGCGGATGGAGGCGATGTTGAATTTGTCTCATTATCCGATGACGGTGTTGTTTCCGTCCGATTAAAGGGGGCGTGCGGCTCCTGTCCGATGGCTTTGATGACGTTAAAATCCGGTATTGAAGCTCAACTAAAAGAATCCTATCCTGATATAAAAAAAGTCGTCTCCGTTTAATATCTTTACATTATCCCGATCTTGATATACTCAAGTTTTCGGGGTATTGTGCCGATACCTTAAAAGGAAATTTTTACAACAATGATCTTCTTCTTAATCTGAATTACTATAAAAGTTGTAGCATGCCGGTACTGTATATAAGTTTCCGGAGAAAGCTGCCGTATTAAACGAGAGCTTATTTACTTTAATAAGGAACTTCTATGAAAAAGCTACTGCTCTGTGTCTGTGCGTCCGCCTTTCTGGGGGCATTTCTATTTGCCGGAGGCAAGGTAGAAACCCGCACTGTAGAAAATCCCGAAAGCTGGGACGAATCTTTTGATCTTACGGGGAAAAAGCCGGGTAAGTATAATGTACTTGTTACGGCCGAAGATTCGGCAGGTAATATCGGAGAAGCCGGCCCCTTTAATATGTACATAGACCCCCGCTCGGATCAACCGGTTGTGTCTATTACAAACCCCTTCAAAAATATGAATATTACGGGAACTTTTAGTGCATCCGGAACATGTTTTGACGATGACGGTATCGATTATATTGAAGTAGCCTTAGACGACAATGAACCGGTCCGTGCAAAAGGTAAGCAGTTTTGGACACAAACCTTTAATACTGCCGACTTGCAAGAGGGGGTACACCGTATTACTGCATGGGGTATCGACATTAACGGACTAAAGAGTGACGGCGTTTCGGTTGAGTTTAATTTGAATCTGCATACGCCTGAAACCCTTGTAACCACTATGGATGACGGTGCCTTGATTTCCGGTAAACAGGTATTGGGAGGAATCGTGCGGGATGGAAACGGCGTGAGTAAGCTGTTCTATTCGCTGGATGCCGGACATACCTATACGCCGCTTGCGCTTAAATATGATAAAAAGGCGAACGTTTCTTCTTTCAAGCTTGACATTGATACACGTAAAATGCCTGAGGGGCCGACCGTATGTTGGTTTAAGGCGGTTGATAAATTAGGAGCCGAAGGTATTTCTACGTTCTTATTCTTTATTGATAATACTCCTCCTGTGGTTGATTTCTTTTATCCCGCCCCTTCCGAAAAGGTTAATAGCGTTTTTGGGATAGCAGGCTTTGCAAGCGATGCGGTAAATCTTAAGTCGTTATCGTGGCGAATGGGGAATCAAGCCGGAGATTTTGAACTGACTAAAGGAAATTCTTATTGGGTTAAAGAATTTGATGTGAGCGGTTTTTCAAATAAAACCGAGACCGTTGAGATTACTGCCGAAGATGCAGCCGGCAATATTACGAAGGTAGTACGGACAATTACGATTGATAAATCCGTGGATGCTCCCCGCCTTACAATAGTACAGCCCGTTGCCAATGCCATTACCGGTAACAGTATATATCTTGCCGGTTCAATTCAAAGTGGTTTCGGAGTTTCCGAAATACGCTATAGAATCGATCGAGGGGAGGAAGTAACCGTACCCGTCACCATGAGTGCTTTTGGCGTTCCTATTACCGATATTTCGGGAGGAACGCATACGGTTTCGGTGTATGCCGTTAACCCTCAAGGTGTAAGAGGGAATACCGAAACGGTATCTTTCTCGGTAATAGGTACGAAGTCCGTTATCGGACTTGAGGGAACTTCCGGTGTTGTGCAGTCGGCGGCTCCTGATAGCCGGACTCCCGTTACAATAACTGTCAGCGCCGGAGCCGGTCTTGATTCGGTTTCATACACTATTGCAGATAATGCTGAAATTCCTGTTTCAATCAGGAAAGGGGCTGCAAATACGCTTATCCGTATTCCGGTTGATTCTTCATTTACCGGCAAGGTGATTCCCGTTGCGGTACAAGCTTCCGATATATACGGCAGGGCGGTCGCTCAAACTATTTTAATTGATTCTCAGACAACTGCGGAAGAAGAAGCTTTTGCCTGGGCGGAAGGGAATAAATCTTCTGACGGAACTTTTGTTTTATCCGATAACAATACGCTAACGGCGGTGTATCGTCCTGCAGGCGAGGCTGAGATTGCTTCCGTCGAATTAGCCGGTTCTACAATACCCTGCGAATTGTCGTTTTCGGGACATGTCATTGCGCTCGCTGTCACTGAAGAAGGAGTATATAAAAATGTACGGATTACCGTTACGGATACGGAAGGCCGGACTTTTACCTCTTCGGGTATTAATATTCTCGTTGATAAAACCGCTCCGGTAATTAAACTGACGCTTGCCGAAGAGCCTCGCTTTATAAAAGAATCGCTGGAATTAGCCGGCACAATTTCCGATATTTCCGCATTACAGTCGATAACATACACGGTTGGAGATGCCGAAGCGCAACCGCTTCCTTCCGCTAAGTTCTCTCAGAAAATTGCGCTGGAAAATTATCCTGACGGCGTTATTGTTGTGGGTGTACATGCAGTCGATGTGCTTGGACAGAAAAGCTCTGCATATCGGACATTCTATAAAAATTCGCAGGGACCGCAGGTGTCGCTTATCCTTCCTCGTGAAGGCGATAAGGTGAACGGTTCTATTTTGGTGGCTTTTAAACCGGATAACTATTCTGCCCTCGAAAAAATCGAGTATAAACCGGAAGGTTCTAATCGTCCCTGGGAGCCCATGGAAATTTCTCCTCTTCCCCATAGAATTATCGGGACGGCAGCCGCACCGATCGGTAAGGGAATGGTATTCCGATTTACAGATAAAGCAGGGAATGTCTCAACATATAACGAGTATCCTTTTGAAATAGACACTGAGTCGGATAAGCCGATTATTGAAGTTCACTTACCGGAAGAAGATGCCATTGTAGTAAAAGATTTTGTCCTGTCCGGTATCATCCATGACGATGACGGCGTCTCAAAAGTCTTTTATCAGATTGACAACGGTGCAATCAAATCTCTTGAAGTAAAGAATACCTTTACGGTTCCGCTTGCTTTAACCGATTTTACGGATAATGAACATACTATTTCGATTTATGCCGAAGATATTTATGGCGTTAAGAGCAATGTATTTAAGCGGAAAGTTCGGGTTTCTCTTGAACCTCCGTCAGTTGCGGTTCAGGTGCCGGCGAGTACGTCCATAGTAAAAGATATTATTTCTATCAAAGGAACTGCAGCCGATAAAAACGGCATCAAGTCAATTGAGGTGTCGATTGACAACGGAAATACCTATTCTAAAGCAGAAGGTGGTGAGAACTGGTACTATGATTTTAATACCGCTGTGATTGCCGATGGAACCCATGTAGTGTTTATAAAAGCTGTAGACCAATACGGCGAAGAATCTCGAGCTTCTACTCTGGTAAACATCGATAATACGGCACCGGTACTCCAGTTTGAATATCCCATCCCCGGTGGAAGATACGACAATGAGCTTTTTGTTTCCGGACAGGTATATGACGAAATCGCCTTAAAAGAAGTTGCTGTTCATATCAAAGGATTACAAGGTCAGTCGGTGCCGGCAAAGTTTTCAAATACAGTGCTTGAACCGAAGCTTATCGTCTCAAAAAGTATCAATGTTGCAGATCTTCCTGAAGGATCTTATAACCTTGAAATTGTCGGTTCAGATGAAGCAGGAAATGTTACCAATATTGCCCGAAACTTTGTCATTGATCGTAGTAATGATAAAGGAAAGATTGAGCTTCTCGCTCCGCTTATGGGAGAAACATTGGTCGGCGAGTTTAATATATATGGAAAGATTTCCAGTACGATTTTTCCTGAGTCCGCGACCTTATATATCGATGGTGCGGAGCGCGGTACATCCACTATTTCTCCGACCGGTTATTTTAATTTTAGAATAACGCCTGAAGGTATGACCGAGGGTTCACATAAAATATCGGTTAAAGCAGAAATTGTAAAAAATAAACCGGAAAGTTCTGCCATTCATTCGATAGTTTATAAGACCTCTGGTCCGTGGATTACGATTGATAATTTTGCAATGGGTGATTTTGCCGTTGAGCGGCCGTATCTGAAAGGTAAGGCGGGATACACTCTTTCCGAAGAAGAGAAGTTATTACTCAAAGACAAATCTACGGCAGTTGGTGTTCGCGAAGCAATCGCTGCAAAGAAATTAGTTGCAGTAGAACTGAGTTTTAATAACGGTAGAACATTTGTTCCGCTCGGTTCGAAAGCCAACTGGAAATACCGGCTTGAAACCGGAGATATGGCAGAAGGTGAACATTTCTTGCTCGTGCGTGCTCGAATGGCAAATAATGAAACTGCTGTTTGCCGTATGGTGGTGAGTATCGATAAGACGGCTCCTGTTGTTACCCTGCTTACTCCGGATGAAGGCGGAACCTATAACCAATCTTTGACGTATGCAGGATTAGCGACCGATGATGTTTCCCTTACTAATGTTTCTTTGTCTTTACGAAAGGGTGATAAATACCTTTATGGTATACCAAAGGTCATACAAGGGTTGCATTTTGATGTCGGTTTCTGGGGGGCTACGTTGTGGAATGCCGGGGTTGGGTTGAGTTTCTTCGGCAGCAATGTGAAATTACAGCTTCATTATGGACAGTTCTTGCAATCGCAATGGGATTTATTCTATAAGGGCAAGGTAAGAATGCGGTACGGCGGGCACGTCTTTAGTATGAAGATTCTTGCAAACGTATTCGAGCTGCCTTTTGAATCTTTTGCGGGTCCCGATTGGTCGTGGTTATATATGACCGGTGCTTTAGGCGCAAATTTCTCGGTCTTTACGCAAACACAGAAAGGGACGCCGCAAGTCCTTGCTGCTATGCTTGCGCAGATAGAGTTCCCTCGTGTTAAGTTATCGAAGAAGAAAATGAAGTATTTTAGAAGCTTTGCTGTGTATACGGAAGGTCAACTTTGGTTTATCCCGACCGATGTCAGCGGCGGTTCTTCCTCAGCAATAAGGGGTGTCCTTCCGCATATATCGGTCGGTCTCCGCTTTGATGTATTCTAAAAAAAATGCAGCGCCTTTGGCGCTGCATTTTTTGTTTTAAAAGATGTTTAACGTATCATGTTGGAGTAAAAATACACACGTTTGCAAAAACGGCCGGTTTTTTCTATAATACAACGATAATGAGTATGCAAAAACCTTTTTATGAAAAATTTATTAAAAAACCGTCTTCCGTCCGGACGCAAGACAAGCGCAATCAATTCCAAGTAGAGGAAAAGAACCGGAAGCATCAGTCAAAAGAGAAGGATATTTATCAAAAAACTTCCGGACAGCGTCTTAATCAAAAAAATGAGAAGCAAAGCAAAAACCGAAACACTGCACTTTATACATTCGGCAGACCGATATTTGCAGAGCTGACTCCTGAAGCTAAAAATATCTTAGAGCATTTCCCTGCCTTGTTGGATCAGGTTTTGCCGCTTGATGCAAAAAAGAAACAACTGTTACCGCAGCATATTCATACGCTTTTCCATGAACTGACGGATGAGCGAAGCAGCAGAAAAACGCACTATTTAAATGATCCGGTAAAGCTGTCCGCATATACGCATTATTATGTCTGGTGGAATTTAGTACGGCTTACGAAACTCTTGCAGAATCTTGATATTCGGCTTGATGACGGCGATTATGCGGCAGATTTCGGTTCGGGGCCGCTTACTTTGGTCTGCGCTTTGTGGATTGCAAAACCGGAGCTGCGGAAAAAATGGCTGACATGGTATTGTGTGGATATTTCTAATAAGGCGCTCGGCTTTGGTGAAGAGCTTTTTTTAGCGCTCTGTGCATACACCGGTAAAAAGAATGACAACGGCGAAATTCCGTGGACTGTTAAGAAAGTGTGCGGCGCATTCGGTACGCCATTGTCCGAAAAAGTATCGCTGGTAACGGAAGCAAATATGTTCAATGAGATATTCTGGAACAGCCCGCTCTCCCTCGATGACCAGGCCGAAAAAACGCACCGTACGGTTATGCACTATCTCAAGCCAGCCTGTTCGGTTCTGTTCATTGAACCGGGGATACCGCTTGCAGGCGAGTTTTTAAGCTTGTTGAGAACGGAATTTTTAGCGGCTGGATTTTCTATATATGCGCCGTGTCCCCATGCCGGAGTTTGTTGTTTCCCCAATCGTCCTCTCCAAACCGGAACGGCGAAAATGCCGGTAGCGTTTCATAAATGGTGTCATTTTACTTTTGAAACGCACGATTCACCTGAGAATCTTCTCCGCCTTTCGGAAGCATCCCATTTGGGAAAAGAGCGTGCAAGTTTAAGTTTTTTATACGGCACGTTATCCTCATCCGCATTATCTTCCGGCACCGTGCAGCGGGGGGCTTCCGATGGAATACCCGTGCGTATCTGTTCGGATATCATCAAACCGGATCCCCAAACTATCGGCAGATATGCCTGTTCGGAAAAAGGTTTTATGCTTATTACCGGCCATGCGTACAAAGAATCGGTGTTAAATATCGCCGTATCGGGCACGCTGCTTATTCTGCCGGAAGAGTCAGTGAAGCTTAATCAGCGGGATAAAAAGACCCATGCACTGTTGGTGGAAGTACCGTAAAAGCGGAGGGAAACGATTAGTTCGAAATTGCTATGGACACCATCATGGTTGACGAATCTATCGTTTTGTTTCCCTGTGTATCCATCCCTCTCTCTCCGCCCTTTACTTACTCCAACTCACTTATATCAAGCCGGTCAAAACCTTCCAGTAATGTGCGGGCGATGTCTTTCAGCTTTGCAAGATCACCTTTTCGGGCGCTTTCGATGTTCAGCGGCATAACGGGGTCGTGCAGGGATAGGCGGAGCAGCATCCAGCCTTGTGCTTCGGCGTTTTTAAATGAAATACGCACCCCTTCATACGACTGCGGCAGTTCAAAACCGGCTTTTGCGGCGCGCTCCTTAAATGCTTGCAGGATTGACGTGCCATATTCTTTAAAGTCATCGCCTCGTATCTTAAAACGCAATTCCGTTTCTTCTACCATCGGCGGGAGCTTTTCAATCAGGCTTTCGATATTTTTTCCTGCGTGCTTTGCGTTCGCAAGCGCCGTAACCAGCTTTACCGCAAGAAAAGCGCCGTCATCGAGGTAGTAATTGTCTTTCAGCGCGCCGTGTCCGGACGTTTCCATCGCCAGCGGGCTGATAAGCCCTTGCTCGTTCAATTCGCGGCATTTGTTGATTACGTTTTTGTAGCCGCGCATATACCGCAGATGGGTAAGCCCTAACTCCTGCTCAAGAAAGAAGGTGAGCCGGTCGGAAGTTACCGAATCGGTAACGATGGTGCTGTGCGGATAGTCGGGTGCAAGGATTGCCGCCGTCATTGCGATAATTGCATCGCGGTTGACTTCCGTTCCGTCGGATAGTACTGCCGACATACGGTCAACATCCGTGTCGAAAATCAAGCCTAGATCGGAGCTGCTTTGCACGGTAGCGGTTTTAGCCGCTTCCATCGCCGCCTTGTTTTCGGGATTGGGAATGTGATTGGGAAAGGTACCGTCCGGTTCAAGGAAGCGGCTGCCGCTGGTATCGGCGCCAAGCGCTTTTAATACCTGCTTTGCAAAAAAGCCGCCTGCACCGTTCCCGGCATCGACCGCGATTTTTAAGTTTGCAAGCGGCTTTTCGGCATGGAAGCTCAAGCCTTTCCGGATGGCGTCTTGCAGGTGTTTTGAGTATCGCGCAATTAAATCGAATGACCGGCATTTCGACGCGCTGCTGTCTCCGGTAGTCTGTTGTGCGGCGGTATCAGGCGGAATGGCATTACTGTGCTGCGCTGTAGCATCATGCTGTGCGGCGGCACTGCGTAAAATTTCCGTGATGTCGGCGCGTTCAAGCCCGCCTGTTTTATCGAAGAACTTGAACCCGTTCCGGTTGAACGGGAGGTGGCTTGCGGTAATCATAATTGAGCCGTCAAAGTTTGTTTCTTCAAACACGGTGCCCATAAACATTGCCGGTGTGGTAGCAAGCGAGCAGCGCACGATAGTAACCCGCTGCGCCGCAAGCCCTTCGATGAGCGCATTTTCAAGCGCTTCGCCGGAAAGCCGGGAATCCCGTCCGATACCGATTACCAGCGTATCCGTGCTGCGTCCTGTTTTTGCAGAAAGCCAGAGCGCAAACGCCGCGCCGATGTTCCGGCAGACTTCGGTCGTTAAATTTACCTGTTCGCCGTCAACGCCTTCCAGCGCAACGCCGCGGATATCGCTGCCGTTTTGCAGCTTCAAAAAATCATGTTCGTTCATAGTGTGTTTATTATAGCAAAAAACTGCGTGTGGGGTAGAGGGGGAAGCGCGGCTTTTAGTCGGAGAGAGCCCCCTCGCAAAATGATGATCTGATGATATAGCTTGCTTGATATATAAAACTGCGGTACCATTAGGGAATGAGCAGGAATATAAACATGAACAAAAGATTTTTTTATTGGTTTATTATCAGCATTGCTGTTGCGGCACAGTTATTTGCAGCTGAGACGGTGCGTTTTCAGGAGCAGACTTACAGCGGTTCCGTAACCTACAACGAAAAGGTTCAGCCGGGAGACGCAGTATTCGTGCGTCTTTCGATGAAGATGCCCGGAGCAACGTCTGATAAGACCTCACAAAAGCCTACCGCCGTTTTGCAGCTCTTTAAGGGAAAAGAGCGGGCTGCTTCCGCGCAGTTCTTCTTTACAAATCCACAAAATTGCAGCGCGGAAACAGCTGAGATGCTTGCGGGTATTCCGCTTTCGACATGGCTTTCCGACAAAGAGGTTTATTCACTTAAAGTGATTATTTCAACAGGGGATGCACAGAAAAAAGAAATAACGCTGCCCTTCAGTATTCAGAAAAAGCAATTTGTTTCCGAGCGTATTGTGCTTGATGCAAGAAATACAGGAATTAGGAAGGATGTGAGTCCGGAACGCCGTGCACAAAGTGAAAAACTCAATAAAATTCTTGAAACGGTAATACCGCAGGATGTGTATACATTGAAGCCCTTTACAATACCGGTAGATTCAAAACGGATAACGTCCGGTTTTGGCGACCGCCGAGTCTTTGAATATACCGACAAGCAAACGAGTACTACGCTGCATTATGGAATAGATTATGGAGTGCCGACGGGGACTCCCGTTCATTCCTGTGCTGAGGGAAAGGTTGTACTAGCGGAGAACCGTATTTCTACCGGCTGGAGTGTTGTGGTAGAGCATTTGCCTGGACTGTACAGTCTCTATTACCATCTGGATTCGCTGAACGTGCAAGAAGGTCAATATGTCAAACAAGGGGAGCGGCTCGGGCTTTCCGGTGCAACAGGGCTTGCAACCGGGCCGCATCTGCACTGGGAAGTACGGCTGAATATGGGCGCTGTAAATCCCGAATTCTTTTTGAAAGAGTTTGCGTTTTGACTTTGATATCTTCCCATGCATTATCTGTATCATCAGAAAATCTTTATGCATTTTTATCTGTATGAGTATTTTATACTCCGACGTTCTACGTCGAGGGAAACAGCATAGGGTAAAGTATATATCTTGATTTCTGCATAAAACCGCAGTACCATTAGGAAGTAAAAGATTATGATGGGAAAGACTATGAGGTCTGCTGAATAATGTGCTGCGGTGGGCGTGAATGAACGGGGGCCGATTGCATCAATGTAAGAGGAGATAAATATGACATACGAAATGTTGGAACAGCAGATAAAATCCCTTCCGTATGAATATTATATGCAAGTTGAGCATTTTGTAAATTTTATGGTACACGAAGCGGGGAAACAGGCTGACGAAAAATATGCTTCTACTATTTCTGAAAAATTGAAGAGTGTTTATTCACAGATACCGGCATCTGCACAAACAGCTTTATCGGCAGCAACATTGGATTCATGGCGGGAGCTTACAAAAAATGATACGTGGTGAAATATACTGGGCTGATTACGGAATACCGTATGGAAGTGAGCCTGGATTTAAAAGACCTGTTGTGATCGTCCAGAACGATGCATTTAATATCAAGGAACTCCATACTGTTCTTGCCGTTCCGCTGACAACCAATATAATACTCGCTGATGCTCCCGGGAATGTATTTATCGATAAAATAGATAGCGGTCTTCCAAAAGATTCCGTCGCAGTGGTATCGCAAACAGGAGTGATTGATAAAGCAAGAATTTCTGAAAAAGCCGGTATTCTACCTTTTGATAATATGCATGAAATTGATGCCGGACTTTGTTTGATTTTGGGGCTTAATTAAAAAGCTCATTTTAGTATTCTTATAAACTCGTCCGAGTGTGTTATAATGTGTGGCATATTCAAATACGAAAGCGGAGGAGGGGTAAATGATGTCTATTAAGGCAAAAGACATGACGATGGCGGAACGCAAGGAACGTGTGGCGCAGCTGGTAAATCAATTTAAGGAGAATGAGGCGTTTTATCTTTCCAAGAATTTTGTTGAAAGCGAAGTACGTAATAAGTTTATCGATCCGCTGCTTGAATGTCTGAAGTGGGATGTTTAACTTCGGCTGCTAATGCGTTTGCACAGCCGAAAAAATTCTTTGATTATCGAAAACAAAATATAAAAAGCGGCGGTGATTGGAATGTTTACAGCAAAGATAGAATTGTCGTAAGGTAAATCGATTCTATACCAATCGTAGGTCTATGTAAAGCTGACATACTTGCATCAAATACACTATATAGTATTTGGTCGAAAACTCCTGATTTTTCATTATTATATATACTGTGTATATTAAATTCAAAATTAATAAAAAAATATTGGAGTACAACATACTCCGATAACAAGTTACTATTTTCTAAAATAAAAGGATATCAGCTAAAAGAACGGCCTATTAAAAAAATTCCGCTTCAAGAGCAAACGCCGCTTATCCATTTTGCTGAGCAAATGCTTGATGCACAGGAATAGCTGGACAGTGCAATATCCGATTCTGATAAAAAATTCTTACAACAGCGGGTTGACATTTTAGATAAGCAGATAAATACTGTTGTATATGGACTGTACGGGTTGACGGCGGATGAGGTGAAGATTGTGGAGGGGGAGTAGGGATAATTTATGAGAGATAAAACTAATGCAGAAATAACAGTATATCCTAAACTTATCAAGAATATGCCGTGTGAAGAAGATTTATTTGCTGGTAAAGCACATACAACAATTGCACAAAATATTTGTAATACCATAAAAAATAATCTTGATTGTCGTATGATAGGTCTTGACGGATCTTGGGGGACCGGTAAGTCAAACTTATTAAAAATACTTGAAAAACAGCTTAATCAACAAGAGTATGAAAAATATTATTTTTTTTATATGACGCATGGGGACATCAAGAAGATATTCAACGACGTGCAATTTTAGAGAATTTGACTGATTTTCTTGTTAAAGAGAAAAAGATTCTTGATAGTAAGAAATGGAAAGAAAAATGTAAAAATCTTGAATCAAAAACAAAAGAAACGGAAGTAAAAACGATACCTAAATTAAGTATCGGAGTTATCATAGGTGTTCTATCTGTTATAATAGCACCTGCTTTAAAACCGATCTCTGATTTATTACAAGAATCTTATCCAATAATTAGTAAATATATATATTGTATACCTTTAGGTTCATTAATGCTTGTGTTATGTTTTAAGATATTAAAACATATTTGGCATTGTATAATATGTTTTTATAAAAGGGGTAAAAATCAACAAAAATTTAAATTTATTTTTGATGAAATATTTGCTTTTTATACAAAAGATAGAAAAGACATTGTAACCCATGAGGTAATCTCTGAACGTAATCCTTCCTCAAAAGATTTTAAAGATTGGATAAAAGAGATATCTGAGGACTTAGAAAATAATAATCTTATAATTATTTTCGATAATATGGATAGGCTTCCGTCCAATAAAGTACAAGAACTTTGGTCATCGATTCATAGTTTTTTTGCAGAAGAAAGATATGAGGGGAGATGGGTTATTGTTCCTTTTGATAGGCTGCATATACGAAATGCTTTTAAGAAAGAGGATATACAAATACCTAAGACAGAAAAAGAGAATACTTCTGCAGATAAATATATATGTTATGGCGATGATTTTATCAATAAAACCTTTGATGTTGTCTACAGGGTATCTCCGCCTATTATGTCTGATTGGAAAGATTATTTTAGAATGCAGTGGAAAGAGGCATTCGGGAATACGATTGAGCAAAACAACTATGAAAATGTGATGCAAATATATGATATGTTGACAATAGAGCAATCACCTCGAAAAATTATTGCATTCATAAATGAAATAGTGACGATTAAACAAATTGTAAAAGATACCATACCCTACCAATATATTGCATTGTACATATTTGGTAAACAAAGAATGACCGAAAAAGGTATTACCGAAATTTTTTCGCCTACCTTTTTAGGTGCTATTGACTTCTTATATAAAAATGACACTGACCTAGCAAAATATCTTGCTGCATTATATTACCAATTACCACCGGAGCAGGTAAAAAGCGTCATATTCAAGGAAAAACTTAAGCAGTCACTCGACAGCAAGGATGTGATTACCGTTAAAGAAATCAGTAATTCGCCTCTTTTTATTGATGTACTAGAATCTGCTTTGCCGGAGGTTACCAATGTTGGTAATACGGCAGAGGTCATTAATGATGTTTTCCGTGATAAACAAGATGACCCATATACCAAACATATGTGGAGAGTTCTTTACAATAAGTCAAGAGATAAAACGGAAACAAAACTAGAAAATTATCAGTATATATTACTTACCCATATTGAAGCTCCTGCACAATATCTAATGAACATTATAAATACATTAGCAAATGATAAAAATTTTAATTCTAAGCAGTATTATAGTGATATTACAAAGCTTAGTGAATTAAAAAATATTAATGTTTTTGACTACATCAAATCTAAAGAATTACAGGTAGAGCAGTTTATTACTTTTATTAACCTTGCGAAAGAAAAAATAGAAAAGTATAAAATTACTTGTGATAATGATGAACTAGATGAATACTTAGCAACATTGGAAGTTTTAAAATTAAAAGAAATAAATTTTATACCATACATTGTAAAAGAATATGATTTTGATAAATATAAAAAACACTTGGTTGAGCTTATCTCAAAAAATCAAAGCTCTAAAGAATATATTAAACTTTTATATACTCGTCTAAAAGAAATTGAACGTCCTGTGAAACAAGAGCTTTTAACTGATAGTGAGATTTATTCACTGTTTACCCAATTTAATAATCAAGATGAGTTTTACTATGATTTAATTTGTATGAGGATTGCACGATTTGATGATTTTAGTTCATCATATTCAAGCCCCTTCGATGCTGTGCTAAAGAACAATAAGGATAAGATATCTTTAAAAATAGCAGAAAGAATCGAGTATTACACCGATTACAGTGATATACTCATAAATTTATCAAAAATAGACTTTCCTCTTTATAAATCAATGGCACAGGATTTAACGAAAAGATCTTATGGTGTATCACGTGCAAGAATTGAAATAATCTTAAATGATTATGATGTTATTAGTAAAAAACTGGAACTTCCACATAAGACATTGCTTTCTCGTTTAGAGGGCTGGAGTGAGTATGCAATCAGAGATATCACTATATCTAATATAATACATATATCGGTTGCCTTTTTTAAAGCAGTACATAATGAAAACATCAAAAATGAATTGACTGATCATTGTATGAATACGCTTGATGAATATCTGAAAAGCCTTACTAAAGAACTATGGATTGAAGAAATTAAAAATAAAGGCTTTGCTTACCAAACAATCGAATACAGTACATTACCACTACAGCATAGCGCTGTTGAGGCGTTGGAAGATGTTATCAAAAGTTTTGTAAAATCAGAATCAGATTTTACAAATTGTACAGATCAGATTACATATTTAATTGAAAAAGCAGAAAAAGATAGTCGTTCGTTACAAAGTATTGCAAAGGATATCAGGGATATTTTTACCAATGGAAAGGTAGAAATGACAACAGAGCTTTTTTCAACTATAGGAGTTCTTCTATTGAAACGAGGCAAACTTGAACAGAAAACGGAAGCTCTACGTACGGTATTTCCTAATACTGTTGTTGATTCATATATTGATCTATTACTCCAATACAGTAAATCAATAAAAAAGATAATACAGCAAGCAGATACTGAAGAAGTTGAATCGTTTGCCGCTCATCTGATAAGTATGTCGGATAAAGATGAGCGAGCGCTTGAACTTATCAAAAAACTTGGGCTATCTCAATCTGAGAACAAAGAAAATACAAAAACCGATAAATTATAATTACACAGTATCTCCCTCAATGTCTTACGAAACAATTATCAAACAAGTAAAAATGTTACCGGAACCATTGTTAGCATCAGTATCAACCTTCATCAAACTATTTGAATCTGCGTAATGCAATTTTACTGAAAACCACGCCGGTCACGCAAAGCCTAAAAAAAAACTTTTTTTGCATTAGCGGAAAAATACACCTTGACCAGAACGCTGTTACCGAGTTACGCGAGGTAAGCTTGATATGATTTGATCTACTGAATGAATCTTTTAACCCACGTATCTAAAAAATTCATTTGCTCTTCCGTATGAAACCAATGTTCGCCCCTATCAAAAACCGTTAAGCTCGCGTTTATTGTATGTGCAAAATTCGTCATTGTTTCCAAAGAAGTCATATCGTCTTTTTTACCGTAAAGAATGCCGGTAGGAATGTTCCATGTTATAGGATTGTTCCTGACAAAAGAAAGGTATTCCCACGATAATGGTTCGCCGAAAGAAGTACTGATTATCTTTTTTGCCCTCAGCTCTTCTTCGGATACCTTTGCCTTTTTCATCATAGTTAAGATTAGATTTTCCATATCGACAATGGGCGAAATAAACAGGGCTTTTGTGATTGGCTTTTTCGATAAAGAAATCAGAGAAAAATAAGCTCCTATACTGTTTGCGATTAATAAAATTTCACTGTACTTTGGAGCGATAAAATCAAAATAGTTTTGAAATTCTTCTTTAGCCTGCCACGGTAATTCCGCTTTATAATCGAAACCTATAACTTCATAATCGTCATTAAAAAGTTTTTTATAATGATCGGCTTCGTCTGTGGAACCGCCTTTTCCGTGCACATATATAACAGCGTTGTTCATTTAAAATAGCTCCTATTCTGCATCTATAAATCCGAAACAATAAATTATTTTAAGAAATCTTCCCAATTTCGCCAACCGGCATAGGAAAATTCTAAGGCAGGGCAACCGCATTACAAATATTTTTAGCGGTTGCCTTCCTTCCTCTGTGCGAAATTTTGCTTAAAATTTCGCACATTTTTCCAGCAAATGGGTAAACGCATCAGGTAGAGTAGATATAAATCGCGGAAAAATTGAGACTGTGAGACCATTTGAACCATCTTCAACTGTTGTACATCCGTGTACAACAGTTGAAGGCGAGTTTTGTGCGCGCACAAAACATCGCTGCTGTATGGAACTACTGCCATCCTTGGCCGTTCTGGTCGAATAGTATCAATTTTTCCGCGGGGAGACTAAAAAAACGACCTGATGCGTTTATCCTGAATTCTAAAGTCAATACATGGGAATTTCCAGAGTAATCCCCGCTTCCCACCTGTTGCCTTTCCGTTCAAAAATCGTGATGTTATCAACCGGAAAGTCTTCCGCAAGGTTCATTTCGTTCATAACTTGAAGCGCCTTCGTCATTATGCCTACAGAAATATCCCGATTTGCAACAGTTGCATGAGGCTGGAAAGGCTTTTTGTCTTTTTTCGTACAGCCCGGACAGGCATTCAAAATTGCTTGTATTGTTTTATCACGGAGCTTTGTCCAATTTTCATCTGCAACGACGTTTGCAAAAAGCGTTCTATCTCCAAACGCATCAAAGTTATCAATATGAGCAGTAAAACCTAAACCTTTGGGCAAGACTTCTTTTTCAATCGCGCTGATTAAATCAGCTGTTGAATATTCTTCTTGCAATCTGAACGGAGGGACGAGTGTAACATGGATGGGTGTACCATGCCCTGACTTGCAGCCGTAAACCTCGTTCATATAACGGCGGCAATCTTCAAGAGTAAGGGTTATATCCTCTGGGAGGAGAACGCCGATAAAATGCGTTTGCTGCGGAACATTGTTTTGTTTCATCTCTATCATTATAGCATGGAACCATGTATCATTCTATCTTGGTGTTCTTCAGTATTCTGAATGCCGGCAGCTGGATTTTCTCAAAGTTATGATATAATAGTTATGCAATGTTAAGGTTAACTGAAAATGATTCATAATCCGGTATTTTTTCATGTTGATTTAGATGCTTTTTTTGCCTCGGTAGAACAGCTTGATAATCCGGCTTATCGCGGCAAGCCGGTTATTGTCGGCGGGCTTGGTAGGCGAGGTGTTGTTTCAACTGCTTCGTATGAAGCGCGGAAATTCGGTGTCCATTCTGCGATGCCGATAGCCCGTGCGCGTGCCTTGTGTCCGCAGGGGATCTTTATAAAAACACGAATGCAGCGTTACTATGAAAAATCGAAAGAGATTATGAGCATTTTTAAAAACTTTAGTCCCGATATACAGCAGCTTTCTGTCGATGAAGCGTTCCTCGATATGAGCGGTACTGAAAAAATATTCGGCGATACGACAACGGCAGCCCGGCTTTTAAAAACTACCATTTTTGAACAAACCGGTTTGCGCGTTTCCGTAGGAGCTGCTTCTAATAAGTACATTGCAAAAATTGCGTCGGGACAATCGAAGCCGGATGGTTTGCTGGTTATTCCGCCAGGCGGAGAAGGGGCGTTTATGCAGTCGCTGCGTTTAAGCGATGTATGGGGGATCGGCGGCAAAACGCGTGCGAGACTTGCGGAGGCCGGTCTGACGACTATTGCTGAAATTCTCAAACAGCAGGAATCCGTTTTACAGCTGATTATCGGGAATGCCGCCGGTACGTTTTTGTATCAAGCCGTCCGCGGAGATATGGCGCATGTTTTTAACGAAGAGCGGAAAAGTCATGCTATCAGTACGGAACGCACGTTTGAAACCGATCTTCATGAAAGAGACGAAATCTCCGATGTGCTGTTTCAGCTGAGTGCTGAGTTGATGTGCCGTATTCTTGATGAGCGTATTCAAAGCCGCACCGTACATATTAAAATACGGTATACGGATTTTACCACCATTTCGGCACAGCAGAGCGGGGCATTGATTAACGATTCTGCTGATTTATATGAGCGGGCACAAAAGCTGTTCTTTTCCCGTTTTGATACGGCGCTGTCCGTCCGGCTTATCGGGATTGGGGTGGATGTCGGCAGCGACAACAGTCAGTTGGAGCTTTTTGCTTCCGAAAAAGCGACAAAAAAACGTAAAATTGAAGAAGCGGTTTTGAATATTGCAAAGAAGAATAAAGATGTCAAAATTGTGCAAGCACGATTGCTCCCGCGGGGAGAATAGCGGAGTATAATGAGTTTATGGCTTGCTTCCGTACTTCGGGATTGTCTCTGCGGCAAGGGATGCGTCTGTATACGATTGTGCCGGCACTGTGTCTTTTATCGCTGTGGCTTTTGAGTTCGTAGTTTGTGCTGCTTTTACGTTTTCCTTTTGCACTGTTGTATTAGATGATATGACGGCGGAGGAATCAAGTTCCATAAGGTTATCTGTCCACACTTCGCATTGGTTCATAACAGTTTCCACTGCATCTTCTACCCCTGCTGGCGGGTAATCATATTTTTTTAAGAGTCTTTTGATAAGCATCCGCATGTGTGCCCGAGCACCTGCTTTCCGCGACCAATCGATGGTTTTATTTTTACGCAGTGTTTCGGTTAATGCCTTTGTCATTGCAATCAGCTCACCATTTTTATAAAAATCTTTGATTGCTTCAGGCTTCGTGAGAGCATCATAAAACGCGGATTCTTCGGCGCTCAAGCCTAGCTGTTTTCCTTCCTGTTCGGCTTCGGTGATTTGCCGTGCGAGTTTGAGCATCTCGGCTATGACTTCTTCGTTGGTAAGCATCCCGTTCAAATAGGCATTTACGGTCTGCTGCAGCATTTTGCTGAATTTTTCTGATTTTACAACATTGTACCTCTGATAGATATGTACTTGTTCCGCAAGCAGCCGCTTGAGCAGCTCGACGGCAAGGTTGCGCTCTTTCATATTCGCAATATCTTCTAAAAATCCCGGAGAAAAGAGGGAAAAAGCTTTTGAAATATCCGAAAAAAGATTGACTACACCGCTGCTTTTAATACTCTGCATTAAAAGCGCATTGATCTGAGCATTCAATTCAGGCAGTGAAAGCCGTTTGCCGCCACCGGTATAGCTTAATCTGACTAACAAAACACGTACCGCTTCAAAAAAAGCAGCTTCAAACCGTTGCGGTTCTACAGCAACGGAAGAACAGAGGGAGAGTGCTTGCCGGAGCAAGAATGCTTCTTTCAAAAAAGTGTCTTTTTGCTTTTCTTTTTCACGTGCCATAAGAAAGTTCACCGCACCGCTTATCGCCTTTGCCCGTTCCAGATCGGTACCGGTCATAAACATAGAGTAATCATAGCCATGTAAGAGGTCTTGGCAGATAGAAAGTTTTTCTAGGAAGGTAGGATAAGCAACGGAAAGAATATCAGTGTCGCCGTATTGTTTTTTATCGCGGCTGGTGTAGTCGTTCATTGCCTGTTTGAGCGCCCGTATAATCCCGATGTAATCGACTACGAGTCCTCCTTCTTTATCCTGAAAAACACGGTTGACACGGGCGATTGCCTGCATCAGATTATGCCCAGCCATCGGCTTGTATATATACATGGTAGCAAGAGACGGTACATCAAAACCGGTCAACCACATATCGACAACAATCGCAATCTTGAGCGGACTCGTGTTATCCTTAAATTTTGCAGCAAGTTCATCCCGTCGGTGTTTATTTCCAATAATACTCCGCCATGATTCATCGTCATCATTGGTAGAAGTCATAACGACAGCAACGGTTTCAGTCCATATAGGACGCAGCTCCAGCATTTTACGGTAAATCTTCATCGCAATAGGCCGGGAATAAGCGACAACCATCGCTTTACCGGTTAGAAGGCAGGCACGGTTACTTTCATAATGTTCAATAATATCGCGCACCAGCGAATCGATTGCTTCATCGCTGCCGAGCAATGCTTCCATTTTGGTAAGTTCGTGTTTACTTTTTTCAATGACGTATTCATCGGTTTGTTGCGCAGCCGCATCATATTCCGCATCGATGAGCTGCAAAGTTTCCTGATCTAGTTTGAGCTTGATGACGCGACTTTCATAATATACCGGCCGAGTTGCGCCGTCTTCAACTGCCTGCGTCATATCGTAAATATCGATGTAATCGCCAAACACTTCGCGAGTGCTGCGATCGGCAGCGGAGATCGGTGTTCCGGTAAAACCGATATAACTTGCATTCGGTAGACTGTTACGAATAATGCGTGCAGTACCGATTATCCGTTTGGCGATATCTTCACCTGCGTCGTTTTTGGCTATTTTTATTTTTTCGGTGAGGCCGTATTGTCCGCGGTGAGCTTCATCTGCCATCACAATGATATTCCGACGTTCCGACAGCGGTTCAGAAGATTCTTCGAACTTCTGCATGGTGGTAAAAAAGATACCGTTTGCCTGTCGTCCTGCAAGCAGTTGTTTTAGGTTTTGTCTGCTTGTTGCTTGTATTGGAGATTGCCGCAAAAAGCTCTTGCATTTAGCAAACTGACCATAGAGTTGATCGTCAAGGTCATTTCGATCCGTAATTACTACAATAGTAGGGCTTTCCAATGCAGCTTGCAGCAAATGGGCGTAAAACACCATCGAGAGAGATTTTCCGCTTCCCTGCGTATGCCAAAACACTCCGGCTTTTCCGTCGGTCTTAACAGCTTTTTGCGTTGAAAGGATGGCTTTCCGCACGGCAAAGTATTGATGATACCCTGCAAGGATTTTAAAGCTCTCGAGTCCCTCATCCGAGAAGCAAATGAAGTTTTTGATGATATCCAAAAGCCGTTCTTTTTTAAACATACCTTCAAAAAACGTATCAAACTGAGCATACTGGGTATTTTCGTAGTTGCCGTCCTTTGTTTTCCACTCCATAAAGCGGTCTTCTCCGGATGTTATCGTACCTGCTTTTGAGGTAAGCTGATCACTCATTACGCAGATTGCATTGTAGATAAACAGAGAAGGGACTTCTCTCATATAGTTGCGGATTTGCCGGTAAGCCTCGGATGCATCGGTTTCCTCACGGGATGGTGACTTCAGTTCTATCAGTACAATCGGCAGTCCGTTAAGAAACAGGAGCATATCGGGGCGTTTTGTGCTGTTTTCGATATATGTCCATTGATTTGCGATGATAAATGAATTGCGCGCAGGATTGTCATAATCGGCAAGATATACGATAGCTGACCGCCGTTGCCCCTGATCAAAATACTGTACTTCGATACCGTTTTGCAGGTAATCCATAAAAAGCGTATTTTTTTGCAGCAGTTCGGCGTTTTCAAAATGCTGTAATTTAGAAAGCGCTTCCTGAATCGCCTCTTGCGGCAGATCCGCGTTAATCCGATACAGAGAATCCTCTAAAACAGTATGGAACAGGGGGCTATGAAAATCCCGTTCAACATCCGGCCCGTACACATAGTCATAGCCCAATGTATCTCTAAAAAGCTCAATCAAAGAATGTTCATAATCGGTTTCGGTATAATTTTGCACACTCTCTCCTTTTGAAAATATACAGCGCATCTACTGCGTCGCATCATTAAAAGTGTACATCCGTGTACACTTTTAATGGCGATGTTTCGGTGCTGCCGAAACATCGCTTCTGATAAAACCAGCGGCATCCATGCCGCTACTGAAATTCTCACCGTTTCAGAACGGACATGGATGTCCGTGATATAAAACAAGAGCGATGTTTTTGCGTGAGCAAAAACTCGCCGTCAGCAAATGTACACGGATGTACATTTGCTGGCAGGGTATCTACACCGTCTCTTTTCAAAAGGCTCACGAAAACCTGATTTTTCAAAAAAGAGGTGTTTCATCGCTGCGCTAAATCAGAATTTATCGGCTTAATCAGGGCTTTATCCTAAGTTTTAGAATCGATTTCTGCTATAGCTGATTAACGGGACATCCGTTTTGCCGTGCCCAGCGGATAACTTCGTTCATGCGTTTTTGATAGCCTTTAACACCTGAACTTTGCAACCATGCCAAATTATCTAAGTCTATTCTAAAGGACACCGGTTTTTTTAAGGGTTTCCAATTTTTTAAATGCCCTTCTGAAAAGTCCTTTTCCGTAAGTTCCGGAATATCCGTAAAATCGATATTTTTACGCAATTCTTCCATTCTTTTAGCTGTAAAACTGTTTGCACCATTGTTCATAAAGTCTTTCCTCTTCATTTGACGAAATACGGGCGGATATAATCCTAATCCGTTCCCGTTCCGTATAGCAGGAAACAACCACTGCAAATCCATTTATTTTAGCAGTGCCGATATATCGTGTTTCATCTAAACTTGAATGAGCAAAATCTTCCTTTTCCCAAAAAAGAGGATCATCAAACATCGGCAGTATTTCTTCAAAAGAAATACCATGCTTTTTTATGTTCAACGTCTCTTTAGCTTTATCCCATTCAAAACGACCATGTATAACATTTTCACCCATTTGATTGCCTATAATTATTATACATTCTGTATATACAATTTGTCAATTATAATTTTCTCTCATTACCTAAAATAGCTATTATCAGTTGACCTTTATTCCAACTCTATCTTTGAAACATCGATTTCACCCGACATAAGTTTTGGTAAGAGGGTGTCGCGGAGAGAGGAAAGGGTATATATCTCTTTTATATTATTATCGATAGCACTATTAATAGCTGTAAATTGATCTATAAGAGTAAAGTTATTAATATCTTTAGGGCCAATAAATCGGAAATCTTCGAGATTCCCTTTTGTAATAAAGTTAATTACAGAACCTCGCGCAGCTTTTGTAATTTCAGAAAGATGAAATTTGACAGCATAATATAGCCAACTTGTATATCTTGAAATTGTTGGAATTAGCACATATGTACGTTGATATGCCTCAAACTTTCCATTATACCACTTAACATTAAAATCACCGTTGCCTGCAACAAGAATTGCATTTGCATCAAATGAATATTCATCTGTCCAACTAATAGTCTGTGAGCAGCTGAAAAATGGATAGCGCCCTTTTTCTGATGAAATATTAGCATTTTTCTTTCCCGTTACTACCGGCAAAAAATCTCCTAACCGATACTCATTCCAATCATCTGGCATTGTACCGCCGAATGGCTCAAAATCAATAAACCATGACTTAAAAATTGCCTGAGCCTGCTGCTCTAAATTAGTATTTATCTGCCGATTGAGCTCGATTTTATCGTCGAGGAGTCTTAGAAGTTTCGTCAATTTTTGTTGTTCAGTATATGACGGACAAGAAATTTCAAGATTTTTAACAACATCAAGTTGTACTCTTTGCCGTCCGGAAGAACCAACCATTGATTTTATTGCACCTTCTCTAACGTCAGAACTCGTTGCTAAATAGTAAATATAATCAGCATCCGCTATTCCTTTTTTTGCTCTTAAAACAATATATTCTGTAGAACCAAATCCAATTTCATTATCATTTAATAAAGAAATTTTAGCTGTTTTACCATTTTCTAGACAGGGAGTAATTCTAGCCATTATCGTATCGCCATTACGAAATTTTGTACCGCTATAAAAAACTTCTTTTGTATATCCTATAACATCTCTACAAAAAGGCGTAAGCTGTGTCATTTCTATTTTTTTAGCAGCAGAGCCTTTGGGTATACTTTCTTTAGGATTAAATTCAATAATATCTTTCAATTTACATTCTTTCCACTTTTCCATATTTATTCCTCAGCACAATTATTTCTTATCCAATATATTTGCGATGTGCAATTTTGACATTGCTTTGTTTGACCATCGCGTACTGCAATGTGGTATCGATACGTTTATGTCCCAATAGCTGCTGTAGTTGTTCGATGGGCATTCCCTTATCGATTGCCATTGTCGCCAATGTTCTTCTGAATTTATGAGGATGCACCCGCGCCAATCCTAACTGTTTTCCCAATCGGCGCAAACAAGTTTCAATACCGCCGATATTCATTCTATTATATGGAGCTTTAAGCGAGACGAAAAGAGCTGGATTATCGTCAGTTCTGCTTTGAAGATAATTTTTTAAATGTATCTTTGTTCGGGCATCAAAATATACCACTCGTTCCTTATTACCTTTACCGAACACAACACATTCACGTTCGTTAAAATCTATATCGTTCCGATTAAGAAGCACCATTTCACCCACTCTCATGCCGGTTGATGCAAGCATATCGATCATTGCTAAATCGCGCGGTTCGGTGCAGTTATCCCGCATCATTTCTAGAGCTTCATCAGAATAAGTCTCTTTTATGTTAATAACAGCTTTTACTTTATGGATTCGCCGTACCGGACTTTTTAAAATATGATCTTCATCTTCAAGCCACGAGAAAAAACTCGACAATATCCGCCGAATATTATCAATTGTAACCCTGCAGGACTGTTTTTGCTGCTGATAACTTGTAAGATAGCTGCGTATATCTTCCGTTTCAATCTGTTTTATATCTTTGTTTACCGTAGAAAGCATAGCTTGAATGGTTGTATGGTAGTATTTGAGCGATTTTTCCGAACATCCTTCGACCCGTTTAGCCGATAGAAATAAGTCAACAAGATTAAGTGTACTGCATTCCGAGCTTCCGTCTTTCTTGGTTATTTCATACTGAAAAAGAACATATTGCATTACTGCTTGTAGCTTTTCAAGCTGGGCATTATTTAAACAGGGCAACATAGACTGCATAACGTCATTTATAAGATTTTGTTTCATTTTATATCTCCTCTCTACTTACGGTATCGGTAAAATAGAGAATAGAGACCGCTAAATCAGAATTTATCGGCTAATATATCCAAGGCTTGATGCGGTGTTATGACGAAGGGAACTTCAGGAAAATGTTTTATATTGCCGGTAATTAAATAAGCATTAAACTGTTGCCGAGCATGTAACGTAACGGCATAGAAAACAATGTCTTTCGGATCGGGCATTGGTTCATTGACTGATATGCCGTTAAATTTTATCCCTATCTCTTGTATCGCATGTACTGCAATATCAACTGATTTTGCCGGAAAACAAAATTTTGGACGGTGCAGTACGGTAGAATATTCAGCAATAATTTCTTCATTATAAATCGGAATAATATTACCTGCATACATGTTATTGACGACAGAGCGAGGAACAGAATTTTCCTTTAGAAATGCTGAAACAAGCACATTTGTATCAACAACAGCATATAGAGGCATATTATTATCCCTTGCGAACGGCATTGATTTCAGCATTAATTTCGTCAAGACTCATATCGGCAATGCCGTTTACGGTAGCACTTTCGGTCATTTTCTGCATTGCAGACATCACATCTTGTGGAATTCGCCTTTTCAAAGCCTTTTGATCCGAATTTCCTAACTTCATGCTAAATGGAATGCCATTTTCTGCAACGCTCCGCTTAAAAAAAATACGCACTGCTGTTGATAAATCTAAGCCAAGACCTTCATAGACGGCAGCAGCATCGTTTTTCAGCTTTTCATCTACTCGGATTTGAACTAAGGTACTTGCCATAAGGAATCTCCTGAAACCGATATTATCATATAAAAAGTCATTTTTGCAAGTATAATGTAATAACAAATTCTTATAGCTGTAAAAATCTTTCAAATTGTTTGAAAATATATCAATCAAGCTCTATTTTTGAAACGTCTATTTCTCCAGACATCAATTTGGGGAGAAGAGTGTCGCGGAGGGCAGAAAGCGCTGTATTTTCAATACGGGTTGTGATAATAAAATCATATACGTGACTAAGCAAGTTTCCCACTGTCAAATATACTTGTTTTGTAGGAATAACAACCTCTGCTTTTGCTAAATTTTCTCGTTTGATATGTCCTAGTGTGGTTGCTTTATCTGCAGCTTCCGTAATAAAGTGATGTAAATGAAATTTTGTCCAACAATAATAAAACCATTTGACATATTTGTTCGAGCTTACTTTAAAAAGATGTTGGTTCAATCCGCACAAACCTCCACACCAGAAATCGATTAGTAAACTTCCTGACCAAGAAAAAATAACATCGCCATTATGTATTAAATAAGCAGGATTTACATTATTTGAACATAATTCACTGCTATTATCGCAAAAACCTTGACGAAGTTCTTTGATTTTCATAACAGGAATTCCTTGTTCATTATTGAGAGGGCGATATTTTTGCATTGCTAGGCCATTCACATAATCTGCAATATCCAGTAAACACGCCTTTTCCCAATCATCTGGCATTGTACCGCCGAATGGCTCAAAATCAATAAACCATGACTTAAAAATTGCCTGAGCCTGCTGCTCTAAATTAGTATTTATCTGCTTAAAAATATCCGCAGCAAAACAAAAAGCATCAAAAATAACAGCAGTAAATTAGTATTTATCTGTCGATTGAGCTCGATTTTTTTATCAATATCATATAAAATATCAACAATTTTTTGTTGTATGGTAATAGAAGGAAGCCGTATTTCCATTCTTTTCATAATCCAACCAGAAAGGCCTCCTCTTGTACTTGTTCCATCTGATAATTGCCTAAGCTCCTGATAACGATTAGTTAGATTATAATATAAATAGAGCGGCAGAATGATATTTTGTTTAGGAACAAGAACTAACACAGATTGACTTACATATGTATCTATCATTAAATAACTTACTTGTCCCCTAGTATAGCCTTGTCCGGCAGAAGCGACAATGATACTACCTTGCTGTGCTTTTTTAGTCGCAGAAAACTTTACACCCTCTGAGGTGATTTTTTTCTTTGTATCATAAATGAAATGTTTTGATGTTTCACTGGACGATAGCCAATTTACATCCCCATTCCAGAATAATGATTGTTTTGTTGAAGGAGTTCCACCACTATATATATTGGTACAGGTTTGATTCAATGTATAAATTTTCCACTCACATCTCATAGCCGATTGCTCCAAGGTTTTTACGTATTTCGGCTTCTAATTCGTGCGATTTTGCGAAGAGTCCCGTTAATTCGGTAGTCAAGCGCTTCATTTTATCATCGAAAGGTTCACCGTCATCTTCTTGTTCTTCAATACCGACATAGCGTCCCGGCGTTAAGATAAAATCTTGCCGGGCAATCTCCTCCGTATCGGCGATTGCACAGAAGCCTTTTACCGGTTCTAAGGTTCCGTTTTGAAATGCTTCAAAAGTATCGCCGAGTTTTTTAATATCCTCATCGCTAAAATCCCGATGGTTTTTATCTACCATGTGTCCCATTTTGCGGGCATCGATAAATACGGTTTTTCCTTTCTGCTTTTTGTTTTTTGAAATGAACCAGAGGGTAACAGGAATAGTAACGCTGTAAAAAAGCTGTGTAGGCAGCGCAACGATTCCTTCTATTAAGTCTGCTTCAATAATATTTTTTCTGATTTGACCTTCTCCGCTTGTTTGTGTCGAAAGAGCACCATTGGCAAGTACAAGTCCGATTTTACCGTTAGCAGAAAGATGGTGTATCATGTGCTGTATCCACGCATAGTTCGCATTGCCGGCAGGAGGAAGCCCATATTTCCAGCGGACATCATCTTTAAGCTTATCCTGTCCCCAGTTTGAGAGATTGAAGGGCGGATTTGCCATAATATAATCGGCTTTTAAGGTTGGATGTAAGTCGTTAAAAAAGGTATCGGCTTGATGAGAGCCGAAATCAACTTCGATACCGCGGATTGCCATATTCATTTTTGCCATTTTCCAGGTATCGGCATTGCTTTCTTGTCCGTACACTGAAATACCGTAGCGGTTCCCCGCATGTTCATTGATAAATCGAACCGATTGTACGAACATACCGCCCGATCCGCAGCATGGATCATAGATGCGGCAGTTGGAAAACGGCTTGAGTATTTCTACAATAGTTTTGACAATACTTGCCGGAGTATAAAACTCTCCGCCCTTTTTACCCTCGTAGGCAGCAAACTGCGCAATGCAGTATTCATACGTTCTGCCGAGCAAGTCTTTGCTTTCCTCCGTACCATCCATATCCATGTTGGTAAAAAGGTCAACAACATCACCAAGGACACGCTTATCCAAATCATGACTTGCATAATTTTGAGGCAGCACATTTTTAAGGTTTTTATTTTCTGCTTCTATTTCCCGCATTGCGGTATCAATTACAATGCCGATTTCCGGAGTATGCGCTGCCGTCGCGATGATATTCCAGCGAGCTTTTTCGGGTACAAAGAAAATATTTTTCTCTTCGTAAGCATCGCGATCGTTCTCAAAACCGTCACCGTCGCTCACTAGCTCAGCATAGCGTTTTTCAAATGCAGATGAAATGTACCGTAAAAAAATCAGTCCAATAATTACTTTCCGGTATTCGGCAGCAGGAATATGTCCCCACAAGACGCATGCAGCATCCCAAATCTGTTTTTCAAATCCGATATTCGCATTGTTTTTTACCGGCATAGTGACGGCTCCTTTTTTTGAGTTAATTTACCTACCACACACTTTTCTACACATGCTGCGACATCAGCCATGGAGGAGGTCGGTTCAAAGCGGGCAATGACCGTACCAGCCCGGGCGTAGTTGTACGTTTATGTTTTACCTATTGTACCTTAAACTTAGCGACCTCCTCTGCCAGCTTTTCAATACTCCGCTTATTCTTCTGCGTAATTTCGTTGACGTCCTGTACTGCATTGCTAATCTGCACCGCGCCAGCTGCCATCTCATTCATACTGTCGGTGATAACGCGGGTTAGACTGTCCAATTTTTGCATCTCCTCTGCGACACCTTCACCGCCTTTCAGCATTTCTTCCGAACCGGCTTGTACTTCCATTGTTACCATATTGATATTCTTAATAGCCGTTAATACTTCTTTACTGCCGTTTTCCTGTTCCCTCATCGATTCCGTAAGGATGGTACTCATTTCCTTCACCTGCTCCGCAAGGGTGAAAATAGTATTAAATTTCTCTTCTACCGTCTTGGATGAAGCGGAAAGGGTTTCAATTTCACCGGATAATGCTTTCAGCGTTGTTGTGATGGTTTTTCCTTGTATTGAAGATTCTTCTGCGAGCTTGCGAATTTCATCTGCAACAACCGCAAAACCTTTTCCCGCCTCTCCTGCATGGGCTGCTTCGATGGCGGCATTCATCGCTAAAAGGTTTGTCTGCGAGGCAATATGCTGAATAACGCTCGACGCTTCCAGCAGCGAACCGGATTCTTCGGCAATCTTTTGTGTTACGGTATTTGAGGTTACAAGTGTTGCTTTGCCGTCTCCTGTTGCACCGGTCAAATTTTTGATTACATCATCGGTTTTTGCAAGGGTCTGTCCGATAGAGGCGATATTTGCAACCATCTCTTCTACGGAAGATGAAGATTGGGCGACACTTGCCGCTTGCGTTTCAATACTGGTATTCAGCTGCTTAATTGTGCGTACGATTTCTTCAACAGTAGCGGCTGTTTCGGTAACGCTTGCCGCTTGCGTTAAAGCTTGTTGTTTTACGCCATCGATATTTGCACTGATTTCATTTATAGCGCTTGCCGTTTCAGTCATATTGGATGCAAGTTCATTCCCGATTTCTTCCATGTTGTTACTGTTTGTACCGACGGTATGTATCGACATACCGATTTTTTTGATTGTTTCATTGAAGTATTCTGCCATATCGGTAATTTCGTCATTACCGTGTACAGGCAGCCGTACCGTTAAATCTCCTTCGCCTTGTGCAATATCCTGCAATGCAGAAACGGCTTTTTGAATCGGTTTTACCATTGCACGGGAGATAATATATACAATAACAATTACCGTGAGTAAAATGACAAACCCTATCAGTATCATGGTGCTGCGTAAGGTATCGACGGTTCCCATAAATTCGTGATACGGAGCTTTGATAATAACAGTCCAGCCCGTTGTCTTTATCAGAGCATGAGCTGCAATATTCGAAATATTGTCGTATGTATAACTGCCGATTAAAGCCTTGCTGTTTTGCAGAGCTTGTTTTTCAAAGGTTGCACGAGAATTAAACTGTGCATCTGTTTGTGCTCGCTGTTGTGCATTATCAAAATTATCGACAAGAGAAGCATCTTTATGCCCGATAACCGTTCCATCAGAATTGATGACATAGCAATATCCCGTTTCGCCTACAACAATGTCTTTAATCTGTTCAGTTATCCAATGACCGTCAACATCGGCTCCCAGTACACCGATCAAGTTTTTGTTCCTATCGTAGACAGGTATGGAGAAAGCGATAAACAGCGCATTACCGCGTGTTTCGTCACGATCGGGAACGCCGATAAATCTTTTTCCGGTAACGGCTACGGCAAACCAAGGGTCGGTTGCGTAATCTTCCGTCGTACCGTCGATATTATGCTGCTTTCCTGAGGGATCGGCTATATATAATTCTTTCAGTACGGTATTGAACTGGGTTTCTTTAGCAAGAATGCTCATTTTTTCCTGAAATGATCTGGAATTATCTTGAATAATCGGCATGCGGGTAATACCTTCCAAAAACTGAAACATAGCTGTTATTCGTCCGTCAATAATTTCCGCCGTATTGAGTGCTTTATCGATTAAATGGGTCTCAACTTTTTCGATTACCGCTTTTCGTGACGTATATACCGCAAGAGCGCCTTCGATAGAACCTGCAAGTAAAATTAAAAGACCGAAAATAACGATAAGTTTGTAACGAAGCGAAAAACGTTTTTTCATTGTACAACCCCTAAGAAAATATAATGCATAGCGATACCTTTTATCATAACATATATTATTCCTTTTGCAAGGTTTACAATGTTTATAATGGCTAATTTTTTTGGTTTTAATGTTAAATTAAATCTAAAGAAGTATCGACCGGTTCTGAGGATATTATCTACAACCCCAAAAAAATAATTTTGACAAGTGCCGAATCGCATGATATAATCCTTTTTATATTTATTGCCTCTTTTAAGGCAAGCGTGATTTTATCCGGTAGGGTTTACCGGATTATTTCTATTAGGGAGTACATTATGAAAAAAATGTGTCTGTTTTTATTGGTTGCCGCAGCTAGCGTATGGACAGGAATGTCTAATGCTTTCGGCTGTACCGGCTTCGTTGCAGGAAAGGATGCAACAGCCGACGGCTTTCGTATCATTGCACGGACTGAAGATTTAAGCGGTGCCCATAACAAAACCTTTAAGGTATATCCGCATAAGAAAAACAGAAAGCCGGTACAGTTTGCCGACTCAATCGGCTTTAAAATCGAATTACCGAAAGAGAGTTATCGGTATACCGCTATCTGCGATGCCGAACAATCCGAAGGCATCTACGACGAAGTCGGTTTTAACGAGCACGGCGTTGCTATGAGCGCAACCGTTTCAGCATCTCCGGGAAAAGCAGCGGAAGCAGCTGACCCGCTTGTTGAAAACGGACTGTCTGAAGCATCTATGACAACCGTTGTGCTGCCGTATGTTACCACCGCACGGGAAGGCGTTGAACGGATTGCAAAGATTGTAGATACCTACGGTTCAGCTGAAGGCAATATCCTTTTTATTGCAGACGATAAAGAAACCTGGTACATGGAAATTTATACCGGCCATCAGTATGCGGCGGTTAAAGTTCCGGACGATATGTATGCGGTAGTACCTAATTGCTTCTTGCTCGGCTACATTGATACGGCAAGTAAAGATGTTATTGCATCAAAAGATTTAATCAATTTGCCTAAGGCGAAAGGTTTTTATAAAGAAGTTGACGGTAAATTCCATGCGGGGCTTACTTATGGAGAAGAAATGAACGACTACAACCGTGTGCGGCTTTGGGGAGGACAAAACAAACTCTCACCGTCCGCTAAGGTTGCGTATGACACAAAGCTATTCTCTTTGTGGAGAAAGGCTGACAAGAAAATCGCGCTTGAAGATGTAATGGAATTGCAGCGCTACCGCTATGAAGATACCGATAAAAATGCAAATTTACCGGAAAACGCAGGAGTTCGGGCAATCGGTACACCGACTTCTATGGAGTGCCATATCATTCAGATGAAAAACACATTACCGAAAGCTATCGGCGGTGTAATGTGGATGGCAATGGCAAATGCGGAACATTCAGTATATCTGCCATTCTATGGCAACATTACGGACACCTACTCTGCGTATAAAGTAGACAACGAAATGTATACACCCGATTCGTTTTACTGGCTGATGCGGACTATCAATGTCTTTTCAGCATTAAACAGGGATATGTATGGAAAGAATGTCCGCAGCTATTGGAAAGCCTATGAGCAAAAGCTGATTAAAGAGCAGAAAGACAAAGATGCTGAAATTGCACGGCTCTATACCAAAAAAGGTGAATCCGCCGCAGCAAAATATGCAACCAAATTAGGAAACGACCAAGCAGCCGATGTGTTTGCTAAAGCACAGAAAATATACCCGGAACTGGTAGGTTTTGCAGCAAAGAACGAAGGCAGAACTCCTAAAAAAGCCTTTGAACCGTCTGTAGCAAAAGAAAAATAAAGAATGTCTTCCAGCAGTTTAGCCGCTAAACTGCCGGAAATTGGAAGCAACCAATGAATATACGTACTATGCTTGTATCCGACTATGAAGCGGTATATGCTTTATGGATGTCGTGTGCGGGAATGGGCTTGAACGATTTAGATGACTCAAAAGAAGGTATTGCTCGTTTCTTGAAGCGCAATCCGGAAACATGTTTTGTTGCGGAAAATGAAAAAGATATTATCGGCGCAATATTGGCAGGAAATGACGGAAGGCGAGGTTACATATACCATACTGCTGTACATCCGAAATGGCGGAGACAAAGGGTTGCTTCCCAATTGATCACCACGGTGCTGAATGCTTTAAAACATATTGGTATTCACAAAACCGCGTTAGTTATATTCACTAAAAATAAAGATGGTAATGCCTTTTGGGAAAACGAAGGTTTTTCCGCTAGGAACGATTTAGTTTATCGCAATAAAGCACTGACAGAATTAAAAAGAATAGACACCTAGCTTGATATCTTTGGGACAGTTTTTTAGCGGTATAAGGGTATTTCCTTTTTATCGAAAAACCTGTTTTTTCAACCCTTTTGCGAAATATCTTAGACACAAATAAAGCGAGTAGATACAAGGCGCTGAATAAAAATAAAGCGGAGACACGGCAACGAATGCACATCCTATACATTCGTTGCCTGCGAATTTAGTCTTGCGCCTAAATTCGTTTCTAATTGGCACCCCGTCCATCCGTGGACGTTCTGAAATAGGTTATCGTGGCAACCCCAACGGCCAAGCTTTTGTATCAGAGCTAAGCTCAAGAACAAAGGCGAGGCATATAAGGGGAGATTGTAAAGAGGGGGCTCCCTCTTTACCCGTCATTTTTCTTTTTAGGGGTTGTAGGGGGTATTTTTCTTTTTATCGGAAAAAAAGAAAAATACCCCCTACATGACTTTGAATTTAGAGACCTCGGTTGCCAGATTCTCAATACTCTGCTTGTTCTTTTGCGTAATCGCGTTTACTTCCTGCACGGCATTGTTAATCTGCACCGCACCTGCCGCCATCTCATTCATACTGTCAGTTATGATGCGGGTAAGATTATCCAGTTTCCGCATTTCCTGAGCAACTCCTTCGCCGCCTTTAAGCATTTCCTCGGAACCGGCCTGTACTTCCATTGTTACCGTGTTGATGTTCTTAATAGCTGTCAATACTTCTTTGCTGCCGTGCTCCTGTTCTTTCATCGATTCGGTTAGGCGGGCGCTCATCTCTTTAACCTGTTCTGCAAGAGTAAAAATACTATTGAAATTTCCTTCTACCGTTTTGGATGATGCTGAAAGGGTTTCTATTTCCGCTGAAAGCATTTTTAAGGTTGTGGTGATCGTTTTCCCTTGTACCGAAGATTCTTCGGCAAGCTTTCTTATCTCATCAGCTACAACGGCAAAGCCCTTACCGGCTTCTCCTGCATGTGCAGCTTCTATTGCAGCATTCATTGCCAATAAGTTTGTCTGCGATGCAATGTGCTGGATGACGCTTGACGCTTCCAGTAAAGAACCGGATTCTTCTGCAATTTTCTGCGTTACGGTATTTGATGTAACGATCGTAGCTTTGCCGTTAGCGGTTGCGGTTGTAAGCTCTTTAATAGCGCTATCGGTTTTAGTGAGTGTTTGTCCGATCGAAGCGATATTTGCGACCATTTCTTCTATAGATGACGATGACTGTGCAACACTTGCCGCTTGCATTTCGATGCCTGTATTCAACTGCTTAATGGTTCGGACAATTTCCTCAACGGTTGCCGCTGTTTCGGTAACGCTTGCCGCTTGAGTCATTGCTTGATGTTTTACCCCATCGATATTCGCACTGATTTGATGTACTGCGCTTGCCGTTTCGGTCATATTGGTAGACAACTCATTTCCGATTTCTTCCATTTGATTGCAGTTCACACCTATCGATTTGATTGCGTTTCTTATTTTTGCAATCGTCTCGTTAAAATATTCCGATAAGTCCGTAATTTCATCATTTCCGGTTACCGGAAGGCTTACGGTTAAATCACCTTCGCCCTGTGCGATATTTTTTAAAGCCGAAACTGTCCGCTTAACCGGTTTTATCATACTCCGAGCTGCTAAATAGACGATAATAACGGCTCCTATAAAAATAACGAATCCGATTAAAATCAGACTGAGCCGGAGTGTGTTGACGGTTTCCATAAATTCGTCTACAGGCGCACACACGATAGTTGTCCATGCAGCTGACTTCAATTTTGTATAAGCCGCAATTTTGGGAACTCCCTCGTACTCATAATAGCCGATGCCGGGTTGTGAAGAAGCTATCGCGTTTCTTTCAAATTTTCCGCAAGAATCCAATTCAATATTGCTCTGTCCTTCTTGGCTTGGGTTGAGCATACTTGTTACCGCATTAATATCCTGATCGGCAATGGTTGCTCCCGTAGGTCCTATGATGTAGCAATTGCCGCTTTTGCCGATGGTAATGTCTTTGATATTATCTCTGAACCATAGGCCGGAAATATCGGCTGATAAAACACCCGTGATGCGTTGATTCTCATCGTAAAGCGGAATCGAGAATGTGCTGATCAACTTTTGAGTTGTTTTTGAAATCAGTAAGTCGGAAACAAAACGTTCCCCTCTCATTGAGGTTTTAAACCATTCTCTGTCGTTTACATTTACCGTACCGCTTTCTGCATAACAGATACCGGCGGTATCACTGATATTAAGTTCCTGTATTGTATTGTTGCTTATGGCATTTTTTTGCAGCTGTTCTATTTTTTCTTGATATGAAGCATTCGGATCATACAGTATCGGTATGTGAGATAATCCTTCTAGAAATTGAAAAAAAGCAGTTATTTTTGCGTCGATAATTTCCGCTTCATCCAAAGCCTTATCGATAAGTTGTACTTCCAATTTTTCGATAACGGCTTTCCGTGCAAAGCTGATTGCCAGAGCTCCTTCCGTTACGGAGGCCGCTGCAATTAAAAGTCCGAAAATGATAATCAATTTGTTGCTGATTGAAAAACGTTTTTTTGCCATGCTATGTATCCTATTTTAAACAATTTTGAGCTGAGTGGTATGTATACCATATTTTGTATATTTTGAAAATAGGGGAAAAAGTATTGACATGAAAAAAATTGTTGACGGGCGGGGGAATCTCACGGTATAATTTTACAATAGAGTATGCAAGAAAAAGTATTCGCAGGAGCAGTGCTGATCATTACGGTGCTTCTCTGTCTCGGTATGCCGAAAATTTCAAATAAACTCAAGCCCGAATCTCCGTTTACCCAAGAATTTGCTGAGGGTATTATCGAGGAGGTGCTGGAAGAAGACCTTTCTCTCGATCCTGTTGTACAAGGAAGATATCGCGGTACGCAGAAACTTCGTGTTAAAATTCTGGAAGGGAAATATAAAAATACCGAATTTGAGGTGTATAATACGCTCAGCAGCTTACACAGTAATTTTGCGTATAAGGGCTTAAAAGCGGTGTTCACGCTGCGGGAGAGCGGAGGGCAAACTGCGGTATGGCTTTATAACCTCAAGCGCGACACCCATGTTTTTGTGCTGCTGGGGTTGTTCTTTGCCGCGCTGATTATTCTCGGTAGGGGACAGGGCTTAAAGTCTGCGCTTGGACTTGTGTTTACCTGTGTACTTATTGTTACCGTCCTTATTCCCGCTCTGTTTGCCGGCTTCCCGCCCGTGCCGATTTCTATCGGGCTTGTTTCCATTATGACCATCGTCAGCTTTATTTTGATAAGCGGCTTTACGCGCAAAACATATACCGCAATCGCAGGTACCGTGTCCGGTATTACCATTGCCGGAATTATCTCGGCAATCGTTTCTTATTCGGCGCAGCTTTCCGGTGTCAATATGGAAGGAGGCGAACAGCTGCTCAACTTGGCCCCTGATTATAACCTCAAGCTGGACGGACTGCTGTTTACCTCAATTTTGATTGCCTCGCTCGGTGCCGTGATGGATGTCAGTATGTCTATCGCTTCTTCTATGCAGGAGATTTTAGCGGTCAATCCGCGCCTCAGCAAAAAAGAGTTGTTTAAGTCGGGATTGACCGTAGGCAAAGATATTACCGGCACGATGAGTAACACGCTTATTTTAGCCTTTGCTGGGGCGTCGCTGCCGCTTGTGATGATGATTTGGGGCTACGGCATGAGCTTTAAGCAGTTTATCAATATACCGCGCATCGTCATAGAAATTATGCACGGTATTTCCGGAAGTATCGGCATTATTGGGGCTGTTCCATGCACGGCGCTGGTTGCTCTTGTTGTACTAAAAATACCTGCTGCCGGGAAAGTACGAAAATAGGCGGATAAGATCCGTACTATAAAAGATATCGCGATAAACTCACCTAAGATTTTGAGCGGTGTCAAAAATAATGTAAAAGGAGTATGCACATGATCAAGAAAAGAATGCTGCATTTTGTAGCTGCATTGATTTTTGTTTTTTCGCTGACCGCTTGCGTTGAAACAAATTCTGCAGCACGAAGCACGGAACAGGCCTCTGCACGTACAGCAAAGGCGCGCGGAAAACAATCTGATGAGGTAAAGCTTACCCACAAGATTATCCAAAAGGGACAGCCGGGCGCGGATGCCGTTACCCTTACCTTCGGTGTAACCGGCGACGTACATGGACGGCTCTATGCCTATGACTACGCAGTCTGTGAAGAGACCGCGGGAGCCGGTTTTGTAAAAACTTACGTACTTGCAAAGGAATTGCGGGCACAAAATCCCAACACCGTTTTGATCGATGTCGGCGACACAGTACAGGACAACAGTGCGGATCTGTTTAACGACCTCGATACCCATCCGATGATTCAAGCCCTCAACTACATGAATTATGATATTTGGGTATTGGGTAACCATGAGTTCAATTTTGAAAAAGAATTCCTTGCCCGTAATATCCGCCACTTTAACGGTTCGGTTGTAAGTGCCAATATCAAAAACACAAAGGACGGCAGCAACTTTGTACTGCCCTATCAGCTGTTTAATATTGAAGGTGTCCGCGTTGCCGTTATCGGTATGGTGCCGCCTCATATCCCGATGTGGGAAGCTGCCGCACCGTCTCACTTTAAAGGGTTGGAATTTGAAGATCCGATAGCTGTTGCACGTAAAACCGTCGATTCCTTAAAGGGGCAATATGACGTTCTAATCGGTGCGTTCCATCTTGGGCGTAACGGTGAATACGGTACCAACAGCGGCGTTATCGAAATGGCAAAGCAAATTCCGGAATTCGATTTAATCTTCGGCGGACATGAACACGCCCGTTATGCAAGCATTGTAGACGGTCAGAACGGTGATAAAACATGGATCATTGAACCGGGGTGTTACGGCTGGGCTTTAGCGGTTGGAGAAGTACAGGTTAAAAAAGACAACGGCGCATGGAAGGTTGTTTCCGTAAAAGCAGAAAACCGCGAAACTGCCAAAATTGCTGCCGATAAAGCGATGGAAAAAGAGTTTAACTTTGTACATGATAAATCCGTTGCAGATGCAAACCTCATTGTCGGAAAGGTTACGGCAGATTTTATCCCGCGTGTTGATTACATTACCGGAAAAGACAAAGTTACGACCATGCCTACTATTCAGCTTGAAGATACCGCACTCATTGATTTAATCAACAATGTGCAGCTTTATTACACGAAGGCTGATGTTGCTGCCGCTGCCGCTTTCCGCTTTGATATGAATTTAAAGAAAGGGGATTTCAAGAAAAAGGATGTGGCCTTTATCTATAAATATTCCAATACGTTGATGGGTGTTAATATGACCGGTGAGAACCTGTTAAAATACATGGAGTGGTCGGCTTCATATTACAACACTGCAAAGAAAGGCGATGTAACGATTTCGTTTAATCCCAATGTGCGCGGTTATAACTATGATATGTTTGAAGGTGTCGATTACGACATCGATATTTCAAAAGAGGCTGGGAATAGAATTACAAACGCCAAGATAAAAGGGCAGGCACTTGATCCTAAAAAGGTGTATAAGGTTGCCGTCAATAACTACCGCTTCGGTACGCTGCAAAACTTAAAACTTGCAACACCTCAAGATGTGTATTACGATTCGTATGAAGTAATGCAGGATGCCGGGCGTATTCGAGATTTGATCGGTGCGTATGTAAAGAAAGTCGATAAGGGCGTTATTACTCCCAAGGTTAATTACAACTGGAAGATTATCGGTTTTAATCCGAATGTTGCCGAACGGGATAAGATTTTTGATGAGATTAGAGCGGGTACTATCATGATTCCGACTTCTGCGGACGGAAGAACTCCGAACGTTAAATCCATCAATATTAACGACCTCAAGAAGTAAAAAATTAATTTGTGGTGTTTCTAATAAGTTCTGTATATTTATAGACTTATTAGAAACTCGCAAGGCATCTCTAAAAAACTGATGAGATTTTTAGAGATGCCTTATACAATTTTCAGCGGTTTAGTTAAAAACCCGCGTGGTGGCTAAAAAGCGGTAATTGTCGCTATCAACCCGAAAATAATCCCGGGAGCGTTTGCTGCTGCAAGCGGGTAATCTCTTTTATCTTTCAGCAATGCGTATAAAACCCATATTGTGCAATTGACGGCTGCCGCTAAGGGCTGAAGAAAGACGGTTTTATTTCCGCTTAAGTTATTCATAATCTGAGGGATATAAGATATGTACATGGTAACCGATAATGCTGTGCCTATCCACCCGATAATCTTTAATTTGTTTTCGCTCATTGCAGCTCCTTATGTATCAATTTATAGTTAATACTTTGCAAGTATACATTGATGGGTTTACTATATCCGTTTTATCGGTGTTGAGCAATATTCCGGCATATCGGATAACGGCGCCGGACATATTGTCGAGTATCCGCAGCTTACTCGCGCGGTTCGTTGAGCTTGTCGGTAATTTCCTTTATTTTTGCAGAATGAGCGAGCACATAGAGAATATCGCTTTTTTGAATAACGGTATCGCCCTTAGGAAAGATGATTTTTCCCCCGCGTACGATTGAGCTGATGAGCGTATCCTTATCAAGATGGAGGTTGCTGATTTTTTGACCGATACTGCCGGAATGATCTTCTATATAAATATCAAAGATATCAACGTCGCTTGCTTTAAGCGAGTACAGTTCGACCGAATACAGCGACTCCGGTTTCTTTGGGTCGGTAAACTTTAAGAGCCGTGCAAGCGGTGCAAGCGTGGTTCCTTGAATAATACAAGAAAGAAAAACAGCAAAGAAGATCGTATCAAAGATAAAACCGTTCTCGTCCAACCCGTTCGCAAGCGGGTAGGTTGCAAGAACAATGGGAACCGCACCTTTAATACCGCCCCACATTAAAAAGAATTTTTCCTTCCGTGTATATTGAAATGGAAACGTAGAGATCAATACGGCAAGCGGGCGAGCGACAAACATCATAATGCCGACAATGATGAGCGCTTCTTTCCAGATATGGACGAATCGGTGGGGAAACGATAAAAGCCCGAGCATAATAAAGAGCGTGATATTAAAAATAGTAGAAACGCTTTCGAGAAAACTTCCGACGCTGCGCTTTGCAGGAAAAGCGGTATTACCGATCCAGTAGCCCATAAAAAATACTGCGATAATTCCGTTCGCTTGACAAAGCTCCGCTGCGCCGTATCCAAGCAGTACGCAGCCCAGCATCAGTACGTTATAATTCCCTCTATTATCCGACTGCAGCCGGTTGAACAACCATACCGAAATTTGAAAGGCAAAGTAACCGATAATGATGCCGCCGACAAACTGCCAAATAAGCCGAGCAACAGTTAAGGCAGGGGTATCAAATGCTCCGGTTGCAATATGTACAAAGGTGAGGGTCAGCAAAATCGCCATCGGGTCGTTTGCTGCGGATTCAACATTGAGCGTTGTCGCAAGTTTATCCTTTATCGGGTTTGATTTGGTAATCATAAAGACACCGGCCGCATCGGTGGAAGAAATAATAGAAGAAATCAACATCGAGTATGCTAAATCGAATTTTAGGACAAAGTGAATTAAGAACCCGAGTGTTACCGAAGTAAGCGCAACGCCGAGTATTGCAAGGGTCATCGATGGTCCGGCAACTTTGTGAAACGTATCTTTAGAAACGCAGAATCCGCCGTCAAAAATAATAAAGATCAACAGAATATCCGCAATTTTTTTGGTTAAAAGGGCATTATCAAAATAGAATAAATTTAAAACATCGCTTCCAACCAGCACACCGATAAGAATAAAGCCGATAAGGAGCGGCAGCCCGAATTTATCGCTGATTTTGGTTGAAAGCATCGCCAAAATGATAAGAAAGGAGATAAACAGAATCATAGAAACCTCAAAGTTGTAGCTATGCCGATTGTACCGATTTTGACAGTAAAATCAACAACCCCGACGCAGACCACTGGTGCCGCCTAAAAAAATCTCTTTGCGATTTGTGGATTTAGTGCTATAATCGTTCTATGCAAAAATTATATCGATATGGATTGTTATGTATCGGCTTTTGTTTTGTCTTTATGATGAGCAGTTGTGTTTCTACTTCTTTGGCAAAACGTGATGAGTCAAATGTTCAAAAATACGGCAAGGACGGCAGAGATATACTGCTTATCTTTACCGGTTCGGATTGGTCACAGGAAGCGGAAGAGTTTTCAAAAAACATCCTTACCGAATCGTGTAAAACTGAATTGGCAGCGAACTATACCGCCCGTTTTATCGACTTATTACGTAATCCTTCGGAGGGTGAACGAGCGGCTGCACAAAAGAACTATCTGTTGTTTTCCGAATATGCAGTACCTGATGTCCCTTTTATTATACTGCAAACAGCCGAACAGGATACGTATGCCTCTGCCGTTATAGAATCGGATATAAAGAGCGGCGTGCAGCTGATGGAAAAGATTAAAGCGCTGACAGCACAGCGGACAAGCGTGGTTGAAGCGCGAAAGCGTATCGGCAGTACAAAAGGAGCGGAAAAAGCGCAGGCAATTGATGACTTTTTAAATACGGTCGGCAATCCGGAAGCGCATCGCTATGATTCGTTACGGATGCAAGTACCCGCGCTCGATCCCCATAATCAATCGGGACTCAAAGGCAAATACGTATTGATAAGCGCTGACATACGGGCAAAGAGCTTTGCACAACAGGGAAATTATCTTAAAGCAGGCGATGAATATAAAACTGCCGCAGAAACGGGCGATCTTTCTCCTGCCGAATTACAGCTTGCATGGTATTTAACGGCTTATTCTCATCTCATGGCGGGAAGCGCCGATACGGAAATCATCGTTGGATATTTACAAAAGGCGATTGAAGCGGATCCTCAAAATCCCGCGGTTCCACAACTTAATCAGGCAATACATAAGCTGCGAAACGATGTTCAGTTAAAAAAATAATGAGAGAAAAAAGGAATTACATAATATGATGTCCAAACACACCCTTGCGCTGCTGCAGCAAATTGCACACGGTATTGCTGTCCATTTCGGTAATAATTGTGAAGTACTTGTGCACGACCTTACCGCCGGCTATACCAACAGCTCAATCGTCATTATAGAAAACGGTACTGTTACGATGCGGAAAATCGGTGACGGGCCGTCTCATGTAGTGCTTGAGGCGCTCAATAGCGATCGTAAAACGTTGGAAGACAAACTCAGTTATCTGACAAAAACGAAGGACGGACGCATTCTTAAATCGAGCAGTATGTTTATCAGAAATGAAGATGATGCAATCGAGGCGGTACTTTCGATTAATCTTGATATTACACCGATGCAGATGGCGGAAAATGTATTGCGGCAGCTTATTTCGCCGATCAGTGTTAAAAATGAACCTGAGAATATTCTGCAGAATGTCAACGATCTGTTGGACGAGCTTATCGAACAATCCGTTCATATTGTGGGTAAGCCGGTTGCATTGATGAATAAAGAAGATAAAATTACGGCGATTAAGTTTTTAAATGAGTCCGGCGCTTTTTTAATTACAAAATCCGGCGATAAGATTTCAAGTTACTTCGGTATTTCCAAGTATACGCTCTACAGCTATATAGATGCCGGCGCGAGCGGGCATCTATAATGCCGCACCGTACCTTGTACCGGCAACGGTAATAGACCGCCGTTCATACTGCTCTTCACTATGGCAAATCCCAAGCTGTTTAGAACAATCGATAAGGCTGTTTCCGAATATAATATGATAGAAGCCGGCGACCGGATTTTGATTGCAGCATCCGGCGGAAAGGATTCAACGGCTCTTACGGAATATTTTGCAGCACGGCTCCAACGCCGGCATCCGGTTTTTGAAGCCGCTGCACTCCATATCGCCACGGATATCGGCTCAGAATTCGCGCCTGAATTGGCGAAGCGGTTTAAAAGCTGGGGAATTGATTTAACCGTTAAAACAATTTCGGTACTGGAGCGGCTTAAAACCGGCAAGAAGATGAACTGCTGGTGGTGCTCCAGCCAGCGCCGCTTGGAACTGAGCAAATATGCGCAGGAGCACGGCTTTAATAAAATTGCGCTCGGGCACCACTTGGATGACATCCTCGAAACGGCGCTGATGAATGCGCTGACAAAGGGAGAGCTTGCGGCAATGCCTCCCGTACTGAAGTTCGATAAATTCCCGTTGACCTTTATCCGCCCACTCTGCCTCGCCGACATCCCGATGATTGTCCGGCATGCAGAAATGCAGGGCTATATTTCTTCTACCTGTACATGCAGCTATCAGGATAATTCAGGGAGAAAAACCGCTCGTTCCCGCTTGGATAAGCTTACGGACGGTAACTATGAGTTAAAACGTAAGCTCTTCGATGCGTTGCGGAATATAAATACGGCGTACCTACCCTAGCAACACCTTTTGAAATATACGGTGCATCTACTGCGTTATACAGTAAAAAAGTGTCCTCAACGTATCAAAGATACGCCTGCGGTACTTTTTTACTGTATTCCTTGTATCTACACCGTCTATTTCAAAAGGCTTACGGAAAGGTTTTACAGTATATGCCGCTTCTGAAAATACTCAACGTATCGCTTGCCTTGCGAAGCAATGTCAGGGTGAAGCGGGTGTTGGATTAGCACGTTGCAAGATATCGAGCCGTATTAACATTTCGTATTGTCATATCTTTATATACTTTATGCGATATTACTTTATTTAAATGGCTTTTATTATAATCTTCTCGCCGAACATTCCAGATTAACGCACCCTTAACATATATCAATTGTATATATTCTTTTCTTATTGGTAATTCATTGATTATGTTTTCATTATCTATTGAGTCAAATAAATAGGCTACATCAGTCTTTTGAGCATCATTATTTTGCCAATCACTGGGGATGCTCGTTGCTATTTTTACCATCTCACTTTTTGTTTTTACTAATACTTTTACTTCATTCCCGGTCGTTATATGCAATGCTTGTTCAATATTCTCTGTGATACTATTTTTCGCGTCATGTGATTGAAAAATGACGTTTCCGGAATTGATATATGTTGAAATGTTTGAAAAACCGCATTGCTCAAATAATGTTTTCAATTCTTTCATGTTAATTTTTACAGAGCTTCCAACATTGATACCTCTGAGCAATGCTATATAATCCATATATTCCGTATTAATTCTGCCATGCATGGCGGGGTGTTCAAAAGAATATCTAATTACCCCGCCATAATTGCTATTTTGCGATGTGCGATGCGGCGCTGATAGTGCGGTGGCGTTCTTCCCAAGGGGAGGCGACACGGTTTACATCGGAAACAACGAGGAAGCATTGAGTCGCCTTACCAAACCAGTCTTTATTGGTTGCATCTTTGCGGAGTACATACTGGCATTTTTTTCCATCGGTAGAGAACGAGCGGCATCCGTTTACCGGCTTTCCCGTTGCATCGATCATCGAACCTGAATCGCGATAGTATTCTTCTCCCGGTACGTCAAAATAGAAATAAGCGTTTTTAACCCGTGAATCATTAACCGAAAAGATAATCTCTATTGTATCTGCGTCGCGGGAAACGGATTGTATAACCGGCATTGTCAGTGCTTGCTGTTCGTTTTCCGCTTTCGCAGTGGGAACGATAAGCGGGATAACCTTTTTCTTTGCAGCCTCTTTAGCGGCCTTATTCTCCGTGACGGTTTTACCGCCGATTCCGGTTACGTTCAATTCTTTTTCAAACGGCTTTTGCCCTGTAAGGGTAACCGATGCAAACCACTTTCCAAGAGCAGCTGCTCCTTCGCCTTCACCCGAAGACAGATGTTTCAGCATCAAGAGTTTCTCTTTTTTGTTAATCTCCATCAGCCCCTTTGCACTTTGTTCATCAAGCCCCCACACATCAGCGGGTGAAGCAAAGAAAGCTTCTTTGAAATCTTGAGCTGTTAGTTCGCCTTTGTATTTTGCAAGCATGGTAACAAAGATTTTTCCCTTACCTTTATGCTGTTTGGAAACAAAAGATGCATCAGCTTGCTCAATCATCCAGGAAATATCGGTAATTTGGGCTGCTGCGGTTTGAGCAGCAGATTCTTTTGCTTTAGTTTCGGTCTTTTTATTTTCCGGCTGTTTTGCCGGAGCAGCTTTATCGGCAGTATCCTGCTTGGCAGATATCGATTTAGATGCTTCTTTCTTGGCCGCTTCCGGAGATGCAGACTGCTTATTATTTTTTGCGGTTGCTTTAGACTTTGCCGTTTCTTGTTGTTTCGGATCTTGCTTAGCGGGCTTTGTCTGCGCATTTTTTGCTTGAGAAGCGGTTTTGTTTTTTGAAGTGCTTTCCGCTTGTGCAGCAGCCTTTTGTGGCGTTTCCTTCTGAGTAGATTCTTTCGCCGGTGCCTTTTGGGGTGCAGTCTTTACCGATTGCTTAGAGGTGTCAGTTTTTGCAGCCGATGTAGCGGACGCATTTGAGTTCGCTGTTTTCTGCTGCGTCGTACCCTGTTTGGGGGACTTTGTTTGAGTATTCTTTGCCGCTGATGTCGCAGTCTGATTCGCCTGTCCGGGCGTTTTAACCGGTTCCGGTGTTTTTGCAGTGGCTGTTTGTGCAGCTTCCTTAGATTTTGCTTTTTGAGCCGTGTTCAATTCGCCCGCTGTTTGCGTTGTTTGTGTCTCAGCTCCCGCTCCTTTGGCGGTTTCGGCCGGTTCCGGCGTTTTATTCGCAGGAGCTGTTTTACAGCCCGCAGCAATTATAAGTAAGCAAAATAATATAAACGATAATAATGATTTTTTCATCCAAGATCCTCCTTAGCGGTAAGGCATAGTAAGAAAACAAATAGTTCTATGTGATGTATCGGTAAATATACCGAAAAGCCTAAGAAAATACCAGAGGGGGATCCCGCAACGATCCGCCGTCGATCTTGACTTAACAGGTAAATGTGATATAGTTTTGTCTGCAATTTTACGGGAAAGTACTTATTGAGGATTTTTTTTAAAACTAACCGAGCTTTAGAGATTCCCGACAGATTTTTTCCACCGTAGATATTTTTATAATTGAGGAGTATAAAATGGTAAAATTAGCGACGATTGCCGGTTCCGACGCATCAGGCGGAGCAGGACTTGAGGCAGATTTAAAAACATTTCAGGAATATGGCGGATACGGTATGGCAGCGATTACTTTGGTTGCTACCATGAACCCCCACAAGGATTGGGGACATGAGGTATTTCCAATTGGCGAAGATTCGCTGCGGGCACAGCTCGAAACCATTTTTAACGGTATCGGCGTTGATGCGGCAAAAACGGGAATGTTGGCAACTCCCTATGCAATCGAACTTGCTGCCGAGTATCTCAGTAAATATAAGGTAGAAAACTACGTTCTTGATCCGGTAATGATTTGTAAAGGCGGAAATTTACCGCTTAATCCCGAAATCAATGAGCTGTTGATTAAAAAACTGCTGCCGCTTGCAAAGATCATTACGCCGAATGTGTTTGAAGCCGGTCAAATTGCCCATGTCGATACGCCTTCGACGTTAGAAGAAATTAAAGATGCCGCAAAACGGATTTACGATATGGGCGCCCCGCATGTATTCATCAAGGGCGGCTCAAAATTGAAAGATGCGGAAACCTCCATCGATGTTTTCTATGATGGCAATGATTTCCGATATCTCGAAGCAGAGCTGATTAAAACCGAATGGACTCACGGGTGCGGTTGTACCGTTGCCGCTGCAATTACTGCGGGCTTGGGTTTCGGGCTTGAACCGTACGAAGCAGCCCTCCGCGCAAAGAAATTTATCACGTTAAGTTTACGGAACGGTTTTGCCCTCAATAAATGGGTTGGCCCGGGTAATCCCGCTGCGTGGCGAAAAGCCTTCAATTAAGAGAGGAATAAAAAGCATGCGTGCAGTTGATATCATTATGAAAAAGCGCGGATTTAGAGAAACCGGCGCAGGAACGCTCTCTCGGGAAGAAATTGCCTTTTTAGTGAACGGATATGTGGCCGGAGAGATTCCCGACTATCAAATGGCCGCATGGCTGATGGCGGTTTATTTTAACGGTATGACGTTTGATGAAACCGCCGTTCTTACCGACGTCATGCTGCATTCCGGAGCGGTTATGGACTTGTCGGGGATTGAAGGTCCCTTTGTCGATAAACATTCCACCGGCGGCGTCGGAGATAAGCTTTCTCTGCCGCTTGCTCCTATTGTGGCTGCTTGCGGGGTGAAAGTTCCGATGATGAGCGGCCGTGCACTTGGACACACCGGCGGTACGCTCGATAAACTTGAATCGATTACCGGATATAAGACCGGCCTTTCCGTTGACCAATTCCGCAATTATATTAAAAAAACCGGCTTTGCAATGACGGGGCAGACAAAAGAGATTGTCCCCGCCGACCGGCTGATTTACGCCTTACGTGATGTGACTGCAACCGTTGAATCGGTGCCGCTCATTACGGCGAGTATTCTCTCCAAGAAAGTTGCCGAAGGCGCCGAAGCGCTGGTGTTCGATGTCAAATGCGGAAGCGGCGCCTTTATGAAAACACTGCCCGAAGCCGAAGCGCTCGCAAAGAGCCTTGTCGGTACCGGCACCGCGATGGGTAAAAAAGTTATCGCGATGATAACCAATATGTATGAACCCTTAGGAAATGCAGTCGGTAATTTCTTGGAAATGGAAGAAACCTACAATGTTCTGAAAGGCACAGGGCCGCAGGATGTAACCGACTTAACATTACAGCTTGCAGGCTGGATGCTCGTGCTTGGTCATAAGGCTGCATCAAAAGAAGAAGGAATTCAAAAAGCGCAAGAGGCGCTTCGCACCGGTAAAGCGGTTGAGCTCTTTTTGGAGAATGTTACGCTGCAAGGCGGCAATGCGCAGCAGTTTGTTGCCGAATGCGGAAAGCGCCGCAGCCCGCACACCTGCCACATTAAAGCGGAACAAGACGGTTTTATCGCGGATATCGATGCGTTTAAAATCGGTATTGCCGGAGTTAATCTTGGGGTCGGCCGCAATAAAACAACCGATGCGGTGTGTCCCGATGCCGGTATGATTCTGCATAAGCACGCAGGCGATGCCGTAAAAAAAGGCGACCTTATCATGGACGTGTACGGCAAGGATGCGGAGTGTCTTCCGGCTGCTTCCGATATGATCAAAACAGCGATACGGTATGCAGCGGAGAAGCCGCAAATGCGTCCGCTGGTATTTAAAGAAATTTCTGCGGCCGACTTATAGCCGCGCTTCCGGTACCATACAGTGAATTGGGAAAAAAAAGATATAGACCCTAATGTTGTCCGCTCCATGGCGCAGCAATACGGCTGCACTCCGCTTGTTGCATCGATTTTGCTGCGGCGTGGTATTGCCGAAGGGAGCGAGGCGTTTTTTCACCTTGAAAACGATCTGCGCTATGTGCATAATCCCTTTCTTTTTGTAAATATGGAGGATGCCGTTGACCGGATCCTCGATGCAAAGGAAGAAGGGGAGCGGGTGCTTATTTTCGGAGACCGCGATGTGGACGGGATTACTGCCGTTACCGTGCTCTACGAAGCGCTCACCGATTTAGGCATCCCGACAACATGGCGTATCCCCACCGGCGACGAACCGTACGGACTTTCCTGCGAAGCGGTTGATGCGCATGAAGCCGACGGTGGTACCCTCATCATTACCGTAGACTGCGGTATTTCCAATATTCAAGAAGTCGCCTACGCTGCGGAAAAAGGAATCGATGTTATCGTCATCGATCATCACACCCCGCAGGATACGCTTCCCGATGCCGCAGTCATCATTAACTGTAAGGTGCCGGGATCGGGCTATCCCAACGAACATCTTTCCGGATGCGCTACGGCGTGGAAGGTTGTTACCGCCCTGCGCTTCGGACTTCTCGACATTTATAAACAGCAGATTTGCCTATTGAATGTGCGCCCCGTTAACGATGCCTTTGCAGTGGAAGCTATCCATACCGTCAATTTAGTTGAAACGGCGCGAATCACCGAAACGATTATCCCCGGTATGGTTCCGTTTTCAGATACTCGGCTCGGCAGATTTTTGCAGGGGCAACAGATTTTTGTGTGGGATAAGGAGTTGCAGCTCAAGCAGCTGGAAAAAGTCTTCGGTAAGTCGGTTGAATTTTATGTGAGTGATTTTAGACTCGAATGTGCAAAGATTGCGCCTCAGCTTGCCGAGATGAGCCTTTTGCGGTTAAAGAATCTATCGCGGATTGGCAAGTACAACGACACGCCGATGTCCGAACTCGACGGCTTTTTCAATATCTTTATTACGCTCATCCAACAAGCGCATAACATATACGGTGAAAAAGAAAAGCGTGAATTACAACTTGTCGCGCTTTCGCTGCTTGCAGACTTGATGCAGCTGACCGGAGAAAACCGGATATTGGTAAAGCAAGGCTTAGCAGCCATCAATGCCGCGCCGCGTGCCGGTCTTTCCGAGTTGATGATAAAACAGGGACTTATCGGTAAGCACATTGGCACCAACGATATTGCGTGGAATATTACGCCCGTTATCAATGCAACAGGACGGATGGGTAAACCGGAAACGGCAATCAGACTTTTTCTTGAGCAAAATGCAGCGGTACGCAATGAACTTGCAGATGCGGTTATTGCGATGAACGAGGAGCGGAAAGAACTCGGAAAGGCCGGCTGGGCAATTGCCGAACCGATTGCGCGGGAAAGTCTTGCAAAATACCGCGAAAAGCTCACCGTTGTTGTAAGCGATAAAATCCACCGCGGCATTACCGGTATTCTTTCAAACCGGCTTGCAGATCGGTTTAACGTGCCGAGCATGGTTATCTGTCTTATGGAAGACGGAACCGCAGTCGGTTCGCTTCGTTCCGCCCGCGGCTATCGGGTGCTTTCTTTACCGGAAGCATACCCCGATTTTTTCCTCGACTACGGCGGACACGCATTTGCAGCAGGCTTCAGCTTAATGCAGGAAAAACTTGCGCCGTTTTTAAAAAAAGTTCAGGAATTTACCGCGGCTATCGAATTTGACGAAAACTCGGAAAACCCTCCGCTTTCCATCGATGCGGAACTCCCGCATGACTATTTAACGCCCGAACTTTTAGCCGTGCATGATACCTTTGAGCCCTACGGTGAAGGGTTCCCGGCGCTGCAATTTGCCGCTAAAGCAATCAAACTTACCGCTGCCTCAATTATGGGGAAAACCCAGCCACAGCATTTGCGTCTTACGTTCGACTGCGGAACATATAAATGGACAGCGGTGTATTGGCAGGCAGCGGATAAATTGAATGTTGAATTTAAAATCGGCGACAGTATCGATGCCGTATTCACGCTGACCCGGAATACCTTTAACGGCAATACGGTGCCTCAAATGGTTATTCAGGATATGCGGAAGACGGGCACGGGTATTTAAGCAGCGTCTCTCTTATACACAAAATTTTGAATAAAATTTTGTGTAATTTTTTTACGGCGGCAGAATAAGCGTATCAGACAGATAGATCAGATGTCGCAGAAAAAGCGGGGTTGTGAGACCATTTGAACCGCAAAGAGGTTCAATTCTGGTTGAACAGCTCCACTTTTTCTGCGGGAATATTAAACAAGCATCTGATGCGCTTGCCCTGCGCTTCGTTGGTGTTAGCGCCCCTGCCGAGACAAGGTAAGGTTTGCCAGCTCTTTGGGTAAGTCGCTGCCGCGCAGTGTGAGCGTATTATCGTCATTGCGGGTGTACTGGAGTTTCCACGTTGCATTCATGCTTTCGCGGGTTTCCTTTTTAGAGCCGTTTGTCCATGTTTCGGTTTCTTTACTTCTTACGGTAAAGGTGACTTCGGTATCCGTAGATGTCCAGAAACCTTCCCACTCCGTCGATGAAGTAAAGCCTTGCAGCCATTCGATTTCCATACTGCCGTCGCGGTCAAACTCAACCTTCACCGCTTTATTTTCATCGCGGGCAATCCATTTACCCATAACCGAATTCCCCGTCGGTGCGGCAGCATCATTCATCATCGGGCGCCGGTTGAACTCTCCGCCTTTACCGTCATGCGGCATCGGACGTTCCGCAGCTCCGGCATCATTATGATGTTTCCAATCTTTTGAATTCGATTGGTGCGGTTTTGCAAAAACGGCTCCTACCGATAATACCGCACCGATACCGAATGCCGCAGCCTTTTTCACCATTTGTTTGTTCATTTGTATACTCCTAAAATAAAGTACGGCTGTTTACGTTTTCACACCGTCTGTGCACGACTATACCGTATTGTGCTAGCCCTATCATGAAGCCTGCATTGGAAAAAGATTAAAATATTTTAATCGGGAATTTTGACACAAAACGGAAAGAATACGGTATGATACGGTTATGATTACGCATAAGACATTGAGTGTCTCTATCATATCGGTATTTATCTTTCTTATTATGCACAGTACACTTTTTGCGGATAAACCGAAGGACGCTAAACATACATTTTCATATCGCGGTATGCGGATGGCAAATGCCGACGGTCTTTTTTATGTTACAAAAATAGAAACCGAAATCGAGCAGGCCGGCATTATCGAAATAGAGATTAAATTCAATATGCCTGCCGATCCGCGTACACTGCAAAAAAAGAATATCAGCATAAACGGTCAGTTTTTACCTGCCAATGCGTTGATTGCTTTTAACAAAGCAGGTGATAAAATAAAAATATTGATTCGGGACTCTTTTTTATCTGCGGGAAAAGATACGCCAAATCGTCCGTTTCATCTTGATTTACCGGAAGCGAAAAGTTTTAATCATATTCCGCTCTATCTTTCACACTTTGATGATATGGAATGCGACAAAGAATATAAATTTACATTTTTGAATATTCCGCCGCAGAAACCTCCTAGGGAAATGCACGAAGAAATGCATAATCATCACCATTATGAATATATTCGTTTTGAGGAAAAAGATTGATGGCACGGGTATTAATCGTTGAAGATGATTCGGGTATTGCGGAATTCTTACAGCTTGAACTTGAGCATGAAGGATATGATATTCTCTACGCCGCAGACGGCAGAACCGCTTTGGATATTTTTGAAAAGAATGAGCCGGATCTTGTGCTGCTCGGCATCATGCTTCCCCAGTTGAACGGACTTGAAGTGTTGCGGCGAATCAGAAAAACGTCGAATACGCCGGTTATTATGCTCACCGCGCGGGGGGGATACATTCGATAAGGTGAGCGGTCTTGATTCCGGTGCGGATGACTATCTTGCAAAACCGTTTGAGATTGAAGAGTTGCTTGCACGGATGAGAGCGGTGATGCGCCGGAACAATGCACAGGGAGTAACGCCGTTAAAACTGCGTGGTATCGAACTTAACCCGAACAGTATGGGAGTAACGGTAAACAAAGAACGGGTTATGTTGTCGAAAACCGAATACCTTTTGTTAAAAACATTGCTCGAACACAAGAACACCGTTTTAAGCCGCGATACCATCATCAATACGGTATGGGGTGCAGATCATTACATCGATGAAAATTCGGTCGATGTGTATGTGCGGTATTTGCGTGCAAAAATCGACGATAAAACCGGTGAGGAATATATCTCTACGGTACGCGGCGTCGGCTATGTTATGCGGGATATCGGCAATGAAAGCATTTGATTCACCGGTACGGCAGCTCCGCATATCGACGGTACGGCAGCTTTCACTTCGCTTCTCTCTTTTGTTTGCCGTGATGATTGCCCTTTTTTCCGCCGGTATTATCGTGCTGCTTCGTTCCGGCGTTAGGCAGCAGCAAAACCGCGAACTCATTTCCGCCGCTCGGACTATTGCCGAAGCACTGAAGGACGGCCGTGTACAAGAAATCGACGCGGATCTTCCGTATTATATTACGTTTTCCGTGTATCAGAGCGGCACGCAGGAAGTGATCGCAACGAACGATCCCTTTTTACCGATGCTGCCGGTAACACCCCGCCGTGCAGAACGCTATACGGCAAAACAATACTTTATCGACGGCGATTTAAATATTCTCTACTATGCAGTACCCGTTCATGCGGGGGGCGATTACGTTATACAGACGGCGCTGAATATGGATTCCGATACGGCGGAGTCCATTATCTCCGGTGTACCGAGCATCCTTGCTCTCGTTACCGTCCCGTTGCTGCTGCTTTCGTACATCGCGGTGTTTTTTATGACAAAACGTACGATGCGAAGCGTTCGTGCTATGACCGATGCGGCAAAGAACATCAGCGGCTCCAATTTAACCGACCGGCTTCCCGTTACGGATAGGGACGACGACTTTGATGTTCTTGCAAAAACATTGAACGATTTGCTTTCCCGCCTGCAAACCGATTTTGAACGGGAACGCCGGTTTACGGCTGATGTATCCCACGAGTTAAAAACACCGCTTGCGGTGATACTCGGTCATGCGAACCTGCTGCGCCGTTGGGGAAAGCACGATCCCGACCGCTTGGAAAAATCGCTTTCGGCACTGATCCGCGAAGCGCACTCGATGGAAGCAATTATCGAAAATTTGCTGCAAATGACCCGGCTTGAAAACGGGCATATACGGATTCATAAAACGCCTATTGCCGTTGCCGAATTTTTTACGCGGCTTATCGACAGCACACAAAGCTATGCGCCGAATGTGAGCTTTACCGAAAGTATTGGGGTGCCAACCCTGTATACGGATGAAGCGCTGCTCCATCAAGTATGCACTATTATAATTTCCAATAGCGTAAAATTTGCCGGAGAATATGCGCATATCGAACTTTCGGTACAGCCTCTTTTGGAAGCGGAGCGCCTTCCTGATGCGCCTGCGTCGGAAAGTGCGTGTATTATCTCGATTTCGGATAACGGCCCCGGAATTGCGCAAGATATACTATCGCATATCTTTGAGCGCTTTTACCGCGGAGATGCCGCGCATACGAGAGGTGTGGGCGGTGCGGGGCTCGGCTTGTCGATAGCGGCAAGCATAATGCAGGCGCTCGGCGGTTCAATTCGTGCCGAAAATAACAACGGGAAAGGTGCGTGCATTATGCTTCGGTTACCCTGAAGTTTTCCCTTGACAAAAGATGCCGAGAATATACACTATAAGCGATAATTAACATATCGACAGGCTGTTGAAAGATATCCTTTCGGGTTATAAGTTATTCTAAAAATATAGGATTCTGCGATGAGTGAGAATGAAGATAAAAAGTTAGAAACACCGCCGACACAGACGCTAAAGTCTCCTTATATGCTGCAAATTGTTTCCCTTGCTATTTTGGCTGCATTGATGGTTATGCCTTTCGGTATGGATAAAATGAATTTGCTCAATTATGAGCAGACTCCGCAGCTCTTGTATCCCTTTACGGCTCTGTTTTCCGGTTTGGTACAAAAAGAGTTCTATTTTTTTTATATCAGCTGTTTTTCCTTTTTTTTATTGCCTGTAGCTTTTCTCATTATTTTAGCTTCGATCTTTTATAAAAAAATTACACAAAACATTGTTATTATCTCTGCCTTTGTTGCGGTAACATTGTATCTTGCACCTACCCTTTCGGGAATGACAGTATTCGCCAACACCATACGTTGGTTTAAATCTTTAAGTATTTTAGTGTATGCCGCTTTTTTTACTGCGCTTATCTTTCATATCTTTTTAATCAGCCGCGGTATTGCTTTAATAAAAGCAAAGAATGAAGCGTTCTCTGAATACAAGCAACTTATTTTGGAAGATGAAAAAGCTGAGAAATCGGATAAATCGGAGAAACAGCAGGGAAACAAAAAGAAAGATACAACAGAAGTTGCAGAACCGGAAGATAAAAAAAAGATTAATATAAAAACTCGAATTAAAGAACTCATTGCTGCGGTAAATGATCCTGAAAAGAAAACACATCTAAAAAATAAAATAGCCGCTGTAATTCTTATCGCAATTATTGTTATTATTTCTGCCTTTATTTATACGGATTTAAAGAACTACAAATTGCTTTTAACCCAGAATGTCAATACGACGGGTAAGAATCAAGCCGAGCAGGTCGCGGCAATTTATGATTTTTCGGATGGACTTCATGCAAAAATAAGCGCCTTTCTCGAAGGTATAAAAAAGACAAACGCCTCTTCACCTTTTCCGCACCGCCGCGTAGATATTATTACGACTGACAGTACCGCTCCTATTTTTCTTGATAAAATCGATAGTACTACGGAGCTTCCGGACTTCAACGTATTCTCTTATACGACAGAGTCCGGATCGGTACGCGATATACCGGCAGAAGAAAAACGCATTACTGCGAAAGAGGCTGCTTTCTATATAAAGCATTTTCAAAATGCAAGTACCCGGAATCAACCTATTTATAAACCGGAAAAGGGAACCTGTATTTATATATATCCTATAACTTTTTCACGGAAAGATGGGCAAAGGCTTGTCGGATTTTCCGTTGTAACATACATGAAAGAAATACTTAACCGTCCGTATTTCCAAGCAAAAGTATTTATCTTTGCACTTGCAGCAGTCTTTTTGTATGCTGTCATCATTATCACATTGTTTCTTGCTGATTTTATCGCCGCTCCTATTATTCAGCTTTGTGTAAATATTAGAAAGACAACCAATATTTTAAGCGGAATACTTTCGGGTAACGCAAAGGTTGAAGCGAACAGACTGGTCTTTGAAGATAATCTAAAAACACGGGACGAAATAAAGACGCTCTCACACGAAATAAAAAATATTATTACGCTCGTGCGTAGAATACTGCCCTATATTTCTTTTCATACTCTTCAGAATGCAGAAAAGGATATCGGCCCCAAGGGAATTACACGGAATCTTTGTTTTCTTTTTACCGATATCAGAGGGTTTACAAAGATGTGCGAAAAACTTCCTGCGCGGGAAGTCATTATGATTTTAAATCGATATCTGAACATCGAAACTAAGATTATCTTTGATCATGGCGGCGATGTTGATAAATATGTCGGCGACGAAATCATGGCGTTTTTTTCCGGACCCAATAAAGAGATAAATGCTTGTAAGGCTGCAATGGAAATACGGGAGGCACTCTACCGTGAACAACAGGCCGCTATGAAGGTAGGTAAGGAAACTATCTCGCTCGGCATCGGTATCAATACCGGCTATGTTACGTTCGGTCCTGTCGGTTCGGAAACAAGAAAAGATTTTACGTCCATCGGCGATACGGTAAATTTGGCGGCACGGCTTGAAGGTGCAAATAAAGAATACGGTTCAAAGACCATTATTTCGGAAGCTGTTTACAAGAGTCTCAACGATTCTTTCATTTGCCGAGAACTTGATTATATAACGGTAAAAGGCAGAACTGAAGTGGTGCGGATCTTTGAAGTGTTACAAGATGCTCAAAAGACCAGCAGTGATAAGCTTTATGATTTAAAAGAAGTTTTTGAAACAGGACTCGGATATTATCGACAACGAAAATGGAAGACTGCCGAAAAATATTTTTTGGAATGTGTAGAAAAATACAACGATCAACCGGCAAAAGTATTCTTAGATAGAATAGCCCACTATCGTAATTCTCCGCCTCCCGCCGACTGGAAAGGCGTCTTTGCTATGCGTATGAAATAACCAACTAAAACAACTATTGCACATAAAAAAGGCCGATCAACCGGATGGTTAATCGGCCTTTTCCATTTTAGCCTTTATCTTAACTTAAAACTTATAGCGTAAAGTTGATAACGTTTGTCCTTCACGCAATACATCGAACCACACTTCTTTTTTAACCTTTGACAATTCGCGATAGAATTCACGCATATTTGCTACCGGCACATCGTTTACCGCAGTAATAACATCGCCGGATTTAAGCCCGATAATGACTGCGGGGGTTTTATTGGTAATGTTGGTTACCAGTACTCCCGTCTGTTTTTTATCAAGCTTTAATTTATCGCGTACTTCATCAGTGAGCTCGTAACCGACAAACCCCGGCCATAATTTTGATGAGTCGGTAACGATTTTTTGATCCCGCTCTTCAATTTTTACGGAAAATGTTTGTTCTTTGCCGTCACGGATAACTACAAACTCTGCTGTCGTTCCGCTGCGGAGATCACCGACATCGCGCACGAGCTGATCGACACTTTTTACTTCTTTGCCGTTCAGCTTAACGACAAAATCTCCCGGTCGGATGCCGCCTTTAAACGCAGGGGAACCTAAGAATATGTCGATAGCCAAAGCACCGGTTTTTTCACCGAGCCCTAGAGCTTTCATAACTGTTTCGTCGGCACTCGTTAATTGCACGCCGACCCAGCCGTATTTCAGTTTACCGTCGGAAATAAGCGAGTCGATTGCGCCTTTGACGTTGTTGATCGGAATGGAAAATCCGAGCCCTTGTGAACCGCCGCTTGACGATGCGATCCATGTGTTAATACCGATAACTTGCCCGTAGATATTCACAAGCGGGCCGCCGGAGTTTCCCTGATTAATTGCCGCGTCGGTTTGGATAAAGTCGTTGATGTTATTATTCGGACCACCCGACCGTCCTACCGCGCTGACCATACCGCGGGTAACCGTCGAAACATACCCGAGCGGAGAACCGACGGCAAACACGATATCACCAACCTCTACCGCATCGGAATTTCCCAATTCGGCAATGGCAATATCTTTTTCGGTGGATTCAAACGAAACCAATGCGATGTCCCGCCGCTGATCGCCGCCGACCAGTTTTCCTTCTGCGGTATGTCCGTTATATAACTTGACGATAATTTTTTCCGCCGTACCGGTAACATGCTGATTAGTCAGCACATAATAAGTATTGCCGCTTTTACGGACGATAACGCCCGAGCCCATACCTTCTGATTTATATTCCTGCTCGCCGCCGTCATTACCATCGGATTTTTCACCGTTATTCTGATTAGGCATTCCGAAAAAGAACCACGGGAAGCCGTCCCCCGAGAGAGGATTGCGGACTTTCTTAATTTCCGTAACCGAAAGCGTTACTACTGACGGCAAAATTGCCGCAGACACTTGTCGATTTGCGCTTTGCAGCCCTTCCAGCAAGGAAATCGTCTCTTTTGTGATTGCTTCCGAATGTTTTGTATCGGCATAAACCGTTGTTGCCGAAGCAGGACTCGCAGAGCATGATGATACAAAAATCATTACAGCCATGCTCAACAGTGCGGTAAATGACAGTACTGTTTGAAATCGTTGTTTTAAATGCATGTGTTTACCTCCAATATGAGAGCGCTATATAAGGATATAAGTTTTAGAAGCCCTCGTTTGTGTATCAACTGTTTCTTAAACATATAAAATACTATTTTGATACACGCATCGGCAATAACTTGACAGAGGTTTTATATTTTGTTTGTATGTACGGATGATACGATTAGTAAACGTAAACAAACGGTACGGGGATCTTCAAGCAGTAGATAATATCAGCCTTGAAATTCCTTCCAATACGATTTTCGGGATTATCGGGAAAAGCGGTGCGGGGAAATCGACGCTCGTGCGGCTGATAAGCCTTTTAGAACCGGTGGACTCGGGCGAGATTTACTATGGAGACTCCCGTGTAGACACCTTGACGGGCAAGCTCCTACGGAATCAGCATAAAAAAATCGGGATGATTTTCCAGAATTTCAATTTATTTGCATCGCGCACGGCAGCAGGCAATATCGCCTATCCGCTTGAAATTGCCGGAATGCCGAAACGTGCTATTGCAGCAAAAGTGGAAGAAATGCTGCACGTTGTCGGGCTTGAAGGACGCGGCGATGCGCGGGTAAGTACCCTATCCGGCGGGCAAAAACAGCGGGTGGCTATTGCTCGTGCCTTGGCGGTTTCTCCTGATATCCTCTTTTGTGATGAAGCAACGAGCGCACTTGATCCGCAGACGACACGCTCAATTCTGGAGCTGCTCAAGCGGCTGCAAAAGGATATGAATTTGAGCGTTGTGATGATAACGCATCAGATGGAAGTGGTGCGCGATTGCTGTCAGCAAGTGGCCGTTATCGATAACGGTGCCGTGGCGGAAACGGGTTCCGTGCGTGAAATCTTTTCTGCACCGAAGTCGGAAGTAACCAAAGACTTCTTAATGCATATCAACCCGCTCAATCCCGAAGACACGCAGCTTATCCGATGGTCTAAAAGCGGCGGCGCCTATACGCTCCGGTTCTCAGGTGAGCTGACGAGTGAGCCTGTCTTGAGTAAAATTTCCCGCGATTACAATATTGAATTTAACATCTGCGCAGGCGGTATGCAGAAGGTCGGGGAAACGGTGGTCGGAACCCTCTTTGTCGATATTAACGGTTCACCCGAAAATATGCAAAAAGCGTTTGCTTATCTTAATCAAAACGGTATCAAAGTAGAGGAGACACGCAAATGAGTTCATGGTCAACGTTAGTGCAGCTGGTAGGAACGGCGACGGGACAAACGCTTATAATGGTATTCTTTTCTACGCTTTTTTCTTTTATACTCGGAGCACCGCTCGGCGTGCTGTTGTGCATCACTGCGGAAGGAAACCTTATGCCAAGACCGGTGTTGCATCAACTTATCGACCGGGTGGTAAACGTGTTACGCTCATTCCCGTTTATTATATTGATGATTTTGCTCTTTCCGTTTTCGCGGCTCATTATCGGTACCAGCATCGGAACCGCCGCAACGGTAGTGCCGCTTTCCATCGCCGCCGCCCCCTTTGTTGCGCGGGTTATCGAAAACGCCTTGCTGGAAATTGACCGCGGTGTTATCCAAGCGGCTCTCGCGATGGGATCATCCACTATGGAGATTATCTTTAAAGTGATGATACCGGAAGCGCTGCCGCCCCTCGTTGCAGGCATTACACTGACTATTATCAACCTTATCGGGTATTCGGCAATGGCAGGTGCAATCGGCGGCGGCGGTCTCGGCGATTTGGCAATCCGATACGGCTATCAGCGGTTCCGCAGCGATATTATGCTGGCGGCGGTCATCGTCATTTTAGTGATGGTCGAACTTATTCAATTTATCGGCACGAGGATCAGTACGGCGCTTGCAAAACGACGGTAGGAGATACTCGCTCACTGTCTTTTGTAAAGACTGGGAAGCTGCATTAAGGATGAAGAGGTAGTACTGATTAATTAGCCTTCCTACTAAAAAGCTGAGAGAAAGGGCAAACATGTCAGATTTGTTTGCCCTGGTCGTACCTTTATTTTTTATTAATTTGTTCCGTATAGAATTCAAATGCTTCTTTGTCGGTATATTTGTGGTGAACGATTTTTCCGATTGCATCGGCCATCGCTACAGGATGAGCACTCTGAAAAATATTACGTCCCATATCAAGGCCGCGGGCTCCGTCACGGATTGCATGATAAGCCAATGCAAGCGCTTCTTGTTCGGGGAGCTTTTTTCCACCGGCTACTACAATCGGCACCGGACATGCAGCGACGATTTCTTCAAAATCTTCGCAATAATATGTTTTTATAATGTTTGCACCGAGTTCGGCAATAATACGTGTTGCAAGTTTAAAATACTGTGCGGTGCGCTCCATATTCTTACCGACTGCGACTACGCCAAGAGTCGGTATGCTATAACGGATTCCCGCATTAATAACCGCAGAAAGATTATCGATGCTTTCCAGCTGACCGTCGCCGCCGATAAAGGTCTGAACTGCAAGACAGTCAGCATTCATCCTTATCGCATCTTCAATATTGACGGCAACAACTTCATGGGTTAAGTCATCCTGTACCATAGAAGAACCGGAAGATACTCTGAGCGCAATAGCTTTTTTGCAGTCGGGACGCACAGAGGTACGCAATGCTCCTCGTGTTGCCATAAGGACATCGACATGGTCATTAAGCTGGGGAATTAAAAGGTCGAGCCGTTCGAGCCCCGAAACGGACCCCATAAAATAACCGTGATCAAATGCGAACATCACGGTATTACCGGTTTGAGGATTAAAGATATTCGAGAGGTGTTTTTTCATACCCCAGTCGAGATTACCTGCCCCCTTGACATAAAATGCTCCGTCAACGGCAAAAGGGACATCCGTGTAATAATCGTGAGCTGTTTTTAAACCATCTAAATCTGCCATACTATCATTCCTATCATTAAAAGTGATAACAGGGAACCTCTAAAAACGGCTGTGTCTTTAAAGATTCCCCTATAACCTCTATTTAGAAGTTATATTTATCCATGTTTTCTTTTGTGAATACTGCACGCTCCGGAAGCAATACAACACCGGAATCGTTTGCCGTATAAGCTTTCGGATCAAGTACCGTGTTCGGCTGAATAGTTACCTTACCGATGGTAGGAATATCGATTGTGTCGCCGACTTTCATACTGTGTCCTGTTGCTGCCCAGTAGGCGAGGTAACAGGAAATTGCACCTTGAATACCGCAATCCCACAAACCCCAGCGAGTAAGAATACCTGCACGGCAATAGCCCTTAATCGCATTCGGTGTTGCAAAACCGGTAATGGTTACCTTTTTCTGATTAAGACCAAGGTTTTGTGCGGCTTGACATTGACCGGGAAGAGCAGTCGAGTCGTTACAAATAATTAAGTCGATATCTTTGTGAGCAGACAGAACCGCTTCTCCAACTGTAATTGCACGTTCCGCATCTTGGTTGGAATAGTAGTTATCCGGCGCAACATTAACCCATTTGGGATACTTTTGGCGAATATAAGCTTCGCCTGCGACATGCCATGAATTCTGATCGGTAACCGTTGCCTGAGAATAGTGCCAGCAGTATTTGATAACATCTGTATCGGGATTTTTACCTCTTTCTTTAAGAGAGGTAACGCCCATATCTACAAGCATTTTGCCGAGGATATCGGGGGTTCCCTGAGATGTCATAAGCTGCCGAGCATCAGGATTGGAATCGGAGTCCCATGTCATAACGGCAAGGCCGGCTTTGCGAGCTGCTTTCAATGCTTGATCGACACCGGCTGCATCAACGGTCGAAATTGAGATTGCATCGGCACCTTGCTGAATAGCATTGTTAATGATATTAACCTGATTCGCCACTGCTGCATCGGGGCTACCGTCATACTTTACGGTAAAACCGACCTGTTTTGCCAGTTTTTGAGCGCCTTCATTTGCTACTTCAAAAAAAGCATTGCCGCTGATTTTCGGAATAAATACGACAACAATGTCTTTCTTTGAACCACCAGAGCCCTGATCACTTGAGCCGCCGGCAAATACCGGTACGCCGACCAAGAGCGCTGCCAACATAATCGACATCAGTTTTTTCATTTTTTACCTCCTGATTTTGTCGTCCGTTGTTTTTCACCTATAGACATCTTTAAAAAATAAAATTTGTTTTTTAAAAATGCCCCCTATCGCTTGCGGAAAATACCGGTGAGATTGCTCGAAAAACCTTTCCCGGAAAATCCGCGAGATGCAACAATAATGAGCAGTAACATGCCGACCGGTATATCAAGATACTGAGTATTGACTCCAGCCATCGATAAACCGAATCGCATAATTCCAATTACCAGCGCAGAAAGCGCAGTCCCGAAAATACTGCCGCTCCCGCCGGTAATTGCCGTACCACCGAGTACGACAGCTGTTATAACCGGCAGGGTTAATTCTTTACCAAAGTCCGCCTTTGCAGTACCAAGATATGAGGTAAGCACAATCCCGGCGATCGCCGCACCGGCTCCGGAAAGCGCATACGTCGTCATCTTGATAAATCGCGTATTTACCCCGGAAAATTCGGCTGCATTCGAGTTAATACCGCACAAATACACGGAACGTCCGTAGGCAGTACGGTGCAGAATAATATAGGCAATTATCGCCATAATTAAAAACAATAAAATTTGAGAAGGAATAATTCCAAAAAAACGGAACTGCGTAACTGCCGTAAATGCAGCAGGGAAACCGCTGATACCCTTGTACAATTCAACCTTTGCAATACGGGTAATCGAAACCGCTAAACCGGAATATAAAAACGAACCGCCAAGTGTTACAACCATGGGCGGCACATTGGTATACGCAATGATAAAACCGCTTAACAGTCCGCACAGTATACCTGCAATAATCGCAAGCAAACAGGCCGCATAGATATTTACACCGCTTTGAAAAAATACACCTACAACAATTGACGAAAGGCCGACTATGGAACCTGCCTGAATATCCATCCCGCCGGCAATAATAACCATCGTTACAAAAAGCGAGATGATGCAGATCGAAATAAAGTCATTGATCGAACCGAGCAGTACAATCGGACGTAAAAAGCGCGGGTTCAACATACCGAATAAGATAATTTCGCATACAATAACGGCAATCAGCAATAATTCATTTGTAAAAGCAAACCGTTTCTTTCCCATATCGCTACCTACTCTCCGTTCCGGCTGTCTTTGCTAAGAGGCGCGTTCTCCGTGCCTTTTCAGCCGCATAATGCTGTACCAGCCCGTCTATCGTAACAATCGTGATCAATAAAATACCGGTAATCGTGCTGTCATAATCGGAAGAAAATTTTAAAAATACGAGGATGCGGTCTATCGACGCCATGATGATGGCTCCTATCAGCGCACCGAACAACGAACCTACACCACCGGACAGACTGATGCCGCCCAGAACACAGGCTGCAATCGCTTTCATTTCGTAACCGTTTCCTGCAATCGGCGTAACAAATCCGATGCGGCTTACATAGATACAACCGGCTGCGGCGGCAAAGAACGAACTGAGCACAAAGGCGCTTATCCGCGTGCGCTTTACCGGAATGCCGACCAGCTCGGCGCCGCCGATATTGTCTCCTACGGCATAAAAGTTTCGTCCTACGGCAATACGCCGCAGTAATAGCGAACCGCCGACTGCGATAATGAACGTTGCCAAGTAAATGTAAGTGATGCCGCCGACAGTCGCTTGACTGATCGCCTTATACTCAAACGGAATGTTTTCAACCCATTTTCCGCCGGTATAGACATAGATAAGACCGCGGATAACACCGTTCATACCAAGCGTCATAATAATGGAAGGAATGCCGAGATATACGAGCCCATAGCCGTTTATGAGACCGCATACGATGCCGATTCCGACGGCCGCTAAAATAGCAAGCGTCCACGGACTGCCGTCACGAATTAACGTTGCGCTTACCGCAGCAGTCAACCCCATCACTGCGCCGACTGAAACGTCGATTTCACCGATAATCAGTACAAATGCGATACCGATAGACAAAAGCGCAAATACGACGCTTGAGTTTACCGTCTGCATTAAATTTCGCGTACCGAGAAAATCGGGATTAACAATACCGACAAGAAGAAAAAGTATAACTACTATCGCAAGCGAAAAGAGGCTTCTTGCCTTAAAAATCCGCTTAAAGGATATATACTGCATTTATCCAACCATCCCTTTTTCTACACCGAAAGAAGCCGCCATCAGCGCCTGTTCGTTTATTTCATCTTTTGAAAATTCATGATTAATTCTACCACGGTACATGGTAACCACCCGATCGCTCATTGTAATGATTTCTTCCATATCGGAACTAATCAGTAAGATAGCTACGCCTGTTTTTTTAAGCTCTTTGATAATCGCGTACACATCACTGCGAGCTCCCGCATCAACACCGCGCGTCGGTTCGTCAAGAATAACAAGGTGCGGATTTGTAGAAAAACATCTTCCGATAATCACTTTTTGCTGATTGCCGCCGGAAAGAGAACCCATTATCTGGCCGTCGCCGGTAACTTTAATATGAAATTCATCGATGTATTTTTTTGCAAGCGATTTTTCTTGTACGGTATTGATAAGCATTCGCTTTAACGTTGTAAGTGTTATAGAGGTAATATTATTACGCACCGTTGTCAATTTAAAAATCCCGTTTAAAAACCGGTCTTCGGGAAGATAATTGATCCCCTTTGCAATAATCCGCTTGGTCTTCAACCCCGTAATATCTTCTCCGTTTAAATACACTTTTCCGCTCAGCACCTTATCGCGGCCGTAAAGCGTTGTTGCGAGCTCCGTTTTACCGGCTCCTACGACACCTGTCATACCGAGAACTTCTCCGGGATAGACATCAAGATTGACATCGGCAAAACCGTAACCGCTGAGAGTTTTAAGTGAAAGTACCGGCTCTTTTTTTTCGACTTTCGTCGTCTCAATCGTTTCTTCTTCGAGCATTTTTTCGACACTTTCCGGTGCGAGCCCTTTTAACAACATGTCGTATGTAAAGTCTTTGGTGTCGCCATCCATCGTAATAGTACCATCTATCAAAAGCGCAATGCGGTTTGCTATAGCAAATACTTCATTTAAACGATGCGTTATATAAATGACACCGACTTTCTTTTTTTTCAATTCGGCGATAATGTTAAAAAGAGAGTTAACCTCTTCAAACGTAAGTGAAGACGTCGGTTCATCAAAAAACATGATGCGTGCTTCACGCATCAGACCGCGTAAGATTTCTACCAACTGCTGTTCCGCAATCGAGAGCATACGCGCTGTTCTATCAAAATCGAGCTTCCAGCCGAGCTGCTGCATAATATCCATAAGACGCTTATGAAGTTCTTTCTTTTTACCGGGAACCCCCATCAAAATATTTTCTTCAAGCGTCATATTTGAAAAAAGCATCGGCTCCTGCGGTATAAGATATACTCCCGCATGCAGCGAGGCCGATGGACTTCCGAAATGAATAGGTTTTCCGTCTACAAGGATATCTCCGCTTTCCGGTCTGTTTATTCCCATAATGGTCTTTACCAGCGTGCTTTTACCGGCGCCGTTACCTCCGATAAGCGCAAGAACGTCTCCCGGGTAGACATTAAGGTCAACACCTTTAAGTACGGCATTGGAACCGAATGATTTATAGATTTTCTTTACCGACAGCAACGGCGCTGCGTTTTCATCCATAGGTTGTTTCCTCTCTCACTCAAGAGTAAAAATTAAAGAACTTTTGTTCTTGATATGAACATTTATCAATATTTTAAGTATAAGACGAAAGAAACGATTTGTCAAATGTATATTTGATAAAATAGCAAAATTTCAGCGAGACAGGAATTTCTTACTGTTTTTAAAGTTTTGTTAATTAAATTATGAAGAAAATGAATGATTAGTCCTAATAACCTATCGGTTAAATCTTGTTTTTTTAGATCTAATGTGATAATATGTTCATAGTGTGATATTTTGTTCGTTTAGGAGAAAAAAAACACAATGACGGATGATTGGGAAAAAGAGCTTATCGTACGTATTGCATGGTATTATTACATACAAAAGAAGACGCAAAAAGAAATAGCTGATATGCTCGGTATTTCCCGTATGCGTGTTATAAGATTGCTTGAAAAGGCTGAACGGGAAAACGTTGTGCAAATCAGTATTCATAACGATTTTAGAGGCAGGTTGAAAACCGAGCAAGAGCTAATCGATATCTACCGGCTTGATGATGCCTTTGTAATCCCGTCCGATGAACGCCATACCCCCGAAACGCTTAATGATGCGGTTGCGAAGGCGGCTGCCATGTACATCGACGAACACTTCTCCGATACTCCCATCATCAATATCGGATATGGTGATACGACCGGACGGTTTATGAATTATTTTTCGCAAATTTCAAAAAAGAAACCGACGTATATCTCACTCACCGGCGGAGTGAGTATTTATCTGCTCAACACACAGCTCTCTGCCGGAAATGCATCACTCTACCTTATTCCGGCTCCTTTCGTTGCATCAACAAAAGAAATTGTTGACGCAATCAAAAAAGAAACGGCCGTTATTGAAATTTCGCGGATGCACCCGACGGCAAGTTGTTCGGTTATCGGCATCGGCGGTATGGATGATAATGCGACTGTTATTAAGTCCGGTATCATACAAAAAAACGATTTCGATTTTCTCAAAATGCGCGGCGCTGCGGGTGATGTGCTTGCTCATTTTTTTGACGAAAACGGAACTTTTATTCCGGTTTCTACCGAAGAACGCCTTATCACATATTCACCGGAAGCATTAAAAAAACTGCACAATGTCATTGCCGTTGCTGCTGGAACGGTTAAACGCACTGCAATCAGAGCGGCGCTTCGGGGACAGTACCCGAATATTCTCATAACGGATGAAGCAACCGCAGAGTGGCTCATTGAAAATAAGTAAAGGAGTATTGGGAGATAATTATGAGTGAAAAGTATTTGATGGCTATCGATGCCGGTACGGGGAGTGTTCGCGCTGTCATTTTTGATGTAAAAGGAAATCAAATCGAATGCGTACAGCAAGAATGGGAGCATCTTGAAGATCCGAAATATCCCGGAAGTATGAACTTCGATTGGGAAAAAAATTGGGACTATGCGCGCCGCTGTATCGCCGGGGTAATGGAAAAATCACACATCAACAATGCCGACATCGTTGCCGTTTCGACAACTTGTATGCGCGAAGGGATTATCTTATACGATAAGACAGGAAAAGAAATCTGGGCATGTGCCAATGTCGATGCGCGCAGTACGGACGAAGTGGTACAGCTTAAAAAAAAGTCGCTCTCTCTTGAACATGAACTTTATCTTGAGACCGGACAAACGTATTCGCTCAGTGCGCTGCCGCGTATCCTTTGGGTAAAAAATAATTTGCCGGAAGTATATGAGAACATTGCTTCTATTGGTATGTTTAACGACTGGCTTATCTATAAAATGAGCGGGAAACTGGTTGTGGAACCGAGTAACGGCTCTACAAGCGGGCTTTTTTCATTGATAAAGCGGACATGGGATAAAACGATTGCAGAGCGTTGCGGTCTTAAACGCGATATCTTCCCGCCGGTACAGGAATGCGGTACGCTCGTTTCCCACGTCAGCAAAGAGGGCGCTAAAGAAACCGGATTGAAAGAAGGAACTCCTATTATTGTCGGTGGCGGAGATGCCCAGCTTGGTACAATCGGAGTCGGCGTAACGGAAGCGAATGAAGCGGCTGTTTTCGGTGGGACATTTTGGCAATATGAATATAACACCGCAAGCGGAAGCATATCGGACGACTGCGATATACGGGTGAACTGCCATGTACAGCCGAATCTTTGGCAGTATGAAGCGCTTGCATTTAAACCCGGCCTGATGATGCGCTGGTACCGCGACGGATTTTGTAGCGAAGAACAAAAAGAAGCTGCCGCACAAGGTAAGGATGTCTATGCGCTGATGGATGAACGCGCCGAAAAAATCCCGGTTGGTTCGAACGGTATGTTCTGTACATTCAGCGATGTTATGAATTTTTCCGCATGGCGCCATGCAGCCCCTACGTTTACGAACTTCACCTTTGAAGCGGAGCTGTTCAATAAATACACCTTTTACCGTTCCATCCTCGAAAGCACTGCGCTTATCACTTACGGCCATATGCAGCTGGTTGCATCAAAAGGAGGCGGAATGCCGTCCGCGGTAACGTTCGGCGGCGGAGCTGCGAAGAGCCGGTTATGGGCGCAAATCGTATGCGATGCACTCGGCGTGCCTCTGCGCATACCGGTCGTAAAAGAAGCAACCGCGCTTGGGGCGGCAATGCTCGCGGCGACAGGCGTCGGTATATACGGCAGTATAAAAGAAGCGGCGGCGGCGATGGTGAAAATCGAAACGACACTACAGCCGAATATGGAACATCATAAAAAATACATGGAAATGTACAAGATATGGCGGAATATATACGATGCCCAACTCGATTTGAGCGATCGCGGCATCACGCAGTACATGTGGGCTGCGCCGGGCATTACCGGAAAATAGAAAGGAACTTCTAAAAACTTCAGGTTTTAGAAGTTTTCTTTAGATGTAACTTGTGATGTTTTAATTTAAGTCATTATATTGTAAAGACTTAAATTAAAACTCGACGGGCACCTCTATTCCGAAGGATGCGAAGCAAATCTAACCGAGTTTTTAGAGGTGCCCAGAGCATAATAGGAGAATAATATGTTTATAGTAGATGAAAAAGATAAAGAGTATCGTTTTCAGGATCACGGGCCGAAGTATTTGATGAAAGGGCCTCGAATGAATTTTGCGATAGTGCAGTTCCAACCGGGACAGGATTTTAGAGCGCATTATCACGACATAATGGAAGAAAATTTTTACATCCTTGAAGGTGAGGTAGATATCGTTGTCGATAACGTCATGCACCATCTGACAAAGGGGCAATTCATCCATATTGAGCCCAAGGAAGTTCATTATGTTATCAATCGATCCAATGCCGTGATGCGCATGGTATCGACGCTTGCCCCCTATCAAGACAACGATAAAATTGAAGTGGATAATCCGGTATTGGAATAAAGGCCACAGAGCGCTCTTGTTGACATACTTTGCTTTTTCAATTGACCTTTCAGCGATAGTATGCGAAAATAAAAAGATGTCCGCATCGTAATCAACCAAATCTACAGATGTGGGCAAGAAGGAGCATAAATCTATGTTAAAAAAAATGATTGGCATTTTGTCTGCGGGGCTGATGATTGCAGCTCTTATGTCATGTACTCAGGCAAAAAAGGAAGAGGGACCTATCACGCTTCATTATTGGACGCATGAAGACCCCGCCCGTACGGAGCTTGAAACAAAGCTTATCGCCGAATTTGAAAAAGCAAATCCGAATATCAAAGTCGAGCGGACGACGCAGGGCGCTGCAAAGCTGATTGAACTGGTACAGACTGCTTTTGCGGCTAATCAGGGACCGGATATTTTCAATTTATCTATCGAAGATGAATATTCTTATGTTGCGAACGGTAGAGTCGCTCCGGTTGATCCCAAAGCTGCCGGTTATGCCGATCAGGCAGCTATCTATGACAGCTATTTGCCGGAAATTCTCAATGCCGTAACCAAAGACGGAAAAGTATACGGTCTGCCGTTGGAAATTACCAACTGGTGTATCTATATCAATAAGAAGATTTTCCGTGATGCCGGTTTGGATCCCGAAAAAGATTATCCCAAAACATGGGAAGATATGGTTGCTGTTTCCGAAAAATTGGTTATCCGCGACGGTGATATTTTGGTGCGCAGAGGGTTCGATTTCCGCTATCCGTATTATCTTGTTGCCTTTGTTCCGATGGTGGAACAGCTCGGTGGTCAGCTGATCAGTGATGATGGAAAAACAGCGATTGTCGGCGATGAAGCATGGATCAAGTTCCTTACCTTTATGCGCGATTGGGGACCCTCCGGAAAGAACCTTGGCTCTCCCACCTACAAGAGCGCACGTAACCTGTTCAACAAAGACAATAACGACATTGCAATGGCAACGACCGGTTTATACCAGCAGGGACGGATCCGCAAGGATAATCCCGACTTCTATAATAGCGGTGAATGGATGGTTGTTCCGTTCCCTCAATTTAAGAACGCAGTTAAAGAAGTTCCCGCTTGCTATTACGGACATTTCTTAATGGTTAACAACGATATTTCCAAGGCGAAGCAGGAGGCTGCATGGAAGCTCATCGGCTTTTTACTCAAGCACGGTGAAGACTACCTACGCGAAGGAGGTAACATTATTCAGCCGACCAAAGCCTTGCTCGACTCGCAGACACTCAAAGATATGCCGTATTCCGATGTATTTATCAACGATATGAACAAAGGACACATGGTGTATTACGGAGCGAACAGTGCTGAGTTGCAAACGGCAATCCGCTCGGCAGTTGAGTCGGTTATGCTGTCCGGTGTAGCTCCTGAAAAAGCGCTTGAGTCTTTGCGAGCAACGGCTCAAGAAATTCTTGACGAAGAAAATAAAAAATAAATAGTTACCTTGCAATGCGATGTTCTAACTCGTGCTATTTGTACGAGTTAGAACTCGCCGACCTATTCGCCAACGAAGCTATTGAACAGGTCTAGTACTCATCGGTAAAAGGAAAAGCGGTTATGTCTAACTCAAAAAAAAGCGGCGGTATTGAAAAAAAAATCGCACGGTGGGGTGTTATTTTTGTTATTCCCGCAGTGTTGTTTTTTACTGTATTCAGTTTTTATCCCATTATAAATGCATTCATCGAAAGCTTTTTCGATAAGCGCGTTCTCAGTAATATTCCCCCTAAGTTTGTAGGGCTGCAAAATTATTTCTATATTTTTGACGCTTCCCGATACGATAATCCGATGTCATTCTTAAATTCGCTGCGTGCAACGGTCGTGTTTACGCTCGGAACATTTATACCGCTTGTGATATTAAGTCTCTTGTTTGCGGTGCTTATCAGCTCATTGCAGCGAAACAGTTTAAAAAAAGTTTTTCAGATAGCGTATTACACGCCTGCTATTCTATCGTCTGTTGTTGCTGCGGCGATTTGGCTGCTTATTTTTGATCCTCGCGGACTGGGAAATTACTGGATTAATAAACTTCTTTCCACGCCCGGTGTTGACCATCAATGGTTGCTAAACAGTACGATGCTTCAACTTTCTACAATGATTGTATATTTTTGGAAATATATCGGATACTTTGTTATTCTTTTTATTACCGGTCTTTCGACCATTCCTCCGGTGGTGTACGAAGCGGCTTTAATCGACGGTGCAAATAGATTCCAAGTCTTTTGGTCGATTACGCTGCCGCTCCTGAAACCGACGGTTGTATTGGTTTCAATTATGGCGATGCTGCAGTGTTTAAAAACGTTCAGCACCCAATATCTCTTTACTCAGAATGGAGCGTCGCTCGGGCCGATTAACGTTATCACGTTGAATATCTATCAGACCGGTATTAAGCTGCAGCGGATCGGCCGTGCAAGCGCGATGAGTATCGTATTATTTTTAATGATGCTCCTTTTAACATGGCTGCAATTCCGCTCGTCAAAACCCGACGAGACGGATTATTAAAAGAGTGCCGTAAGACGCATAGGAGTTAAATATGAAACAATCTATGACGACGGGAGCGCTTTCGGTTATTAAACTGGTATTATTGCTGGCGCTTGCTGCCTTTACTGTGATGCCGCTCATTTTTATGTTGACCGCTTCATTTATGTCGGGAAAAGAGATTATGCAGATGCCGTATAAATGGATTCCCGAAAGCTGGCAGTACGTCAACTTTATAACGGCAATGAAAGGCAACGACGGCAATTACATTTACGTTCGGAATATTATCAACTCGTTTATCGTGGCAATTAGCGTGTCATTTACCACGGTTCTCCTCGCATCCATCACCGGTTACGGACTGGCTAAATTTAGATTCCGCGGACGAAACCTCATCTTTATGCTGATTATGGCAACCATGATGATTCCGTTTGAAGCTATTATGATACCGCTGTACATGATCGCGACGAAGCTGCATATCCAAAATACATACACGGGGCTGATACTGCCCTTTATGGTGAGCGCATTCGGTATTTTTATGATGCGCCAATACCTTATCACCTTCCCGAATGAGTTTTTGGATGCAGCACGTGTGGATGGTATGCATGAGTTTTCCATCTATTCGCATATCGTACTGCCGAACTGTAAACCCGTTATCGCAACGCTCGCGATCCTTTCGTTTAGGACGCAGTGGGATAACCTGCTGTGGCCGCTGCTGGTTTCCCAGTCCGATACGATGAAAACCATTCCGCAGTACATCACCTCATTTACAGCCGAACGGAGCACCGACGAAGGTGCAATGATGGCCGCCGCCGTTATTGCCAGCATCCCGATGATGTTGATCTTCTTCGGACTTTCCAAATATTTTATTGGGGGGTCGGTTGTATACGAATCCCGCAAAGGCTAACCACCTTTTGAAATATACGGCACATCTGCGTTGTCGCTACGCCGAAATAAATGCTCAACGTACAGCAAGTACGCCTCCGCTTTATTTCGGCTAGGCTCCTAACATCTGTACCGTCTATTTCAAAAGGCTTACGGAAAGGGTGCAGCTACTGTGTCGCATTGCCAAAAGCGTACATCCTTGTACGCTTTTGGCAGCGAGTTTCGGGCGATGCCGAAACATCGCTTCTGTTTAAACCAGCGGCATCCTTGCCAATGTTTAAGCGGCATTGCCGCTTAAACTTGCAAGTTTTGGCTGGCCAAAACGTTGCTGCTGAAAATCCTCAACGTATCATTTCCGATAAAGATGGCGGTGGTTCCACACAGCAGCAAGTTTTTCGTGAGAAAAACTTGTCGTTGAACGGCGTACATGAATGTACACTGTTCAACAGGCTATTTCCGCTTTTTATAGGCGGAGGCAGAGCTTGCACTGACGGGATGTTTCTTTCTCGTGTCTTTGTCGCGGAAAAAGGCTTCGCGCCGGTTCCCTTCACGCAGCTTTCGTGAAGGGCTTTTTTTTGCATAACCGGCTGTATGAGGACTCTTTTCGTTTACGCTATCCGATTTTGTGTCGATGTGGATATGCGGCATATTGTTTTTTTTCTTTGAAAGCCTCAATGCCTCGTGAGCGGCGTCGGCCGGTAAATCTGCGAGCGAAAAACGGTCGAATAATTCGATACGATCAACCGCGTGTTCGGGAATGGAAAGCAACGTACTGAAAAACTGTGCGAGGCTCCGCTTGCTTGTCCCGTCCTTCCTGCCTAATCCGATATAGAGCCGGACGGTATTCCCGCCGGAGGATTTTCCGCGCTTGTCTTCCGTGCGGGGGACTTTGATATTTCTGTAATGGGATGCCGACAGTACCGAACCGTAATGCAGCTGCAGCACGGCGGCAAGCACTTCGACACTGTCAATATTTATGATACTGCTTTCGGTATTCTCGGCGTAGGATACGGTGGCGGTTTCTTCAGTGGCGGTGAGGCTTGCTTTATTTCCGGCTAAGAGTTCTCGGGCGAGTTCGATAAAGGGCTTGTTGACCGTATGCTCGGCTCGGATGGTGTCCAGCTGACGCCGCAGATCGGAAAAGAGCCGCTCTTGTTTTTGCGCGAGGACTTTCTCTATAGAAGGGATTTTTCCTTCCTGCAGCTCGCCTCGTGCATGGCGGCGCAAATAGTCGATCCTGCGCCGCTCATTCGGGCGGATAAAGCTTACCGCCGTCCCTTTTGCCCCCGCCCGTCCGGTTCTGCCGATACGGTGGGTGTACGTGGGGCCATCATACGGAATGGAATAGTTGACAACGTGCGTAATCCCTTCGATATCGATACCGCGGGCGGCAACATCGGTTGCAACGAGAATGCGGGTTTTCCCCGCCCGAAAACGGCTCAAGATTTTTTCGCGCTGTCCCTGCGGGATATCTCCATGCAAAGCGGCGGCTTCGTAATGCCGTTCGTCAAGTTCTTTCGCAACCGCATCGGCGTCAACCTTGGTTTGGCAAAAGACCAGCCCGTAAAAGTTTTCGGCGGTGTCGATCAGGCGAACTAAGGCTTCGCTTTTATCTTCTTCCCTCACCATCCAAAAAAACTGTTCGGTAAGCGGCAGCGGTTCTTCCGACGCCTCTTCTTCTACAATTTCATATTCGCCCATAAAGTCGGCAGCAATTTTCAAAATCTGCTTGGGCATCGTTGCCGAGAACATCAGTACTCGAGAATCGGGATTTGCCTTTTTGAATATCGTTTCGATATCTTCGATAAAGCCCATGTTCAGCATTTCGTCAGCTTCATCTAAAATAAAATATTCGATACTGTCCAAATTCAGCGAGCCGCGCTCCAAATGATCGATAACACGGCCGGGGGTTCCGGCAACAATTTCGCATCCGCGCTTTAAGTTTCGTAATTGTTCGACAATCGATGCGCCGCCGTATACGGTCGTGATACGGGGATGGGTTCCTTCCTTAAACGATTCTATTTCCGAAGCGACTTGCAGCGCAAGTTCGCGAGTAGGCACCAATACCAACGCACGTGGTTTTTCCCGCGGTTCCCTCAATTCCTGTACAAGCGGCAATCCGTAGGCGGCTGTCTTACCGGTACCTGTTCTCGCCTTTGCAATAACGTTCGCATCACCGTTTAAGAGGCGCGGAATTGCCAACACCTGAATGGGCGTCGGCTCTTCAAATCCTTTTGCCGCTACCGCATTCAACACGGACTCATCGAGTCCTAAATCTCTAAAAGATATATCCATAATCGGTGCGAGTATATCAGATACGACGATAAGTTCATAGCCTACTTTACAAAAGAAACTTAATATGCTACAGTACTCCCTCGAAAGCCGGCGTGGTGAAATTGGTATACACGATAGACTCAAAATCTATTGGGGGCAACTCCGTAAGGGTTCAAGTCCCTTCGCCGGCATGTTCTTCAACCCAGCCGCCGTTAACCCACCGGTCTTCAATCTATCAAAACTACTAAAAATGAAATATGGAACGAAAAGACGCAGGACTTGCATTTTTATTGCAATACGAAAATGTCGCATGGTATGAAAAAGGACGTGTCAGAATCCTTGACCGGCGCATTTATCCCCAAAAAATAACATACGTTGAATGTTCTTCGTGGCAGGAAGTCCGGCAGGCGATTGCCGATATGGTAACCCAGAGCGCCGGGCCGTATACGGCTGCCGCTATGGGAATGGCGCTTGCCGCATATCAAGTACGGAATGAGGGGGCAGAGAAGCAGCGGCGCTTTCTTGAAGAGGCAGCGCAGGGGTTGGCTCATGCGCGCCCGACGACGGCAAACAGAATGGGACTGATTACTACCGGCTGCCTCACTACGGCTGAAAATGCCTTGAACGCGGGGCAAGATGTAGTAACCGCCCTTTTTAACGCTGCAATAGATTCGCTGAATCGGCGCTACGGTATAATGGAAAAGGTTGGAGGCTATCTTGCAGAGCTTTTTCCGCAAGGAGGCGGCGTTCTTACCCAGTGTTTTGGGGAAACGATTGTCGGGATGATGCTGAAGGCTGCCCGTGCGAGCAATAATCCCGTGAGAATAATCTGTGCCGAAACGAGGCCGTTCCTGCAAGGCGCCCGCTTAACTGCAAGCTGTGCCGCCGATATGGGCTTCGATACCACCGTTATTACCGATAATATGGTTGCCTATATGATGCAGCAAGGGCAAGTCGATCTTTTTACCTCAGCGGCGGATACTATTACGCGGGACGGTCATATCGCAAATAAAATCGGCACGTTTCAGATAGCCCTGCTTGCAGAGCAGTTCGATATACCGTACTATGTAACCGGCATACCGGATGCGGATAAAAAAACTGCCGCTGATATCCGCATCGAGCAGCGCAATCCTGAAGAAACGCTTTCGTGCCATGGAGTGCGGCATACGCATCCTGCGGTAAAAGGTATTTATCCCTCGTTCGATATTACCCCACCTCAGCTTATCCGTGGGGTCGTAACCGATAAGGGAATATACCGCGCCCAAGAGCTCGGTGCGTATTTCGATACGCCGCAGGAGCGGTTCTATTAGATTGTTACGAGATTGCTAGGTTATTACTATGGATATACAAAAAGTTCCTTATACCCGTATTATTACTCCGGCTCCACGCCGTCCCATCGAAAATGCAGTACCGTTGTATGGGTCGTATTCGGGGATGTTTCATACCTTTGACATACGGGGCGTTAAAAAACCGTTCGGAGATTTACCGATTCCTTCGTTCATTACGGATACCCGTATAACCGACACACTGAGGCTCCTCTTTTGCGATGATACTCTTATCGGTGAAATCGAATTTTTTTACGGCGGATATTTTGCTTTTATGGAAACAACACTGTGGAACCGGCAAACGAACCGCTTGCTTGCCTACCGGCAGCTTTTGCCGCTCGGTTTTGTGCATCTACCTAAGTACATTGCGTACAGTGTTGCAACCTGCCGCGTTAAACGGCGGTATATCCGTATTTTTTCCCGCCTTTCCAAAGGGATGCTCTATGCCGATTTTGATTTTCTTGCTGCCAACGACCGTCCGTCATGCGAGGGGCGACTTGATTTTGATTCACGTTCGCCGCAATGCACCGACTATTCCGCCGTTATCCCTTCTTTTGTGAACCGCCGGTGCCAAGCCGTGTATTTCCGCTCATTTGCCGTAAACGGGTGGGTTACGTTCGGGCACAATCAAGATATACAATTGAATAAAGCAAATGCAGTCGGCTTTTTGGATTTTCGAAAAACATATACGACACTGCGTACAAAGCGGAGTGTGGTTATCGGACTAGGCGTTATTGATGGCACCCAAGTTTCTTTCCATTTAAGTAATTCCATCGCTCCCGACAGCTACAGCTATAATGACAATATTTTGTTTTATGGTGGAAAACGTATTCCGTTGCCGCCGGTACGTATTACATATCCGTTCGGTTCTTCCAAGGAATGGATTATCCAAGATACCGAGAGCATGGTTGATTTAACCTTTACCCCCAGTGCAATCTCCCAGCGGAACCTGAATATCCTTGTCTGGCAGCGGGATTATAAGACTATTTGCGGTACTTTTGAAGGTTCTTTTTTAATTGAGGACGGCGTAGTGCTCAAATTAAAAGGCTTCCCAGGCATCGCAAAAAAAGTTAGGATGAGAATGTAAAGGGCATCGGCAGGTGTCTACCGCAGCTTTTCTCCTTTAGTTTTGTGCTTAACTCTGTACTTCCGGAAAACGATAGATAAAATCGGCAATGGGCTCCAGTCCGTTTTGAATATGCATCGTATCGATTTTTTGTTCTATAGAGCTCAATACGGAATCATCGGCGATTATCTCTTTTACTTTTTTTATTATCTTCCGTGGTTTTGGAATATACCAACCGAGGTTGTTGTTAACAACATAGAGCATATTCCCGAATTCTTGTCCACGCACATAGCTTGCAAGGATTAACGGCTTACCGGCAGACAGGGTTTCCATAACGGTAGCAGGTCCGCCTTTGGTGATCACACAATCGGACACATTGATTAAATCGGGCATAAACGAAACAAAACCGAATACCTGAATATTGGAAATATTCGTGGTTTTAAGGAGAATTTCCAGTTGTGTTTTTAACACTTTATTCTTGCCGCAGATAACGATTAAATGAGCAGGACAGCGCTGAAAAATAAAAGCGTTGACAATAGCAAGCGTCGATTTTAAGCCTTCTCCGCCGCCGACAACCAGTATGATTTTCTTATCAAGCGGAATGCCGTGTTTTTTCTTAGCAGTAATTTTTTCGTCGGGGGTATACCGCCGGTCAAAATTCCGTGAAAGCATAATAGGAAATTGATGAACCTGTTCCGGCTTAAAGCCGCAGTGCGAGATCGCTTCTTTTTGCAGCTTCCGAGAAAAGACAATAAGCTCGGTATCTTTTACATAAAACCAGGACGGATGTGCGGTGAACGGATCCATCACAATGGAAATAAGCGGGATGTTAGGGTTTACTCTATCGATAGCAATCCGTGCCAGCGGAATAAGTATTTCGTGTAGACAAACCAATTTAGTTATTTTTTCAGCTTTAAGAAATGTTACCAGATTTTTTACAATAAACGGACGTAACAGCCATGCACAAAAGGTTAAAACGGTTTTCGATTTTGTTAACTGATAGAACGCAACGTAACCGGGTTCAAAGTAGTTTGAAGTTGCAAGATATCCTTTTTCAAAAAAAATGCGCGCAACCCAATTGGTGCTTTTGAAGCCATTTTGCGGTATATATTCGGCATTATCCGGATATTTTTCTTTTAAGAATGACACTAAAGCATTGGCGCCGGAAATATGCCCGCCGCCTGTCTTTAGATATAAAAAGCCGATACGTTGTTTCATTAAGAACACTATATCAAAAAGAGGTTGTAAGCGTAAAGACGATGGTATTGAAACGTTGTAACCAAGTTTTTCCGCTGCTGCCATGAATTGGAGCATTTGACAATAGGTGGGTGGCTTGACAAACAATATCGTTGCCGATAGCATAAATAAGTCTTTTTAATAGTATTTGAAGATACCTGGTGGTATCTAAAAATGGGGAGAAAATATGCATTTACATAAAAAAATATTGGCGGTGGTACTGTTTGCTGTCGCTGCCGTCCATTTATATGCTTTTGATTCCGGCTTTACGTTGGGAGTAAAGGCGAATTTGACCGGCTCACTGACACGTCCGAAGATTAATAAAGAGGATAGGGATTACTTAGGTGCCGACAAAATGGAAGGATCGCTCGGCTATATAACCGTCGGAGAAGCAGATCTAACCTATATTTTCGATTCAATAAAATACTTCCGCTTACAAGATAATAGTATATTTGGCGGACTGGGCTGGAGCTTCGCGCTCGGCCTGGGGCAGGGCTTTACCGGACAGATTTCGGGACAGGCTGATGCAGGTATCGGGGTGCCAGTTAATGTCTATTGCCGTATACACATGACTCCTGTGTTAACGCTTACAACGGGTGTCCGCTCATATTTTTTAGGTAACCGTATCGCAGTCGGTCTTAACACCGGTATACGGATGCCGATGGATCCTCAACCGATATATGAACTTTACAGCAATTTAACGCCGGAACAGATTGAAGCATTAAAAACAGCTACCGGCGGAAAGGTTGATTTTTCTCCCGAAACAGGAACGCTGTTAATTACTCCGGAACAAATAAAAAAAATAAACCCTATCGGTTTTACTTTTAAGGGCTACTTTGAATATAACCAGCCGTTCCTGTCCCGAATGGAGATTTTGTTTGGAGCGTTCTTATCATATACGGTGTATAGACCGAAATATATAACAATGCCGCAAAAAGTTATTACTGCGGCTCAAGCCGGAGGGGCAGCCAAAAATCCTCCTATTAATGTTGATGTGCTTAATCACCCGCTTAATTCGTATTATTTAAATTCGCTCGATTTTGGTCTCACAATCGGGTTAACCTTTAAGGTCTAAGGAGGTACATTTATGTATTTGCCTAAAAAGATTATAAATACAATTACTGTAATGCTTTGTACCGCTTCTGCGGTGTTGATGTTTTCGACATGTAAACCGTCGATAGGAACCCCATGGTACCCGCGGTCGGCAGGTTCGGATAAAATGCCGCTGTATGTAGGCGAGATAACGGTGGCAGATACCCATGTAGAAAAAAGCGCTGATGCACCCAATTTTAATGCTTCTGCGGAATATACCGTTCCGGTATCCGGTAAATTAGATTCCGTTAATGTTGCACATATTAAGGTAAAGCTCTATTCCGATGCCAAGTTAGAAAAAGAATTGACGCTTGATAAAGATTTTACCCTTGAGCTTGCCGGAGGTTCCATTCCTCTGGTAACGAATACTCCTGTTCCGGTGCTGCTGCGTATTAAGCCTACGGCTTCACAGTATGGTATTATAGAAAAAACAATAAAGATAACACGGCAGCCTAAGGATACCGTATACCTTGGTAATTTGACAGTATATGGTATTTCGGCAACTCCGCCATCGGCTGACGGCAGTTCTTACTATACGGTTACCGTACCGAGCGAAATTAACAAAATAACAAAAAATGAGATTGGCGTAAGTCTTTTTTCGGATGCGCAAAAGAAAAATGAAATAGATAATAACAGTGTTACTATTACCGTTACCGGCGGTTCCGTACAGCTAGCCGCCGAGGTGCCAATTGCCGTTACAGTAACGATTACCCCGCCCGATCTTTATGACAGTGTACAAACAACTGTTATGGTAACACGCGAAAAGGTTCAGGAAAAACCTTTGAGTGAATTGGTATTGGTAAAAGAACTGGCGGTATTCGGAACTCCTGTTGTACCCGATAATAATGGGACATATACTCTTTCCGTTGCGAACGATACAAAACGAGTAACACAGCGGGATATTACCGTAAGTCTGGTAAAAAACGATGAAGCCCAAACGCCGGTTGTAGGTAGAGTAAGGTTACTATCCGGCAGTTCGGTTCCGTTAGCTGCAGGGACAGAGGCCTACCTCGCTGTTGAAATTACAGTGCAGGAGCCTTCCGGCCAATTTATAAAGATTGTAAAAATCACACGTGAAAAGAAAGCTGCTGATCCTTCCAATCCGGGCGATCCGTCCAATCCTAATGATCCTGATGACGGAGAAGATTGGGGAAGTGGTGGGGAAAGTGATGAGGACAATAACGATCTCCCTGGAACTGTGCCTCCTTCTATTCCCGAATTTAATGAAAATAAACCCAATTCAAACCCGAAAGATCCAGAAGGTCGATTGAAATGGGTTAAGAAAACTTTTGATCCGAATGAAGATCCGTTTACCAAATATACGGCAGATTCCAACGGCTTTTCTGCTACCCAATTTGATAGTTGGGTTGTGTATATCAGCGATTTTAATAACGACACAAACGTTCCTACCTATAGATTTAAACCCGGTGTATGGACGGGAACACCTGAAAGCTATGATGGACCGAATTTCGGCTCCAGTCTTAAAACTTCAAAAAATGTAAAGTTTTATCGTTATAGAACGCGAAAAGATCGTTGGGCACAACATGGGGGGTTCGTTCCTGCCCATGATCCAAACGATGAGCGGTTTTATTTTTATCGATTTACTTCACTTTCAGGTCCTGCAATTGGTGCTCAAAGTCTTGACAATTCAATGTTTGCGATGGATACTTATTCCAAATTCATCTTCTACTATAGCGAACCCAGTTATCTAAAAAATTTGTTTGGAAATAAAGTTCCTCAAAACTGGATGGACTATAATGCCCCTGCTTCAGGAGAACATCAGCTGTTTAATGAACCGTTTTATATGAGTGACCCTATAGGGTATGTTAACGCTGACGGAACAGTTGTTCTGTATTCTTGGGTTAAACAGTATATTGCAAATGATAAGTATCATGCCCCTAAAAATGGAAGTTTTACACAACCGGCAGAACCTAATGAAGGAAAACCGGGCTATTCGCCTTACCGGAAAACTCAACTGCCGTTACAGACCAAGTGGGTAGAAAATCCTGATTATACGGCAGCGGCTGTAACGATTAAGGAGCAGCCTAAATCGCAGTCTGTTATGCAGGGGGCTCGTGATTGGTTTGTACAGGTTATACCGAATGCAACGCCGTCAGACGAAAACTTGAGCTACCAATGGTACGAAAATGCTTCGAACTCTAATACTGGTGGTACACCGGTTTCAACCGGTATGGGAAATACGGCGTCTGCATTTTATTTCCCGACCGGTACAGAAGGAGTAAAATACTATTACTGCAAGGTAACCAATACAAACCCCAAAAACAATAAGACCGCCGAAGTAGTAAGTGATGCTGTTAAGGTTGAAGTAAAAAAAGGTACAGCCGTTATTCACTTCCGTCATACTCCCGATAAGGGTGGCACGCTTGCCGCTGTAATAGACGGACAGCCGGTACAAGATGGAGCAACGGTTGATCGTGGTTCCGTTATTACCTTAACCGCAAGTCCTGCTGCCGGTTTTGTTGTCGGCAGTTGGGTAGGTGCTGTACAGAAAGATGCCGGTATCCCACTCGTTGCCGAATATACCGTAACTCAGAATGCAACTATAGGTGTGCAATTTAAATCGAACTCTGCACCTCCTGCTGAAAAAGTAAAGTTGTATTTCTTTACCGGCGATTCTAACGGAACTCTAAAAGCAGTGGCAAGAGTAGAGAACCAAGATGTTGAACTGCAAAACGGCACGGAGCTTGATAAAGGCACTATCGTTACCTTTACCGCCGACCCCAAGCCTTTGTATGAAGTTGACTCATGGACAGTCGGAGAGTCCTCCAATAAAACAATAACAGTAACGCTAAAGGAAAAAAAGACCACGGTATGTGTATTCTTTAAGTTGAAACAGTTTAAGGTAACATTTGCGCCGGAACCGGTAGAAGGAGGTTCGGTTACCGCTTTTATAGATGAAAAGCCGCATGAAAACAATACTGAAGTGGAAGTGGGCAAAAACGTAACCTTTAAAGCGAAAGCAGAGCCCGGCTATTACCTCGATCATTGGGAAGGCTGGGATGAAGCTTCCGACAAAGGTGAAGCTTCTGAGGTGCAGGTACAGGTGAAAAATCCCCTTTCTGTTACAGCTGTCTTTAAAAAGCTCTATCCCGTTACCTTTGCTTCCACTGACGAAAATAAAGGTACCGTTACCGCAACCGTTAATGGAGAATCTATTGAGAGCGGAGCAAACGTTCGAGAGGGGCAAACCGTTACCTTTAAAGCAACGCCGAAAAATGGAGCATTCATTATTGATCAGTGGAACGATATTGACGCCCAAGCTTCCGATACAGAAAAAACGGTAGTTGTTGATCGCGTATTTAATGTTACAGCCTCCTTTAAGCATAAGCCTAATATGCAGTTAACTGTAACTCCAAAAATACAGAATGTAGATTTACAGTCGTGGAGTACAGCAGACGGAGCTCACTTTAGTCCTAAATATCTGGATGGTGTCCATTTAGCACATAATCTTTCCGTATCGATACAAGGCGGCGGTAACGATAAGACAGAAAAATGGGAATACAGTTTTCCTTACGAAAAGAAATCGTGGGCTAACGGAAATAAAGGCGATTATGTACAAGAAGTTGATTTGATTACTGTAGGTAAAAACAAAGAGAAGGGATCCGCATTGGTGGATATTGGGTATACCTCATTTCCCAATTTAAAAGTAGGATTTACGAATTATCTAGTTAAATCTAATCGGCATGACTATTGGCGTACTGAATATGTGCGGTATGCTCTGGGAATTGGCCCCGATCTATATAGGAAACAATGTTTAGATAACAATAGTGTATTTGCGTTGAAATACAATGAAGGCGAAGGGGAATGGACGATCAATAAAAACGCTGTCCATATTAACCAAGTTGATAAGGATAATGATGGTATTACCGATGATGTTCCCCAGCTTCCACGTCCGAACGGCTATGATGGTATGGATCCTAACTATAAAACCATATCGTTTAAAAACGTAACTATCACCTATGACGAAAACTTTACCCTTGCCGGTGGCGAGGAAAAAGACTTCGTTATTACGTACAAGGTAGATAACCATGATGGAACCCGCTCGAAAGGAACCATAAAGGTAATCTATACGATAGGGTGGAAGTAGTTACTAAGCAATAATTTTGAATGAAAGGAAAGCCGTTTTATGTTGGAGAAATCCTGCGTAAGACGGCTTTTTTTTATGGGTAGGGCGTGATTTGCTCCTTTACTAAGGTTTTGGCAGCGGGGTAGAACGAACCGGTTTGGCGGTTGTACCGCATCCGTATAGATTGAAGATGTAGAGCGTTCTATGATATTATGAGGAGAGAGAAGGATACTTGTCTATCTGCGATTGAAATAATAAACTTGAAGAGATGATGACCGTTACAAGTCGTCTGTATTGGTCTGTGTATGTAGTTGGGAGCATGTTTAATGTTGTTGTATAGCTCAACGACTAAAACGAAGGAGCAATATATGTTTAAGACGGTGTTGATACTTGCAAATTCAATAAAACATCACGGATATTGTGTTGCCGGAAAGGAATTGATTACTAAAAACTGGATTAGATTCCATCTAATTTTCTAGATAGTCCTCTCGATTTATGGGGTACGAAGGATTGGGTAGATCCTAATGCTATTACACAAAAGCAAATTGCTATTAATCAGTCATTGTATCTTGTGAAAGTCAAAAATCTTCAGACAAAAGTTATAGATGAAAATCAAAATAAAAGAAGAAGAGTAGTGTTTGACTATAATGGAATACTGTATGATCTTGCTTGTACGGATCCGAACTTTGATACTATAAATAATGGTCAAAAAGCGCATAATAATATATTGTGTATCAGCTTGGGAGAACTTTTTGACGCGACAGGCTGTCATCATAAAATTGTAGCAGGAATCTTTTGATGGTTATGAGTGCAATAAACAGCGGAGGTAGGCTCTACACAATAGGGTGTTCGATTCACACTATCGAATCTTTCATTGATATTCTCAAAAAGCATGAAGTTAATGTCGTTATTGACGTTCGATCTACTCCCTATAGCAAGCATACGGCTCAATTCAATAAAGAGAATTTACAGAGAGTGACAAGTCACAATCGTATCTATTATTCATCTTTTAGTAAGGAATTCGGTGCTAGGCGTAAAGAAAACTGTGTTTACACAAACGATACTGTCAGTTTTGATAAAGTAAAGCAGCTTCCCATATTTATTAATGGGGTAGAAAGAATTAGAAAAGGACTACAAGAAGGATATCGTATTGCTCTTATATGCACGGAAAAAGAACCTGCCGACTGCCATAGATTTAGCCTTGTTACTAAAGGCATTTCAGAGAGAATCGGTGTTTATGCAAACCATATTTTATATGACGGCAGTCTAATGACAACCAAAAGACTTGTTACGTAATTATCAAAAGAAAGAAATTACCTGGGCAGATTATGAAGTTGAGTATTTAAGAATTATTGAACAAAGAAATATACTGAATATCATAAAAAAAGACGAGATCATCAACGGTGTGTTACTTTGTAGTGAAGATCGTCCCGACCAGTGTCATAGAAGATTATTAGCGGAATATTTAGCACGAAATTGGGAAAATATTGAAATAGTTCACCTATTTTAATATAGGAGGAATATTATGATTACTTCAAAAAAATTAACGGCTGAAAGATTGGAAGAAATAAAAAACTATCCTATATTGTATGATGAGGATAGTCCAAAACTGACAAAAGAACAAATTGCAAGGCTTAGACCGGCGCATGAAGCATATTGGAATGCAACGCCCGTTAAAAAACAATTTCTATAAAAAAAATAGATGCGGATATTCTTGCTGTACTCCAGTCTTTAGGTAAAGGCTATCAGACGAGAATCAACAGTATTTTAAGAAAAGCTATTACTATAGGTGATTATTAAAATATTCCTGACAGGCTTAATTGCACTATATTGATTACTATCATTTCAATATATTTTAAAAGACTTGATTTACTTGAAGAATATTTTCAAACAAAGTTAACTTATCCCCCAAAAAAACATGTATTTGTTTTACCGCTGCTATTACGCAATAGCAAAACTTCAAGTGTAAATGTGCCGCCTGATAGGTCTGTATACTTTCCCCACTAGAGGGAGAATAGAAAGGCGAATCTATACCCTTGATACGATGCGGTATCTCTGACTCCGATGACCTTACACTATCGAGCTTTGTATGCTATACTGCTATCATGTTAGAAACCGTACCGGATAACCGTAACTATAAGGACTCTATTTTTGTCGATCTGTTCAGCACCGATGAAAAAGCAAAAGAGAGGTTTTTGTCCCTCTACAATGCTTTGCACGGTACTCAGTTGCATGATGTTGCCTTACTAGAAAATATCAAGCTTGAACAAGTGATGTATATGAGCTTTGCCAATGATGTCTCGTATCTTGTCGAAAACAAAATTATTGTCCTTGCCGAGCATCAATCGACTATTAATCCTAATATGCCATTGCGCTGTCTTGAGTATGTCAGCCGTCTGTATGAGAAACTTTTTGAATCAAAAGAAAAGTATAGCCGTAAACTGCTCACTATCCCGACACCGGAATTTTATGTCTTTTATAATGGAATAGAACCATATCCCTGTGATAAAGCGCTTAAACTATCCCACGCATTTAAGGAACAGACGGAACAACCAAACTTGGAATTAATTGTCAAAGTGGTAAACATAAATCAGCATAATGAACATCCGCTCTTGGAACTGTGTAAACCCATCAATGAATATAGCATTTTTGTCCAAACAGTGAGAAAATGGAAAGAGCTTGATCCGGTACATGGTTTTCAAAAAGCCATTGAGGAATGTATAGCAAATAATGTTTTGCGAGAATATCTCGAACGGAAGACGAAGGAGGTAATAAACATGTTGCTGGCCGAATATAATTATGAAGAAGATATTGCCGTACAACGTGCAGAAGAACGTGAAATAGCCTTTGCTGAAGGTATAGAACAAGGTATAGAACAAGGTGCTCATAACAAAGCTGTTGAAAGTGCAAGAATTTTAAAGCAGCTCCATTCTGATACTGCAATGATTATGCAAGTAACCGGTTTAAGTGCTGAAGAAATAGCAAGGCTATAGAGGAAGGTGCGCTCAATTCTCCCGCCACTTCTGCTTGCGAAAGCCCTGTCTCTTGGGCTATATTTTCCACTGATAGGCTGAACCGTATCTAATTACAATCAGGCTCTCTATAATTTCTCTCCCCAAAAGTGTATAATGATTGGTGCATGGAAGCGCTTATACTTTTTTGAAGAGTAGGCAATATTTTAATTTTTTATAAGGAGAGACGTTATGGATCAAAAGAAACGAAAAGTAACGATTGTCGGTGCGGGTTCTGTCGGGGCTACATTTGCGTATGCGTTGGCTCAAAGCGGTTTTGCCGATGAGATTGCAATCACCGATATGAATAAAAACTTTGCAGAAGGGCAGGCGATGGATCTTGTCCACGGTTTGCCGTTTTTGCCGCAGGTTGATATCCACACCGGCAGTCAAACCGATTATGCCGACAGCGATATCATTGTGATAACTGCCGGTGCAAAACAGCAGCCGGGAGAAACGAGAATAGACCTCCTTAAACGCAATGCCGCTATCATCAAAACTATTGCAAAAGAAATTGCCGCAAGCGGCTGCAAAGGCGTCATGCTGCTCGTGAGTAATCCCGTCGATATTCTTACAAAGGTGGCGCTCGAAGCAAGCGGTTGGGATCGCGGTAGGGTTATCGGTTCCGGTACCGTCTTGGATACCGCCCGCTTCCGCTACGTACTCAGCAAAGAATGCGGCGTCGATGCCCGTAATATACACGGCTACATCCTCGGCGAGCACGGCGACAGCGAATTTGCCGCATGGTCGATGACCACCATAGCCGGACGGCGCATCGACGAATACTGCGGCAGCGGCACGTGCAGCTCGGGTATTCACTTCGATAAAGAAAAAATCTTGGACGAAGTACGCCATTCCGCCTATCATATCATCGACTACAAAGGCTCAACCTATTTTGCTGTCGGTTTGGCGCTTACCAGAATAGCCGGCGCCATTCTGCGTAATGAACACAGCATCCTCTCCGTCTCGATGGCTCTAAACGGAGAATTCGGCTTGCACGGCGCTTGTTTGAGCGTTCCCTGCATTGTCGGCAGAAGTGGCGTCGAAAAAATCATCGAAGGCGAACTTCCCAAGGACGAACAATCAGCGCTTGAAGCCAGCGCCCAGCGGCTTCACGACGCATATCTGTCTATCTGTTAAAAAGCATATTTTTATATAGGATTTCAGCAGCGGCATCTCCTGTACACCCCTTCCGTAAGCCCGTTGACCAGTGTACTTCCGTGTACACTGGTCAACGTCGAGTTTGCGGGGCAAACTCGCTGCTGCTCAATTTCACGGACATCCGTGTCCGTTCTGAAAAGCCTTTTACCGTAAGCCTTTTGAAATAGACGATGCAGATGCTAGGAGCGTACAAAAAACACCCGCAGGCACGCCCAAAAATGAACATCCTTGTTCATTTTTGGGCTGCCAGTTTGCAAGCAAACTGGTTACTGTTTAGAACCAGCGGCATCCGTGCCGCTTCTGCCACGTTGAGGATTAATTTATGTGCAGCACGAAGTAGCTGCACCCTTTCCGTTAGCCTTTTGAAATAGACGGCGTAGATGCTAGGAGCCTAGCCGAAATAAAGCGGAGGCGTACTTTTTGTACGTCGAGCATTTATTTCGGCGTAGCGACAACGCAGATGCACCGTATATTTCAAAAGGATAGCTTGCAGGGACACTGTAACCATGCTACACTTACCACATGAAAACTATCAATAAAGATTTACAATCTATTACGGAACACTTCCCTTCCGACTTTACGGAAAATGAAAAAGCGGCGGCGAAAACGTTGTTTTTAAAAAAGCTTTCGCTGTTAACACACGAATTTTATGGCGGAAAGCTGCAAACCGTCCCAAAATGCGGGCTCTATGGGTTTAACTGGTTCAATGTCTGGTATACACCGGGAGTTTCCGCCGTTTCTACCGGCATCCGCGATAATCATGACAGCTCCTTTATGCTTTCCAATCGAGGAAACCTTGTAGCCGTTGTCAGCGATTCCACCCGCGTACTGGGCGACGGGGATTGTTCTCCTTCCGGCGGTCTCGGCGTTATGGAAGGAAAATGTATGCTGATGAAGTACTTAGGCGGCGTGGACGCGTATCCCATCTGTATCGATTCCTACGTTAAGCCGAATGAAGAAAAGAAATATAACTTCCCCGCCGGTAAACATTGTCCCGATAAGATCATCGATTTTGTGAAGATGCTTGAGCCGAGCGTTGGTGCAGTTAATCTGGAAGATATTCAGCAGCCGGACTGTTTTAAAGTTCTGGATACGCTGCGGGAAGAATGCGATATTCCTGTGTGGCATGACGACGCTCAAGGAACGGCCTGTATTACGCTTGCCGGTTTGCTCAATGCGCTGAAATTGGCGGGTAAAAAAATCGGAGACTGCCGCATTGTCCTTCTCGGTGCAGGCGCTTCCAACACGACGATTGCACGCCTCATCCTACAGGACGGCGGAGATCCCGCGAAGATGATTGTTTGCGACTCTCAAGGTGCGCTCCATGCAGGCCGCGAAGACATCAAAGCTGATGCGCGCTATTACCGCAAATGGGAGCTGTGCCAAACAACGAACCCCAACCGGATAAACGATTTTGACGAAGCACTGAAAGGCGCCGACGTACTGATCGCTTTGTCCAAGCCGGGTCCGAATACCGTAACCAAAGAGCAGATCGCCTCTATGGGCGATAAACCCATCGTGTTTACCTGCGCAAATCCCATCCCCGAAATTTGGCCGCATGATGCCAAGGCCGCCGGCGCTTTCATCGTCGGCACCGGACGCGGAGACTTCCCGAACCAGATCAATAACTCCGTCTGCTTCCCCGGCATCTTGAAAGGAGCGCTGCTTGTCCGTGCCCGGAAAATTTCCGACGGTATGGCGATCCGCTGTGCACACTCTATTGCCGACTATTCGGAGAAAAAAGGTATCAATCCCGAAAATATTGTCGTAAAGATGGATGATGAGGATGTCTTTGCCGTCGAAGCAGCCGATGTTGCAATGCAGGCGATAAAAGAAGGTCTTGCCCGTATCACTATTACATGGGATGAAGCCTTTAAGCAGGCTAAGGCTGAGATTGCCGAAAGCAGAGCGCTGACGCAGCAGCTGATGGATAGCGGGTTTATCAAAGAACCGCCGCAAGACTTTTTTAATCAAGCGATGGACTACGCGATTGAACAAATTAAAAATCAGCGTAGCAAATAACGACAAGACGTTTGTGCTAGATATAGAAGAGAGGGTGCCCCGAAAGCAATCAACTTTTGGGGCGTCCTCGTACTGACTGCCGGTGTTTCCATACTCGGAACCGCCGGCATTTTTCTTAAAAGGCAGGTACGGCCTCTTTTTCTGGGACGGTCTCCTCACGCATATCGTCTAACGCATCGGCAGGCTGTTTCCCGTTTTTGAACAAGGGCTTAAACTCGATATGTTCGGCCACTACTTTAATCTTGCTGTAGTGTTTGCCGTCGGTACCTACCCAGCGGTCTTGCTTTAAACGTCCTACAACCCGGACGCCGCGGCCTTTTGTGCAATTTTCTCCGCAGAGTTCCGCTAAGCGTGACCATGTTTCGACATCAAAGAATGAAGTTTCTTGCGTTGTTTGATCTTCCTGCTTAAAAAAACGGTTCGAAGCAATGGAAAACATACAGAGCGGTGTTCCTTTAGGTGTCGCTCTTACAACGGGATCGCGAACTACATTTCCCTCAATGATCAACGAATTCAAATTGTGCATAATAGCCTCCTAAAATAAGAGTACCGAGTTGCCGCTCGCCGCGGTTCCGGTCTCTTTTGATCTTGTAGTACCTGTTATATAAAGCATTCATTTAAAAATGGCTGGAAATTTACGGTATTTTTGCAAAAAAAAATAAAAAAAATTACAAATTTTTTTTATATGCACTATTAAGAGAAAAATCGATACGGTTTGAGCGATAGTCTTGACATTCGCCATTATTCTAGGCTAATATACAAACCGCTTATGGAGCGGTGGCCGAGTGGTTTAAGGCGGCGGTCTTGAAAACCGTTGTGCTGCGAGGTACCGGGGGTTCGAATCCCCCCTGCTCCGTAAAATAAAAGGCGGCACGTTCCTTTATACGTGCATATATAAAACCGATAACTTAGACAGGCAATAACTTTGGAGCGGTGCGAGAGTGGCCGAATCGGGCTCCCTGCTAAGGAGTTGTACCCATCCGGGTACCGGGGGTTCGAATCCCCCCTGCTCCGTAAGATAAAACCGGATATTATTGTACATTAGACGGCAAGAATGCAGTAATGGACAAAGCATATCGGGGATATTTGAGATTATAGCTCAGTTGGATCAGAGCGTCAGATTGCGGATCTGAAGGTCGGCGGTTCGAGCCCGCCTAGTCTCATCGGTTGTTTTTGTGTTTGAGATTATAGCTCAGTTGGATTAGAGCGTCAGATTGCGGATCTGAAGGTCGGCGGTTCGAGCCCGCCTAGTCTCATCGGTTATTTTTATTTTTGAGATTATAGCTCAGTTGGATTAGAGCGTCAGATTGCGGATCTGAAGGTCGGCGGTTCGAGCCCGCCTAGTCTCATGCTACTGGAGAGATGCGAGAGCGGTCGAATCGGGCGGTCTCGAAAACCGTTGTACCGCAAGGTACCGGGGGTTCGAATCCCCCTCTCTCCGTTTTTTAACGGAGCCGCGCGTTCAAGCATCTTCTTTATGCGTTTTACGAAACACCTTGAAAATTTCAATACTTTCAGGTGCTTTCAACACTTTGGAGAGATGTCCGAGTGGTCGAAGGTACACGATTGGAAGTCGTGTGTGCCCGGAAGGGTACCGAGGGTTCGAATCCCTCTCTCTCCGTACCGGGACCTATGCAAAGAAGGTTTTTCAAACCCCGTCAGATCCGGAAGGAAGCAGCGGTAGATTAATTCTTCTTGTGCCGTAGTGCTCCCGGTTTTTTATATCCTCTGTAAATTTTCTTTTTCAGTTGACCGTATCTCTCCAATTTATTCTATAGAATAGCCATTGCATCGGAATGGTGATCGTATCGGCTAACAAGCAACTTGTACATTTAGACTGATAGCGGTATGATAGCGACTGCTTCGTAACACTTTTAATGATAGGAGTAATAATGAACGAACATAAATTATTTACCTCGGAATCGGTCGGAGAAGGCCATCCCGATAAACTGTGTGATCAAATTTCTGATGCTGTTTTGGACGCTTGCTTACGTGATGATCCCGGAAGCCATGTTGCGTGCGAAACCTTTGCTTCAACTGCGTTAATCCTTATCGGCGGAGAGATTACCACCAATACTTTTGTTGATATACAGCAAACAGCCCGCAATATCGCACGGGAAATCGGCTATACCGATTCCGCATTTGGACTTGACTGCAACTCCATGGCTGTTTTAAGCATGATTCACGCTCAGTCTCCTGACATTGCGCAGGGGGTAAACGGTACCGGCCTCAGCGAGTATCAGAACCAAATGGGTGCAGGGGATCAGGGGATGATGTTCGGCTATGCGTGTAAAGAAACGCCGGAATTGATGCCTGCCCCTATCATGTATGCACACAAACTTTTACGCAAAGCTTCACAACTGCGTAAGTCAAAAGAGATTGATTGGCTACGCCCCGATGCAAAAAGTCAGGTAACGGTGGAATACGAAGGCGATAAACCCGTGCGTATCGATACGGTCGTTATCTCCCATCAGCACGACCCCAAAATTTCGTATGGTTCGTTAAAAGAAGCGATTATCGAAAAGATTGTTAAACCCGTCCTTGAACCGACCGGTTTACTCGATGCAAAGACAAAATTCTTTATTAACCCAACCGGACGCTTTGTTATCGGAGGCCCCTTCGGCGACACCGGTTTAACGGGGCGGAAGATCATCGTGGATACCTACGGCGGTATGGGGAGGCACGGCGGCGGCGCTTTTTCCGGTAAAGACCCGACCAAGGTAGACCGTTCAGCCGCATATATGGCACGCTATGTCGCAAAGAATATCGTTGCAGCAGGATTTGCCGAACGGTGCGAGTTGCAGCTTGCCTATGCTATCGGTGTACCGTTTCCCGTTTCAATTCGGGTAGATTCCTTCGGTACCGCAAAGGTTCCGGAAGATGCAATCGAAAAAGCCGTTCAGCAGGTATTCGACCTCAGCCCCGCCGGTATTATCAAGACATTGGATTTACGTAAACCTATTTACCAAGCGACCGCTGCCTACGGACACTTCGGTCGCCCCGAATTCAGTTGGGAAAAAACCGATAAGATTGACGCTCTAAAAGCAGCTATAAAATAGCAGCAACATGCATATCCTGCTGCGTGGCGTTCTTGTTTTAGTTTTTACCTCTTGGTTATGTACCTCTTGTGTCGATCCCGCGTCGTCGGTATCGCTTGCATTGCCGGCAGACAGGGATGATACTGCGGTTTATCTATTAGCTGCTTCTGAGCGGCATATCCGCTCCGTACCGCTCAAGGCTTTAAATACAAATGCCCAAACGGGTACGATAGATGATCCGGAAAAATCCGATGTCATGTGCTTCGCTTTTGAAAAAAGCCCTACGATGTTCGGTTTAACCGATTCCGGCTTATATGCCCTCGAGCTGGAGTTTGAACCGTTAGAGTTCACCGGTCAATCGAGCCGCACAGCACCTATCAACCCAAACGCTATTCAAACTGATGCTGCCCAATTTGCCGTAGGGCTGCTTTATGCAAACGATTTTTCCGCTTTCGGTAAGTTAAAAGAAAACTTCCGCCCGCAGCATCCCGTTACAGCGAAGCTGCTGCCGCGAGGAACCCTTACGGTCAGCATCGGCTTTGCTGGCATAGCCGTAGGGACAGCTCATATGAGGGGCTTTATGGTTTGGGCGAAATCGGCGCTAAAGCTGAAAAGTGCGGCTATCGTACCCGTTCGGTACGGTTGGTTAAAAGATGGGGCTGCACTGTGGTACGGTACAACCGCCGATGGAGATGTTATTCCGCCGGAATTATGTACCGAAGCAAACGTACCATTACGCACGGAGTTACCGAAGCCGTCGGCTGTCATACAGGCACGGTATGCCGGAAAAGGCGGTAGGGACTCTATCGGTATTCATTTTGACAAGACCCAACCGGTTAATCTGACGGCAGGGCAAAAACAGCCGCGCCTTTCTTTCCAATGCGGGGATAAAAGCATATCCGTATATCGCGCACCGAATGTATATCGCCTTACGCTTGACGGCTGTCTTTTTCCCGATGCTTTTTTTACTATTGAACAAACCGGCGCGGAGCGGTTATCCAATGCGGATACGCTTCCTGGTACCGGCGGGCAGGCAGATACGGGAGCCATGGTCTGTGGTATTACAATCGAATATTCTACTCCCTCTCTGATGACTCCGATTACTGCCGATCCGGGGCTTATTCCGGATTGGCCGCAAGAACAATGGCGGCAGCCCTCTTACGAGCTGTTTTCATGGGAACAGTTTCCTTCGGTGCTGATCTTTGATTTTGCCGACTATTCAGTGCAGGATGCCCATCTTAAACGGCTTTCGTTCTTTGCGGAAAAAAAAGGCTTTACAGGAAAGCTCCTTTTTGATGAAGAGCTTGCTTCTCTCCACGGGTTTAATGCCCACGACTATAGAGCTGAAGCGCTTGCAGCATTCTTTCAGAAGGCTGAAGCGGAATCTTTCCCACTTAACAAAGCGGAATTACATTTACGGAAAATCCTTTTCCATAACGGCATTATTATTCGTACGGAAGCCGGTATTGAGGCGGGGGAGGGTGCAATCGTATCCATCAGCCGTCAGTCTGAGCGGGATCTCCGTTACCGGTTTATTACCCACGAATGCCTGCACGGTATTTATTTTACGGAAGAAAGCTTCCGTGATACGGTAACGGAGGCTTTTCGGAAGACAGATCCGCGCGCAGTGTTGTTTTTGCGCCGTTATTTTGAAATATATCCGTCGCTGCAGTATGACACGGATGACGATTACTTGATGCAAAATGAATTTATGGCGTATCTCCTTCAACAAAGCAGCAGTTTTCTTCAGCACTATTTTACACAGATTGCATGGTTCCGTTTAATGAATACGGCTGAACCGGCGCTTTGCAGATACATCCGCAAGACCAAGGCAGTTGGTTTTGTGCGGGCCGCTGCGCACATGGAGTCTTTTTTATATACGGCATGGGGGATAAAAGGCGGAAGAATTTATTTGGCAAATATGGAAACTTTATAAAAATCGATAAATTTCAATATTATTGAAAAATTGTTGAAAAATTATTGAAACGTTTTTTGTAGTTCATTGTTTATTTTTTTTATCTTTATTTCCGTGAGAGGGAAAATTATGAATTTTGAAGCGATACTGAATCAATGGGAAACTCAAACTCAACAGCCTTATGGAAAGAAGCGAATGCGTAAAGATGCAAAAAATCCGGCAGCAGCGTATGCCGTTGAAACTACCCAAACGCTCAATCCGATGGATTATTGGGTGCGGCGTTACGGCATTTATGATAAAGATGCGGATAATTCCGAAAATATTTCCTTTTTTGATAATCTAGCCGAAAAGCGGCGGCTACGGACAATGCGTCCGCAGGCAGAAATCGACTTGCATGGCATGACGCTTGAAGAAGCGTATGGCGCGTTGGTTACTTTTTTTGAAGATTCCGTGAGGAGAGAGTATCAAAAAATACTCATCATTCACGGTAAAGGGAATCATTCTCAAAACGGGCCTGTATTGGCGCGGTTTGTACAAAAATTCTTAGAAACAAATACCCATGCAGGCGAAACAGGCCATCCCAAAGGACGCGACGGAGGGACGGGGTCAACGTGGGTGATATTGAAATAACCGTCTCTTTTGCAAATATTCTGCGGGAATATCAAAAAATACCTGATGCGTTTACCTTGACTAAACTTATTGCCATAATAGTTAAAAAGAATTACAATCAGCAATTATTATGGATACCCAGTCGGATATTGTAGCTAGGGAAAAGGACAATCCCCTCGCTCGGCATGCTTTAGTAATGCAGATAGCGCTCTATGCCGGAGAGCTTCTTATTCGGAACGGAGCAGAGATGTACCGCGCCGAGGAAACGATTGTGCGGATAAGCGAAGCGGGCGGCGTCCACGATATTACTCCGTTTGTTACGCCCACCGTGCTGTTTATTGCAAACGGTGACGGCGAAAACGTACTCTATACAAAAAATATAAAAAAGCGGAGCAACAATATTGCTAAAATTACATTAGTGAGTGATTTTTCCCGTAATTTTGTGGAAGGCCGTATTGATATATCCGAAGCAATGGATTGCTTACGCAAAATAGATCAATACAAAGGTTATCCATACCGGTTTGTTCTCTTTGCGACCGGCATCGGATGCGGTCTTTTTGCGGTATTAGTAGGCGGAAAATTCGGAGACTTTGTTGCGGCGTTTTTTGCCTCATATATTGCCGTTTTTATCAGCGATAAAATAATGGCTCGTTCCCGCACCGTCTTTACCGGTAATTTTGTCGCAAGTATGTTCGTAGGGATTATTTCTATAATATCTTTCGAAATTAAATTAGTCGATAATCTCGATAATATCATCGTCGGCGCCGCACTCGCCCTTGTTCCCGGTGTTGCATTCACTGCAGGTATTAGAGACTTTATTTCGGGGGATCTTATCTCCGGTATTGCGCGTATCGGAGAGGCGGTTCTGGTTGCCATTGCCATTGCTTTCGGTGTCGGCAGTATCCTCATGCTCTATTCAATCTTAGGGGGACTGTGATGCCGATCTATGCCCATACGATACTCTCCTTTGTCAGCTGTCTCGGCTTCGGTGTCTTGTTCAATGTTCAAAAGCGTACATTACTGCTTGCCGCAGCAAACGGTGCAATCGGATGGACAATTTTGTTAGTACTCGATGTTCCGCAAGTCAGCTATATTTTTGCCAATCTCTTGTCCGCCATTATAGTCGGTCTTCTTGCCGAAGTCTTTGCCGTAATCCAAAAAACCCCTGCAACTTCTTTTATCGTTATCGGTGTTATTCCGTTAGTTCCCGGTTTCCGCGTGTATCGGTCGATGCTTTTCTTTGTACGGGGAGATCTTGATAAGGGAATTGCTGAAGGTGTCCATTCATGCTTTATGGCAGTTGCGATAGCAGTCGGTATCATTCTTGCCACCTCAATTGTCCGCATGACTAGACAAGCCCATACGGACTATAAAAGAAAAAAATACAGAATAGACTAAATTGACAGCCTAGGTTAATTGCAATAAAATATCCCTGTATACTTAGGGGATAGTCCGCCCCTTGCAAAAAAGTATAGGAGGTCGATATGAAGCTTGAACTGGGAATTATCCCTATTCATGAGATGAGGTTTTCCAGTAAAACTGCTATCAAGGGAACTTGTCTTGAAATAAACAAAGATGAACTGATTTCGCTTATTAAAGAGGATCCGCTTATCACTGATGTTTCACTGACAATTACCAAACCGGGTGATAAAACCCGTATTATTTCCGTTAAAGATGTTATTGAACCGCGCTGTAAAATCGAAGGCAGCGGTGTTTGTTTTCCCGGATTCTTTACCGGTGAGGAAGATACTGTCGGATCGGGCAAAACTGCCGTGCTTCGCGGTGCAGCGGTTGTAACAACCGGTACCGTTGTCGGGTTCCAAGAAGGAATTATCGATATGAGCGGCCCCGGCGCCGAATATACACCGTTTTCACGCACGGTTAACCTTGTGGTAAAAGGTACCGTTAAAGACGACACGACGCGTGCGGTTAAAGAAAAATCGCTGCGCTTGATGGGGCTTAAAGCTGCCCGCTATTTGGGTAATGCCGCAAAGTCCGTTGCTCCGGCAGAAACCGAAGTGTACGAAACCTTAAACCCGATTGAACAGGCTAAGCAATATCCCAATCTGCCGAAGGTTGGCTATGTCTATGCACTCCAAAGTCAGGGATTGCTGCATGACACCTACTATTATGGTATCGACGTTAAGCAGATTGTTCCGACCATTATGTATCCCACTGAGGCGATGGACGGCGCAGTTGTGAGCGGTAACTGCGTTTCCGCCTGCGATAAAAACCCGACCTATGTACATCAGAACAGCCCTGTTATCCACGAACTGTATAAGCGGCACGGAAAGGATTACAACTTTATCGGCGTCATCGTAACCAACGAGAACGTAACGCTTGCCGATAAAGAGCGCTCCTCTTCTTTAACCGCACGGCTTGCGGAACAGCTCGGCCTTGATGCGGTGATTATCTCCGAAGAAGGTTTCGGTAACCCCGATGCCGACTTGATGATGAACTGCCGCAAGATTGCCGCAAAGGGCATTAAAACCGTATTGCTGACCGACGAATACGCGGGGCAGGACGGCGCGAGCCAGTCGCTTGCGGATGCTCATCCTTCTGCGGATGCCGTGGTGTCGAACGGGAATGCCAATCAGGTTATCAAACTGCCTAAGATGAACTTGGTTATCGGCGATCCCCAACAGGCCAACGTTATTGCAGGGGCATGGGAAGGCAGTTTACACGAGGACGGCAGTATCGAAGCGGAATTACAGGTTATTACCGGCGCAACCAACGAGCTGGGCTTCTGGAATTTATCCGCATGCGGATTATAAGAGGTAAACAATGAAAAAGATTGTACATTATATCAACCAATTCTTTGCCGGAAAGGGCGGCGAAGATGTTGCCGATTACAAAATTGAAGTAATCGACGGAAATGCCGGCCCCGGTATGGGGATTCAGGCTGCACTCGGCGACGGAGGAAAAATTGTTAAGACAATTATCTGCGGTGATAACTATTTTAACGACCACACCGACGAGTGTATTGCATTTATCCAAGATGTTTTAAAGAAAAACGAAGCGGATTTGCTGATTGCCGGCCCCGGTTTTAACGCCGGCCGTTACGGTATGGCATGCGGCGGTGCTGCGAAAGCTGCTGCAGCCCTTGGCATTCCTGCTGTCTCCGGTTTGTACGAAGAGAACCCCGGTTACGACGTGTTCAAAGCCTTTATGTATACGGTAAAGACCAAGAACTCCGCTGCCGATATGCGCCATGCGGTACCTGCAATTGCCGCAGTTGCAAAGAAAATTTTAAACGGCGAAGCAATCGACCTTGCAGCCGACGGTTTACTGCCGCGCGGTATCCGCCAAAACTACTTTGCAAAAGAACGCGGTGCAAAACGCGCCGTCGATATGCTCGTGCAGAAACTCAAGGGTGAAGCATTCGTTACCGAATATCCGATGCCGGTGTTCGACCGCGTACCGCCGCATGCGCCTATCACCGATATTTCCAAAGCGGTTATCGCATTGGTTACTTCAGGCGGTGTTGTTCCGAAAGGAAACCCCGATCACATCGAAGCATCTTCCGCTTCTCATTATGGGGAATACTCCATTGCGGGGCTTGCAGAGCTGACCTCCGAAAACAGCGAAACGGCGCACGGCGGTTACGACCCCACCTATTGTAACGCTAACCCCAACCGCGTTTTGCCGGTCGATGTATTGCGCGATATGGAACGCGAGCATAAAATCGGAAAACTGCACGAGCTGTATTACACGACGGTCGGTAACGGCACCAGTGTTGCGAATGCAAAGCGTTTTGCTTCCGAAATTGCCGGTAAGCTTGTAAACGCCGGAGTGCAGGCGGTTATTCTTACCTCCACGTGAGGTACCTGTACTCGTTGCGGTGCAACGATGGTTAAAGAAATTGAAAAAGTTTTACCGGTTGTGCATATTGCGACCGTTGTTCCGATTTCAAAAACAGTAGGAGCGAACAGAATTGTACCGGCGGTAGCAATTCCTCACCCGCTCGGAAACCCGACAATGAACGCAAAGGATGAAAAAGAATTACGCCGTGCGCTTGTCGAAAAAGCCTTAAAAGCCTTACAAACACCCATCACAGAGCAGACTGTTTTCTAAACGACCGGCTGACGGCTCTGGCCGTTAGCTGATGTTAAAAGCAAGCTGTTTTTGTGTGAACGCCCTCTAAAACACATGGTCTTAGAGGGCGTTTTTATAATGTAATGCTGTTACCGGTAGCTTTCATTTACCGCAGCGAGGGCAGGGAGTAGGTTATCGGTAAAAAAACGGTCTTCAATCGGGAGATGGGCTGCGGTTCTGCCTAAATACACATCTTTACGGTTCTTACCGTGGAAGTCGCTCCCTGCGGTAACAATCAATCCGAGTTCTTCCGCCAATGCTTGCAGCCGGACGCATTCGCCGTATCGTGCTCCCGAATGCCATGCTTCAAGGCCTACTAAGCCTTGTTCCTTGAATTGAGCAATCGTTTCGGGCAGTTTTCCCCACGAAAGATAAAGCGACATCGGGTGCGCCAAAACGGGAACTCCGCGAGCGGCTTTAATAGCCTCTATCGCTTCCGCAAGCGGTAAACATTCCTTTTCAATATAAAACGGCCGTCCTTTGGCTAGGTATTTAAGAAAGGCGTCTTGAATGGATTTTGCTTTTTTTTCCTGTACAAGATACTTTGCAAAATGAGGCCGTCCGATTACCGCTCCACCGGCGAGTTGGGCGAGCTTTTCTTCATCGATTACAATTCCCGCCTCATTGAATTTTTCTATTATCTTACGGTTCCGTTCCAGCCGCTTTGCCTGAGCATACTGCATAAGACTGCACAGAGTTTTATTTTCAATATCGATTCCAAGCCCGAGTAGATGCAGCTCTCCCGGTTGCCATTCAACGCTGATTTCTATTCCCGGTAAAACACGGATGCCGAGAGCCTCTCCTGCCTGTTGTGCTTCCGCAACGCCTTCTACCGTGTCGTGGTCGGTAAGGGCAAACAGCGAAAGACCGGCTTTATGGGCTTCCGCTGCCAGTTCTGCCGGCGAAAAAGTACCGTCGGAAGCAGTGGAGTGAGTATGCAAATCTACCATAGCAATCATTATAGCAAAAAGATGTATAATGCACTAGGTTTTTTCCGCAAGGTATGATATAATCCTTACAGATAGTTCTTACCGTTAATTAGAGTTGAGAACTGCGTGTGGTACGGAGGACAAAATGCCAAAGGCTGTTCAATACAGCGCAAATTCAGTAATTTATTTTTCAGGCGATTTTGATGCTCGAGTATTTTTGCTGCATAGCGGACATATTGCACTTAATTCGCTTGATATTGAAACCGGCGCGCAGGTAACGGAATATATTAAAACCGGTGAGTTTTTTGGGGTGAAGTCCGCACTTGGGAATTATCCGCGGGAAGAAAGCGCAATGGTTTTAACCGATTCGCTCGTATATACTTTCTCGGTTGCCGAATTTGAGAGTTTTGCTCAAACCAATACGCGTATTATTCTTCAAATGTTGAAAGTTTTTTCCAGACAACTGAGAAATATTCATCATCAGCTTGAATCGTTGATGGATAGTAAACAGCAGACAAATAACGAAGACGGTTTATTCACGGTTGCAACGGCTTTTTATAAGTCACAGCATTATCAGGCGGCTGCCCAAGTAGCAGCGCGCTATCGGGCGCTTTATCCGTCCGGTAAGCATTTGGCTGCTATCGGGCCGATTATTGCAAATTCGACACAGATGGCAGGACGCAGCTTCGGGGAAGCGCGGCAAGCAGGTAGTGTTAATGCCGTGCCCGGCGGCGGTGGTGCTGCTGCTGCTCAGCCTGAACAGAACAATGATGCCTCCATAGAATTGACGTTCCAGCTTGCTGAAGATTTGGCAAAGCAGCAAAAGTGGGCCGATGCGTATAAGCAGTACCATACGATTATCGAGTTAAAACAAGGTGCAAATGTTGAAGCATCCTATTTAGGGGCAGCCCGCTGTTTATATAAACAAGCGGAATATGTCCGGTGTATTCAATTGGGTACCGGTTTTATCACTCAATTCCCTAAATCTTTAAAACTTGCAGAAATTCTGATGTTCCTCGGTCTCTGTTATCAAGGTATGGATCGCCCCGATAAGGCGTTGCCGTTCTATGATAAAGCTTTAACGATGGCAGGTCCGCTGCTGGTGCCTAAGATTAAAGAATTGCAGGCTACATGCGAAGGAGCTATTCATGCCTGATTTATTTGCCTCGTTTGCCCGTTTTGCAAAAAAATTCCCCAAAGGATCGGTTATTTTTTCCGAATTTGAACCCGGGGCATCTTTTTATTTAATTCAATCGGGACGTGTTCAGCTGATTAAGATTATCAACGGAGCAGAAAAAAATCTTGATATTTTACAACAGGGGGAAATCTTCGGCGAGATGGCCGTTTTGGATAATTCTCCCCGTTCCGCTTCTGCAATCGCGTATGACGATGTTGTTGCGCTCGAGTTTAATAAAGAAAACTTTGAAATTCTTTTAACCGGCAATCCCGCTATTGCAATGCGTCTGTTAAAGACCTTTGTAAAGCGTATTTACGTGCAAAAGCGGCGGTTTATGATTTTGACGATACAAGATAATGTTGCCCGTATCGGCGACGTATTCTTGATGCTTGATGAAACCCAGCCCGATCTTGACCGTTCTACCCAGATGCGCACCTTTATCATTACGCCCGAAGAAGTTGCCCGATGGGCAGGTCTTTCGGCGGAGGCAACCGGCGATGCGTTGCGGAAATTCGCCGATCAGGGGCGGTTAGAGGTATACGGCGACCGCATTATCGTAAAAAATATTGTTGACCTTGCCCGTTTCGTAACGACTCGCCGTACAAAAGACAATTTCTTCGGCTAAATCAACAATCCCGGCGTACACTGCCGAGGAACGGCGGGTATGCAACCCTCTGCACGAATTATTGGTGATGAAAGAACATACATTACAAGACAGTATCCGCTCATGGAAAACCATGCAAGACGCTTTTTCCTCTTTGAGGGAAGGGCGTTTTCCGTATCATATACACGGCCTTTCAGGCGGTATATTCGCTTTTTTTCTTGCCGAATATGTCCGACATTTTAACGCTCATCTCTGCATCGTCGTACCGACGGAAAAAGAAATAGAAGAACTGCGTGCAGACCTCGATATTGCAGGGCTACAGGCTCAGGTTTTGCCGTGGTGGGGCAATATGGCATACCGGCCGGTGCAAAACTCGGCGCCGGTTTTTGCGGAACGTGCTCAAATATTAGCGGAACTTTGCGCGGGGTCGCCGGTATCTGGTGCGGTATCGTCCGGCTTGACGACAAAAGCGGTATCCGGTGCGGCGGTCTCCGGAGAGGCGACAACCATGGTAACGGTAATGACCCAGCGGGCATTTCTAACGCCGGTTCCGCCGCCCGACTACCTTAAAACACTCACCTGTACTCTCTATAAAGGCAAGGAAATCGATACGGAAAAAATAGCTTCGCTGCTCGTGCAATGGGGCTATACGCGGGTGCCGCGGGTAAGTGTCCGGGGCGAGTTTGCGCTTCGAGGCGAGGTACTCGATGTCTGCGCCGCTGCTAACAAAGGCTCGCAGCATACCGCCTACCGTATCCAATTCGACTTTACTACTATCGAAAAGATAAAGTCCTTCGATATGCACACGCAGGCCTCGGTTGAAGAATTTGACAGCCTGACGCTCTATCCGATGAAAGAAGTTATCTGGGATGATGAGCGGATCGCCGCGTTCGAACGGAATGTGCATAATATGCCCGAATTTACTGCCGAAGGTACGGAAAAGCTGATTGCGCACTTAAAAGAACACCGCGCCTTTGACGGTGAAGAGCTTTTTTATCCGCTCTGTTTTGAAAAACCTGCAAGCGTCCTTGATTATCTTGAGTATCTGCATGGCGGCGCTGCGAAACCCGCGGTTCTCCTTTATATGGATTACGACCGGCAGCGGAACGCGGTGGAGGCGCTGGAGCGGGAATATCACGGCTTATATAACAAAATTACCCGCGCAATCGACGACGACATTAAGCATAATCTCTTAATTACCGAATATCCCATGCCGCAGCGCCTTTTGCTGCCCTTTACGGAGTTGACCGAAAGCTATCCGCAGAGCCTTTTCCTTCGGACGCTGAAAGAAACAGACGAAACCGAAGCGTCGATTGTGTTTAACTGCGACCCGCCGCGCAGTTTTTTCGGCAACATCGTGTATCTAAAAGAAGAATTAACGCATTTACAGCAGAAAGGCTGGCGTATTTTTGTATTTGCGGAAAGCGATGCGCAGGCGCTCCGTATCGGCGAATTGCTCAAGGATATTAAGGCAACGGTGCTGCCGCTTACGCTATCGTCCGGCTTCGGTATCCCCGAACTTAAAATACTCGTTATTCAGGAAAACGAAATTTTCGGCAGGCGGCGGCGTATCCCGAAATCGGTTAAGCAGGTTAAAAGCTCCGTTATCGACACCTTTGTGGAACTTAATCCCGGCGACTATGTTGTCCACGTCAACTACGGTATCGGACAGTTTAAGGGGATTGAGCGGGTCAAAACGCTGGGGCATGAACGCGACTATATCAACCTGCTATACGCGCAAGACGAAACGGTGTTTATCCCGATCGAGCAGGCGAACCTCGTGCAGCGATATATCGGCAATGAAGGCGAAGCGCCGCGGCTGGATATCATCGGGTCTAAGGCGTGGGAAAACCGGAAAAACAAGGTTAAAAAGTCGGTTGAAGATATCGCCGATAAACTCATCGACCTTTATTCCCGCCGCAAAGCCGCCGCCGGTTTTGCCTTTGCGAAAGACAATGAATGGCAAACCGCTTTTGAGGCCGCATTCCCGTATGAGGAAACGGAAGATCAGCTGACCTGTATTGCCGATGTAAAGACGGATATGGAAAAACCGATACCGATGGATCGGCTCATCTGCGGCGACGTCGGTTACGGTAAGACGGAAATTGCGATGCGGGCGGCATTTAAGGCGGTGATGAGCGGAAAGCAGGCCGCCTTTTTAGCGCCGACTACCATCCTTGCGGAGCAGCACTTTGATACCTTTCAGGAACGCTTTCAAAAATTTCCGGTAAAACTCGCTCGGCTGTCCCGCTTTGTTTCAAAGACTGAACAGAAAAAAGTGCTGACCCAGCTGAAAAACGGCGAGCTTGATATCGTTATCGGCACACACCGCATTATCCAGAAAGACGTGCAGTTTAAAGATTTAGGCCTGATGATTGTCGATGAAGAACAGCGGTTCGGAGTCAAAGACAAGGAACGGCTCAAGCAGATGAAGACGAATATCGACTGCCTTTGTTTGAGTGCGACACCCATCCCGCGTACCCTGCATATCAGCCTGCTAAAAATCCGCGACATGAGCCTTTTAACCACGCCGCCGCAAAACCGCCGTCCGGTAGAAACCGTTATTTCTCCGTTTGACCCCGAAAGAATTGCGCAGGCGATCCGTTTTGAAGTTGACCGCGGCGGGCAGGTGTTCTATCTGCATAACCGCGTGGAGAGCCTCGAAGAAACACGGTATAAGATCCAGCAGCTCATCCCCGAAGTGCTTATCGACATTGCCCACGGGCAGATGAGCGCAACCGAACTTGAAGATATTTTCCGCCGCTTCAACATGGGCGGCTTTCATGTCCTTATCGCGACTACTATTATCGAAAACGGTATCGACATCCCCAATGCGAATACCATCATCATCGACCGTGCCGATATGTACGGCGTTTCACAACTGTACCAACTGCGCGGCCGCGTCGGACGTTCCGACAGAAAGGCCTATGCGTACCTCCTCTATCCCGAAAACAAGGCGTTGTCGGAGGTTGCGATGAAGCGGCTGCAGGTTATCTCCGATTTTACGGAACTCGGCTCCGGCTTTAAAATTGCGATGAAGGATATGGAAATCCGCGGCGCAGGGAATCTGTTGGGAAAAGAACAGTCAGGCGATATTTATTCCGTCGGCTTTGACCTCTATCTTCGCCTGCTGGAAGAGGCGGTGGAGCGGCTGCAAAACGCCGGTTACGAGCCTGAGACAGAACCGGTCATAGAGCTTGAGTACACGGGCTTTATCCCCGACAGCTATATCCGCGTGCCGGAAACAAAGATGGAAATATACAAAAAAATCGCCGCCGTCCGCACTGCGGAAGAACTGGATAGGCTCTACGCGGAACTGTCCGACCGGTTCGGCCCCGTTCCGGAAGAAGCGGAAAGCCTGCTTGCCCTTGCCGAAATCAAAATTATCTGTGCAAAACTCGCAATCGCCTCGCTTAAAGAGCGGAACGGAACCGTGCGCATTACCTTTGCGAAGGTCTCAAAGATTTCCATCGATAAATTGCTCCGCATGATAAAAGAGTCGGCAGGGCGGGTTAAACTCGATGCAAAGCAGCCGAATGTCATCATGCTCGAAACCGGCTCCATCGGCTTAAAAGAAAAGAGCGAATTTATCAGCGAAAAACTCAATCAGCTAAGCTGAGATGTGAATAAGCTAAACTACGCTATACCGTATCGGTAGTGCCGGTGGTATACAATTTGTTATGAAGGTATATTTAACTCGTTTGCGGAAAGTGTGTTGTCGTATTAAATAATCATTGAGAATGGGTAATTTATTTTGACAGCGGTATTATGGTGTGGTATGCTTTTAGAGTATATGATGCTGAATCGAAATAAATGGCTTTTAGTTTTGACGGCTGCCGTAGTTGCAGCTGCGGTACTGCCCTGCACGAGCGTGTGCCTCTACGCAGGCATTGGGCAGCGAAGCGATAGCGAGCTTCAAGCCAATAATCCGGTTAAATATGTGGATCCGGATGGGAAAGCTTCAACTGAAACTGAGGTTACCCTAAGGATTGATGGTACTTTAGGCAAGACCAATGCACGTGATATGGCGGTAGCTATATATCAATATTCTAATCTTGTAAGTTTAGTACTCGCATCGTCTAATGATGAGAAAAATAAAATAAATGATTTTGCTTTTAGTATTATGAATGCACTTTCTGGCTATGGGGAGCTAATATGATTGAGGAAAACATGAGAAATTTAAAGGGGAAAAAATACACGGCTTTATTTATTGCAATTTATGTTTTGCTTAATATTGCTATTATATTTATTGTGTATTTACGTATTTTACCCGGACATTCAGATAAATTATATATTCCTGTAAATGATAGTGATATATCCATATCACAAATACATTCTGTTCTTCAAATGCTTGGAAAATATGATGAAAATTATACTTTAAATATTAATGGTTCAGAATTTGAATTCGGTTTAAATATGAAGAAAGTAAGACAAATTCTTGTGCTAAGTTTAATAGTGATTATACATGACTCTAAAAACTCTTAAAAAGATAGAGAAAAAGGATACTGTAAGACGGTGTTTGATAGATTTTGAAAAGAATTAGGAACAAGAAAGCATACAATGAAATGTCTAAAAATGCTCGCTTTCTCACAGAACGAGTTACGGCCGTATGTGAGGAATAAACAGAAATAGGGAAGGGAGTATCCCGTACAGCGATTGAAGCAGAAATCCTTTTCGCCGCGCGTATAATGCAAGTGCGGTTTTTGGAGCGGTTATCAAACCTGTATATCCTTGTACAGGTTTGATAGCACGTTTTGCTCAGCAAAACGTGCTTCTGCTTAGAACCACCGACGTCCGTGTCGGTACTGAGAGCAGAAAAACACCGCTTAAAGAAAACAGCAGCGGCAAAAAGATTGGAAGTGAGATCGGTTGACAGTCCATCGAATGGGAAAATTATAAATGGATTTTCTCGATTTCCTGTATGGTCAAACCGGTTGCGTGTGCAATAGTGTCGATAGATAAGCCCATAGAAAGTAAGTTCCGCGCTGTTTCGCGCTTACCTTCGGCGATACCAAGAGATCTGCCTTCGGTATAAGCTATTTTCCGCTCTTCAGCGCGCTGTACGGCGATATCGGTAGCATAATCGTATTCTGCTATTAACATATTTATGACCTCCTTGGCTTTTCGTTGCAGGTATTCTTTGAGAATACCGTTTTGTATACATTCTTTTATTGCATTTTCAAAACCGTGTTCTTTATCTTGTTCAATATTTCGTTGTACCGTTTCCACGAACATACTGTATTCCGCTAACGACTTACAGTTTTGCAGTATCGTATGTTTTTTATTTTTATTGATATTCAGTACTTTTACTTTTAATTCTAACGGAATATGCTCCGGTTTTGTCATAAAAGAATCGGAAAGTTTTAATTCGGTTTCATTCGGATAGTCTTCGACTCCATTATAAAAAACATAAAATTCCGGCGTTGGAATTTTTACGAGCGAGCGTGCCTATCGTTCTTGAGCATCTAATAGCCGTTCATATAATCGTACGACATATTCGAGGCATCGTATTGGCATATTAGGATTGATGGTTGACTGATGTTCAGCCAATACAATCATTTTGTTATCAATGAGATATGATACATCATTATAGAAAGACATATAGATAACTTGTTCAAGGCGGAGTGATTCTAACGGTACTGAATTGCCCAGATGAGTGCCGTGTAGAGCATTATATAATGAGAGAAAATTTTCTTTTGCGTTTTTATCTTCACCAAACAGGTCTACAAAAACCGAATCTTTATAATTCCTGTTTGCCGTTTGTTTTTGCTCTTACATAGTTTCCAGTATAGCAGAAAAAAGTACATAGTGCAAATAGAGCGCAGCCGAAGAACAACAGGTGTATCCGTCTCCCTACGAATAAAGCATAGTTTTGATTTTGACAGCAGCACAGTGATATGCTAGGATAATAAGAAAGCTGGGAAGACGATACAGGTATACTTTAACGATGAAAAGTATGAAGGGATGGTGGAAGAAAAAGTCGCGATAACAATTAGCCGGCTGTATGAAGTAGCAGAGGAAGGGAAGCGGATCGAATCGTATACGGATCACTTTACGGATATGATCAACGGGACATTGAGCTTACCGGAATCCCCTGATCCGGTGCGGGTGAACTTAAACAGCATCAAGGAGTTACAATAAATGAAAAAGATTGCATTGATAATAATATTTATTTATATATTTATAGGACCAAACGCTTAACTTTTTCAAAAGCAGGATTGGCGGGACTAGCAGGATATTTTAAGGTTGATAAATCTTTAGCAATGGATATGCAAGCAAGTTTAACCTTAAATGGAAAAGAAGTTGGCAGTTTTAAGGGGATACATTGGTGGGCGACCAGCTTTAATCCGAGGGTACAAGGGGTAAAGGCAAGCGACTTAAAAGCCCAGTTTACCGTTAATTTTGGTAACAATAAGCAAATGTATCAAGATTTCAAAGCAGAATGGGATAAAAAAGATTTAAGGTGGACATTTAATGATAATAATTGTTCTGCAAAACTTAATTTCTAAGGAGTTGATATGAAAAAACTATTTTATGTTGTTGTATATGGAATGATATTATTTACTGAGGGGTGGGGATGGCCTCTGATTTTTCAAGATATGAAGCACATAGAGAAGAAAAGAACAGAAGCGCTTTTACTGGCAATAAAAAACAAAGATAAAATTAGTTTTAAAAAGCACTTTATTCCTCACATAGAACACTTTTCCTCTCACTATGATGAAGATGTTGATCATTTATTTGAGAGATTTCAAATTCAAACGTATGAGGTTATTGATGCAATGGTGTATGAATCGGCTTTATACAAGGATGGAGAAGGTATCGTTCAGTGGAATGTTTCTATATTAATTGCTACGGATATTGGAGAATTACGATTAATGTTTGTTGATGTCAGAAAAGACTATAAGCATAAGGAAAATGTGGGAATACGCGGTTTATTTTTATTAGAAGAAAGGAAGGCCGATGAAATTGATTTTGATGATTTTGATCTTAGTACACTTCCATATGGAGTCTATGTTGAATCTATTAAGTAAAATAAAAACAATATAAACCTATTGCTAAAAGTATGAAAACAACATTTTGCTTTTATTCACAGCTTAATTATTCTCACCCCCGGACAGCGATTGAAGCAGAAATCTTTTTTGCCGCGCGTGTAATACAAGTGCGGTTTTTGAAGCGATTAATTGGAAAGACAACATTTATTAAATACAATCCAGCAGACCCTTCGTATGGGATGAGAGTTTGGCCATGAAAAAATATGCTATTATTATATTAGTCTTCCATATTTTTGTAAAACTATCATCTCAAGAACTTCTTTCGAATACTAAATATTATTCTGATGATGGAAGTTCATATTTTAAATTTACAGAACAAGGGGGGGTAACCAAAGGGTTTGTATGGGATAAGAAAAGTCAACATGAGCTTATGATTTTTTCACTTAAATTGCGTTATAAACTTAGAAAAGATGCTATTAAATGGTTTAAGAATAGAATTTTAGAAATTAAAATTCATACAGGCAACCCGGGTATTTATTCTATTTTTGTGTCAGTGAATGACGGAATAATATCTAATCCGGTTAATTTTGTGATGGCAGTAGATATTACCGGAAGCTATGCACTTGTAGGAGAAGAGGATGTTTATGTGTTAGATATATTCAAAGGAAAAAAGATATTTTATATAAATCGTAATTATGATAACACTGCAATTAAGTATTTACTTTTTGATTTAAAAGAAACTAAGTTTCTTGATAATGGAGATCTAATGATTACGTATTATAACCTGTCTATGGAAAAAGTATATGAATTAATAAATAAGAATGATTTTATGAGATGAAAATGACTACAATTGTAATTATGATGTTTATATTTCTGGGACTCGCCCTTATGGTGATGATGTTTCTTGCCGTTTTTATTCATATATCTTTTAATCGCACAGGGCTTACTTCTTTATTCTATGAAGATGCTACAAGAGAAGATGTATTTTTTCCAAAAAATGCAGTCTCCAATGGCGGACTCATATCATCTTCATGGGATAGAACCAGATTTATGATAAGATGGTGCTTAAAAGAAGAATATGCAAAAGAGGATTCAATACAAACGAAAGCGATAAAGCGAAAATTTTTTATTTTAAATATGATACAGCTGTTATGTTTTCCATTATCCTTATTATGGATTTTATTATGTTTAGTTACAATAGTTTTAACTTTTTTTCTTGTTTAGAAAGATATATAAGTATTGTGAAGTCTATAGTTACAGTTAAAACATAGAAGTATGTGGATCCGGATGGGCGGGAATTAATGCCTATTAAAAATAATCGTGTAAACTATGCTGTGCTAAAGTTATTTTTTAATAGCCCAACATTTAAAAAACATATGAACAATCTTTTAGCCTCGACAAATGCTCACGGGATAAGTTACTAACAGTAATTACAGCGATGCAAGGTAAGTACGCCGGCAATACAGAAACACAAACGACTTCCCTTGATGCAGATGTTGCTACAATAAAACTTGATAGGAATGGTTCTATGATTAATGGAAAGATGAATAAAGGAGATACCGCTCAAGCTATTGTAATAAATATTGACCTTGATAGAATAGATAAGAATGGGCTAAATCTTCTTGAAGTTATAGCAGAAGAAGTAGTTCATGGCTCTGATGCTTCGAAAGCAGGAGCAGAAAAATGGGAGAAACGCGCAATTGAGGAAAACAAACTACCTTATAAAGAGCGGCCGCGTGAAATTAGTGCAAAAAATGTCGTTAAAGAAATTCTCAAAGAAATGAATTTTGCAGGTGAATGATATGAAAAAAGTTCTTTTAATTAGCGTATTCATTTTAGTGAATTTGTTATACATTTTTGCTGATTTTGTTGCTATGGAAAAAATAACAGAAAAGGAATTTAATGAGAAGTATCATATTTTAGATAGAGTTAAGACTATGCTGTTAGAAGAAATTTGTATTGATGACTTTATGAAACAAGAGGAAATAAAACTTGAAATAGAATTTTATGAATGTAATCTGTTTGGTGATTTTGATAATATTATTCATATCTATGCAAAAGAAGAATCGTTATTTGGGAATAGTTATTATTATATGATACTTTTTTTTGAAAAAGGAGAAAGCAGGAAACTTTTAACTTATTCTTTTTATGTGTTAAATGAAACCATCCCCGAAACGTTGCCGTTTAAACTAATAGAAAGGCCTGATATTGAGTTCATAGAAAAGGATAGCAAAGAGAGTGGTTTAAGATGATCCGATAATGCGGATGATAGGAGATATGAATATGAAGATAGACCTCCGGCAACACCAGAAAATCCCTAGCCTAATTGGGAGGGTATTCCAATAGATTAGATAATAAGGGAGGCGTCTATGTTTTTTATCAAATATGAAACTGAAGAAAATATAAATGGTGAACTGCCACCGATAATATACATAAAAGGAAATCGTAATAAATTCCACAATGCTTTATTGACATTATTGAAAAAATTACGGATGAAGGTATTTACGGTTAATATACGTGAATTAGGAATAGTCATAGATGAGAGAGTAACCTATGTCGATATTATTCTTAAAATTCAAGATAAAACTGAATTGTTTTATAATACTGAGACACTTATCATTGGAATTGAATATGATAATTTCATTGATATATTATTTGAATTAGAGCAATTAGCATTTACTAATGCTACAGTATTTTTTGAATACGAATGGGTACAAAGTTTATATAATGGAGCAATAATTGTTGAGTCATGTGATAGTTGTTAAATTGCTTGATTACAAATTGTTATGGGGAATAATCCGGTGAAGTATATTGACCCGGATGGAGATGAAATAGAACTTGTTAGCAGAGATGGATTATCATTTGTGAATTATCAAGGAAAGAAATGGAATTCCTCTGCAGTATATGCATTTCAGCGAACTGGATTCGATCAAAGTTTTATAGGACAAGTTAGTAATGCATTAGGATTGTATGACAATAGTTCTAAATTGCTTGGAAAAGTTGAATATAATCATAATCGGAGAGGAAGTGGCTATAAAGTTACTGATATAGAGACAGGTAAATCACTTGGAGATTTGTACTATAGCATAGCATTAAAAGACAATAAAGAGGAAGTAGCATGGAATATGGGTAAATATGTTGTCAGTCTTGGGGGGATGCATTTACGGTAGTAAGTGCTTTTGAAAAAGATGCTGAAAAAGGTGCACTATCAGTTTTAAAACAAATTGCAACACCGAGTAAAACAAGTATAGGTGCATGGGGTCTTACTGCAAAAGAACAATCGTTTTTTTGCGAAGGTGTACAAAATTTTGCTAAAGGACTTATACCTTTTAAGGGAACATACGATGCGGCGAGAGAGACAATAGATTCATCTAGTCGAATTTATAATATAAAGAATGAAGAATTATTAAAGGAGATAAAGTAATATGTATTTAGTTTTGCTTAAAATAGTATGTGTTTTTTTTCTCGTACTATCAGCTGCATTTTTTATAGCGATGTGGATTTTATATCTTAAAATGAGTCGAGGAGTGACAGATGCATTGGTAGAAAAAAGAATAAAATGGAAATGGTGGTGGACTATGCCGATGGTATATTGGCACGCATATCCTGAAGATAGAAAAATATATATTATGTATACTGCTTGTTTTTGGCTATTTATAATTTTTCTTTTTATAGGTGTGTTTATAAGCGGTAAGATCCGCGCCTTGGATTGGACATGGTGGTTATGAATATAATAAGAGCGTCTAAGTTGTTATAATATGCCGTATGTGGGAAGCCATATCAAATCTGTATGTCCTTGTATAGATTTGATATCATGTTTTGCTGACAGCAAAATATGATATTATTTAGAACCACCGCCATCCGTGGCGGTACTGAGAGAGGAAAAACTGTGCCTTTTGAAAAAAAGGGGCAACAACAGAATATGCAAATGGGACAAGACCCTATAGTGCCGGCTGTCAAATTTCTCATCTAGCTGATTTCAATGAGGTTACCAGTATATTAAAAGATATTGGTTTTAAGTATGGAGAAGGTGAAAAAGTTTGGGTGAAAGGAGACAATATTAAAATAGTAATTAAGGCTCCACCAATAGTTGAAAATTAATCAACACCCCGACACAGAGCGTCGGGGTATTACTCCCTCCATACAAATAAAAAGGAGACTATATGGAAAAAACAATTCTCAAGATAATTTTTTTGTTATGTATATGTTTTAGGACTTATACATTACCAATGAATGGGGTGAAAATAGCTGAACCGACTTACTATAAGGATATGAATAGTTTTAAAATGATAACTTTTTACGAAAACAATAAAATTAGATTTTCTGATGATGAAAATAACAATTCAGATGATTTTTTATGGAATCATGTATTTGAGTATTCAATCAATACTGATGGTAAATTTTATCAGCTTAAGATAAAAAATGAAAATTATTCAAAATCATTATTGATGTTATTATCTGAAAGGTTCTTAGTTTTGTATGGAGAATCTAATGAACCTATCTTTTTTGGTGCTTCAAAAATTAATACAGAACTCTTATATTTCCCATCTTATTTTGAAGCTTCTTCGGAACTACATGAAAAAGATATTATATACTCTGGATCAAATTTGAAAACTCTTGATTTAAATAAACCATGGGTTGAAGGTGTGAAAGGATACGGAGAGGGTGAGTCTGTTCGATTTAGCATAAATGCTGAGGAATTAATTATTTTTAATGGATTTGTATCAAAAAATAGATCCTACCTATTTTCTCAGAATAGCAGGCTGAAAACAATAGACTTATATTTTACTTCTTCAGATTTGCATCAACGATATGAATTAAAAGACACACCGAATCCTCAGTCAATAATTTTTGAAAAAATCTTTAATGAAGATATTATATTAACAATTATTGATGTGTATAAGGGTGAAAAATATACCGATACGTGTTTAAATGCAATTATACTAAAATATTAATGTATACAGTTATGCTAAGTAAATTTTTTAAAGAAATGTATCACCACTTTTGAATGGGGACTTTGACAGTTAACGCAAATGGCGCAACTCAAAGAATTTTGGAATTAGCAATATCATCAGGATCTACACCGGGACGGATGGAAGCGATGCAATGAGCTTCAGATGGAAATTATAATCTCTGTGAACCAGGCGGTGAGTTTAATCAACTTAAAAAATATAGAGATAGAGGTTTTGAATGAAATATAATACAGAAATTGAATATTGTTTGGTAGAATTTAAGATGTCTAATCAAACATATTATTGTTTATGGTTTTCTGATAACCGTGATGCGTTTTTGATTGATGAAAATGGCAAATTAATTATATTTTATTGTGAAGCTGAAATGAGAGGTTTTTGTAAAATTCATAATTTAGATATTCAAGTAGATGCCGCTGTATTGTATGATATTGATACATTTATAGAAAAAATATGTCTGAACGACATAGATTGCAATCTTATTTTACGTTTTTTGAACATTGCATCTGATATGGCAGATACATTGAAAGAACCATTTATAGGTGATGATAATGGTGTGGATTGTATAATCTTAGACGTATATAATAAACTGTTTTACGGAACGAATCCTCCTGCTTTGAAAAAAGACTCTCCTGAGGTATATAGTCCTGTATGGGGAGAAAGCGAAATAAATATTATACGGAATATTATGAACGATAGTATTAGAATATTTCGTAAGTTTCTAAAATAAATATGTCATTATTAGGACAAGCATCAGGATACAACAAAATGAGAAAAGAAGTCAAAGATAAAACTATAAATACCTCAGATAAAGAAAATAATACAAGTTGCTGACATGAATAAAGATATTTGGGAGTAAAGCAGGGGAAGAAGGAAATGGTTTATAAAAATAATATCATAGATGCATATACAAAATTAAAAAATGGAGCTAATCATTATGTGTCTATTCCAGAATTTTTATATTTAATGAGTAAATTAAAGTCTAATGGTTCGATACAAAAAAGTATTTCATTTAATCCATTTTATGAACATAAAGATTTTCTGTTGGAAATAGATGAAAGGATGCTTTATATAGAAAGCCGAGATAGTCTGAATGAAATTGATACAAAGAAATTTTATGAGAGTCAAAAGTGTGAAGAAGATTTTTATAATGTTGATATTGAAAAAAGATATTTCCTAATACAAAGAGATGATGTGACCGAGTATAAAAAAATTCTTGATAGGATAATTTCATATCTTGATGAGTTAATTCCTTATATACTGCAACGTTTAAAATCTGAATATAATATCAAAGAAGTTGACTTATTGTTTGGGAATGTATGTTTTGAGATTTATTATGAATAGAAAATAGTCTTCTGGAGATAGGGTTATGTGGATTTTTGATGATTATAAAGAAACCTACAATCCGCATTTAATATCCTGATAAGAATTTCTACTCTCTTCCCACAGAACGAGTTACGGGCGTATGTGAGGAATAAACAGAAATAGGGAAGGTTGTATCCCGGACAGCGATTGAAGCAGAAATCCTCTATCAAGCGTTGTACGTCCATGTACAACGCTTGAACACGAGTTTGACGAAATGTCAAACTCGTTACTGTATGGAACCACGTCCATCCGTGGACGATTGTAAAGTCATGCGGTTTTTGGGAGCGTTTATCAAACCTGTACATCCTTGTACAGGTTTGATAGCACGTTTTGCTCAGCAAAACGCGCTTCTGCTTAGAACCACCGACATCCGTGTCGGTACTGAGAAAAAAAACACCGCGGGAACAAAGAAGTATACTAAGCCGGATGGGAAGATCGTTATTGCCCCTGCTATTGTATGGGGCATCAATGCTACTTTATTCGGATACGGTGTAGTTGCTTCAAGAAACGATGAGATAGGGTTTGCTGCAAGACATCCGATAATTGCTGTACAATTGGGAATCTTACAGGATGGTGGAAGACATGGAATAAATAGTGCTACGACAAATTTTGCTATAAATTCAGAATTATCTACTTCTGTATTTTCTGAAGGACAAGGATGGAAGCTATAGCGTAGGAATAACAAAAATAAATGATAGTGAATATAATACTGCATATTCAGAGATTTTAAAAAGAAATAATCAAGGATTATTAAAATGAGTGGAAAAAATAAATTATTTATGATATCTACAATTATTCTTATTTTATTTTCATTGATTTCATGTTCATCGAAAGAAGAGAGGAGAATTATATTGCAAATACAAAAGAATGGTTTTGTTGATTTATCAATGTATTGCAGTGAGTGTGATGAAATTATAATTTATAATGAAGGATATTATTGTGAGCATGATGATAATCAATGGCCTGGAACAAAAATCTATTATTTTAATAAAGGAAATGTAAAGAAAATAATAAATCTACATTATTGCGCTGATATTCCAATTGGTACTGTAATTCACTTTTCTGATTATAATAATGGAAAAATTAAACGAAATAAAGAAAATGCTGTATTTTATCTTTCGCATATATCTGAATATAAAAGTGGAAAAATATTGCAGCTTAATTCTCAAAAAACAAATATACAAACATGGTCATTTAAATGAAAGTGAAGTACAAACAGATCGGACTCCTCGTCAAGATGAATGGCAAATAGATCATATTATTCCTAAAAGCAAAGGCAAAACAAAAAGTTATTCGAATGCTCAAGTCCTATCAAGGCAAGAAAATAGGTTGAAATGGGATAATTAGGAGGAAAGATAAACTGGCTTTTTGATGACAAAAAAACAACGATGGTCATTACAACAAAACGTATTATCAATAAACTTACTCCGATATCTATCGTTACTCATGATCGTGATGATGGTATGTGGCAATTTCTTGATAAAGGAGAATTAACCGAAGAAATTGCTGCTATAGTTAGTTTAGAAGAAATAATTTTACTGGATGAATCGTTAATGATATTATACGATTTGCCTTTAGGATGGATTGCTGAAAAGCATTCTGATGGATCATGGGTTAGAATGGAACTATTGTAGTTGCTTTGAATATCAAAATTCAGGGATACAACTTCAGAATAAAAGGGGATGTGCATATTGGAGGTGCTACTGCAGGCGGTTTATTGGGATTGACGACTGGAGTAAAGCTGGGGGCCGGCGTGTGGCTTGAAGTTAGGAAACTAGAGGAGTGATAGTATATGAAAAAAATCGGAATAATTATTATAATTTTAAGTATAGTATTTGTTGGTATTGTTAAATTTGATGTATATTTTTCAGGGGGTGAATTAAGTCTAAATTATATTGAAAAAAATAGATATTATGTGCGTGATAAAGCTGGAAATTTGACGGAAATATCTAAAGTGCATTGGTATTGCAGTTTTATCATTTCTATTACTGCATTTATATTATTGTGTTTAGATAGCTTACTTTATCTATATGTTATGTGTAAATATGTACTGCCTTACATTTGGTTTAAAAAATATGAGGATATTTTTAATGGAACTTGATTCTAAAAGTTACGGCCGTATGTGAGAATCCATATCAAATCTGTACAAGGACGTACAGATTTGATATCATGTTTTGCTGATGGTAAAACATGATACTGTTTAGAACCACCACCATCCATGTCGGTATTGAGAAAAAAACGCCGCGGGAACAAAGCCGCAGCGACAAAAAGATTGGAGCGGTATGGTGCAGCGGAGCCGATAGGCGTAGCTTCGAAGCAAGCACGGTGCCGCTTATGCATTTGTGGCTAGTGGACTTACACAAGCTGCTATTGGAAGTTGTTCAACAAGTACGAGTAGGGTTCCCAATTTATTAACAGGGACTGTTGAAGATTTTAAAATTCACCAACCGAAATGGGCTGGAGTTGCTGGTGTGATTGGAGAATCTATAATTCCTACTGCTATAGATATGCATCGTTCGCTTACCCAAAAGTCAGAGTTGAGGTGGAGTATGCGTCCTGTTCGTAAATTTTTTATCACATTGCTGATTTACTTTGGTTCTGTATTTTTGACTGTTGCAGTAGGTCTTTTTATTAATAGTTATTTTCCATGGCTTGATAAATATGAGATTGTTTTAGGACTCGAATTTACTATTATTTGGAGTATTTTTGTTTCTATATTTATGATACTTGTTAAGATGGATTGATTATTTTGCGTGAAATAGATCGTAAAAAATGAAGCATACAATGCGATGTCTAAAAAACGCTCTCTTCCTCACAAAACGAGTTACGGCCGTATGCGGAAAAACGGTGCCTTTTGAAAAGAGCCTGTTCCCCAGTGTACATCCTTGTACACTGGGGAACGACGAGATTTGTGGTATCCACAAATCTCGCTTCTGTTTAGTTTCACGGACATCCGTGTCCGTTGTGAAACTACAAGGAGACAGCCGAAAATAAAGCGGAGGCACGGTAAAAATGTACATCCTTGTACATTTTTACCTACGTGTTTGCAGAACAAACACGTTACTGACGAGAACCACCGCCATCCGTGGCGGTTCTGATACGGTGAGGATTTTCAGGAGCAACGTTTTGGCCAACCAAAACTTGCAAGTTTAAGCGGCAATGCCGCTTAAACATTGGCATGGATGCCGCTGGTTTAAACAGAAGCGATGTTTCGGCTTCGCCCGAAACTCGTCGTCAAAAGCGTACACGGAAGTACGCTTTTGACAGTGCGACGCCGTAGATGCCCGCATATTTTCAAAAGGGGAGACGGGCTTGTACTACTACGGCGCGCGTTACCTTGATCCGAAGTATAGTAGATGGTTGAGTGGCGACCCGGCACTGGGTGATTACATTCCCAAAGCTCCGATAGACGATGAGGCGAAGAAACACAACGAGAACCTACCCGGCATGGGCGGGGTGTTTAATGTGGTGAACCTGCATCTATACCACTACGCGGGCATCGGGCAGCGAAGCGATAGCGAGCTTCAAGCCAATAATCCGGTGAAGTATACTTACCCGGATGGGAGAGAGAGAACCGTAATGATTATTCATGCAAATACTGGATGGGAAAAGTTTGTCAGTGGTTCTCATGTTGCTGTCCATTTTAGCAACCCAGGTGTTGATAAATATAATTATCAAATTGGTCAAACATTATATGATCCCTCTGGTTCTTATCAAGCAAAAGATGAATTTGGATGTTTATATAGATCTTCCAGTGGTGTTTTCTCAGGAGAATCATCAGGAGATCTAAAAGCCTATATAGATTCTGTTTTAGATAGACAAAATGGTGAGTATATAGTTGCTTATACGATTAATACAACTCCTGGACAAGAAAAAGCGATGGTTGAATCTGCAATGGAGTTAGGTGATGGGGATGGCTTTTCTTGTGCAAGTCATACATCTGCGGTATTAGAAAAATTGGGTTTTAAGGAAGTTATGACTCCAGGCGGTTTAGAGAAACAATTAAAGAACTCAAAGGTGGTTGAAAATATTAAAGTATTTTCTAAAGATGGTACTTCGATAATTTACTCAAAACCCAAAAAAAATATTGCAGAGTAAATATAGAATAGGTATTGGATTTCAATCATTAGTATTTTTTTAAGGAGGAATGATAAAATAGGTCAACAAACAAACGGTACTGTGATAAGCTGAAGTAATTCAGCAGAGAGCAGGTAGAAGTTCGTCGTGTCTAGTAGAGGCAAAGACCTCTGGTAAGGAGGATATTATGATAAGAAGATCGATAAAAGTAAAAATTCTCTCTGGGTTTCTCATAATTTTGTATGTTGTATTATTTATGCTTTTAGTTTCATTGCTGCAATATACATATAATAATCGGTTTTGGAAGATTATAGTTATTTCATTTGTGTTTAATGTCTTACTTATACTAAGCTTCCATAAAATGCGACATCATTTTATCTTATTGACTTTATTATTAAATATTCTATTCGGTTCTTTGTTCTTTGTTAGTGGAAATATTAATTTACTAAAAGTTTCAACATTTATTGAACAATGTAACCTAGTTTTATTTTATATAGTACAATATTTGATTATACCTAATTGGATATTGCCTATTTTATTCTTTATAAATAAAAAAGGTAAAGAGGAATATGATTCTGTCTAAAAAATATAATGCACATGATAGTATGCTTTAAAAGAGGATAGAGTAAGATGTTAATATATACTGAAGCTTGTACTGTTTTTTTATCAGATAAGAAAAATATGCTTTCCTATATTGCAAATTAAAGAGAAGATATTCTTTTAAACATGAATTGGAGGTCTAGAAGTTGGTACTTCTGTTGGACCAAAAATAGAGTTTAAGATTGCTGCTGGAGTTGGTGGATCTATCGGGGTTGAATTTAGAAAAATTGAGGAGTAATAAAAGAAATATATGAAGAAAGTAGGAATATGTATTATTATACTAACTATAATATTTGTAATTACTGCTAATATGGATAAATATTATGCTAGTGAAAACTTGATTTTTGATACTACAGATATTATTAATGGTAATTATTATTTAACTGCTAAAGAAAATATGGAAAATATTCAGGTATCTGCTTTACAGTGGTATTATACTAATATTGTAGTTACTATTTTATTGGTGTTATGGATTCTGACAGGACTGCTATTTTTATATGTAATGGCACGCTATGTATTGCCTTATTTGTGGTATAAAAAGTATGATCATATTTTTGATGGATCTTAATTTTGTATGTATGCGTTATACCAAGAAAATAATTTCAGGTTATGAAAACAAAATTTTGCTTTTATTCACAGCTTAATTATTCTCACCCCCGGACAGCGATTGAAGCGGTATAGTGCAGCGGAGCCGACAGGCGTAGCTTCGAAGCAAGCACGGTACCGATATTTGTGTACCTTTATATTGTAATAATAGTACACAAGTATCGGCAGTCCGCCAAAGAAAGATGCATATTAAAAGGTTTTTGGGTAAATCCATGAAAGTAGATAGCAAATTAAAAGAACAAATTAATGGTATACTTTCAGAATGGAATCCTTTAGATGTACCTGCTTTTATAGCTAGTGAGGAATATATGAATTATGTTGACTCAATCATTGATATAGGTCGAAATATAGATGCGTTACGGAGATATTTCCTTAGCCTTATTATTGATCGATTAGGGTTAGAATATGACCCATCAAATTTAAAACAAATAAATAGCATAGAGAATGTAATAGAAAAGGTTATGAATGCTTTACCGGAACGAGGAGAAAAAACTTTATGATGAAACAGGTGAAGAGTTGTGAATTCATAAACCAGATAAGTATCATCCAAAAATGCATTAGTATAAGGCCTTTATATTTTTTCTCATATGAATGGCATGCATCTGAAGAACTCCCTTCTATTTTTTTACGAGGTTTTTGTTATTTTTATGTGATAAACCTTATACCGTATAGGTAATGCTGATGGCTCCTTTTTTTCCAAAGAGGTTTTATACAAAAAAGTTCACCGAATATAAAGGGTGTAAAGTTTCCTGAATTTAGAGTATACCATCAAAACAAGGTAAAATATGTAAAAATAAATGCAAATATTTATAGGAACTGTTGGGATATAATAGGCAAGCAATAATGATGACGTTAACGATGCGTGTATATCTGAAGTAAAAAGTGTTTTCAAGGTGATAGCTTATCATTTTTTTGTACTTTACTTTTAAAAGAAAATTCATTATGCTGTGCTTTGATATCCTAAAGTTGCACAAAGCAAACAATTGTGCACGGCTAGAATATCCGAAATTTTCTTTTATTTTTTTTTAGGAGGATGGGATTATGAAAAAATCCGTTTTCGTATTATCGCTTCTTTTTTTGACAAGTGTTCTTTCGTTTGCCTCCGGTGCTGCCGATACTACGGCTACCAGTGTTGCAACTGATGTCAAAATTGACTTTAGAATGAACATTGCCAAGCAGGATTATGACTCCAATTATTTTAATTGGACGTTGGGAAAGCAAGAGACGGTGCAGGATAAATTCGATGCCGTTTCAGGAGCCAGTTTGAAGGGCTCGACAAAAGGATTTAATGTTGTCCGCTATGCAGGTAATGCCGCAGATAAGAAAGCTGCGATTCCGGCAGCGCTGCGCAGTTTGTTTTTGTTCCCACTTTCCGATTGGAAATTCGTCGAAGGATACGGACTCCAAGTAACAAACACCGACGGTGCGTTTACAATACGTTTTGCCCGTAAAACAACCGCCTATGAATTGAAGACCGATAACAAAGGGAATTTTAACATTCTGACCGGTGCAAGAATCGCAAAAGATATTACGGAAAAGACCGATACCGGTTATGTCATCAAGTCCGAATACCTTAAAGCCGGTGGTGATCCGGCAAAAATGTCCGATTTGGATTGGGATAAACTGCCGTTGAAAGCCGACACTTTTGCTTCCGATGCGGCCTATCATTATGAAGGATCACTGAAATTTGCGTTAAAGGATAACGTGTTAACAGTTAACGGCACATTAAACCGTAAATAAGTGATGGATGCCTGAATAATCGAACAAAATCGAACAAAAAAGCCTCTTCAAGCAATCGCTTGAGAGGCTTTTGGGTATATTTAAAAATTCGCTTGATTTATAGAGTGTTCTCTTTTTTACTCCGAATAAAGACCAATGCCGTGTATCTTTTTGCGGCGGTACCGTACTAAGACTTTGGGATCACGTTTGCAGAGATCGGCTAGGTCGTGCAGGATTTGTGCGCGTATTTTGTCCGCCGCTTTTTGCGGATCGGTATGGGCGCCGTCTACCGGCTCTTCAATAACGCCGTTAATGAGTTTAAGTCCGAGTACTTCGCGGCTGGTAATTTTCAGCATCGCGGCGGCATCCTTCGCCTTGCTTGAGTCCCGCAATAGGATAGATGCACAGCCTTCCGGCGAGATAACCGAGAAAATCGCATTCTCCAGCATATACACCTTATCTCCGACACCGATACCGAGCGCACCGCCTGAGCCGCCTTCTCCAATGACAAAGCAGATAACCGGGGTTTTCACGCGGCTAAGTTCACGTAAGTTTACCGCAATGGCTTCGGCGATACCGCGCTCCTCCGAACCAAGCCCCGGATATGCCCCTTGTGTGTCAACAAAAGTGATAATCGGGCGGTGGAATTTTTCCGCCTGCTTAATCAGTCTGAGTGCCTTTCGGTAGCCTTCGGGGTTTGCCATACCGCCGTTCCGGTCGATGGTTTCCCGCAAGTTCCGCCCCTTCTGGTTACCGATAACCGTTACCGGTATTCCGTTGATAAAGGCGATGCCGCCTATCAATGCAGGGTCGTCGCCGAAGCAGCGGTCGCCGTGCAGCTCGATGAAGTTATCAAAGATCATATCGATATAATCGAGGGCGCGCGGGCGGTCGTTGTGCCGGGCGAGTTCAATCTTCCGCCATACTTGCGAAATTGCAGAACTTGCTTGCAGCTTTTCGGTTATCGTTTTTAACTCGGTAGTAATGTCGAGTCCGTATTTATCCGCAATATCGCGCAAGCCGATTAAAAGCTCGGTCTGATCGGTTCTTGTTTCGTTTTCTTTACTCATGTTACTTCCTTTCCTTGCCGAACGGGGGATTCATGTGCGCGTCGATCATCACGGCAAAAAAATGCTTTTGCTCGATGCGCGGCACAATGCAGTCAACAAAACCTTTTTTAAGCTGGAATTCTGCCCGCTGAAAGCCTTCCGGCAGCTGCTGGTGGATAGTGCCTTCGATAACACGCGGCCCTGCAAATCCGATAAGCGCATTGGGTTCCGCCGCGATAACATCGCCCAGCATCGCAAAACTTGCCGTAACGCCGCCCGTTGTGGGGTCGCAGAGCATCAAAAAGAGGGGAACGCCCTTGTCGTCAAGCTCCGCCGCCGCGCTTGAGGTTTTCGCCATCTGCATCAGCGAGAAAAGCCCTTCCTGCATACGCGCGCCGCCCGACGTTGCGTAGATAATCACCGGTATCCGTTCCGCTGCGCCTTTTACCATAAGCCGGGAAATTTTCTCCCCGACAACCGAACCCATGGAGCCGCCGAGGAAGTCGAAGGACATAACGCCCAACAGCGCATCCCTGCCTTCGATTTTGCATTTGCCGGTAACAACGGCTTCGTTTATGGCAGTTTTTGCTTCCGCAGCGGATATTTTTTCTTCATACCCTGCCATCTGAATAGGATTCATCGTTCGCAAGGTTGGATTAAGTTCTTCAAACGTGTCTTTGTCGGCAAGATAGGCAATCCGCTCTGATACATCCATTCGGAGATGATATCCGCAGTCGGGGCACACCATCAAACGCTTTAAAAGTACTTCCCGTTCATATTGTGTTTTACAATGAGGACATTCCATTATTTTCCTCCCTCAAATAATTGTGCATAGAGACTGGTGCCGAAGGTTCCCGATTGGAACTGCGCCGACCGTAAAATCGTTTTTTGCTCTTCGATATTGGTTTGGATACCTTCGATGTGCAGCTCATCCAGTGCACACAGCAGCTTTTTAATGGTCTGTACCCGATCCGCTCCGTGTACAATCAGCTTGGCGGTCATCGAATCGTAGAAAGGCACCACCTTGTAGCCCTGATATAAAAATCCGTCGAACCGGACGCCATTTCCACCGGGTACCCGCAAGTTTGTAATCAAACCGGGGGTGCGTGCATTGATACGGGCTTCGATTGCCCAACCCTTTACCGGCACCACGCCGTCAGGGAGTGTCATCTTGCCGCCCGTACATACGGTAATCTGCTCACGGATAATGTCGGTGCCGGTTACCATCTCGGAGACGGGGTGTTCAACCTGTACGCGCGCATTAACTTCCATAAAATAAAACTGCTCGCCGGAAACGAGAAACTCGATGGTACCCGCTCCGCAATAGTTGAGCGTAGAAAAAAGCTTTTTGGCGCCGGCGCACATCGCATCGTACATCGCGTCGCTTACCGCCTGAGATGGGCTTTCCTCTATTAACTTTTGGTGATTCCGCTGTACCGAGCAGTCCCGCTCGCCGAGAATTGCAACACCGCCTGCGCCGTCGCCGATAACCTGCAGCTCAACGTGCCGCGGGTCGCTCAAGTATTTTTCGATGTACACCGTACCGTCGGCGAAATTCGCTTCCGCCTCCGAAGATGCGATGGCGAGGTTTTCAGCTAAATCGGCTTCTTTCCAGACAATGCGCATTCCCTTGCCGCCGCCGCCTGAGGCTGCCTTGATGATAACGGGATACCCGCATTCCTTCGCGGTTTCCGCCGCTTGTTCTTTGGTTGTAATCGCGCCCTTAGAGCCGGGTGTAATCGGCAGTCCGCTTTTTTGAGCAGTCTCCCGCGCTCTTACCTTATCGCCGAGCATTTCGATAGTGTCGGGTTTCGGCCCAATCCAGAACATACCGGATTTTTCTACCTCACGTGCAAAATCCGCATTTTCCGAAAGGAAGCCGACACCGGGGTGTACGGCATCGCAACCGGTGCAGAGTGCGGCGGTAATCAGCGCATCCTTGTTCAAATAACTTTTGGCGGATGGAGCCGGTCCGATACACACTGCATGATCGGCGAGTAGCACATGCAGACATTCTTTATCGGCAGTTGAATACACGGCGACCGTTTCAATGCCCATTTCGCGGCAGGCGCGGATAACGCGGACGGCAATTTCACCGCGGTTTGCAATCAGCATTTTCCGTATCATACTTAGATCCTGATTATAAAGAGCGGCTGGTCAAACTCAACCAAATCACCGTTTGCCGCAAGAATTTCTTCGATTGTTCCGTCGTATTCGCATTCAAGGGTGTTCATCATCTTCATCGCTTCGAGGATGCACAGCGGCTGTCCTTTTGAAACCTTGGAACCCTTTTCCACATACGCAGGAGCGTCAGGGGAGGGTGAGCGGTAGAATGAACCGACGATGGGACTTTTTACCGTTACGAGGTTCGCATCAGCGCCGGGGGCAGTACCGGCCGCTGTGCCTACGGAATTGGCGCCTGCCGGATTGCTTCCTGCCCCAGCCGGCATTCCCGTTGCAGCCGCGGGGAGAACCGCCCCCGCGCCCATGGTTCCTGCCGCTGCATATCCGCCTGCGTCCGCTCCGGTAACAGGCTGCATCGGCACATTGTGCAGTGCGAACGGCACGGCAGTCTGCGTATTTTGATACGCAGCTTCTTTTTTGAGCGTCAGCTCCGCTTCGCCTTCCTTTATATGGAGCAGCACTGCCGAGCTCTTTTCAAATTTGTCAAAGACATTCAAAATAAATTTTTCGTTCATGTTCTTACTCTGTGTTGATACCGATACTTCTTTGTTTCAATGCGCCGGAAGCAGATATATACAACCGGTGCGGCTTCGCAAAGAAGTAACAGGTCTTATATCCGGTCGAACCGGTCAATCTCGGCATCATAATCGATGCCGGCAATATCAAATCCGTTAATCGCCAAAAAGTCGTGCCGGTATTCGTCAACATCGGTACGCTCGCGGCTGGTTTCATCGGTAACGGTTGCCATAATTGCGGCAACGGCGGACTGCACCGCTTCGTCCAATTCCCAGTCGTCAATGCGGATACGGTGTTCGCTATCCGTCGGGATGACCCCGTCCGCCGTATATAGGCGGCTGTCAAAAAGGCGGTTGATCTGTTCGATGCAACCTTCGTGGGTGCCTTTCTCCTTCATCACCTTAAAAAGGCTTGCCAAATAGAGCGGAATAACGGGGATAACGGCGCTTGCACGGGTTACCAATCCTTTGTTAACCGACACAAATGCCTGCCCTTTTAAGGCCGCGAGCTTGGTGTTCAGAGCATGGGCGGTTGCTTCCAAGTGTTCCTTAGCCTTGCCGATGGTGCCCTTGCGGTACAGCGCTTGCGTGGCCTCCGGCCCAATGTAGGAATACGCAACGGTGATACATCCTTGTGCAAGCAGATCCGCGGCGCCGAGCTTTTCTATCCAGCGCTGCCAATCCTCACCGCCCATAACCTTTACGGTAGCGAAGGCTTCTTCGTCGCTCGCCGGTTCTGCGGTGATTTCCGTCAGTGCACCGGTGAACGGATCGAGGGTTTTGCCGGTAAACGGCTTTCCGAAGGGCTTGAGCGCCGAGCGGTAGGTAACGCCGGTATCGGGGTCGGTACGCACGGAACTTGCCACGCTATAGACAATCAAATCAAACTTCATGCCGCGCTTTTTGGCCTCATCGATAACCTGTTCTTTGATGGTATCGGAGAATGCATCGCCGTCGATGGTAACGGATACAAGCCCCGCTTCTTTTGCAGCGGTATCAACCGTTAAGTTGTTGTACCAACCGGGCGTTCCCCATTTTTTTTCGGAACCGGCTTTTTCATACGATACGCCGATAGTTGCAGCTCCGTATCCGAATGCTGCCGTAATGCGGCTTGCCAGTCCGTATCCGCCGGAACAGCCGACTACTAAAACGTTTTTCGGTACAGCCGTACCCGCCGGATGGGTAGCAGCTCTCTTTTTTGTATACGCGATTTGATCTTCAACCGCTTTTTTACACCCTTGAGGATGCGCATTCAAACAGATATTGCTCCTCAACATCGGTTTCATACTCATTCTTTCTACTCCTTACCATATTAGTCATTTATAATGCATCATTACGCCATGATTGGCAATGCACGGTATACAAATTATTGCTTGCCGGGCATCTCTAAAAATCTAACCGGGATTTTAGAGAACTCGATTGCTTAGTTTATCAGTTTTTACCGTTTGCCGATAGTACCTTTCCCCATGCTTTTCAATCGTGGTTTTTTTCTTGACTGATAATACGATGTTTTATATAATAAAAGAATGAGTACTAAGTCATTTAAGGGGGGCTGTCACCCTCCCGAGCGGAAAGCAATTTCCGCCGAATCCGAAGTCTTGGCCGTCATGCCGTCTACAAAGATGGTATGGATTCCGGTTACCCAAGGCGGTGCTCCGAATACTCCGTTAGTAAAGGTTGGAGATACGGTTGTACGAGGTCAAAAAATAGCGGAAACGGACAAGTTCATGTCTGCGCCGGTACATGCTTCGATCTCCGGTACCGTAAAGAAAATAGAACCCCATCTCGTTACCGGTAATACGGACGCACTTTGTATTGCAATTCAAGCGGGCGAGGACACTTCCGAGTCTTTTATGGAACCGCTTGATCCCTTCACCTGCACAAAAGAGGACGCCCTTAAACGTATCCGCGAGGCCGGTATAACCGGTATGGGCGGCGCTTCATTCCCTGTACATGTTAAATTGAGTCCTCCTAAGGATGCAAAGATAGACTACATTTTAGGTAATGCCGCAGAATGTGAGCCGTATCTGTGCACCGACGCTGCTACGATGTACCATTCCGCTGAAACGATTATAGACGGAATGGCGATTATCATGCACGTTACCGGCGCTGATAAAGGGATTATTGCACTTGAAGATAATAAAACGCACTTGGTTCCTGTGTTCGAAAAAGCGATTGCAAAAATAAAGCAAAATCCTGTCGGTCCGGGCGCTTACGACATTTCCGTTGAATTATGCAAAACAAAATATCCGCAGGGCGGAGAAAAAAATCTGACCTCCGCTGTTGTCGGCAGAGAAATACCCTCCGGTGGGCTTCCGTTTCAGGTCGGCTGTATCGTCCAGAATGTCGGAACAATGAAGGCGATTTCCGATGCGTTCCGTAAGGGAATGCCGTTAATCGACCGCCCGCTTACGATCGGCGGAGGAGCTTGTGAAAATCCGATAAATGCGATAGCGCCTATCGGTACCTGTATCGGCGACCTTATTCCCGAAGTAGTCCGCTTAAAACCCGGTGTTACAAAGATTATTTCCGGCGGCCCGATGATGGGCTTCGCGATGAAGAGCGCGGATTTCCCCGTACAAAAGAATACGTCGGGTGTTCTTTTCTTAACGCGCGAAGAAGTCAATCTTGATGAAGAAAGTCCCTGTATCGGATGCGGAAAATGTGTCACTCATTGTAGTTGCCAACTGTCTCCCGTTCTGATGATCCGCGCATTAAAAGCGAATAAGCTTGACGAAGCAGTCCGCTGCGGTCTTATGGACTGCGTTGAATGCGGCATTTGCTCTTATGTGTGTCCGGCGCGTATAAAGCTCGTCCAACGGTTCAAGGTAGGAAAGCAGCTGTTGCGTGAAGCAAAACAGAAAGAAGCGGCAAAAGCAGCCGCTGCGCAAGGAGGAAAATAGATTATGGCCGAATCAGATAAGAACGAAATTTATCTTTCCCCCGCGCCTCATATCGCGAGCCCCGTTACTACCCAAAAACTGATGATGCACGTACTGATTGCGCTTGCACCGCTTGCGCTGTACGGTATTTATCTGTATGGAGTACCGGCGCTCATCCGCATTATTGTTTCCGTAGGCGTTGCGGTCGGTTCCGAAGCGGCGTTCCGGAAAATTATGGGCAAGGATATCCGCGTAAAGGATTGTTCTGCCGCAGTAACCGGTTTACTGTTGGCGCTTGTTTTACCGCCGCTTATTCCTATTTGGATTGTGGTTGTTTCCGCAATTTTTGCTATTGTCGTCGCAAAAGAGTTCTTCGGCGGACTCGGCGCAAACCCGTTTAACCCTGCGTTGGTAGGCCGCGCGTTTGCCTTTGTCAGTTTTTCACGCTTGATGACTTCATGGGTTGCTCCTCATCACGGTTTTGATGCCGTGAGTACGGCAACACCGCTTTCGTACCTTAAAATGTCGGAAGGCGGAGTTTCCACCGCAGCCGCAATTGCAGAGAAAATGGGGCTGTCTTCTTCAAGTGATGTATATCTTAAACTCTTTTTAGGCGATCACGGCGGCTGTATCGGTGAGTCGAGCGCTGTGCTCATCCTCATCGGTTTTGTCTACTTGCTGGTAACCCGCGTTATTGAATGGCAAATTCCCGTTTCCATGATAGTAACGGCTGTAGCGGTAACCGCACTTGCCGGTATCGATCCGCTGCTCACGCTGTTAAGCGGAGGCTTGCTGTTCGGCGCCGTCTTTATGGCTACCGATTATGCAACCTCTCCTGTAACATTTAAAGGGCAGATTATCTTCGGTGCGGGCTGCGGCTTGCTTACCGCCTTGATGCGGCTCTTTGCCGGAATGCCGGAAGGCGTTATGTACAGTATTCTGATTATGAATTCTGTCGTTACATTCTTAAATAAACTGATTCAGAAAAAATACGGATATGTGAAGCCCGTTAAGGCAGTCAAGGAGGGTGCAAAATGAAACAGATGATGAAATTATCCGTTACGTTGGCTCTCTATACTGTTGTGGCCTGCCTTGCACTTGCGGCGGTCAATATGTTGACTTCTCCCCGCATTCTTGCGGCGAAAGAGGCAAAAACAAAACTGGCGCTTCAAGCGATTTTCCCCGATGCGGATTCTTTCCGTCCGATTACCGAAGGAATGCCGAAATCGGTCGATAAGGTAGCGTTCGGCGATGCTTTCCTTGCTCTGAACGGGGATAAACCTGCCGGAATTATCATAACAGTCAGCGGGCATACCTATGATCAGGCGACTATTCTTACCGGTATCGATATGGAAGGAAAACTGAGGATGATTCAGTTTTTGGTATTAACCGATTCACCCGGTATCGGAACAAAAGCGAAGGATGAACCGTTCATCGGACAGTTCCGCAATAAACCTATCTCCGATGCCTTTGCGCTGGGAAGCGATGTTCAGGCGATTGCCGGTGCTACGATTACCTCTACGGCTGTTACCCGAATGGTGAAAATTGCCGTCGATGCCGCTTCTTCATACATGAGCAGCCAAGGTCTCAGCAGCTCAGGCAGCGGAAACTAAGGAGAACGGTTATGAAAGAGTATGTACGCATTTTTACGAACGGGTTGGTAAAAGAAAACCCCCTCATTATGCTGATGATCGGGCTTTGTTCCGCACTTGCCATTACAACCTCGGTTGCGAACGGTATCGGAATGGGGCTTGCAATGACCTTCGTTATTGTATTGAGCGAAATGATTATCAGTATGTTCCGGAAGTTTATTCCGAATGATATCCGTATTCCTATTTTTATTATTGTTATCGCATCGTTTACTACTATCGTAGACCTTTTGATGCAGGCGTTTTTACCGGAGCTTTCCGAATCGATGGGTATTTTTATTAAACTCATCGTTGTAAACTGTATCATCATGGGACGCGTCGAATCCTTTGCCTCGAAAGAGTCTCCTTTAAAAGCGATGGCTGATGCCCTAGGTATGGGTTTGGGCTTTACATGGGTGCTGGTGGTTATGTCTGCCATCCGCGAACTGTTGGGAAGCGGCACCGTACTCGGTGTGCACCTTCTGCCGGACGATTACCTTATTAAGTTCTTTGCAAACTCTCCCGGAGGATTCTTTGTATTCGGCTTGCTGATCGCTTTAACGTATTTGATACAAGATCAGCGGAAGCAGCGGAAAATACGGAAGGCAGCTGCGGTAAAAGAAGCAGCGTTGAAAGAAGCCGCCGCACTGAGGGAAGCTGAGCTGGCGAAAGAAGCTGCGCTCAAGGCTGAGACCGCACAAAAAGAAGCCGCATTGAAAGCGGATGCAGAAAAACAAGCTGCTCCCACAACCGAATCTCCCGCGGTTGCTGCACCTGCAAAGGAGGGGAACTGAGAATGGAACTGTTTAAGATTTTTCTTGCTGCGGTATTCGTTAAGAATATCGTTTTTATCCGCTTCCTTGCGTTGTGTTCGTTTATCGGTATGACATCCGATGTTAAGAAATCTACCGGTATGGGATGGGCGGTTCTTTTTGTTACGGTTATTGCAACAGCGGCAACCTATCCTCTTTATAAATTGGTCCTTGCTCCTTATGATCTCGGTTTCTTGCAGACATTGCTCTTTATCTTGGTTATTGCGAGCTTGGTTCAATTGGTAGAGTTCTACTTAAAGAAGTCGGCGCCTGCCTTGTATTCGGCGATGGGTGTGTATTTGCCGCTCATCACGACAAACTGCGCTATCCTTGCGGTTACGCTCGATGTTATCGCTGCCGACTATACCTTTATCCAATCGATGGTATATTCAATCGGCGTTGCGCTCAGCTATCTGTTGGCAATGGTATTGTTTGCCGGTTTACGTGAACGTATCGATATTGCGCCGATACCTAAGTACCTCAAGGGTACTCCCATCCTGTTTATCGCTGCAGCGCTGTTGTCGTTGGCATTCGGCGGTTTTGCCGGCATGATTTAAAGGAGTGGAAAGAGTATGCAAATAATCATTTTAACGCTTATTGTTTCGCTGGTATTGTCCGTAGCAATAGGCTTTTTACTAGGATTTTTTAAAAAGCTGTTTTATGTTGCCCCTGATGAAACGGTGGCAAAAATCCGTGAAGTGCTTCCGGGTGCTAACTGCGGCGCCTGCGGTTTCCCGGGCTGCGACGGTTTTGCGGCAGCGGTTGCAAGCGGTAATGCGCCGGTAAACGGCTGTTCCGTCGGTGCGGGTCCCGTTGCGGCGAAAGTCGGTGCGATTATGGGTGTTTCCGCATCTGCCGATGCAAAAGTAGCGGTTCTGCTTTGCCAAGGCTCCCATGATGTCTGTAAGGAAAAAGCGGATTATGTCGGTGTTAAGACCTGCCGTGCCGCAAAGATTTCCGTAAACGGCTTGCGGGAATGCGATTGGGGCTGTATCGGCCTCGGCGACTGTGAAATGGCCTGTCCTTTTGACGCTATCCATGTCGGAGAGGACGGTATCCCGCACGTCGATTATGAAAAATGTACCGGCTGTGCAGTCTGTGTTGCGGCTTGTCCTCAGCACATATTGACGACCGTATCTACTTCCCGGAAAGGTTCCATTGCGCTTTGTTCTTGCAGAAACCCAAGAAAAGCCGTTATTATGAAAAACTGTAAACGCGGCTGTATCAAGTGTATGAAGTGCGAAAAGAACTGCCCGACAGGTGCGATAAAGGTTATCAACGGAATCCCCGAAGTTAATTATGACCTGTGCGATTCCTGCGGTATCTGTATCAAAGGCTGTCCGACAAAGGTTCTTGCCTTAGTGGAAGATAAGATTGCAGTGCTGTCGCCCTGCAGCGCGTGCGAAGCGTGTTAATTTGTGCGAAATATATTAAATTACGGCTTACCGGCATGTTTAGCGAATGCTCGGTAATATCGAGCAGGATTAGCAAATATGCCGGATAAAAAAATGCGGAGCGGGGTCGTCTGTATTATCGGACGCCCCTCCGCCGGAAAGTCAACATTTCTAAATAGTGTTTGCGGCGAAACGGTATCGATTGTTTCCGCACTGCCGCAGACCACGCGCAGCTCCGTCCGCGGTATCCTTACGGCGGAGCAGGGGCAGATTATTTTCCTTGATACGCCCGGTTACCATATCAGTGAAAAAAAAATAAACCGCCGGATGCAGCTCATTGCGGAAAACCGTCTACAGGAAGCTGATGCCGTGCTGTATCTTATCGATGCAGCGCGTCCGTTCGGCGAAGAAGAATTGGCGATCTGCGCATTGCTGAAAAATAAACAAGACCGCTTGATTGCCGGTATTAATAAAACCGATAGTCCCGCAGCGCGTCCGGGGCAAACCCGCTTGAGTGTGATGCAGGCTTTACCCGATCTGCCGCAAGAGCGGATTTTCGAGTTGTCCGCGCAGGAAAAAACGGGACTAGAGCCCGTGCTTGCCGCACTGTTTTCCCTTCTGCCGGAAGGCGAACTTTTGTATCCCGAAGACTTTTATACCGATCAGCCGGTAGATTTCCGTATTGCCGAAATTATCCGCGGGCAGGCAATCAGCCGCCTCTACGAAGAAATCCCCCATGCGCTGTATGTTGATATTCAGGATATGGAGATGAAAAAGAACGGTAAGGAACTTTTTGTCCGTGCCTTTCTGTGCGTAGAGCGGGAAAGTCAAAAGGCTATGGTTATCGGTAAAGGCGCAGCGATGATTAAAGCAATCAGGGTAGAATCCCAAAAAGAGCTGCGCAAAATTTTCCCATACCGAGTACAGCTGGATTTACAGGTGCGCGTCGATAAAAACTGGCGCCAAAAAGACAGGGTGCTGCAGTCTGTCTTTCTCGACTAGGGAAAGCATGACAAACGCATTAGGTGCTCTTTCCGTAAGCTTTTTGAAAATAGACGATGCAGATACGAGGCGCGAGCACAAATTAATCGCAGGCGTATCTTTGATACGTTGAGAATTAATTTGTGCGCAGCAACGAAGTAGATGCACCGTATATTTTCAAAAAGGACTTCGCAGCTTTTTTAGTATCAGCACCAGCAACAGCATAAAAACCGAAATAAGCGCGGTAAAACCGCCGGGGGCGACGTTTAAATAGTACGAACAGACAAGACCGAGCATAATGTCCGCGATACCGAAACAGATTGAAAAAAACACCGTCCGCTTAAAGCCTACGTGTAGCTGGAGCGCTGCTGCAACCGGCAGGGCAATCATCGAGCTGAGTACGAGAATGCCCACTATCTTGATGGAAACGGCAATTGTTGCCGCTACTAAAATCGAAAAAATATAATTGATTGTCTTTACACGGATGCCGATGACATACGCGATGTCTTCATCGAGCGTTATATACAGCAGCTTATGATACAGCACAGCCAATACGGTAACGGCAAAAAAGCTCAATACAATCACGGTGATAACATCGGAGGTTGAAACCGTTAAGATACTTCCGAACAAATAGGCTTCCGCATTGGTGCGTATCAACCCCGAACTCATCAAGGTGATGGCAATACCGACACTGAGCGAAAGGACGATGGAAAGGATGAGGTCGCTGTATTCTTTAAAATAGTTGCGCAGCGCTTCGATGAGTGCACCTGCCGCAGAGGTAAAGGTAAAGGCTCCGATGATGGGATTGACACCGGTAACCAGCCCGAGCGTAATCCCCGTCAGCGAGGCGTGTGCAAGCGTATCCCCGATAAGCGAGTATCGCCGCAAAACAAGGAAAATACCGATTAATGGGCAGAGAATGCCGATAAAGAACGACACAATAAAGGCGTTCTGCATAAAAGCATATTTCAACATAGCGGCTATACTATCAGATTTTATGGATAAGGGCTATCAGGGGGATTAAGGAGCCGGATACACAACCGAAGCTGCGTATTCTCAGCTCCTTAACGGTTCATTTTTAACTATTATAGTCCGGTATGGCGGAGTGTTCCCCGTTTTTCGAGTTCTTCCAGCGTAAGCTGCGGATAGCGTACTTTTGCAAGGAAGATCATTGCAGCGATGATGTACGGCTTAAAGCTTGCCTGCTTGTAGAGCGGCACGCGGTAGCGGTCGAATACTGAACCGGCAACTTCACCTTCTTTGCAGCTGACGCCGGTAATATCTGCCGGTAAGCAGTGCAGATAGAGTGCTTTACCGTCTTTGGTCAGCTTCATCATATCTTCGGTGCATTCCCAATCCTTGTGGTGGCCGTTCTGAGCGAGCAGCTCTTTTTCGAGCGCTTTGATACCGTCAAAGTCGCCTGCACCGTAGAGGTTCGTCCGTTTTTCCATTGCGGTAAAGGGCGCCCAGCTCTTGGGATACACGATGTCTGCATCCTTAAAGGCTTCCTTCATGCTGTTGGTCTTGGTAAAGGAACCGCCCGATGCCTTTGCCTGTTTTCTCGCGACTTCTTCAACCTCAGGCATTACTTCATATCCTTCCGGATGTGCAAGTACAACGTCCATTCCCAAGCGGGAGAACAGACCGATTGCGCCCTGCGGAACGGAAAGCGGCTTACCGTAAGAGGGTGAATATGCCCATGTCATCGCAATTTTTTTACCTTTGAGGTTTTCCAATCCGCCGAACTCGTGGATGATATGGAGGGTATCCGCCATAATCTGGGTGGGATGGTCGATATCGCACTGCAAGTTAACGAGGGTCGGGCGCTGTTCGAGCACGCCGTCCTTATTACCTTCGGCAACCGCATCCATAAAGGTGTGCATGTAGGTATTACCCTTACCGATGTACATATCGTCGCGGATACCGATAACGTCTGCCATGAACGAAACCATATTAGCGGTTTCGCGGACGGTTTCTCCGTGGGCAATTTGAGACTTGCCTTCGTCCAAATCCTGTACTTCCAAACCGAGCAGGTTACAGGCTGATGCAAAGCTGAACCGTGTGCGGGTTGAGTTGTCGCGGAACAGCGAAATGCCGAGACCGCTTTCAAAAATCTTTGTAGAAATGTTGGATTCCCGCAAGGTGCGCAGCGCATCGGCTACCGTCCATGTTGCAAGAATTTCATCGAAGGTCTTTTCCCATGTAAGGAAAAAGTCATTGTTGTACATCTTCTTAAAGCTCAAGCTATTGAGCTTTGTAATGTACGGATCCATAATCAAGGCCATAATTACTCCTCTATGATATGGGTATCCCTAAAACTCGAAGTTCCAGAGACTCCTTTTATAACTTTTCAACGTATATGGACGGCAGTGCGGCATATACGGCTGCGCAGGTTACCAAGTCCTGTTTCCACGTAATTTCGTTCGGGGCATGAGCCTGTGCTTCCGCGCCCGGGCCGAAACCGATGCAGGGAACTTTATTCCGTCCCATGATGGAAACGCCGTTTGTAGAGAATGTCCACTTGTCAACGAGCGGGCGTGCTTCGCGCATAGCAATCTGATCTTTCGGGCCAATACGCTTATCGCCGTATAAATTGTTATACGATTCGATCATCGAACGTGCAACGACGTGCTCTTTCGGCAATACCCACGTGGGGAAGAAGCATTCGATCGGGTATTGTTCTCCCGTCCATGACGGCCGGTCGTAGTTGTACATCGAGACCGTTACATCTTTTCCGTATTTTTTGACGGCGGGGAGCTGGCGGATTTCTTCCAAGCATGATTCCCATGTTTCTCCGGCCGTCATACGGCGGTCGAGCGAAACGGAACAGGAGTCCGCAACGGCACAGCGGCTCGGGCTGGTATAGAAAATTTCGGAAACGGTAACGGTTCCGCGTCCAAGGAAGTTTGCTTCTTCCCATTCCTTGTTGTATTTTTTATCCAGCATTTTGACGAGCCCTTTAATTTCAGTGCCGTCAGCCGCGTCGTTTTCATTCAACTTGCGTACTTCTTGCAGAATATCGGACATCTTGTAGATTGCGTTATCGCCGCGTTCCGGTGCGGAGCCGTGGCAGGAAATACCTTTAACATCGATGCGGATTTCCATGCGTCCGCGGTGTCCGCGGTAGATACCGCCGTCAGTCGGTTCGGTAGAAACAACAAAGTCGGGCTTGCAGAGTTTTTCGTAACCGGGAACTTTGACGTCTTTTTTCAGGATATACTCCCAGCACATACCGTCGCAGTCTTCTTCCTGTACGGAGCCGACTACCATAGCGGTGTATTTATCGTTGAGAAGACCTAAGTCCTTCATCATCTTACAGGCATACATAGCAGAAACAACGCCGCCGGTTTGGTCGGAAACCCCGCGGCCGCCGATGAATATGTCATCTTCAAATCCTTCATAGGGGTCAAACTTCCAGTTGCTGCGGTTACCGATACCAACCGTATCGATATGGCCGTCAAAACAAACAATGTGCGGGCCGGTGCCCATCCATCCCATTACGTTGCCGAGCGGATCAATCCATGTTTTGTTGAATCCGAGCTCATCCATTTTCTTTTGGATGCGTTTTGCTTTTTCACCCTCTTGGCTGCTTTCGCTGGGAAGGCGGATGATTTCACGAAGGAAGGCGGTCATGTCGGCCTTGTATCCTTCTGCAGCAGTTTTAATCTTGTTAAAATCCAAACTCATGCTTCCTCCTCTATCGTTTTTTCAAGCGTACTGCTTGATACGATATTGATATGAAACCCGGCTCCCGTAACAATGTATTTATAGAAGGAACCTTAGGCTAATTTAATTATAGAAGTGAAAAATTCTTCTGTCAAGCATAATCTTCTAAAAAATTTTTAGCTATACTAATTCTTTTTTAGCTTTGTAAAAAAGTCAACTGTTAGGTGATTTTGGCAGTCCTAGAGACGAACAATGAACATTGAATGAGCAAAAGAGAGTGGGAGAGAGCGGAATTAAATGGAATGCTGTATTTTGTATGAAACAGGCAAACACATAAAGGGAATTGATGGAATAAAAGTATGAATTTCGGTATTTTTTGTTTAAGGCTATATACAGCAAGGAAAGGAACTATGGGCGCTGACGGGATCGAACCGCCGACATTTTGGGTGTAAACCAAACGCTCGTACCAGCTGAGCTAAGCGCCCTAATAACAGAAGAGACTATATATAAACCGGATGAAAATGTCAATCCCCCGCATTGCATCACGTTAAATCTAACCGAAAAAGAAGCGGTGCATCACGTAAAAATCTAACCCAAAATAGAAGCCCAAAGGAAGGGCGCAATGGGGTTAGACATGAAAACGAAAAAGGAATTAACCGAAGAGACGGCGAAGCGTTACTGTACGGCAAGCAAAAAGAGCAAGACGAAAATAATCGATGAGTTCATTGCAACAACCGGTTACAATCGAAAGTATGCCATTCACGTTCTGAAAAACAGTGCATATGTAAAGGTCACGCACTTTAACAATGTCGCAAGACAGAGCGTACAGGTCATTACAAAGACACGTAAAAAGCGGAACTATGAAAAATACTACGGTCAAGACGTACAACAAGAAGTCATCCGGCTGTGGATTTTTTCGATGTATCTGTGTGCAAAACGACTTGTGCCGTTCATTCGGGATAATATCGATTACTTTACTCAAAAGTTCGGCTATGATGAAAAACTGAAAGCAAAACTCGCCCGCATATCAAGCGCGACAGTCGGCAGGATTCTCAAACCGGAAATCCCAAAACATTCCATCCGCGGTATTTCAACAACACGACCTGCAAAGAATCTTAATAAGCTCATTCCCATCCGCACCTTTTTCGATTGGGATGAACGTAAGCCGGGTTTTTTTGAGGTTGACACCGTTGCCAACTGCGGCATAAGTACCCAAGGACAGTATATTTGCACGCTTACCCTTACCGATGTCCATTCCGACTGGACAGAAAACCGAGCACTTTTAAACAAAGCTCACCGCTGGGTAAAAGAAGCGATAGAAGATGTGAAAGAGAAGCTCCCCTTTCAGATGAAAGGTATTGATAGCGACAACGGAAGTGAGTTCAAAAATACACAGCTGTTGCAATGGTGTAAAAGTAATGAAGTTATTTTCACTCGGAGCAGATCATATAAAAAGAATGATAATTGTTTTGTTGAACAGAAAAATGACAGTGTCGTAAGACGCATCGTCGGTTACTATCGCTTTGAGGGAGAAGCGGCACGAGCGGTCATGGCTAACCTTTATCAGCAGTACAATGCACTCGTCAATTTCTTTTTTCCCTCGATGAAAATTATTTCAAAAAAACGGATAGACGCAAAGGTCATAAAAAAATATGATACGGCAAAGACGCCGTATTGCAGGCTGATGGAAAGCTCTGATGTAAGCGAGGCGGTAAAAGCTGAGCTGTGCCGCAGGAAGAACAACTTGGATTTACAACAGCTGCTTGAAACAACGCAATACTTGCAGCGTAAACTTATCTCTATGGCTCAGCCTTGGTCATAGATAGCTACGGTTAGATTTTTACTTGAGTAACCGCAATCCTTTCGGTTAGATTTTTACGTGAGTAAATACGTCCCCCGATGTGATAATGTGCGATAACGAAACTGTTACCACGAGCCGGAAGAACCGCCGCCGCCAAAGCGTCCACCGCCGCCGCTGAAACCGCCGCCAAAGCCCCCACTGCCGAACCCTCCGCCGCGTCCCGAATAACCGCCTCTTCGTCCTGCCGAAAGGAATAGCAACGGCCAGAATAAACCGCCGGGCATAAAACGGGAACCGAGCAGAAAGATAATAATCAGGAAAATGACGAGCGGCAGCGGAATAGAATCGTCATCCTGCCGGTCGGCTTCTTTTACAGCCTCGCTGATGAGGCTTTCATCTTGAAGCGCAAGCCCTGCAAGGTTTTTTACCCCTAAAAGAACACCTTTTCCGTATTCCTGCTGTTTAAAGTGAGGTGCGATGATTGAACGGATAATCCTGCTGCTTTGTGCATCGGTGATACGATCCTCGAGGCCGTAGCCCACTTCGATACGCAGCTTGCGGTCTTGTGCGGCAATTACTAAGATAACGCCGCTGTCCTTGCCTTTTTGTCCGATCTGCCATTTTTCCGCAACGCGGATGGAATAATCTTCAAGACTTTCGCCTTCCAACGAAGGAATGGTCAATACCGCTATCTGTAAATCGCTTTGGCGGTCAATACTATATAAATACGCATTTAATTCCTGCGTTTCGCTTGCTGTGAATATATGTGCATAATCGTTGACCGGGCCGTTCAGGGGCGGAACGTCAAGCGCAAACAGAAAGGCGCTTTGCACACAAAGATAGGCAATAATGATAAACCGGAAAGGATGTTTTGAAAATTTCATAGCTTCCCCTTTAGTTTTATGATGCGGCGGAGGAAAGGCGTGTAAGACATCGTTTGATCATAGAGAACGGGAAGCCTTTTCGTTGAAGGGCGCTGTAGAGTTTTTGTTCGGTATAACCCTTACGGATAAGGCTGCGTGCTGCTCCTTCGCATACTTCTGCTTCGTCAATCTCTGCGAAAAAATCATTGAGCGCTTGCTTTGCCGTGTCCGCAGCGATTCCGCGTTTACGCAGTTCCGAAAAGAGACGCGAATATCCTTCTTTTTTTGAAAGGCTCCTCGTATGTAAATATGCACCGGCAAAGCGGGAATCGTCAAGCGTACCTTCAGCACGTAAATAATCCAACGCAGGCTGATATTCGTTTTTTATATAGCCTTTTTTTTGCAATTTGACTGTTAGTTGATAAGAAGAATGTTCGGCACGGTTAAGATAGGCAGCAGCTTGTTTTTCAGCTAAGAAACGCCGGCCTGCTTGATAGAGATATTCTGTTTGGGATTCTGTAAGGGTGAGTGGAAGCTCCTCTATCGCAAGCGGTTCATCAAAGTAACAAAACCGGCTTACGATAGAAACATCCCCGGAGAGTACCAGTTTGACGGTATCCGAGGATGTATGCTCCACCGCAATAAGGGTAGGATTAACGCTTGCTGAACTGGAAGCGTCGGCGAGCACCGCGTTGGCCATACTTTTTGCGTTCAACCATTCTGGAATCACGAGTTAATAAGCCATTCGCTTTAAGTGAGCTGTGGTTAGAGGCATCTACCTGTGCAAGCGCACGGGCAATACCGTGTGAACAAGCACCTGCCTGTCCGTTTAAACCGCCGCCATATACGGTAATGATGATATCATAGCGGGTATCGCTGCCGGTAACAAACAAAGGCCGTTTTGCCATTTGAACCTGCTCGGGAGTGGCAAAGTAGTCGTCCATATTCTTATTGTTGACGGTTACCGAACCTTTCCCTTCGCGGATATAAACCCGTGCTACCGAGGTTTTTCTTCGTCCTGTTCCTATTCCGATATTTTTCACAACCATTTCTCCTAAAATTATAACGCTACCGCAACAGGATTTTGTGCCGCATGCGGATGTTCGCTACCTGCATAAATTTTCACATTTTTAAGCAGTTTACGCCCGAGCGGGCCTTTGGGCAGCATACCTTTTACCGCAATATACAGCGGTTCGGTCGGCTTTTTCCCGATAAGGGTATTAAAATTGACGGACTTAAGTCCTCCGGGAAAACCTGTGTGATGGTGATACATCTTATCCTTGTCTTTATTCCCCGTAACGGCAACCTTATCGGCGTTAATAACGATAATATAATCGCCCGATTCCTGATGGGGTGCATAGAGAGCCTTGTGCTTTCCTCGAGCCATTGCAGCAACTTTTGCAGCAACCCGCCCAAGCGGCTTTCCTGCAGCGTCGATAACATACCAGCTCCGCGGTATTTCACGCTCTTTATAAAAAATTGTCTTCATCTTTTGTGTACCTTATATATTTTTATTGCAGATAATGTGGGTAAAACACTATATCAAAAAAGCGGCTATGCAGTCAACCCGCAGAACTTTATTCGTTTTTATTTTCTCCAACTTTCATCGCTGCTTCTTCTTTTCTCGCATCCTGCTTGTCTTTGATATCTGCAATACCGATGAACACAGCAATTAATCCGACAAAGGCTGTAAAAATCGGTAAGCCGCCGCGCAAAAAGAGTAGAATATCTTTTCCCCAGCCGAGTCCGAAACCGGCAGTCTCCGGCGGAAGCGCTGCAAAGACTGTAAAGAGAATCATTGCTGCCCCAATAATAAGCGCAATCATACCAACCTCCTATTAAAGAATGACCCGTACACGATTCGAACGTGCGACCTGTTGCTTAGGAGGCAACCGCTCTATCCACCTGAGCTAACGGATCAAAAGATTATGCTGCCTATATCGGCATATCAGCTATGCTTCTTAAACAGCCTGTATCTTAGTGAGTATAAAAAAAAAAACGGCCTTTTACAAGCCCTCGTGTTGTTCCTTTTTAAAGTATAAGGAACCTCTCAAAATCTAAGCGATTTTTTAGAGATGCTTTATCGGTCTTTTCTCCGAAAATTGACATTTCAGGCGAATCGCTGTACATTGATACAATGATTGCAGATAAAATAATTAAAGCCGTTTTCGGTTCACAGCACGAACGGGATATTAAAGCATTGCTGCCCGTTCTTCATCAAATAAATGAAAAAGAAGCATGGGCGCTCGCTCTTGCTCCCGAAGATTTTACGAAAAAGACCGCCGAGTTTAAGGAGCGGTTTGCAAAAGGCGAATCCCTCGATGCCTTTATCCCCGAAGCCTTTGCGCTTGCACGGGAGGCGGCGCGGCGTATTTTGCACGAGCGTATGTACGATGTGCAGCTCTTAGGTTCGCTGGTGCTCCATTCGGGACGCATCGTCGAAATGAAGACCGGTGAAGGTAAAACCTTGATGAGTATCGCCGCTTCATACCTCAATAGCCTTTCCGGGAAGGGTGTACACATTGTAACCGTCAACGACTACCTCGCAGAGCGCGACGCCGATTGGATGCGTCCCGTCTACGCATATCTCGGAGTCAGTGTCGGCGCAATCCTTTCCAACATGGACAACGCCGCGCGGAAAGCTGCCTACAATGCGGACATTACCTACGGTACCAACAACGAATTCGGCTTTGACTATCTGCGCGACAATATGCAGCTTACAATAGAAGAAAAAGTGCAGCGCGGCTTTTCATTCGCGGTTGTGGACGAAATAGACTCCATCCTCATCGACGAGGCGCGCACACCGCTCATCATCTCCGGTTCCGCTGAGGACGACACTAGGCGGTATTTTGATGTCGATAAGCTCGTCGATCAGCTTGAAGAGGTTAAGAAAAATCCCGAAACCGGTGAGTATCCCAATGAGCTGGAAGGGGAAGAGATTGTCGGCGACTACACCCTCGACGAAAAGAGCCGCCGCGTGTCCTTTACCGACTCCGGTATGCTGCATATTCAGGATATCCTGCAAAAACAGGGCTTAATCAACGGCAGCCTCTTTGAAGAAGAGAACTTTGAATATATCCACTACTTTACGCAGGCAGTACGCGCCCACATCCTCTATCACATCGATGTTGATTATGTCGTAAAAGAAGGGCAGGTGCAGATTGTCGATGAGTTCACCGGGCGTATTCTTGAAGGACGCCGCTATTCGGACGGCTTGCATCAGGCTATCGAAGCGAAAGAGCATATCCGCATTGCTCAGCGCAACCGCACGATGGCGACTATCACTTTTCAGAACTTCTTCCGTATGTACGACAAGCTGTCCGGTATGACCGGTACGGCAGACACCGAAGCGGTTGAATTCAACAAGATTTACTCGCTCGATGTTGTGGTTATCCCGACCAACTTGCCGGTTATCCGCAAGGACGAACACGATGTGGTCTACCTGAATGAAGCGGAAAAATGGGAAGCGCTCTGTAACGAAATTGCCGAAGCGCATAAACGCGGACAGCCGGTACTGGTTGGTACGGTGTCTATCGAAAAATCAGAAAAGCTTTCGGCGCTGCTTACCCGGAAAGGTGTCCGCCACGAGGTATTGAACGCGAAGAACCACGCACGGGAAGCGCTCATCATCGCGGAAGCGGGCGCAAAAGGTTCGGTTACGATTGCAACAAACATGGCAGGACGCGGTACCGACATCAAGCTCGGCGGCAGTCCCGAATTTAGGGCGCGCAGACGGGCAGGAACCGAAGCCGAGCCGGAAGTGTATCAAAAAATATACGAAGAGGAATACAAGAAGTGGCAGGAAGACTACAAGGAAGTCAAATCGCTCGGCGGTTTGTATGTTATCGGTACCGAACGGCACGAAAGCCGCCGTATCGACAATCAGCTGCGCGGACGTTCGGGACGGCAGGGCGATCCGGGGCGTTCAAAATTCTTCCTTTCCCTCGATGATGATTTGATGCGTCTGTTCGGCGGTGAAAATCTCAAGCGGGTGATGACAAAGGTCGGTATGGAACCCGGCGAGCCGATCGAACATCCGTGGCTCAACAAGAGTATCGAAAAGGCGCAAACCAAGGTTGAAGAGCGCAACTTCGATATCCGTAAGCATCTCCTTGAATATGACGACGTGCTGAACGAACAGCGCGGCTTTATCTATGAACAGCGCGATAAAATTTTGCAGGATGAAAATCTTGTTGAGCGCATTTATGCCACGGTAGAAGAATACCTCGATGATGCATTCGAGCAGTTCAAGCACGGTTCCCGCAAGGAAAAACCGGAAGAACTCAAGGAGCTACAAGCAAATCTCAAGGCAAAATTCGGCTACATTTTCAGCGATGAGGACACGAAGCTAGCCCATGCTGCCGACACCAGCGCCTTGCAGCAGAAAATCTACGCCGCGCTCAAAGCAAATATCGAAGAAAAGATTGCGCTTGCCGGCAATGAAAATCTTAATATGTTTATCCGCTACCAGTATTTACAGGCGATAGACCGTAAATGGCTCGATCACTTGGAAAATCTGGAAGCCCTGCGCGAAGCTGTCTACCTCCGCTCTTACGGTCAAAAAAATCCGCTTACGGAATACAAGCTTGAAGGTTTCGACATCTTCTATGCGATGCTCGATGAAATCCGCTTCTCCATTGCCTCCTTACTGGTATTGGTACGGATTAGCACCGAAGAACCTGCTTCGCGTACTCCCAACCGCCGCATCCCGCAAGGCTCCGCGCACCACAGCTCCATGGCTTCTTTCCGGCAGAGCAGCTCCCCGATGGGGTCAAGCAGCAAGCCGGAAAACGTCCAAGTAGTACGCACCGCGCCTAAAGTCGGCAGAAACGATCCCTGCCCCTGCGGCTCCGGCAAAAAATACAAGCACTGCTGCGGAAGGTAAGCAGCATAACGCCGAATCTGTATGATATGACCGGGACACTCTTTGGGGTGTTCCCGTTGCAATTTTGTCCCTCTCCTGATTATTTTGAGGCAGCTTTTCCGGCAGACCTGTAAAGCCGCCTTTTTACCCTTTGTGTTCACAAATTATTCATAAATACATCCGATTCTATTTAGGAACAAGTTTGATATTTCCTCAAACTTGTTATCAGGTACTGTACAGAGATGTGCGCGCCTGATAGGTGGCAGTCCGCGGTCTTGGCGTCAGTGTCCTATAGACAGGATGGGATTTTGCTTTAGCTTGTTTAGTGAGGATATGCCTAATCTGGCTGTTGATGCTGTGTTCCGGTGGGTATTATGGTAGAAAGATGTCATTGGTTTAATCCGCGATAGTTTAGATTGCAAATGGGGTGTTCGTATGATATTATGAGGAAGGGTCGAAAAGGTGTTAGATGGATGTCGCCCTGCGGCACATAAGGAGAAAAAAATGAATATACCAGGGTTATCTACTAATAATATTACAGAAACTGTGAACAGTGTACTAACTGCTAGTAAATTACCCACTGTTAGACCTATGGCATCGACTGTTTTACAAGCAATAAGTTCATTGCCAAGTGTATCACCAAGTATTTTAAATAGAGCAACTGAAATAAGCGGATTATCAATTTATCCAAAGAGTTGTTTAAATTTATTTGAAAATATTAATTCTTTCGGTATAAACTCTAATATTTTCGGGCAAAATGATACTGCTTATTCAAGACAAAATGAGCTTGAAACAAAACTAAGCAAACTAGCGACAGAGCTAAGAGAAAAGTACAAAGAAATTGAGCAGTTAGAACAAAATGATGAAAACAAAAATAAAAAAATTGATGAATTGACTGAAAAATTAAAAGAATTTGAAGTTAATAAATTATTAAGTCATTTATTACCAAGAGTAAATGAATATGCTCAAAAGCGATTGTGTGAGGATAGTAAGTTTGCAGAAAGATTTAAATTAAACTCAATTTGTAAATCAGTAGTTGTTTCAATAGATATTCGAGATTCAACACAATTAATGCTAAATGCGAAATCTCCTGAGTTGTTTGCACAGTTTATCACTAATATTTCATTAAAATTTGTAGAGATAGTAACTTCTAACTATGGTGTATATGACAAATTTACAGGTGATGGGCTACTCTGTTTTTTTCCAGATTTTTATTCTGGAGAAGATGCAATTTACTATGCTTTAAAAACTGCGGCAGAAGCACACCAACTTTTTCAAATCGAGTATAGTAAATACTATAATAGTTTTACAGTAGTAAGATCTGATGTTGGTTTGGGAATTGGAATTGATTATGGAGAAACTTGTCTAACATCTATTAGTAACGATTTAACAGTCGTCGGAATTCCTGTTGTTTATGCCTGCCGTCTTTCTTCAGCACCGGCGAATCATACTTACTTAAATCAATCTGCATTTGAAGTTATAAGTGAAAAATATAGTTGCTTTTTTACTAAGAAAATCCAAACACACGCATTTAAAAATCAAGGCAGTATGATAGCTTATGATATTGATCTAAATTTTGATGCAATTAAACCAGAATTACCTGATTGGTTGGACGAAAAAGATCTAACACCCGCTTCAACCTGACATTTGTTTTGTCATAAAACTTGCTTAATGTGCCTATACGGCACCGCAAGTTTTACGCCAACTTTGCCGCCGCTATGCGTCGGCAAAGGCACAAATGCAGGTTAAGCGAATGTTATGTGTATGCAAGATATGCAGTTGCATGGAGTAATAAAATATGGGTAAATATGGGAAATGTTTAGTTTCTGAGTACAAAGATTTACAAAAATTTTATAAAAAGTACAAAAAACAAGATGACGCATTACTTGAATATAGAAAGAAGATAGCCCAAATTACAAAGAATACAAATCAAAATATACACGCTGATAATAGATTTGATTTATTATACTGTGATATTAAAGGATATTTATTACATTTGTATTTTCTTGATAAAGAACTAAAAAATTTTCTTATAAACATTGATTTACCAAATATGAAAAATGCAATTGAATTTATAAATGAACAAAGTTACGAGACATTATATCCAATTTTAGATAGTAAATCTAAAAAACATATTCAATTTTGTATCCATGTTCCAGATGAACCTAATGGCTATGTTTTTAGAATTGCACAAAATGACGAAAAAAATGATTTGACTTTTTTTATAATCGATAATACAGAAGAAAGTTATCTTGCATTTTTCAAACAAGGAATTAATTCAAAAATCGGATGCCTTATAAAATTAGCAGTTAATACATTATTTTATATAAACTGTTTCTCAGATTGCGTAGTAAACGGGATTCCTAAAGACGTTAAACTGGACAGTAGTTTTTCATGTCCTAAATTCAGAGTTAAAATCACAGATAAAATTAAAATCAAATCAGGAACAGGCGAAACTCATTTGGTTTCATCTCATTTCAGACGTGGACATTTTAGATACTTTCCCGCCGATTCAGAATATTTTGTGAATAAGAAAGGAACGACTATCTGGATTGAAGCAACGACTGTTAAAGGAAATAATAAAATTGTCTTAACAGACGATTCCATCAAAGAAGAAAGACAATAAAATGATGAGTTTTTATAAAAGATTAAAAATTTACAAAGAATTAGAAAAGCTTCCTTTTAAAGAATTGCATATTGCTTTTACTATTTGCTCAGATCTAATTGTCAGCAAGTTTATAAATTCAGTTTTGAAAGAAACAGAACACTATTTTCTAGGTTCATTAAGATTAGAACAATTATTTGTGGACTTTTATACAAAATATCGAAACTATAATTTTTGGAGAAAAGTTGTTTTTTCTCAAAATGAAAGTATTTTAGATTTATCAAAAGATTCTATTTTAGCTTTTCCGTGGAATAAATCACGATTGCTCCCATTATTAAGTGACTTTGGACAAGAAGGTTTCTTATTGAAAGAAGATACGCTTAATCATGATGTAACTTTAATAGCTCCTTTTAATATCTACTTTGCATATAGTGGCAATCATTCAATTGCAACTGGTAGATTTTATAGAAAAGGGATTATTCATTGCCACCAAAAAGTTGATTATTCGCCCGTATTAAATGATTTTGATTTTGATGGAAAATATTTTAGAACTCTATCAAATCACAAGATAAATAGACCGTATTTTGATGAATTAGGGGAATTATTTATGATAGGAAAAATTTTGGTTGAAAGGAAACAAAACACCTAACACCCGCTTCAACCTGACATTGCGGGCAAGCCGCAAAGCAGGTTAAGCGAATGTTAGGCTGACGTTGCACGCTTGTTTTATCTTTAAATTAAAGGAATTAAGTTTTCCCTAGCATTGATTGTACTTTTCAGAATAACATCAACTTGATGAATTGATTCGGATATAAAGTGTGAATTAGATTGTATAAAAATATGTTATCGAAAAATAAATATTATTAAAAAAGAGGTAGGCAATGCTTAGTTTTGTGTATGGAATATTATTATTACTTGCTTCAGGAATATCATTTTTAGGAGGGCTAATACTACCTCTTGGAATTATTTTTGTTGCAATGGGATGCCTTATAGGTCTTATTATTTCCATATTATTTATAAAGAAATCAATGGAAAATAAAAAAGTTAATCTATTATCATTCGGAGTTATTGTAACTTTAATGTTTGCATTACTTGGATTTTATTTTGACATACATAGAACAAATAAAATAAAAGAAGAACTTTATAAATTAAAAGCATATGTAATTAAATATGTAGAAGAGAATGGAGAATTACCTAATTTTGAAAATGATGAGTATATAAACAAGTATAAAAATAAGCCAAGTTTAAGTGATTATGGAGACGGTAAATTTGATATTAAATATATGGATGGAATAATATCAAGTGAAAGTAATGATATTGGATTTAGACCGAGACCATAAACCTAACACCCGCTTCAACCTGACATTGCGGACGAGCCGCAAATGCAGGTTAAGCAGATGTTATGCTCACACGTCGCTGACGTGGTAATTTTAAGAAGTTATGAATAAAAAATATCTAATAATGAATATATTATTGATACTTTCAATTTGTATACCAATAGTTTCATTGTTTTTACTTTATGAAGTTTTTGATTTTCAGGGAATATATACAGGCTTTTATGTATATGTATGTATTAGTATCTTATATATTCTATTTTTACTTATTTTAGGATTTTCAATTCTAGAAAGCAAATATCAATTAATGAATAAGATTATTTATACGATTATTATAGTTGGATATATTATATTTGCGTTTTATTTAGTTGATATACAAATTCCTTAATAATGATATATAGCTACTTGACAGATATATCTTAATAACAGATAATATAATTATGATTAAATCATTTGCAGATTCAGAAACAGAAAAAATCTGGAAAGGCAGTAAATCACCTAAGCTTCCGCCTGAAATACATAAGAGAGCATTCGCCAAATTATTGATAATTAATTCAGCGGAAAAAGAAGATGATTTAAGGATACCTCCAGGAAATAAATTTGAGCATCTTCTTGGAGATTTAAAAGACTATTGTTCTATAAGAATAAATAATCAATGGAGAATACAGTTTAAGTTTCTAAATAATGAAGCTTATGAAGTACAGATTGTGGATTACCACTAAATGGAGGGATGCTATGGATGAAAGATTTGAATTACCAACAGTTGGTGAAATTTTAGTAGAAGAGTTTCTTGAACCTTTACATATTACTCCGTATCGACTTTCAAAAGATTTAGGGGTTTCTTCCAGTTCAATTTTAGATTTAGTTCACGGAAAAAGAAAAATAACGGTCGAAATGTCTTTAAGATTTTCTAAATATTTTGGAACGACTTCTAAGTTCTGGCTTAATATGCAGAATGAATTGGATTTAAGAGAAGCAGAGGTAAAACTCGTAAATGATTTAGAGAAAATTCAAAAGTGTAAGCAGATAGCCTAACACCGTTTTCAAAGCTGACAAAACCTACGGTTTTGCGGTTTAAAACAATGTTGAACGGACGCTTCGCGCCCGTTCAACGGGGCGGCGGAATCTCCGCCTGTCGTCCGGCGCACAGCGCCGTCCAACACGCGGATTAAGCTGACGGCAAAGCTCAAAAGTCTAAAGACTTTCTCGCTTCTTGCAGCTTATCCGCCGCCTCGTTAGGCGGACACGCATTGGCGTGCTTTTTTTAGGAAAGAAAAATGAAGAAAGTATTTTTTATAACATCTTCAATTTTATTATTTCTTTTTCTTGTATATAGATTTTTCTTTGTCGGATTAATGTATGATGCATATGAAAATAGTAATGCAGAATATGAAGATTCAAATGTCTATATAGATTCATCTTTTTTTCCAAGCTATGATTATGAAGGCTATACTATTTTTTTTGTTCATTATCGTAGACGATATTATTTTCAATTTAAAATACAAAGCAAATCTGGGAAAATTATAAAAGCTGAAATTCTTAATAATGAATTAATAAAAAATGGAAATTCTTCTTCTTTTATGGATTCAAGTAGTTGGACTCGAAATGGACGAGAAATGGTATTTATGGATATAACAGAAATATACCCTTCAGCAATTACTTCAAAATACGACAGAGAAGATGAATACCTTGAATATTTCAAAGAATATAAGACTGTAAACTTCAAACATGAAGAATATCCAGAAACAGAAGATTATTGTATTTATTTCGAAATTCCGATTACTTACAAAAAAGATGATACAGTGGAAATTAATTTGGAAATTAATCTTATATTTGAAGATGGTCATGAAGAAATTGTATGCCAACATTTCGGAGGAAAGAAAAATAGATATATAAATTTTCTTTAATTTTTTAGAAATAAGGTTTATAGAAAAAAGGAATATTTTAGAAAGCAAGTCGAGCTTGCTTTCTAAAATGGAATTGAACTTTAGGGGTTGCGCGAAGAATCGATAGTACGCGACTTTACGCCGCTTAGGAAAAATATCATAATAGAAGGGTACGCTGTCAAAAACAGTACAAAATATTTCTTAATGAAAAAAGGAATTAAGAAATCTAATTCTGTAAAAGAAATAATTTTGCCATAACACGGCTTTAACCTGACATTTGTTTTGTCACGAAAGTTGCTTGAGTGGGCGCTGCTGACGCAGCTCCCTTTTTATGCAACTTTCTCGCCAACTTTGCCGCTGCTAAGTGCGTCGGCAAAGTCACAAATGCAGGTCAAGCGTTAGTTATGGCGACAGGCCACTGGCCTGCTTTTTTAGAAGGAAAAATGAAAAGAACAGTTTCACTATTATTTATATGTATATATCTGTTTAACTGCTATGCGATAAATTTTGAAATAAATTCTAAAAGTTATCCACATTGGGTTTTTCAACAGTATAATTTTTGTCATGAAGAAAATACCGATTCTAAAAATCATAACAATATTGTGCTTTGGACTCATACCGTACAAACATGGCCATTTGGTATTTTGTATGATGATTTCAGTTTTTTAGTAGATAAGAATATATCATGGAAAAAAATGATGATTTATAGTTTTTCCTATCAGTCAGAGAATGGAGAAGTTTTTATCATTAAAAATAAAATAATAAACAATCATGGAAATATGTTCAACGAAATTAAAAAATATTGGTTGGTTAAAGAAATGAAAAATGAAAAAAATTTCATAGGAAAAATTGTATATAGTTTTGATGATGGCGAACTTATTACAGAATATACTGAAATAACAGTTTGGTAATAAAGGATATAATTTCAGGCTTGGACGAAGAAGCGGTTTTATGCCGCTTAGGAACAGTACAATATATAGAAGCATACGCTTCAAAAAATATAATTCTGTAAAAGAAATATTTTTGCCATAACACCCGCTTCAACCTGACATTGCGGACGAGCCGCAAATGCAGGTTAAGGGTTGGTTAGGCGGATACGCATTGGCGTGCAAGAAAGGGAAAAAATGGAAAAAATAATTAATTTTTATGAAAAAAGAATAAAAATTATTCTAGGTATAATTCTTGGGGTTTGCATATTAAATTGTATTATTTGCATCTGTAAAGATATAAAAGTTTCAGAAGCTTTATTAGGTTTTGGAATAAGCATTGTTTTTTTCTTTATAGCATGGGCAATGGTTTTTATCGTATTAGGTTTCCAGAAAATAAACCCGTTTTGTCCAAAATCTATTTTTAAGTTTTTTTGTTACTTCTTTATAATAGTAAGCACAATTGGTATTATCTTTGGAATAATAAATGATACAATTATTTGTTTACTAAAAGATAAAAACGATATGTTTCCTTTTGCATATTCTACATGTCTATTAGGTTTTGTTTACGGAAACATTTTTCTATATAGAAAAACTTTTGGTAAAGATAAAGAAATTGAAGTAAAAACAAATATCGAAATTACAGATAAAACTAAAAAGAAAAAATTATAAAATGTGTTGTAATATTTGGAATTGGTTTTATCGGCGCTATAATTGTATGCACCTCTATTTTTTCATTATTTAAAAACTCTGAGCCATATAAGTATTCATTAGAACTTATTGAAAATAATCAGGATGCTATGGAATATCTTGGAGAAGAATATAAACTTCCAATTATAATTAGTGGTTCTATGAGTATGAATGGAAATGGAACGGGACAAGCATCTCTTTCGTACAAAAAAAAGGGAAAAATGGTATTTCAAGAGTGTATATCGATGCTGAAAAGGAAAATGGAGTTTGGAAATATAACAAAGTAATTTTTTATAAAGAGAAAGGAAAAGCAGATTCAATAGATTTACTTTTAAATAAAGAATAACGCCTAACACCGTTTTCAAAGCCGACAAACGGACAAGCCGTTTGCGGTTTAAAACAATGTTAGATTGACCTGCCTGAAGGCAGGCTCAAAAAAAGTCGTTGTTCGAAAACACAAGTAAGAAATCAAAGCTACTTTTTTATGGAGGCATGGAGAATAACAGTCTGTACATTTACTTCGATCTAAAATAAATTTATAGGAGTAATGAATTACATTTTAGATTTAAAAATCTTGATACTGCATGGAAAGCCAGAGAAGAGATAAACAAAATAAGTAGTGGCTTGCCTGCAAGTGGAGGTTACGCCTCAGATTCAGTTACGCTTAATTTGAGTGGGATGGGGAAAGATTCTTCAGAGGCGGCAAGAAATGTACAGACAATTATAGATCGTTATGGCGGTGAATCCTGGTAAAGTACAAGAGTTAATGCGATAAAAATTAGATAGAATATTTAATAAAAGTTATTGACAGCAAGTTCTTAGTTTGTATATAGTATAAGTAAGGAAAGTAAGGAGCTGTTTTATGGAACTTGCAAAAGTAACCTCAAAAGGTCAGATTACCATTCCTCTTACAATAAGAAATTTGCTTGGATTAAAAACTGGGGATAAAGTCTATTTTGAAGAAAGTAGAGGAAAAATTTATATTACAAACGCCTCTCAAATAACTTTGTCAAATGCTCAAGATCAAATGCAAGGAGAAGCAGGAAAAGTAGGCTTTCAAACAGAAGATGATATTATTGCTTATATTAAAGAATTAAGGAAAGTACGTTGAGAGTTTTCGTAGATACAAATATCATTATTTCTGCGATACTTTTCCCTAGTGGTAAAACTGCTCGAGTTTTTTCCTATTTACTTGAAAAACATACAGTGATAATTTCTTCATACACCAAGGAAGAATGCGAAGAAGTTTTTAAAAGAAAATTTCCATTAAAAAGAGAACTGTTGGATATTTTTTTGATGGAATTAGTTTTGAGGAATTTAATAGTCCGAATAAAATTGATGGAAAGCAATATCCGAAAATTCGTGACATAAAAGATTTACCGGTTCTTGCATCTGCAATTTTATCTGATTCGGATATTTTAATTACTGGAGACAAAGATTTTGAAGATGTAAAAATTGATAAACCATTAATTTTTACATCGACAGAATACTTTGACATGATTGAAGAAATAATCTAACACCCGCTTCAACGCTGACATTGCCTTTGCAGCAAATGCAGGTTAAGCAAATGTTAGATGGATGCTTTCGGCGCACAAGATAAAAGGAGAATTTAATCTTGTTTGAGAAAATCAACGAATAAAAGTCCTTCGGACAATCTATTTATATATAAAACACTTACCTGTTAAGCGCACCCTTGAGTGTCGGATTCAAGGGTTAAAAAACGAAATCTGTTCTAGCGAGCCAGGCTTCTAATCACGGAAATCAGTTTTTGCCGTTTCATAGGTTTTGAGGCCGAAATCAGCAGAAAAATACTAAAAAAGTGCTTTGTTTTTTCTAAAAACATCATAGAAATGGTTAGATTGCAATATTATTTTTCAAAAATTAAGTTCCGTGGCTTTTAATTTTACCACAGTGCAAAAATATTCAAAATATGATATAATTCTGAGTATGAAGATTTATCTTGATAACTGTTGTTATAATCGACCATATGATGACCAAAATTATCTATCGATTTCACTTGAAACACAGGCAAAGTTGCTTATTCAATTACTTATAAAGGAAAAATGTCTAGAGCTTGCTTCTTCGTTTATTTTGGATTATGAAAATTTTTGCAACCCATATAGTGATAGAAAAATTGCTGTAAAGAATTTTCTGGATACCAATGTTTCTGATTATATAGGTAGTGAAAAATCGGAAGAAGTCATTACAAAGGCAAAAATAGTGATGGCAGCAGGTGTAAAAATGAAGGATTCTTGCCATATAGTTTGTGCTGAAATGATGAAATGCGACTATCTTTTGAGTACTGATAAACGTATGTTAAAATATAAGAGTGATACTGTAAAATTACTTAATCCGATAGAATTCATAGATTTTTTAAATGGAGGTAATGAAAGTGATGACTAAAATGATTGAACCACCAGCGACAATAGAGCTTCTTTCTCGTGGTATGGAATGTTTGGTGGAATCTTTGGGTATCGTTGATGCAGAATACTTTATTGCTGCTGTAAGAAGAGAACGTTTTGATTATACAAAATGGCAGCGAGATTATTTTGACAAGATAGATTTAAAAACTTTTGTTAATAATGCGAAAACCTATGCTCAAACTATGGGAAAGTAAAATCGTCTAACACCCGCTTCAACGCTGACATTTGTTGTGTCACGAAAGTTGCTTGGGCGGTAATTGCTAGCGCAATTCCCTTTTTATGCAACTTTCGCGCCAACTTTGCTGTCGCTACACGCGACAGCAAAGGCACAAATGCAGGTTAAGCGGATGTTGGATGGACGCTGTGCGTCCCTCCAACGGGGCGGCGGAGCATCCGCCTGTTGTCCGGCGCACAGCGCCGTCCAACACGCGAATTAAGCTGACTGCGAAGCTCAAAAGCCTAAAGGCTTTCTCCCTTCTTGCAGCTTATCCGCCGCCCCGTTAGGTGCACGTCTTCGGCGGGCGAAGAAAATAATATCTGTAATTATTGATAAAGGAATAAATGTAAATGATTATTGAAAAAATTTGTGATTATGTAATTGAAATTATTGATGATAGAGAATATTCAGAAAACTCAACAGATAATATAATAATATACAAAAATATTTATAAAACTGATGATGAACGTATTAGTACAAAACATGGAATAGTAATAAAGGATAAAAATAATCAGATTCTTTCTAGCGCTATAATGCTTGTAAGTGGCGGAGCAACGGGAATTCATGAGAAGTTATATATTATCGAGAAAAATAGAATTCTATTGCTTTGCGTCTCAAATTGGTTGTTTTCATTAACAATACCAACTCTTGAATTAAATTGGAAAAAAGAAATCGACTCAGTAAGTGCTTTTGGAATCTATAAAATGAATGATGATTATATAGTTCATGGAGAACTTGAAATAAGCAGAATTAATATAAATGGCACAATTATTTGGCAAAATTCTGGATCTGATATATTTGTATTGCCGAAAGGAATTAATAATTTCTATATTGAAGATAATAAAATATTTACACAATCTTGGGATGAGAGAAAATATTGTTTTACTTATGAAGGAAAAATCACCTAACACCCGCTTCAACACTGACATTGCCTTTGCCGCAAATGCAGGTTAAGCGAATGTTATGTGGATGCCTTACGGCACGATAAACTGTAACTTTGAAAAATGGTGTATATTTTTGTAAATTAAAGCTTAAAACCCAAATTAATAGCTTAGGCTCTTTGAGTAAAGCGACGTTTTATCATACTGACTAATTAAGTAAGAAAAACAAACTTTTATCTAAAAATTTTAAAACTTATTAAGGAAATCAACGAAATATAAGTCCTCCGGACGGTCATGGAGAGGGCTTTTATTCATAATTAGTAAAATATATGAGAGTCAGGGATTCTGCATTATAACTAACTAAATCATTGTGTGATATGAATGTTTAATCCACTTGACAGTTTATAAGTATTTTAAGATAATTATTTCGTAAAATATTACGAATATTAGAGGTATGTATGATTGCTATAAAACCTGTTTCCGATTTGCGTAATTATAATGAAGTTTTGCAGGATGTTGCTGATGAATCGCCGGTTTTTCTTACTAGAAATGGCAGGGGATGTTATGCGGTGATTTCTATAAGAGATTACGAAAAATTGACGGCTACGAAAACTCTTTTTTCTGAATTGCAGAAAGGCGAAGAATCTGCTTTGCAAAGCGGGTGGCTGGACACAACACAGGTCAGAAAAATGGCAGGACTTTAATGTTTGAGATAAAAATTGCTCCGCAAGCGGCAGCAGACTTACTTGAAATTAAAAATTATATCGAGAATGAACTTCAAAATCCCATAGCAGCACATAATACCATTTCAAAAATTATAGAAAGTTATGAAAATTTGACGTTCTCTCCAAATGGAGGGATTCCTGTGGAAAAATATGTTTCATTTCCTACCGATTATAAGTTTGTGCTTGCAAATAATTATTCAATATTTTATAGAATTGAAGACGAAGTTATAAGAATTATAAGGATTTTGTATTCAAAAAGAGATTTTGTTCGTGTTTTGTTCGGTGAGAAGACCAAATAGCGTCTAACATCCGCTTCAACGCTGACAACGCAGACAAGCTGCGTTGCAGTTTAAAACAATGTTAGGTGTACAGACCACCAAGCACGCAGGTATAATCATAAACAAATTTTACTTTGTAATATTCGTGCCAATTAATTTAAAACACGCGGTAAAGATGTCAAATAAGGAAGAGATGAATTATGTAATGAAAGCGCTGCGGTTTACCGCGTTTACTGCGAATGGCTGCAAAATTAAATTACAGTCGCTTATTGCAACATTAAACGTAAAGAAACTTTCCTCTCAATAATTCGAATTCCGTAAAACCGATTGCCGAACATTCCGGAGCGGCGAGCTGTTTTTTTAATTATCAATGTGTTATTATAGTATCGTACTTCGATATGAAGTTTTAATAATTTTTTATACAACAAGGGGTATATATGAAAATCGGATTTGGAAGCGATCATTCGGGAGTTGCATTAAAACATATTTTAATGGAGCACGTTCGCAATAAAGGATATGAATGCGTCGATTATGGTGCGGCGGATTCAAAGGTTTCGGTAAACTATGCCGAATTCGGCTTAAAGGTTGCAGAAGCGATTAAATCGCACGAAGTTGAAAAGGGCATTATGGTGTGCGGATCGGGTGTTGGCATTTCTCTCGCCGCAAACAAAGTTCCCGGAGTGAGGGCTGCGGCGTGCAGCGAACCGTGTACGGCAAAGCTCGCCGTCGAACACAGCGACATAAATGCGGTCGCCATGGGCGTATGCATCGTCGGCCCCGAAGAAGCAAAAATGATTGTCGACGCCTTTCTCGATGCCCGCTTTGAAGGCGGCGTTTACACGGAACGGGTCGATACTCTTTCCGCTATAGAAAGAAAATACGGTAAATAAACGCGGCCGCCGATAGGAGAAAAAGAATGAAAAGGTTGTTAATTTTATTCAGTTTATTTTGCGCTTTATTATGTTCTTGCACGAGCTTGTGGCGTGTTGGAACTGCCGATGTTAAAAATTCGTATTTAATGAAATTAGATGAGGAGTTTTCGGTTTCAGGAAATGAATATTCCGTAGGAGAAAACTTTAATTTTATTGTAGAAGCAAAAGAACCCATCAAAGGCATTCATATAATTCTTTCAAAAGAGAAATTAGACCCCCGGCAATATATTGGGAAAGAAATAGATGAAACTCCTTTTTCGGTCGGAAATATGATAATTACGGATAAAACGGAACCGAAGATTTTGTATTTTAATTCGGATTTAGTAAATAATTATTTATTTCCAAAGGAAAATACCGAAAGTAAAAGTTTTTCTCTCAAAATAAAAGGTTTCGCGGAGACGGATAACAGTAAATCGTTCGGCAAACTGTTTTGCTACGGTTTTTGCGATTTGAATAAAAACCGGATAATCGAAAGCGATGAACTGAAACAAATAATAATTAATGTAAATCCCTCGCTTTCTCTTACAGATGAAAAAATATATATATCAACAGTCGGTTACAAAGTAAAGACATATTCTGAAGTTGCAGAGACATATGTTATTTATAAAATAAACAGTTTTGTCGGTTTTACTGAATTTAAAGCAACGGTTACACCGTATGTATCTAATTTTGATATGCTTTTTAAAAATGAATCTCCGTTTAAAGACGTAAACTACTATATTGTGCATTCTCCCGTAACAACAAATAAAGTTTTAAATCAACCGTATAAATATGCGATGTCAAATTTATTAATATTCGATGTCACGGAAGATATAAAAGATTCCAAGGAGGAATATATTGCGGCACGTAATTATCAAGTAAAAAAAACAAAAGATATTCTAAGAATTTGTGTAAATATTTCAGGAAAAATAATTTTTCCTGAAATAATTGAATACTAAAATATAACTTAAAAAAGGATCTCAGCCGATTTTTTTACGATGGCTGGCCGGTTGCTGCGGCTTTTTCTATTTCCGCAGCCAGAATTTTTGCCGATGCCGAATTAAAATGAACGCCGTCTACGCTTGTGTTCAAACCTCGTGCTTTTGCGAATATGTCTTTACAGAACGGCAACAGCGTCATTATGACGGCATCTATAAGCCTGAACGTAAAACCGTGTTTCCACGTATAGGTGCGCTTGTCGGGTAGAAGCGTTTCTTTTTGCAGTTTGTATATATCGATAAAAGAATAATTATATTTTTTCGCCAATCGTTTGATAACGGCGTTTCTTTGTACAGTCTTTTCGTGCGGAAAATTTTTTAAGTTAATAAACGGTATTCCGAAAACGATTACGCGTTTGTTTTTTTCGGAGCATAAGTGCAAAAGCCTGTCATATTCGCGTTCAAAGTTATCGTCATTTTCTATGCACCGTTTTATTTTGCAGCGCAGATTCATTGTCAAAAACCAAAATAAAGAAAGGGATTTTAAATACGGCAGCAGAATATCGTTTGTACCGATTCCGAGGATGAATGTACCGCCCCTGTGTCGGGATTTATCGATTATTTTTTTGAGCTGGTCGTAAGCGCCCTTAAGCGTGTCGCCGTTTTTTCCTTTGTTTACGGCATGAATTTTTTTGTTTAAAAAATGGATATACGAATAGCCGACATTACCGAATGTTAAGCTGTCGCCGATACAGATGAGTCTCATTCCACGCTGATTATGGTTCGTTGGAATTCCGGCAAGATATTGATACAACTGAGAGTGCAGAGATCGCATTTCCTCGGGGGCTTTCATCGAGTGCCGGTACATAAATAAATTTCCGAAGCGGCTTTTAAAAATCTGAGTAAAAACGGCTTGCATAACCGGAGTCGGCAGCAGTCTCAAAAGGTGCATTTTCGGAGGCGAAAGTTTTACGCCCGAGCGGTACAATTTTTGAAAGTTGTTTTTTATTTGCCGCGCCGTATCGTTCATAATGCCCGCTTCTTTCCAAACCTCTTCCGGATTTTCGGCTTTATAATACGCATCGGCAATCGGGACAACCAGAGCCAAGTGACACAACTGCCAGCCGTGCATGTCTTTTACGATTCGGTACGGCACGTTCACCGTCTTAAAAAGAGACGCGAGTTCTTTCAGCCGCTCCGATGTGTTCCCGCCGATTTCGGCGAATGTCGTAGTCTGAATAAGCGGCGGCGTAAAGTCCGCTTTCAGCACGCCGTCTTCATAGCTGCCGCCCGCTCCCGGGAATGCAGGGATAATGCGTCCCTTACCGCACAGGCGCTCCCAGTCGGCGTAAGGTTCAAGCGTATTGACCATCGTAACGATATTCGGGCTGCCATTCGGCCGGAGTTCTTCGAGCGCCGTATGCACTTGATTTTCTTTTACCGTCAAAAAAATAAAATCATAGATATCATCGTTTTGCAATTTAGCGATAACTTTAATATTTGCTTTATACTGTTTGCCGTTTTCTTCATACAGCAAGCCGCGGGTTTTCAATGTTTCGAGTTTTTTCCCTCTTGCGTACACTGTCGTGTCACAGCCTGCTTCGGCGAACGCGTTGGCATACAAACCGCCGATTACGCCTGCACCGTAAATTAAAAGTCTCATTTGTCGATTGCGGTCTCCTCTGAATTGAAAATTATGCCACAAATAGATTTCAGTATAAAAAAGTAAAATATTGATGGAAACTCAACTGCTTTTTCCTTTATGCATTTTATTTAATTCGGCGATATAATTCAAACCAAAAATCTCAATCTCGTCTAATACTTTTCGAAACTGAGTTCCCAATTTGCTCAAAGAGTATTCAACATGAGGCGGGACTTCGGCAAAGACTTTGCGGTCGATTAGTTTATCTTTTTCAAGCTGACGGAGCTGTCTTGTTAAAACCGTTCGAGTTGTTGTAGGCATTAATCTTTCGAGTTCATTAAACCTTTTTGTACCCGTACTCAGATGATATAAAATTATAATCGCCCATTTTCCTTGCAATACTCTTTGAGTAGTAGCGAAGGGACACTTATCATAAATCGACATTATAAGAACCCTCTCAAGTATTATATTTGATACTATGTATTATAAATGTTCGTACTTACAAAATCAAGACTAAAGACTATAATGATACTTAGAGAAGTGAGAAACTTCTAAATATTTACTGGAGGAATGTTATGAAACATGAAGTAATGAAGGTCTTTGATGCTTATCGAGATGCACTGGAAAAGGGCGATTTTGCGGGAGCTTTTGCAACAATGTCCGATACTGTTGTATGGCACATGGGAGGCGAAAGTTCGCTTTCAGGCACGATTATAGGGAAACAGGCATTGGGTGAGCGTCTAGGAGAATTCGCAAAAAGAAGCGGTGGCACATTTAAAGTTATTACAAATTGGGCTGCGAGCAACGAGTGTTTTGTTGCTGCAAGTGTTGTTTCCGTAGCGGAGAGAGGAGCTGATAAGCTCAATGATCCGGGAATTGATCTATTCAAAATAGAAAATGGCAAGATACAAGAAGTATGGACTTTTGCTGAGCAACAATCGGCAGAAGATAAATTTTGGGATAAAGTATAGAATTTTTATGTGTTATAGATTATCATAGGAAAATAAATAAAAGACATCTAACACCCGTTTCAACGCCGACAAATGGGGCAAGCCCGTTTGCAGGTTAAGCGGATGTTAGATGGATGTCCCCGCTGGGGCGAAGGGAGAAAGGATGAAAAAAAGATTATTGGTAGTGATAATGTATTCATTTGTTTTGTTTTCAATAGCTGCTCAATCTACTAAAGATTATACTATTTTTTTAAATATTGTAAAAAAAGAATTAAAAGAAATCCATATACAAAATTATGAAGAACACTTCAATGAACAGTATTTTATTATCAAAGAAAAGAATGATTATTTTGATGTTGATACAGAAGTCGGATTGACAAATTTATATAATATCTGTGTACAAAATGATAAATCACAATGGGAGAGTATTATTAAAGACCATTTTTCTCAAGTCAAAAACGGAAGGGCAGAAGAAAAAGAAATTCTTCCTAAATTAGAAAAAATAGAAACGGGTAAAGAATATCTGAGAATTCGCCTATATCCGATTGATTATAAAAAACAGATTTCAAAATCTTCAATAACAGATTGCTCGATGGATGACTATATCGGTGTTGTTGTTATAGATTTTCCCAGTGCAGTAAAAGCCTTGTCAAATGAATATGTAAAAAAATGGTCAATCAGTGAAAAAGAAATCTTAAAAATTGCAAAAGAAAATACACTTAAAAACAATACTGAAAAATTTGAAGTATATAAAATATCAGATACTTTTTCGGTCTCTATAATGCTTTCCAATACAAATATTTTTATTACTTCTTCTATTTATGATTTAAATAAAAAATATAAGGATCTTTCCGAATATGGTGCCTTTGTAGCTATTCCAAACAGATATGGAATAATTCTAAAAAATATAAATAAAGAAACTTTGAATAATGATATTATACAACTGATTGGATTAGTAAATTATATGTATCAACAAGGTCCGGGAAGCATTACCGATGCAATATATTGGTTTGATGGTAAACAATTCTACAAAGTTATCCATAATACTTCAAAAGGAATGATAAAACTTCCTGATAAATTAGTGCAAAAATTGAAATAAAACCACATAGCACCATTTTCAAAGCCGACAACGGGACAAGCCTATTGCGGTTTAAAACAATGTTGTGGCGATAGGTTGCTGGTTTACCGTGGAGGAAAAATGAAAAGTTTAAGTAGAATTATATTATTTTCTGTTCTATTATTTTTGTTTATCTCATGTAAAAAAAGTGAAGATAAAGATTTTACTGCTGTAGCAATGGATATAGAAAATTCTGCAAGAGAAGAATTGCTAACCTTTGAAGAAGTAAGAGAAAGATTAGATTTAAAAAATCCTGAAGTGAAAGAATATTTTAAACCATTTTATGAATCTCTAAAAATATTAGATGTGGAAAATCCTACTGTTGAAGATCAGATAAAATTATTTTATGAAACAATAAAAGTATTGGAAGAGGAATACTATTTTAATATATTTGATTTTGATTATAAACCAAGCGATGAATTAACAGAAATATTTCATAAAATATTTTTAGAAGATGAAATTTGGCAGAATATCATTTCGAATTTATATACAAAAGCATCTCAGCAACCGGATAGATTCCTTAATACAAGTAAAAGCATAAAGATAAAAGATATCTCAATAGTTTCAATCACTGATAAGGAATGCACTTGTATCGTAAAAGCAGAGGCTTCACATTGGTTTTATGCAGACCATGGTATGGAGCTTACAAAAAAGGTGTATTTCAAATATTATGATGATATTTGTATAAGTGAAGAAGAATTGGAAAAATTCGGCCAAAAAGCTTTACAGGAATATAAGAAGATTGGAGAAGGAAAATTCGCGGGAAACACTATAAAGACAGAAGAAAATCATATATTCCATTTAGTAAAAAAAGAAGGGGTATATAAAATAAAAGATTTTGTTTTTAATATTACCTCATTTACAGAAGGCTGAAATATTATGTATAAGAAGAATATTTTAGCTATACCTCAAGGTGATATGATAAATTATATTCATGGTGGGTATCTTTCAGAATTTGAAGAATACATTTTAATAAAGGTAAATAATGGGAAGATAATTGAACAAGGGAAATATAATTTAGAAAATTATAAAAATAAAAAATACCAAGCATTCGAAAGATTTTATGGTTCTGCTAAGTGTAACGAATCTTTGAAGAAAAATGGAATACAAGATGTATTTAGGACCGAGCCTTTTTGATATAACTCAAAAATATATAAAAGAATTACGGGATAATAATTACGAGGGCTACAATACTGATACGTACGAACTATTTGTAAAAATCATATTAAAGAAATTGACAAAACACTTGCTTCAATCTAACATTGTAGATAGATCGTGAATGCAGGTTGAGTAAATGTTATGCGTATACCCCACTGGGACGCTTGGAGAAAATAAATGAGAATAAAAATTCTAAAAAAAATAATTTACTCTTTACTTTTATTAAATTTATTTATAGATATTGCATGTGCTGAACCAAGGAAAGAAACTAAAAATATTTTACTGGTTTATTTATTTCAAAAGGGGTATGGAGAAAAAGCAACATATTCAATTTATAATGGAGAGCGGTTGTTAATTGACTTAGACTGTTTAAAGAAACGCAATATTTTAGGAATAAGATTTGACAGGGAAAATAAGGATACAGTTTTATTTGCTGAAAAAAATGATAATTTATATCGTGTAATAAGGCTTAATTATATTAACAATAAAGAAGCTGTTTTATTTGATTTTGAATGGGAAATATATCACTTATGTACTTTTACTGAAAATACTATATTCTGGTGTGAACGGTGTGAGAAAAACAGGGAACCTCATATTCTATATGAATATGATTCTCGAACAAAACGAATAAAAAAACTGTATGAAATTGAAGATATTCTCAAAAAATTCGAAGAACGATATGAGCCCCGATTTATTACAAGCGTTCAAGCTGATGATGATACTGTTTATTTTTATATGGACGGAGGATTTGTCGGTGATTCGGGAAATTTTGTAATTGACCGCTCAACAGGAAGTATCCGAAAAAATGAAATTGATATCGGCTGGTCTTATCCTCATAGTCGTCATAAAAATAAAATAATACGGCAGGGTGCATCTGTTACACAAACAGAGAATATGAAATCTTTTAGAAGCGATAGCAAAAGCTGTGTTATAACGGATTTAAATACATTTGAAGATATTCAATGTACATTTAAGCAAAGATACGAGCGAGTGGCCGGACCTTTAGTGCTGCTATCTGATGATTATTTTCTGGCACCGTTTTGTATCAGTCCTTTTAGGGATTCTTTGCGTAACGGACTGTTTGGTCATAATTGGACTGTTTGTTATACAGTATTTGATATTAAGAAAAACAAACCTGTATTTAACGGAATCAGAACAGAAACCGATATAATGCACCTTGTTGATGCAAAAATCATTGATGAGAACTAGAAGAGGATAAACACATTAAATGTTTTTTAGCCGAGTCAGGATTGATTAAAAAAGAAACAGATCTTTATGATGAGGTAAGTCTACAATGGGTCTTGACGTTCATCAGTTAAAATATTAACCTAGAAAAGGTACTTCTAGAAATATAAAACGTCCTTTTTAAGAAAAAAAGAAAGTGAATATAATATTTCACGAAAAGATATTTTTCGCCTAAGACAGTTTTTAAAATCAACGGGTAGACAAGCTGCCTATAGTTTAAAACAGTGTTCTACATAACAGCACACTGCGCTTGATTGAGAAAAAACGGCTTTTTCGCTTGAGTAAAGGAAATTTTGGTAATTTTAAAATGTTGAAAAAAAGAAATGCACTATTCTTGCTTTGTATATTTGCATTTATATCATGGGGAATATGGTTGTTAGAAGTAAATCCATTTTTAACTAATACATGGGATTGGATTAGGTTTAAAAAAATAACATTTATTCTTACACCTTTATTGTTTATTGTATGGGGTTATATGTCTCAAGTAATTACAAAAATATTTTCTATGATTTTTAATTTACTTATATTTTTTATATTCTTTTTAATTATATTATTTTTAATTATGGCTGCACATATAGCAGGTCCTGCCGGTATTATATTTTTAATTTCCCCTTTTTATTTTTTGCTTTATAAACCAATTGTATTAATTTTAATATCGTTTTTTACTTTTGTATTTAATTTAATAATTATAGAATTAAATCATCTTAAAATTAAAAAGAAAGAATTTTTAATAATAATTTATACTTCTTTCTTTATTATTCCGATTGTGATGTTTTTTATAAGTTGTTTATTTAAAATATTCAATGCAAATGAATATATAACTGGTTTTTTTGGATATAACAATATGGATACTATTTTATGGTTTAAAACGGGTATAGTTATTCCATTATCATTTATCTATGAAGGATGTCTGTTGTTGGTTTTTAAGAAATGAAAATACAATTATAAATATACCAAAGTTAGTTGATAAAAAAGAAGTAGCGAAATCAAAATTTGAGGAATGTGTTTTCGCTGATGAATTTCCCATGCATTAATAAAAATATTAAAAATGACATCGAGCTTTCTGGTTTAGGTAGAAGAAGCTGTTTGATAAAAGAAAACCGAATATAATATTTCAATAAGAAATATTTTGTCCAACACTGTTTTCAAAGTCGGAAAAGCGGTCAAGCTGCGTTACGGTTTAAAACGTTGGTTATATGGACTGCCTTCTGGGGGGGGGCAGTAATTCTGAGGGGGATATGAAAAATAAAAGAATATGTATTTTGTGTATCTTACTATTTTTATTGCAAAATATCTTTGCTCATGATGAACGAGAGATGGATATTTTCATTTTACTAGAAAATAATTCTAATAGTATTCTACTGTATAAAGGATGGATTCCGAAATCCCATGATGAGTCAGCAATTTTAAATAAAGATCTCTATAATGCTTTAATATCGATGGATAGAAAAATTAAAAAGTCAAAACCTATTTCTATAAATAATGTTGAAAAAGCTTGTATTATAGATGGTGAATATAAAGTTGAGTATCTACTGACAGGAAAGAAGTATGAAATTCAAAATAATTATTGGGTGTATGAGTCTCAGTCTGGAAAGTTCTATAGATGTGATATTTTAAATGAATTGAGAACCATATATGATTGTTATAATTATTCGGATTTTTATAGTAAATATTATTTACAGGATACATTAAATATTGCTGATTGTAAAAATATAAGTTTTATAAAATGGCTTTTTACTCATGAAACGGATATTCAAATTAAAGATAAACCTATTGAGGTTATTGAAAAACAATATTCAAATGGAATTCCAATTAGGATTCAACAATTACCTTGTTACTATACAATAAAAATTTCAAATGAAGAATATAATCAATATAAAAAAGCTTGTAAGAAAAGGTCTGATTGGAAAATATTTAAAAATGGTGAAATATCATTTTGTCTTATAACAAAGTTTGATTTATGTTGTGTTATAAAAGAAAATGAGCTGATTTTTGGATTTGGAAATATGGATATTATCCATCCATAAAATGAAATAATACATAACATCGTTTTCAAAGTAAAAGGTGAGGGAGTGATAAAAATATTGATTCATGATACACTTTAAAAAAATAAGAAGATTTGATAATGTTGATATATAGAGGGTTATATAGTATATTGTAATAAACATATACGAAATAAGCACACTTCATGTTCAAGAACTATTACTGTTAGCGCTAACTATATATGCCATCATCACCGCGTTTATTCGTGGGGGTGTTAAAAAGCAGTCCGGTTGTCTTGAATAGAGAAGGAGAAGACGTTGAAAAAATTTGAAGAACGGTTAACGCGTCTTGAAGAAATCAGCGAAAAAATCAAGAGTGCCGATCTTCCGTTGGAAGAAGCTCTTGCGGCTTTTGAAGAAGGAATCAAGCTTGCTAAAACCTTGGAAAAAGACATTGATAAAATAGAAAGTAAGGTGCAGATATTGATGAATCAGCCGGTGCAATCGCAGGATAAACCTGAGCTGGAGCTATTTTCAGCTGATGACATATAGCGATGGATACCTCGTCTCAATCACCTGCTGAAATATCTCAAGTTTCTTTTCATACTGATACGGCTGTCGATTCCACCGCTGTGTACAAGCCGATAAAAGCGCTTGATGCGGAAACGGCACGGAAAATTGCGGCCGGCGAGGTTATTGATCGCCCTGCAGCCGTTATCCGCGAGCTTCTAGACAATGCAATCGATGCAGGCGCTTCAAAGGTGCAAGTGGAAATCTCAGGCGGCGGTATCGACCGCATTCGGGTTACGGATAACGGTTGCGGAATGAGCCGCGAAGACCTCGCAATCTGTACGGATACCCATACGACGAGCAAGATATCCACCGCGGAAGATTTGCTCTCCCTGCACAGCCTCGGTTTCCGCGGCGAAGCGCTTTCTTCTATTAAAGCGGTCAGTGATCTTGAAATTACCTCAACGAGGAGCGGACCCGCCGCATGGAAATTGCAGCTAGGGAAGATACTTCCGGCTCGTCTAAATGCCGGTACTGTGGTGCAGGTAGAAAACCTCTTTGAAAACTTTCCTGCCCGCAAGCAGTTTTTAAAGCGGGCGGCTGCCGAGACTGCGCTGTGTAGAATAATCTTTCTCGACAAAGCTCTGCCGCATTACCGTACCGAAATGCGCTTTATCACGGATGGCGAGCTTCGCTTTCTGCTTCCTCCTACAGAGTCGCTGCGGGAACGTTGCCTCGCCGCTTTTTCGTTTAAAGAACCCGAAGCGCTCTTTTTTGAAATTGAAGGAAGCGGTGAGCATTTCTCGTTCCGTATTGTGCTCGGCAGCCCGGATGTTGTCCGAAGCGATAAACGCGCTATCATGGTATTTGTCAACGGTAGAAGGATTACCGAGTTTGGACTTACGCAGGCAATCGAGTACGGCAGCGAAGGCTATTTCCCCAACGGCGGACATCCCGTTGCGTTTTTATTTTTAACGGTAGAGCCTTCCCGTGTGGACTTTAACATTCACCCCGCAAAAAAAGAAGCACGCTTTCAGGATTACGGCGCTATCCACCACGCCGTCAGCAGCGCCGTCGGCTCCTTTTACCGGCAGCATACCGTTGCAAGTCTCTTAAAAGAAAAGTATGACCCCAGCCTTACCCGCCCTCTGGATTTTCAGCACGGTTCCCCGGCAGGAGCATACCCACAGTCATCGCACTCCGGCACGGCAGCCGGTCAGTATGGAGACGGTAAAAGCGGTAACTCAGCCGTCGGTACAGCAGCCGATGAGTATGACCGATATGGAAAGGAGTACGGAAACGATACCGGTGTACTGCCTGACGGATACAACTACGAGGTGTCCGGCACTCAAGCGGAGTACGGTTCTGCACAAAGCGGATATGGCAGCGCATTCCGCCAAATAGCGGCGACAGCAGCAGTTCCTTATTCAGTAGGGGAACGCATTATTCCACCGCCTGCGGCTACGGGTACGGCAGCGTATCTACAGCCGCCGCCGGATCTTCCTCCGGCTGATTTTAAGCTGCTCGGACAGGTCGCCGGTACCTTTATCGCAGTAGAAAAAAACGAGGCGCTGTATTTAATTGACCAACATGCTGCCCACGAGCGGATTATCTTTGAGCAGCTGCGGCATAATATCGGCGGCGTACAGGAGCTGTTAATCCCCTACCGCATTATCACTTCATCGGAAGAAGACGATGCGTTTATCAAAAAACATCAGGAGCTGCTGTGTAAGGCGGGCTTTGCCCTCTCCGATGAAGGTGCGGGCGTATGGCAGGTAACCGCCGTACCGGCACGGTGGACAGGCACGGAGCGCGATCTTATCCGCGACATCACGGGCGTCCGTAAAAATGCCGATGATATCCTCTATCAGATTTTAGCCTCAGCCGCCTGCCGTGCTGCCTGCAAGGATCATGCCATCCTCGACCCCGTAACCCAGCAGCACATTGCGGCGCAAGCCTTTGAACTTCCGGAACCCATCTGTCCGCACGGCCGCCCAATCTGGATTGTGCTTACCCGCGAAGAACTCTTTAAACGAGTTAAGCGAACGTAGACAAAATATTTTTGTACGGCTATGCAACCAATATCTCAGTACAATAGGCTAGGGAGCTTATGAAAGCGTTATAGGAACCAAAAACTATACTCATCTATAACTGTAATTGTGCAATCTTTTTTATCTATTTTAACAAACACCGTAATTCTATCAAATCTACGATTTTGAAAGCCTATAAAAATATTAAATGAACCTTGAAATTTATCAGAATACTTAGACACAGTTACTAGTATTTTATTTTTATTCTGTGGACTTATACTATATTTTAAAATTTCAAATGGTATTTCTACTCGCTGCATATCATTTATTGACTCTGTCTGTAAACGAGTGATTTTATTGCCTATTTTTTTTACATTATATTCAATGATAATATCATTACCCTCTATTGAAATAAAATTTATTAATGGCGGTTTAGGTAATATACATGCAGATAAATGTATACAAAAAGAAATAAGTAATATTAATCTTGTAAATTTTCTGAAACCCATTTTATAGCCTTTGACTTATGATAATATAAGGAAATAAGCATTTCAATACCGGTGGATTAAACTTCTTGTAGTAAAAATCCTTATACTTTTCTTCTTTGAACTGCATCAAGATTCTTGTTTATAGACTTGAACAAACCCGCCGGCATTGACCTTTCTTGTATTTTTCGCTAAAAAATTTTACGGGCTGATTACATTTTAAGGAAATCTCTAAAACTAAGGTTGTGAAGAAGTCCCGATTCTTTTTCTATATTACGATTAAAGGAAGCATTATGAGCGAAGCAATTTTTTTAGGCCGCGGCGAAACTGCGGTTGAACTTTTACCGATGAGGGCGAATAGACACGGACTTATTACGGGGGCAACCGGTACGGGAAAGACCGTTACGCTCAAAGTAATTGCTGAAGCATTCAGCGATTTAGGCGTACCGGTGTTTTTACCGGATGTGAAAGGCGACCTGTGCGGTTTTGCCGAAAAAGGCGAATCAAGCGTTAAACTGCAAGAGCGGCTCAGTCTCTTACATATTTCAAACTTTGAATTTAAAAATTATCCCGTGCGGATGTGGAGTATCTTACAAGAAACGGGACATCCCATACGCACTACGATTTCCGAAATGGGGCCGCTGTTGCTTTCTCGCCTTTTAGACCTTAACGAAGTGCAAACCGGTGTATTGAATATCGCGTTTCGTGTCGCGGATGAGGACGGGCTATTGCTTTTGGATTTAAAGGATCTTAAAGCGATGCTCCATTATATTAGTGAAAATAAGCAGGATTTAAAATTAAAATACGGTAATATCTCCGACACCTCGGTAGGGGCAATTCAGCGGAATCTTTTAACGCTCGAAAATGAAGGAGCCGATAATTTTTTCGGAGAACCGGCTTTAGACCTCAATGATTTTTTTAAGCAAACATCGGACGGGCGAGGTTATATCAATATATTGAATGCCGTCAAACTGTACCAAAAGCCCATGCTGTATTCAACCTTTTTGCTATGGTTCTTATCCGAGCTTTACGAGAACCTCCCGGAAATCGGCGATGCGGAAAAACCGAAAATCGTTTTTTTCTTTGATGAAGCTCACTTGTTGTTTGATAACGGCTCAAAGATATTGCTTCAAAAGATTGAACAAATTATGCGTTTAATCCGGTCGAAGGGTGTTGCGGTTTTTTTCGTTACTCAAAATCCCGCCGATATTCCCGAAGCGATCCTCGGTCAGCTGGGAAATAAGATTCAGCATGCGTTGAGGGCGTTTACCCCTAAGGACGCAAAAGCCATACGCCTTGCAGCCGAGACCTTCCGCGTCAATCCTGCGTTCGACACCGCTCAAGTTATCACGCAGCTTAAAACCGGCGAAGCCCTCGTTTCCGTTTTGCAGCAGGACGGCAGCCCTTCCATAACGCAGCGGACAATGATTGTTCCTCCTCACAGTAAAATGGGCGTAATCGACAGTGCTAAAATCACAGCACTGGTAGAAGAGTCTCCTCTTTTGTATAAATACAAGGATCCGGTCGATCGGGAATCCGCTTATGAGATTCTTACCAAACAGTTTAGCGAACAAGCCGAAGCCGCAACGCGCCAAGCCGAAGAAAAACAACTCGCAAAAGAAAATGCAGCAAAGGCAAAAGAAGAAGCAGCGCTTATACGAGCCGAAAACGCCAAAGCAAGGGCGGAAGCGGCAAAGTTAAGGCTGGAAGAAGCTGCGAAACGAAAAAATCAAAGCACCACTGATAGATTGGGAAGAATTTTGGTTGACAGCATCACCCGCTCAGTCGGACGGGAAATTACCCGCGGTGTTTTCGGCTCCGTTAAAAAAATGCTCCGCAGTTGAGCAGTGGTACAGGGACGGGCAAATATATCAAGCTGTTAAGAAACCGTCTGAGGTGTTTGCCCCGATAGTTCATCTTCTTTAAAAAGCCATATCAGTGCATCATCGATTGCTTTTGTGAGGACGAGTACATGAATATTTTGTTTTTCTTTTTGCGCATGTTTTTTCCAGTACTGCAATGAATGTTTTTTTAATTTCCGTTTTTCTTCTTCGATCCTTTTATCTGCCTCGTCTTTGTGCACATCAATGTAATGATATAATCCGCATGCCATAAAATAAACGCCGAGTAATCGAACAAACGGTTCTTGTTCGGTTTCCAGCAGGTGTGAAAATTTCTCTGCTGCCTCGCGGTAGCGTTTTAGCATCTGTGCCGAGAATGCCTCATAAAACGATATCCACGGGGAGGTTTTATGAGGCTGTTCGGCAATACGAGTCATAAAATCGGCAAGTCCTTGATAATCGTTTGAAAGCAGTTTGGCCGCCGCAAAGCGGGAAGCAAAAGTTCTAATATATTCAGGTTTATATTCTTCGAGTACACGTTCAAGCCGTTTTAATATTTCAAAATCGCCCAATAAAATACTGATTTCGCACAACAGTCGTACTTTTTTAGCGGTAAGATGATGTTTTTCAAAAATTTCCGTTTCAAGGTACAGCGAAAGAGCCGGCCAATCCTCCGATTCGAGGGTAGTTATCAGCTTCCAGTTATTGATAAAAAATAGATTCATTCCAATAAAGAGAATCGTAAAAAAAAGAACGAATATCCAGTAGTTTTTAAAAAAACTGCCGATAAATTCAGTACCGGCAGTAAAGAATGAAAAAGAAAGTACTGTAAAGAAGATGGTTAATAAAACGGCGTTAAAGATAATAATAAGCACTTTTAATTTCATTCAAAATCTCCTATAATCATATAAATGGTGCGACCATTTTGATCACACTGTCAGTGTACTACAGGAGCGTATTTAAGTGAATACATTGAAACTTTTAGAGCTAAGCCCCCCCGTATATTTTACGGAGGATGTGTACATTGATAAAAAGTTTTTGTTATTTACACGGGGAAGCTGTTTTACGGATGAATTGAAAAGACTTCTTTCCGAATGGCAATTTACGCTTCTCTATACAAAAGGAACCGTCACCGAAGCGAATCCTCAAAAAAAAGAAAATAATGGCGAAGAAAAAACCGATGCGACCGGCAAAGGTCAAGTCCTAACCGAACAAAAACTTTCGGGCGAGTTAGTAGAAAAAACCTATCAAAGATTCTATGCCTTTGCCGACGAAGTGTATGGAGCTTATCGTAATAAGCAGGAGCTCAATACCGAAAGTGTAATTACCAATATGAAGGAATTCTGTACTTTTGTACAAGAAAACCGGCAAGCAGTACTTATTTTGCAATCGATTATGCCGTATAACGTGGATAATTTTCTTGTTACCCATTCGATTCGGTCGGCAGTTTTTGCTATCGTAGTCGGTATGGAACTTAAAATGCAAAATCATCAGCTCGTGGAATTGGCGATCACCGCCTTACTGCATGAGATAGGCCTTATTCATATTTCCGAAGACATTTATTCCAGAGATGGTGAACTGTCTGATGAGGAAAAAAAATATCTCCATGTACATCCGGTACTTTCCTGCAAAATATTAAAAAAGGCTAAGTTCCCATTGCCGATTTGCCTTGGAACGCTTGATCATCACGAACGGGAAAATGGTACGGGATACCCTCAAAAGCTGACCGGTGAAAAAATTTCTCTTTACGGAAAGATTCTGGCAGTTGTCTGTTCTTATGAGGCGATGACCGGCGAGCGCAAGTATAAAAAAGCTGATGATCCTGCAACGGGGTTATTAAATGTCTTGCGAAGGGAACCTTCGCAATATGATGAAGAAATACTGAAAGCCTTGTTGAATGCGCTGTCGTTTTTTCCTATCGGCAGTTTTGTCTATCTTTCAAATAATACCGTTGGGCAGGTAATCGACAATAATTCGGAGGATCCCCGTTTTCCTATCGTACGTGTTATCGACAGATCCGCGAAAGAAGTCTTTTCGGAAGCAATCCGAACCTCAATGGAAGGCATCCGCATCATGCGACCCGCACGTAAAGAAGAATGGGTTGCCGCTCTCGGCAAGGGTAAGAAGAAAGCATAACTATCTCAACCGTACGATAGTCTTGCCGGTACCGCCGTGTTCGGGACGCGCAAAGAAAAATTCTGCGACATACGGAGCTGCGGCGAGTTTTTCCTGAACCATGGTTTGCAATACGCCGTTCCCTTTCCCGTGTACAATCGAAAATTCCTGCATATTATGCATCAGAGCGAGATCGAGCTGATTTTGTAAGTGTTTTTCCGCTTCCTCAAGCCTCATGCCAAGTAGACGCAGCTCAAGTTCGGGACGGCTCTCCTTATGCAGTTCCGCCTCTACTACAACCTGCGGCGTGCGTAACGGTGCGATGGCGGATGAGTTAAGCGGTTCGAGTTTATCGGCGGGGAATGTCATCTTAACGGTATCGACCGCCACCAGCCAGTTCTTTTTTTCTTTCCGGATAATAACGCCGCGCCGGTGCAGGTGAGGAATAAGTACCTCCATGCCTTCTGCAAGTGCTTCGTTTATTGAGGCGCCGGCTACAGAAACACCGTTTACAGACATACCGTTTGCAGATTTTCCGTGCCCTTGTTCCTGTTCACGATTTCGAAGCGCCTGCTGTAGGGCGGAAAGCTCCTCCTGTTCATTGCGGATATCCGTTTGCTCTTCCGCAAGCGTTTGTCCGAAATCGGCAAAGAACTGCTTGAGTTTACTCGTCTTTTCGTGCGTCAGCTCCCCTTCTTGAATTTCTCGTACGAGGTTTTCTATTTCGTTGCGCTTTTGCTCGAATAAATCGTTTAAGCGTTTATATCCCTGCGAGCGGAGAACTTGCTCCTTTTGACGGAGCTTGAGGGCGTTTAAATCGAAGCGACGCTGCTTTTCCCTTAGAGCTTTTTCCATCTCGTCTTTTTCCCGTTCAAAGACCGCAAGCTGCTCATGCTTTTCCATCAGCCCTTTGATAAGGGCGGCGGCATCGGCGGAACTGTCCGCCATGTAGGCACGGGCGGCGCGGATAACGTCGGGGCTTAATCCGTTTTTTTCCGCAATATCAACGGCGCGGCTTTCACCGGGAATGCCCATCAGTATCCGATACGAGGGACGCAGTGTCGCTTCGTCAAAAGATACGGAGGCATTTACGCAGCCGCTTTTCCGGTACGCATAGTTTTTCAGCACACCGTGATGGCTCGTTACGAAAACTCTCGAGCGGCGGGTAAACAGCTCATCCAAAATCGCCATGGCGAGCGCGCCGCCCTCTTGAGGGTCGGTACCGCTGCCAAGTTCGTCAAGGAGAATAAGGCTTTCCTCATCGGCTGCTTCCAAAAGCTCCCCAACGGTACGCATATAGGCGGAAAAGGTGGAAAGCGAGCGGTCGAGCGATTGCTCATCTCCGATAGCGCAGCCGACATAGCGGAACACCGGCAACCGCGTTTCTTCTCCGGCAAGTACCGGCCAGCCGGTTTGGTTTAATAGAACAAAGAGGGCAGCGGTTTTTAAGCTGACTGTTTTGCCGCCGGTGTTCGGCCCCGTGATAATCAGTATCCGCTCTTCCGGCGCCAATTTCAGGTCGATGGGAACCGCCGCTGCGCCGAGAAGCGGATGCCGCGCTGCCTGTAAATAAAAGTATTGAGAATTCCCCGTGTCGGGGACGAACACACCGTTTTCCGTATATGCCCAGCGGGCGGCGGCGGCGGCGCAATCCAGCTCCAACACAAGATCGTATGCCTGCTCAAGTGCCTCCGCTTCCTCCGCGAGCTTTGCGCTGATGCTCACCAACAGGCGGTGCAGCTCCTGTTCATACTCAGCCTGCGCCCGCATCAATTCGTTATTACGCAGCACAATGCTTTCAGGTTCAAGGTAAAAGCTTTGCCCCGACTGGGAGTATTCGTGGATAATGCCCTTAATCCGTCCTTTAAAGTTGGAACGTACGGCGATAACCTGCCTGCCGTTCCGCAGCACGGGTGTAGGTGTTTGCAGCATTCCCTTGGTAGACTCGTCGGTGCAGTAGCTCCGCATTGTTTTTTCGATATCGGCTTCGATACGCTGCATCTTTTTTCGGATAGCCGTCAGCGAGGGTATCTCCCGCAGCGCGCCGTTTTTGTCGATAAACGAAAACACCGCCTGCTCGGTTTGCGGAAGCGGAGGTATCAATTCGATGAGTGTACAGGCGGCGCTCTCCGTCCGTTTTTGCTTTATAGCCCACGCCTTCAACTCACCGGCTTGCAGCGCCAAAAGCCCCGCCGCGTAGAGTTCCTCTACGGTAAGGCAAACACCGACGGTATGCAGCTGTTTTAATACGGAAGCGAGCGGCGGGAGGTTTTTAATCGGAAGCGGCTCATCAGCTTGTAAAAACGAGAGGATATCCCGTCCCAGCTCCTTTGCCGCGGTAATCTCCACCGCATCTTGCAGCGGCCGTTTTTGCAGGCACTGTGCTCGCGCTTCCTCCGATTTGCAGTAACCTGCAATAATCTCCGCAATGCGGAAAAACTCTAAAACTTCTAATGTATGTGGGGTCATTACATTCCTTACTTACTTTACTTACTCACTACCGTTATAAATAACAAATAGTTTATCAGTTTTTACTATTTATCGATAGTGCTTTCCGATATGGTGATTTACAAATAACATCCCGATAACCTGCATATTTTTTATTTTTTCTCCTTAAGTGTTTTTCAATAACTCCGATATATGTAATAAGCACAGTGAAAAGGTTGTGCACCCTTCATTGTGTTACGTTCTTCTGTGTCGGATAGCAGAGGATCTGGAAAATAATTATTGACATATCGGCAGGGATGCCGTGACGGACGCCGTAAGGTAAAAAACTCGTCAAAAATCGCCGAAGGAGTAGCAATATGATCATTAATCACAACATGAGCGCTATGTTTGCACAGAGAACAGTTGGTCAAACCAACGTTTCCACTCAGAAAAACATAGAAAAACTTTCATCCGGTTTACGCATCAATCGTGCAGGGGATGATGCTTCCGGCTTAGCAGTTTCCGAGAAAATGCGAAGCCAAATCCGCGGCTTGAACAGAGCAAGTGCCAACGCTCAAGACGGCATTTCTTTTATTCAAGTTACCGAAGCGTTCTTGCAGGAAACAACTGATGTTATGCAGCGCATCCGTGAATTAAGCGTTCAGTCTTCGAACGGTATTTACAGCGCCGAAGACCGCTTGTACATCCAGGTTGAAGTATCTCAGCTTGTTGCTGAAGTTGACCGGATTGCAAGTCACGCACAGTTCAACGGTATGAATCTGCTTACCGGCCGTTTCGCTCGTGAAACAGGAGAAAACACCGTTACCGCCTCTATGTGGTTCCATATCGGTGCCAACATGGATCAGCGCATACGTGCATATGTCGGTACAATGACCGCTAAAGCACTCGGTGTTCGCGACGTTGGTGACGAATCGATTCTTACAATCGATACGCCTGAAACAGCAAACCGTGCAATCGGTACCATTGATGAAGCCATCAAGAAGATCAACAAACAGCGGGCTGATCTCGGTGCATACCAGAACAGACTCGAGATGAGTGTTGTCGGTATCAATGTTGCAGCGGAAAACCTCCAAGCCTCGGAATCACGCATACGTGATGTCGACATGGCTAAGGAGATGGTAGAATTCACCAGAAACCAGATCCTGACGCAGTCCGGTATGGCAATGCTTGCACAAGCAAACCAGCAGACACAAAGCGTGATGTCTCTGTTGCGCTAAGCATTAGAGAGTGACGGAAAAGGTTGCCTCCTACTAGGGATGCAACCTTTTTTTTATTATAATCGATTCCGTTATATAGTATGCGACAACTTACCGAACTGGATATTTATATATTAAAGCAAGAATTTCCTCAGCTCAGTCTTACAGAAGACCCTGACATTGAACGCTATTTTGAATTTCGTTCTTTGAATAGACAGGCGGAGGCATTGCGGCTCTATAATACAAAGTTGATACATCGATATCCTGATAGTAAGATGCGGGTACAGTTGATGACCTATTACCGAAAGCGAGATTATCGATTCCATATTTTGCTTACCGATTCGCTTGTTCAGCTTGCAGATCGGACTGTTGTTCAGGTCAAAAAAGTTATCATTTTCTTTGCAGACACTATTGCTCCGTTAAAGCGTGCAAAGGTATATACAATTATTAAAGTATGCGAAAAAGTCATTAATGCTATTTCTCCGAATCGATTTGCCGCTATTAGTTTTACTGAAAAATATACGCGGTATGCCGAAAAGCTTAAATACCATGCCGCCGATATGCGGCAAGCTGCCGATATTATCCGCATGTATATTACCGATACGCTTTCTTCTGTGCGGGAATACCGTGAAGAACAGGATCGGAAAAACGCTCAAGAGAAAACACGGAGAGCACTTCATAAAGAAAAGGCTTCCGTTGTCGATTTTTCAAAAATTGTATTCACAAAAGAACAGGTCGCTGCAATTACGATTCCTTCATCCATAATCCGTATCGAGGATAAAGTACTTGCCTATACTATGAAATATTGGAATCGCTATGCCGACGGTGCTTTTGAAAATATACTGCTTTTGTACAGCAGAAAGTACGGCACTAATCATTATGCTATTTTCCATGCGGTAAAAGTAGGCAGAGTGCGTAATTGGAAAGATGAGGAACTGCTCCATGCGGTACTCGCGAATGTAGCACAGGGATACTATTACAGTATCTCCGGGGATTTGTACTTACAACGAGCCTGGAAGCAGTTAAAGCTTAATCTGGAACCTTTGTCTCCGCCTTCGCAGGTTAAAGGATTGCCGGTACCGGCTGTAAAAAAAGCAAAGGCTGCAAAATGGTCAAAAAAACAGACTGAAAAAGCAGTGGTTCAAAAAACGAACAAAGCGGAAAAGGAAACTGTTTCCACACGTAAGAAAAAAGAGACGAAAAAAAATGTTCAGGTTAATTCCGTTTCCGTGTCCGGAGCTGCAATGCCGTCTGCAAAAAAAGTATTGCAAAAAAACACAGCGACAGCGCCCGAATCAAGAAAGAGTACGAAACCGGTTTCAGCAGCTTCAGTACCGGAATCCGGAAAAACCGCTCAGGAACAAATAGTCGCTGAAAAAACATCGGCTTCCGTTCAAATATATCCCATCAATGAACCTAAAGGTGTGCCGGCCTCCATCGCCGAAACGGTAAAAAAAGTAACGGGTAAAAGCTATGGTATCTACCGCGATCTCTTCTTTAAAGAAGTCCGATCGGCAATCCGTACAATTCTCCAACACTCAACAGTACAAAAATTATCGTTCTTCGGCAGCGAACAAAACAACGCCGAAAATATCATTTATCAATTTTTAGAAACCAATTACGACAATCCCTATCAGCAATGGCAGGGCAGCAAAGAACAAGCTGATGTGTTTGAGCAAGGATTCCGCATCGACAGCCTCGAACCGATTATTCGCCTTTGGGCTAAAGAAAACCTCTGATACGTTTACCTCAGGGCAACCGCATTAAAAATATTTTTAGAGGGTGCCTTCCTTCTGTGCGAAATTTTGGTTAAAATTTCGCACATTTTTTTCAACAGGCGGGTAAACGCATCAGATAGAGTAGATAAAAACCGTGGAAAAATTAAGACTGTGAGACCATTTGAACCGCGAAGAGGTTCAACTCTGGTCGAATAGTCTCAATTTTTCCGCGGGGGTGTTAAAAAACGGCCTGATGCGTTTACCCTGACGTTTACCCGGCGGAAGTTTGACATTTAAGGGGCTTACCGATATACTTTTTTTATGCTCAGTAATTTTCATACCCATACGTATCTGTGCAAACACGCTGAGGGTACTCCTGTTGATTACGTACGGCAGGCTGCAGCTGCCGGTTGTTCCGCGCTCGGGTTTTCCGACCATTGTCCTTATCCACACGACGACATGTGGCTCTATTGCCGGATGGCAGCGGCTGATATCCCGCTGTATAAGCGCCTTGTTGAAGGCGCAAAAAAGGAAGCCGATTTTCCCGTGTATTTCGGGTTTGAATGTGAATGGTCGCCGCAGCACCGCAGCTGGTTTAAGGATGAGTTAATCGGTCGCTATGGAGCCGACTATTTGGTATTCGGTTCACACTGGTTTCCGCTGCACGGCGGACTTGAATATATTGCGACCGTTACCGAAAGACGTTTGCTGCATACCTATATCGATTTTACGATTGAAGGGATGAAGTCGGGGCTCTATGCGTTTTTAGCTCATCCCGATTTGTTTTTGAGCAGCATCCGGTCTATCGATGCGGACTGTCTTGCCTGCATTGATGCACTGATCGATGCGGCAAATGATTTGGGAATGCCTCTTGAAATCAACGGCTACGGGCTGATTAAATCGAAGGTGCGGCGGGATTACGGTGAGGACTATCAATATCCCGTAGCGGCGTTTTGGAAACGTGCAGCGCAAAAAAATGCCCGTATTATCTGCAATGCCGATGCGCATCAAATAGAACAGGTTTTGGCAGGAGTGCAGAACGGTATCGAATATGCGGAAGATCTCGGCATACCGATCATCGATGCGGCGGAAGCGCTGGGCTTTGCACATAAGTAGGATTGGTTCACACGTATGTTGAAAGAGGTCATATTTTTAAGGATATACGATGCGTAAGGATACGCCGCATATTGCCGAACGGAAAGCCGCTCGTGCCGTTGCGGAAGGACGGGTGCAGGGTGTGGGCTTCCGTTATTGGACGGTACAGGTTGCACGGGAATTCGGCATTACCGGCTGGGTGCGAAACTGTCCCGACTATTCGGTGGAGATATTTGCGGAAGGAGACGGCGCCGCGCTCTATGAATTTTTCAATGCAGTGCAGCACAGTCATCCCCGCGCGTATATTTCCAACTTTACCGTTACGGCGGCGCAGTATCAGGGGTTGGAATCTTTCGACGTCCTCTTTTGAAAATATATGGCACATCTACTTCGTTGCTACGCACAAATTAATCCTCAACGTATCAAAGATACGCCTGCGGTTAATTTGTGCTCGCGCCTTGTATCTGTACCATCTATTTTCAAAAGGCTAACGGAAAGCTATATCCGTGTGCCGCTACCGCAAATGCTCAACGTATTAGAACGGACAAGGACGTACAACTGTTCAAAAGGCTTTTTAGGAGCGGCATGGATGCCATTGTTCGGGAATGTACATCCGTGTACACTTTTAATGATGCATCTACTGAGGAGAACATAATGGTTGTTAAAATAGTGCTTCCGTTTTTGTATCTCGGGTTCGGTTTTCTTGTTGGGAAAACGCCGATCGATATAAAAAATCAGACATCGTATCTTTTAACGAGATTGGTTATTCCAATGGTGATTATTTATAACATTGCAACGTTTCACAGCGATTTGTTTTTTATTATTACCGCTATGATAGTTATGCTGACTGCAATGATGCTTTTGAGCCGACTCTTTACTTCCGATGCTGTCGAACGTTTATGTTTTTTCTATTTAAATATCGGATGGCTTGCTCTGCCGGTTGTTACTGCTGTGTGGGGTGACAGTGCAGCAATGGCTGTCCTTTCGTTGTATATCGGCAACTCTCTTTTTGGTAATTCCATTGGCGCGGGTATGTTGATCAATAATGGTGCTGTAAAGATCGACATAAAACGGACATTACAGTCCCCCCCAGTGGCAGCGCTTATTATCGGTGTCGCCTGTATTCCTTTCGGTGATGTCTTTCGGCAGTATCTCCCACCGGTATATCGAATGGTAAAATGGTTACTGACTTTCTTAGGTATGGGGGTACTCGGAATGTGGCTGGCTCATATAAAACTTTGCCGTAAAGATTTTAAAGCTGCGCTGCGTTGGGCGTTACTAAGGGCAATAATAGTCGGCTTCTTTCTAACTTTGTTTATTTATATTGCAGGTATGTTTAAACTGGAACTGGTAACTGGGAATAAATCCGCACTATATATAATCTGTATTATGCCTCCGGCTGCCAATATTATCGTATTGGAAACACATTACTGTCGTACTGGAAAGTCTGCGGGGCTTACCGCTTGCGGTACTCTTTTGAGTTTAATTCTTATCGCTTTATATATTGTGGTAACAAGGTTGCTGTTTTAAACCATGGCAAACGCATCAGGCTATTTCTTAGCATCCCCGCAGAATAATTGAGGCCGTTCAACCAGAGTTGAACCGTTGGTTCAAATGGTCTCTCGACCTCAATTATTCTGCGCTTTTATCTACTCTACCTGGTGCGTTTGCCCGTCCACTGGAAAAAAGTGCGAAATTTTATTTAAAATTTCGCACAGAAGGAAAGCAACCGCTTAAAATATTTCTGATGCGGTTGCTCTGGTTTTAAACGCTACCGGAGCGGCTAAGCCCTTTCCCAGTTTTTGACATATTCTTCCAGCTCATCAAGCATTGCGAGAATGGCGGCCTTGTTTTTTTCCGAATATGTTTCTGCTTCTTTTTCCAGCTTTTTTAAAAACGGGAGCAATGGGGTCAGCTTCGCTATGGGTACCTTTGTCGGGTGGTACGTTATCAACACGCTTCCGGTAACGGGATTGTGTTCAATTTCTTTGACGATTGATGAAAGCGCCGGAGATTTCAGTATGGATAATGCCCGCTCGGTGATTGCGGTGTCCTTAAAGACAGGCGCCCGCAGCCGTATGCGGCCGGGGAAAAAGCCGGTAATCATCTTGCCTCCTTTAACAGCTTTTGCATGGATTCGATACTGACGGCAATGGTCAGTGAATTATGCAGTGTCGCCGCGAGGGCGGGCGGGATAAGACCGAACATACCGGCAAACAAGAGCAGTGAATTGCCGCCGATAATCAGCTTATTGTTTTTATCTATCCGTGACAGGGTTTTTTGACCGAGCTTCCGTACCGTAATTAAGCCGGAAAGTCCGTCTTCGGCCAGTACAATATCGGCGGTGTCTCCTGCAATTGATGAACAGTTATCCATTGCAATGCCGACATCCGCGGCGGAAAGTGCGGGTGCATCGTTGATTCCGTCACCGATCATAATCACCTTATGTCCGGCATCTCGTGCTTCCTGCACATACCGCACCTTATCTTCTGGCAGCGTCTGCGCATGATATTCCGTGATACCGGCCTGAGCTGCAACCTTTGCTGCCGCTTGTTCGGCATCTCCGGTAATCATAACGCAATTACGCACACCCAAGTGTTTCAGCTCAGAGACGGTTTCTGCGGTACCTTCCCGGGCGGGGTCTCCAATAGTCAAAATACCGGCAAGCTGTCCGTCAACCGCCAAGTAGAGTAAGGAATAGCCTGATTTTTCTGCGGATTTCTGCACCCGAGCTATCGCTTTGGTGGTTGGAATTTTTTCATCTTCAAAAATAAAATGAGCGCTTCCGATACAGAGCCGTTTGCCCTCTAACGAAGAAGCAATGCCGTGTGCGACAATGTATTCAACCTTCGCATGGCGTTCGGGATGTACAAGATTTTGGTCTTGGGCGGCTTGTACAACGGCTCTTCCCAGCGGATGCGGAAAATGTTCTTCAAGGCATGCAGCGAGCCGCAACACTTCATCCTTTGTGAAGGAGCCGAACGGATGCACTTCGGCTAAGACCGGTTCCGCATAAGTGAGGGTTCCCGTTTTATCGAAAATAACGGTATCGGCAAGCGCCGCCGCTTCCAAATATTTCCCGCCTTTTATCGAAATACCGTGCTCCGCCGCTTCCTTCATTGCGGAAAGAACGGCAATAGGCGCGGCCAGTTTCATCGCGCAGGAATAATCTACCATCAATGTTGAAATCGTTTTGGTGATATCCCGTGTAAATAAGTACGTTAAACCGGTCAGCAAAAAATTGAAGGGGACTACTTTTTCCGCTATCAACTCCGACCGTTTTTGAGCGGCAGCTTTTAAAGATTGAGAGCGGTCGATCATCGCGATGATATTGTTCACTTTCGTTTCAGACCCCACCGTGCGTACACGGACGTACAGTTCACCTTCCAAAAGGATGGTACCTGCAAAGACGGTAGCGCCGCTTTTTTTTTCTACCGGCAGGGATTCTCCGGTAATGCTCGCTTGGTTTACGAGCCCTTCACCTTTTTCAATATTCCCGTCTGCGGGGATTTGGCTGCCGGCACGGACAACAATAAGATCGTCTTTTTTAAGCGCAGAAGGTGGGAGCGTCCGTTCTTGATCACCTTCGATAAGATGTACCGGCTCGTTTGAAATCAAAAGCGTTTGTGCCAGATTATTGTACGATTGCCGGCGGGTCAGTTCTTCAATTTCTTCTCCCATATCGAGCAGCGTTGCCACAAAACGAGCAGTCTGCGCCTTACCGTCCAGAACGGCAACGGTCAGGGCTGTTGCATCGAGTAAATCCGTACTAAAGAATTTTCCTGCAAAAATAGACTGCGCCGCTTTCATAATGCGCGGGACAATCCTTTTGTAGAGCAACAGATTACGTACCGGCATCGGGAGAAGCGATCGTACGGTAACGTCAAAGAGGGTGGATGCGAGTACATCGAAGATGCTTTCGGGTGCAGGAATTTTTGCAACTGAAGCGAGCAGGCTTTCATCGGACAAGTATTTATCGGAGAGGACTCGGAATAAGGCGAGCACCTCAGCTTCCGAAAGTGTCTTTACGTCATAATAAACCAGAAAGGATGCGACTTTGGGGTTAACTTGAATGTCGGTTATGCCGTCTTGTACCGCGATGAGCGTCTGCGCAAGAATAGCTTGCCGCGGCGAAATTTCAACCGCATTGTAGTGCAGTCTTATTCTGCCGGGCAGGGAGTGTTTAATGGTTACGTTCATTGATAAATTGATAAAAAGTTCTTATGCGTTTTGTGATTGGTTGTATGCAGCTTCGGCCGCGATATCCTGTGCGTCCTCTTTCACCGCTTCCATAAAGGCAACCGCTTCCTGCTTGAGCTGCAAGCCCTTTTCCGTAACAGCTACACAGGCCTTGCGGAATGCCGGAGTCCGAATGAGAGCCGCTGCGGCAAATCCTGCTGCAACGCCCACGCCGAATGCAACCCATTTATTTGAAAACATATGGTACCTCGCTTATTGTCATACTTAACATCCGCCGTCAATTTTGCTGGCGAAACATTCGTGTGTGGAACAATAACAGTTTTTGATAAAAAACGCAATAAGATATGTTTGGAGCTGTCCAAAAACTTCAGTTTTTGGACAGTTTCCTTAGATTTAGATGCGACGTTTAAAATTAAGTCATTGTTGTATAAAGACTTAATTTTAAACTCGACGGGTATGTCCCGAAAGTAACCAACTTTTGGGACATACCCGTTATTCTGTTATTCTTGACACGGAATAGCAATATATGATAGTATGCCGCTCGTCAACTTTCCCCGGTTGTGTAATGGTAGCACCGCAGATTCTGGTTCTGCTTGTGGGGGTTCGAATCCTCCCTGGGGAATCTCCAAAAACCTCTAAAAATGATTATTTTTAGAGGTTTTCGCTTAGTAGAGCAATTGATGCTCTGTTTGGGTCCCTTCGTCTATCGGTTAGGACATGAGATTCTCAATCTTAAAAGACGGGTTCGATTCCCGTAGGGACCGTCCCTCATTTTATCTGTACCGTTCCGTTATATATGCAAACCCCATCATTTTTTCTATAATACTTTTATGAAAAAGTTTACCGGTTTATCTGTATGCGACGGTCTCGTTGCATGCCGGCTTGTGTGTATTCCTGAAAATGTTATACAGGCAGCACCCGCCTACGCAATTACCGCTCAAAATATTCAACATGAACAAGAACGGCTGCGAATTGCCGTACAAGCTGCTCAAGAGGGGCTGAGACTGGCGCTTGCCGAATATCGAACGGCAGATACCCACGTGAAATCTCCCGAACAGGCTATTTTAGAAACCCATCAGACAATGCTCGCCGACGAAGAGTTTATGCGCGGCATTTATACGGAAATAGAAACTTCGCTGATGAATGCTGAAGCGGTACTCAAACGGAAATTGGATGAAGTGATCACAATGCTGACTGCTTCAAAGGAGGCGTACCTTTGTGAACGAGCAGTTGACATTCAGGATGCTTATGAACCGGTTTTTTCTTATTTAAATCCGCAGCATAAGCAGTCTCCTTCTCGGTTTGCCGGCGTACAGCCTGACTCTCTGCTTGCGGCACGGGTGTTTAAACCATCCGAAGCGCTCGAAATAAAAAAACTTGCGCCCTGCGGAATTATTATGGAAGAAGGGGGCGCTACCAGTCATATTGCGATTATGGCACGAGCGTGGAATATTCCGACACTGATTGCTGTTCAAGGACTTATGGATTCGGCAAAAAGCGGAATGTATGCCGTGCTGGATGCCACGAAGGGAACGCTGACCTTGGAACCCGATGCAGAAACGATCGCTCAAATAAAATCTGCCGATAGTGAACACATTGAGGTAACCGAAGAAGAACGGGACTATACGCTGGTGTATACGCAAGACGGTACTCCCGTACATTTGAGTGCAAACATTGTGCTTACGGAAGAATCGGTGTTGCCGGCTGTGCAGAACACTGCCGGAATCGGACTCTTCCGGTCTGAGTTCTTGTTTTTAGGAACCCAAGATATCCCTGATGAAGAGCATCAGTACACAGCATACCGTACCGTTTTAGAAAGGATGGGGTCAAAACCGGTAGTAATCCGCACCTTTGATGCCGGTGCCGATAAAATGCTGAAAGAGCAGGAAAGTCTTTTGGAACGGAATGCACTCCTCGGCTGGCGGGGAATCCGGTATTGCTTGGATCGTCCCGAAATTTTTAAGCCTCAGCTGCGGGCACTGTTGCGGGCAGGCTGTACCGGCAATCTGCATATACTCATTCCGATGATCTCCTGTAAAAAAGAAATCACCGCGGTGCGGAATTTAATCAAAGAAATTGAGCAGGAGTGCGAGCTGAATCGGATACCGTATAAGAAAGATATTCCGGTCGGTATTATGATCGAAGTACCTTCCGCCGCAATTGCTGCCGACCTCTATGCACCAGCGGTTGACTTTTTCTCTATCGGTACTAATGATCTTATTCAATACACGATGGCAGCGGATCGGGAAAACCAAACCATCGCACATTTAGCCGACTGTTTTCAGCCCGCAGTGCTGCGGCTTATCCGGCACGTTATTGAAACGGAGCCGCTCCTGCACCGCACCGGTGATTTGCGCGGCGGATTTGTGTCTATGTGTGGGGAGATGGCTTCCGATACGGAGGCTGTTCCGCTCTTACTTGGGATGGGTTTGCGGCGGTTCAGCATGGCAGCGCAAAAAATCCCTGAGATTGCGCAGCGGATCGAATCTATCCGGATTTCCGATGCGGAGGCTCTCTGTAAAGCCGTCAGTCTGCTGGGCACCGCTGAAGAAATACGCCGGGAAACAATGAAGCGCTTCCCGCTGTAGGCTTTCATGGTTTAACTGCTGTAGCTTTTATCAAGCAATATACGTCGATGTACGGAAATCAGTTTTGAAATTTTTGCTTGCATTTCGGGGACGCTGTGCGTTCTACTTCGTGCACAGAGCTTAGCGGGATTGCCGCAGATAAGGCATGGACGGGAGGAGAGTCCCAGTTCCGATGCGGAAAGCTTTTGTTCAAACGCCGAAAAAACGTCGAAGTCCCACAATATACCGATCGGATGCGTGCGTTCCAATGCTACCGCTTGCCGCTTGACTGTTTCTGCCTGCGCGTTAAGCAGCCAAAATGCAGTGCATCCTGCAGGCGCTCGGTCTTCATAATGTGCCGCGATGAGCGGTGTTTGCACAGAACCCGCGCCGGCCGGTTTTTCGTCCGTGTACGGTTGCTCCTGCACGAGCCGATCTAAAAATGAGCGGCAGCCTTCATCGAAGACTGCCTCCAGAAAGCGGTTGTTTTTTATTGGTCCCGGAATCACGAGAGAGAACATCACCACGGTTTTATTTACAGGTAGCGTTTGATTCGGTGTTCCATCCGGCAGGGAGCTCCCTAATCGATGCCCACTGTCCGTCTCCGCGAGCCGGAATAACCGTGCTTGCTGTTCCCGCCGGGCATCCCGCAAGGCCGCCATATCCTGTACGGTCTGCGGAACACCTTCGGTAAAAATTTCCATGATAAGATGCTTACCACAAAAGCGAAAATAAAATGCTACCGATAACCAGCACGATACCGCCGCCGAGACGGGATGAAAGCTGCGCATAGGCCATTAAGCCCATTCGCTTTGAGGCGCCGAGTACCGCCAAGTCGCCCGAACCGCCGCGGTTCGCCATACAAAGCCCGGCGGTAATGGCAGAATCAATCGGATAGAAGCCGACCAGATAGCCCGTTACTGCGGAACCGAGAATAGCGCCGACAACAATTAAAAAGGCGATAACGACATTCCCAAAGGTGATTGCATCCAACAATTCTTTCAAGCTAGTATCAGCACCGACCCCTACCATAATAATCAAAATGAGGGTACCGGTAAAAAAGCTTTGCAGTTTTTTTGCACCGGTGCGCAGTCCTTCCGGGATGATGCCTAATGCACTCACCAATGCGACGAACAAGATCATATATGCAAAGGGGTGAATAGCAACACCGAAGATTTTCGGCAATAGTACTTTTCCGAACAACCGTCCAAGCGCATAAAAGCCTCCCGATAAAATAAGACCGCCGCCGACCTGTGCAAGCGTTGCAGAGGTCTTCCCGCTTTCAGACTTAATTTCCTTATATTTGCGCATCAATACGGTACCGTCGCCTGTCCATGACGGCTTTTTTTCTCCGATTTTACCGAGTACTGCGGCGGTTATAATGGCAAATATATTGGCAATCGTCAGTACGGCAATAGCAAAGGCATAGTATTCTGTCTTGGGCTGTCCGGTTACTTGCTCGTAAATCTGGCTTAACGGAACTGCACCGCCGCCGTTACCGCCACCCATAATCGGCAATACATACTTCAATATTGTCAGTGAAGGTGAAACACCAAAAATCAGCCCACCCAGAACACCGAGAGCGGCGGCTCCGACAAGCCCACCCAATATCGCCGGGATATAGCCCGCAAAAGATTTGAGCAGAATATTCCGTTCCAAACTTAAAATAGAGCCGGTGATCAGCACGGCAATAAAGAATGAGAGGAAATCCTGATCATCCATAACAGTATTCATGGATTTAAGATATGCTTCCGGTATAAGGTTAAAATAGACCAGCACCGCTGTACCGATAAAGGCAAGCACAATGCCACCGCCGATATAGGTATTCCAGAGCGGAATGCGTTCGCCTATTTCATAGAATACCAGCCCGATTGCGAACATTAGCGCGAATGAGCCAAGCAAATCTTTCGATAGACCGCCGGTATAGGCAGCGACCAACACAACGGCAACCGTAACAAGAGCGACATACCACGGCATACCGAAAAATTCCAATGATTTTTTTTCACTCATTGTCAAACCTCCTCTTTATAAGAACCTCTCAAATCTGCGTTGAGCCGCGTTTGAAAGAAGCCTTTCTCACAATATCGGCGAATATCTTTCCAAAATCAGGTTAGATTGTGAGAGATGTACCGACATTTTTCATGCGCCGGCAAGACTCCGGCAGAACAGCACTGCGGCAAAAATATCAGCCGAACCTCCCGGGCTGATATGTCGCTTAATGCAGTAGGCGTCAAGAGCTTCCACAGCAGCGTAGAGCGTCGCTCCGGTAGCGCCTGATTTAACGATGGAAGCGCAGCGGGTCTGTAGGTCGCGCAATGCGGTAGAACCTGCCCGAAACAGCACGTTGGTATCCTTGTTTTCTGCAATGATATGGAGCAGCGTGTAGAGATACGCATCCCGCTGCGTTAGATGGGTAAGTCCGGCAAGGTACGCTACGTTCCGTTGTACCAAGGGTAGTCCCGCTTCCGCCTCACCGCGGATGCCCGTGCAGCCGTATTGTAAAAAGACCTGCTCGCCGTGCGTCAGTGTCCGCTTTGCGCTCACCCCGGCCATATCCTCGCTGCATAAACCGGCTGCAAGAACCCGCACCTGAGCGCACAACGTTTCCGTCAATTCCACTACGCTGCGGATACCGTCAAGCTGTGTAGCACCCGACAGCAAACCCGCCGCTCCTAAAAGATATGCAAAAATAAAGATTGCTCCTTTATGCGTATTGACGCCGTGCGTTTCAGCAAACATTGCTTTTTCAAGCGCGAGCCCTGCCGTCCTGAGCCGTTTCCGTATCGCAGTGGCTATCGGTTGAGCCTGAGCGGCGGACTTATAGCCGATACGCGCGCATTCGTAAAACCCCTGCTGCAACGCCGCGGCGCTTCTGACAAGGGTGGCAAAGTCCATATCCGAATGCGCACCTTGCGAAACAGGATCGACCAAACCGGGCTTCGGAAACAGCGCCGCTTCATCCAACAGCGCCTTCACCGCAAGGGCGGCGAGTTCTTTGCAAACTCTATCAGCCTTCTCAACCCTATCGGCCGATGCACCTTCCGCAGTATCGTCCTTATTTACTAAACTCAAAAGGTTTTGTCTTTCTGATAACGTCGAGCACGGTGCCGTCGCGGTATTCTACCACTGCAACAACCTTTTCATCAAAATGAACCGGTTCCGGCGCACCTGAAATGCGGTATGCCTTGTCGCGCAGTGCTTCGATAGTAGTAATCGGCAGCCCACTGTCTTTCATCGCATCGATTAAGTCGGTACGGCGCGGGTTAATCGCAATGCCTTCCTCCGTAATCAGCACGTCTACCGTTTCACCGGGCGTGGTTACAGTGGTAACCTTATCAATAACCACCGGAATGCGCGAGCGGATAAGCGGCGTAATGATGATGCTGACTTTTGCTCCTGCCGCCGCATCGGGATGACCGCCGGGGGCGCCTCGCACAACGCCGTCCGAGCCGACAATTACGTTGACGTTAAAGTCGGTATCAATTTCCAAGGCGCCGAGTACCGCAAAATCAAGCATATTCACGAATGCACCCTTGTTAAAAGGATTGGCATACTGCGACGTAGAAATTTCAAAATGTCCGGGGCTGTCGATAACAGATTCTGCCGACGGAAGGTCAAAGTCCTGCGCATCGACTACACACTTGATCAATCCGTCATGAAGCAGCTGCACAATCGGTGCAGTAATGCCGCCGATGGCAAAGCTCATCTTGTAGTTCTTTTCCGCCATGTACTGCTTGAGACAGCGGACAACCGCCAACGCAGCACCGCCTGCTCCGGCTTGGAACGAAAAGCCGTCTTTGAAATTCGGACAGTGAGCGATAAACCGCGCTGCATAGTCGGCCATCATCAGCTCTTTGGGATTATCCGTGTAACGGACTTCCTTGCTGGCTATTTTTGCAGGATTTCCAATTTCATCCACAACCGCAACAATATCGACATCGATTGCCTGAATAGCAGGCGGGAAATTCGGAAAGGGCACCAACGTGTCCGTAACGACAACCACCTTATCCGCATACTGCGCGTCGACCATCGCATACGAAAGAACACCGCAATCCGACTTACCGCCCTTTCCGCGCGCATTTCCCATGCAGTCCGCACTGGGCGCTCCGATAAACGCAACATCAATATGAATATCACCGGCTTCTATTGCTCTCACCCGTCCACCGTGGCTTCTAATGTACACCACATCGCGGAAAAGCCCGTGCGAAATTGCTTCGCCGATTTTACCGCGTACACCACTGGATGAAAGACCGGTAACGGTACCGTCTTCAATATAAGGGAGCAGCGCATCGTGTGCCTCCCCCAGCGAGCTTGCATAAATCGTAATATCTTTGATGCCCAGTTCACCGATTGCCTGCACAACCTTGTTCACGACATAATCGCCGTTTCTAAAATGATGATGGAATGAAATACTCATCCCGTTTTTCAGACCAGCCCGTTTAACCGCTTCTTTTAGATCGTGCACAACCTTATCTTCGGGAGATGAGGTGAGCTTTGCGTATCCTTTCCGGGCAACTCGCTGAAAATTCGTGCCGTCAAAGTGATAGGCTCCTTGATATGCTTGTTTTCCGTTTGAAAGTATATTGTCGGGAATGTCCCGTCCGGCTCGATTTTTCATAATCACAACGCTCCTTTATACACACCGGAGGCTTTCGCATAGTTGATTGTCCGCTGTGCTCCCTCAAGTAATGCAATATCAACCATCTTCCCGTCAATGGTAAAGACACCAATTCCTTTCTTCTTATTTTCTTCCAGCTGAACGATGATTTTTTCCGCATGGCTAATCTCTTTTTCAGTCGGTGTATACAGCTCATGCACCGGTGCAATCTGCTTGGGGCTGATCAGCGATTTGCCGTCAAAGCCCATCTGCTTAATCAGCGCGACTTCCCGTTTAAAGCCTTCGATATTATCTACATCGAGGTAGGCCGTATCGAAGCATTGAATGCCCGCAGCCCGCGCCGCAATCACCAGTTGAGACCGAGCTCCTAACAGCTCTACCCCGGAATCCGACTTTACCGTGTGCAGATTGCGGATATAGTCCCCTGCACCGAGTGCAATACCCATCATCCGCTCCGAAGCCTCGCAAATCGCAAGCGCATTGATCACTCCGCGCGGGGATTCAACGGCAGCCATCAGCAAGGTTGAACCTTCAGTCCGTCCGTATTCTTTCTCTGCAGCACTTACTAATTCGGCAACATGCAGCACATCGTCCCGTGTTTCACATTTCGGAATACGGATCGTGTCCGCCCCCGCTGCGACGCATACCCGTATGTCTTCTCTATAATGCGGCGTGTCGAGTCCGTTGATGCGCACCACTTTTTCGCAACCCTGATAATCGATTGACGTCAGCGCATGGTACAGTGAAAAACGGGCTGAATCCTTTTCCCGCTCGGCTACCGCATCCTCAAGGTCGAATATCAAGCTGTCTGATCGGTAAATATACGCATCCTGCAGCAAAGACGGGCGCTGCGCATTCAAAAACATCATCGTCCGCCGTATCCTGTTCTTTTTCGTGTTATTCGGTTCCATATATTCTATCCTCCGCAAGGCGTCTTGCTACTTGCCCCATTTTTCGGGCACCAGCTTATCGGCAGCACGATGTAACACCGTTTCAAGCCGCGCCTCAAGCGTACAGTCCAGCGCCCCCTTGTCGATGACGCGGATTTCACCGTGCTGCACCCCCATCCGTTGTAAGGCCTCCATTATCAACTGACGTATATGGTTGCCGTACTGATGTATCACATCACTTTCGATGGTGACATCCAATTCTCCGCTTGGCAAAACGGTTATCTGCACATCGCTTGATTCCAACGTGCCTGCCGTCGCCGCATGTAAAATTTCCATATAGGTACCTCTTATAAATATTATATCACTATAAAAAAAAACAGCTAGAGCGGAAATCCGATTTATCGGAAGAGCAAAAGCGATAGGCTTATAATCAACAACCCCGACCCACGAATAAGATTTATCACCGCAAATACATCAGTAGCGAGGAACAACCTTGACACTGTAAAAAAACTCCATAATACTTGATCACGCCGGCTTATTCGCCGGGGATGTCCTGAAAGTAACCAACTTTTGGGACATCCCCGACCGGTTCAGTACAAAATAAAACAGGAGAATCAGAATGACGTATCAGGTAAGAAAAATTTTTTTAAACGATCCCCAACAGCGGCAACAAGTGATTGATCTTTTGGAATCGGATGACCTGCATATTGATTCCTGCCTTGACACGACATACGGGCTATTCGATGAAGCGGACACGCTTGCCGCAACCGCTTCCGCCTATAAAAATACACTGCGCTGCATTGCCGTCCGAAAAGCCCTGCAAGGAGAAGGATTACTGCCGCCTTTAATGTCAGAACTAATTGCAGACAGGAATGAGCACGGATTTTTCAACCTTTTTATCTATACAAAGCGGGAAGCCGCTCCGTTTTTTGAAAGACTCGGGTTTTATCCTATCGTTACGGTTGCGGACACACTCGTCTTTTTGGAAAACAAAAAGAACGGTTTTGAAAAATACCTTGTCTCATTGCAGAAAACCGGAATGCATTCAGGCACTGTAGGCGCTATTGTGATGAATGCCAATCCTTTTACCATAGGACATTATTACCTTGTCGAACAGGCAGCGGCAGCTGTCGACCACCTGTACCTCTTTATGGTCTCGGACGATGCTTCCGCTATCCCTTTCGCAGTACGAGAGCGGCTGATTAAAGAGAATACCGCTCATTTTAAAAATATTTCGTACCATAGAACCCAAGACTACCTCATATCGTCTGCAACGTTTCCCGCCTATTTCCTCAGAGATTCCGATGAAGCCATCGCTCTGCAAGCCGCCTTGGATGCCGATATTTTTATCGCTATTGCCCATGCACTCAGCATTACGCATCGCTTTGTCGGCGATGAGCCGTTTAGCCATGTAACCGGTCTTTACAACCGCATCTTGCAGGATTCGTTGCCTGCGCACGGCGTACAGCTGCATGTTATTCCGCGCAAAACCGAAAACGGCGTTCCGATCAGCGCCTCCGCCGCCCGGCGACTGCTGCAGCAAGAAGATTGGACAAAACTGGCGGCTATAGTACCTCCGGCGACACTCAGCTTTTTTCAATCGCCGGAAGGTGGTCGTATTGTGCAAAGCTTAAAACAGGTGAAGGATATTACCCACTATTAAGGGAAGCGCGTAAGGGAACCGCAGCTTTAATTTTTTTGTTTTGCTCCGTGTTTACGTTCGGCAAATTCCGCCTTTATTTCTTCCAGCAGTGCGGGCTGTTCAAGTATATCGCATACCGAATATGCAAGAATTTTTGCAGCAGTTAGTATGGCTTCATGCCCCTCTTTTGTTTTCCCGTATTGCAGATAGACATCGGAATGAGAGGATGTCCCTTCGGGGACAAAGGCAATCCGTATACAAGATCCGGGTACACGATACATAACATTTCCAAAGTCCGTAGAGCCTGTTTTTTCCCGCGGCGGGGTTATCCGTGGAGCATTCAACAGCGCAGCGTTATCCATCCTTTTGTTTGTGCTATCGAAAAGATTTTCCTCTTACACAATATATGCGCGACTTTATTCAGTGCGCTGCGGATATTCTTGATCACAAGCACCCGTAAGATTGTTCTACAGAACGGACATGGATGTACTTTAAGCTTGACGTTGCGTTAGGGATTGGAGCGATAGCCTTTTTGCCATTGGTTTTATGCAGCTGCAACTTTTGTAGTAAGTACGGAAAAACGTTGCTCCTGTATGCAGTAATGGCAAAAAGCTTCAAGCGTAAAGCCCGACCCTTCATTTTTGCCGTGCGAAAATGAAGGGGAACGCCTTGATGGGTGCAGCGTATTTACAAGAGACTACTGATCGTAAACCGCCCTTCGATGGCCGATAGTTAGAGCAAGAATAACAAGTTCATTGTCCTGTATTGCACATATCAGCCGATAATCTCCTATTCTGTATCGCCACTGTCCGCTTCTATTTGCTGTAAGACCTTTTCCATGTACGCGCGGATTTTCCGAGCCTTCAAGGTTCTTATCAATCCATGCAGCTATCATGCGTTGCGTATATTTATCCAGTTTTTTAAATTCTTTATCAAATCGAGCAGTCGTTTCAACCCTGTACATTACAAACCTAATTCTTTCTTGAGTTCAGAAAATGGACGGCTTTTTTTTCCGGCGCTCACATATTCTTGATATGCCTCCGCAGCGACAGTAATATCATATTCATCTTCAATTTTTTCAAACAATGCATTCTTAAAAGCTTCTCCCAATGATACCGAATGCAGTTTTGCATAGCTATTCGCAATAGCTCTTTCTGCTTCTGTCAACCGTATTGAAAACGCCATACTATCACCTCCTCAACGTAGGATATTGTACTATATTGATTCAATTTGTCAATATTTTTGACAGCAGGTATCGGCAGGGAGGTCAATTCTTGAAAGCAAGGAGTTTTTGGACAGCCTCGAACATCCTGAGCATTATCGGCATAGCGTCTTTATAAACTGCTCTGGTGTTTGTATGATTAAAACCTTTTCTTTGTAATCTTTGATATTCCGTGTGAGTAACATATCCATGTGATGCCGTACCGCAGTATAATACTGGAGCGCATCTTCAAAGTCGGAGAACGGCGAGTTTAAAGCTAAGTCGATTTCCTGTTCTTCTATAGCAATAATATGCATCAAAAGCCGCAATTTTCTTAAAGCTTCTTTGGCTTTTTCTATCCCTATAGCCTTGCGCAAAATATAGTATACATTTGCAACAACCAAAGGAGTGGTATATAACCTAAGCTGCCGTGTGTCAGCTAATGAAAAAACTTGTGCGGCATATTCATAATGAGGTTCCCTTTTACAGAGGATATCTAAAATAACATCGGAGTCGGTAAAAACTTTTTTAGTCATATTTTTTTTCCAAATAATCGATGTAATTGCTCTTTTCTATATCCGCTTCGCTGATAATACCTGTTAATTCTTTTACGAGCGGAGATAGTGCGATGGTGTGTTGTGTTTCTCCGATAGAGTTTTTGAAAAAATCTTCAACCAGCCGTGAAAGACTTTTGTTGTTGTTTGACGCATAGCGTTTCATTGAATCGATAACATCTTTGTCCATTTTTAATGTTAATTTTGCTTGCATCTGCATTACCTCTTGTACGTATAGATATAACGTGATTAATACGTATTGTCAAGGATTATTGTTCTTTAAAGCCCGCCCCTTCATTCTTGCCGTGCGAAAATGAAGGGGAACGCCCTGATAGGTGCTTGAGAGAGCGGCGGTAATTTTCTATAATTGCAATCCAGTAAGTATGTAAGGAAAGATAATGAGTAAAAATCACAGGATAAATACAGAAAAAAACGATAAAAATGAGGCATTCGGTACAGATACGGCCGTGTACAGCGATACGGATGCGGACATGGAAGTTGCGGGTGCGGAATTTGACTACCGCAAAAAATATGAGAACATCCCGCTTGTGGTGATAGCAGGGCGTCCGAATGTAGGGAAGTCTACCCTATTCAACCGGTTTTTGCGGAAGCGCCGCGCTATTACCGACCCGACGCCCGGCGTAACCCGCGACCCCATCGAGGAGCAGGCGATTATCAACGGAAAGCCGGTACGGCTGATGGACACGGGCGGCTTCAAGCTGACCCGCAGCGGCGACAAAAAAGAAGACCTGATGGATGAGCTGGTTATAGAAAAAACGCAAGAAGCGCTCCGCCGTGCCGATAAAATTCTTCTATTGCTAGAAGCCTCTGCCCCCACTGCGGAAGACGAAGAATTTATCCGCTTTCTGCGTCCCTATTGGGATAAACTCATCACTGCGGTGAATAAAACAGAAGGCGGGCGCGGTGAAGCGGAAGCCTATAACTACCTCAGCTTCGGCTTTCCGACACTCCTGTGTATCAGTGCCGAACACGGGGACAATATTACGCCGCTTGCCGAAGAGATAACCAAGGGCTTGGACTTTTCGCGTGTACGCGAAGCGCCTGCCGACACTGCGATCCGCATCGCACTTATCGGTAAGCCAAACACCGGCAAGTCCACACTCAGCAACTACCTGACTAAGACTTCCGCATCGATTGTGTCGGAGATTGCCGGTACAACGCGCGATGTGGTGGAAGGTGAGTTTTTCTATAAAGACAGACAGTTTATCATTCAGGACACCGCCGGGATCAGGCGCAAGGCAAAGGTAAAAGAGGATATCGAGTATTACTCGGTTGTCCGCGCGATGAAGAGCTTGGAACATGCCGACATTGTCTTTCACCTGATCGATGCGGAGGAAGGGCTGACAGAACAGGATAAAAAGATCATTGTGCAGGCAACCAAGCGGGGGCTAGGCGTTATCTTTGTGCTGAATAAATGGGATTTGGTGAAAGGCGAAAAAAAATTCCGCGATGCGGAGCAGCATATCAAGATTATGTTCGGCAAGATGGAATATGCGCCGATTGTCCCCGTTTCCGCACAGAAAGGGAGCGGCATCCCCGACCTGCTCAACACCGCACTTGAGCTGTTCGAGCAACTGACAAAAAAGGTAGAAACCTCTGCGCTCAACCTTGCGCTCAAGGACTGGCTTGAGGCGGTGCCTCCTCCACACGGGCAGCGCAATTCGTTTACGCTCAAATATATGGTGCAAACCTCCGCACGACCGGTAGAGTTTTTAATCTTTGCAAATAAGCCCGACCTTGTCTCGGAATCCTACCTCCGGTACATTACAAACCGGATACGGAAAGACCTCGGCTTTAGCGCAATCCCCTTTTTAGTACGGGTAAAGGGCAGCCGGATAAAATGGGAAGAGCGGGTAAAACCGTGACAGGCTTTTCCATCGGCGAAGTTGAAAAGATAACCGGTATCAAGGCGCATGTTCTCCGCTACTGGGAACAAACGCTGCCCTTTTTACGTCCGCAAAAGGATGAGCAAGGCAGGCGGCTGTATACCGATCATCACCTCGATTTAATCTTCCGTATGAAGTATCTGATTGAGGTGCGAAAGTTTACGCTTGAAGGTGCAGGCCGGCAGCTGCTCGCCGATCTTTCCGGCAAGGGAGGAAGCAGCCGGATTACGGAGCTTTCCGGTATCCGCAGCGAGTTACTCGATATGTACCGGCTGCTGCAAGGAAGTAAAAATGTGTTTAAGCCGGCGGCTGAAGAATTTCCCGCAATACCTTGACGAGAGATAGAAATTCGCATAAGCTATTGAAGTGGAGGTCTGTCCGTGTTGAAGCTAAAAGCTCCCCTAATCATTGCCGGTACAACATGCGTTTTATCTATGCTTATCGGACTGATAAGCGGGGTACGGTTCTTACATATTTTGGGGAGGGGGCTTATTGCCGGCGTAGGAGCCGGAAGCTTTGTGTTCTGCACGCGGATTCTTTTAGAGCGATTCATACCCGATCTTTTTACCCCTTCTCCGGCGGTATCGGATACCGCTGAAACAGCCGATAGCTCTTCCGGATCAAATATCAATATTACCCTTGATGACGACTTGGGTGTTGCTGCGCCGGTAATGGCTGGCAGTAATGCGGAAACGGCTGCAACAGCGAAGCCTTTAGGAACGCAGGTAGAGTCTGAAAGTACGGAAACCTTCCCTGTTGATGCTGCTTCGGACTCTTTAGATAACGATACTGTACATGAAGCCTCCGGAGCTTCGGATGCCTCTTCTTTTTCTTTTGGCGGCAGTTCTCAAGACGATAGCGGCTTATCGGATTTACCTAATATGGGTTCATTTATAGATGATGACGATTTTGATGAAGCTGTCGGTGACAGTGTACAGACGGATAGCAGCGGTTTTTCGATGACCGGTATTCAAACCGGCGGTACCGATAGTAAGGTAATGGCTCAGGCAATCAGAACCGTTTTAGCAACTGAGGATTAGAGGGTGGGTGTTGATAGAGTATGGGAAATATCAGTTTAGATACGAAACCGGAAGACGAGCTTTGGCTTGAATATAAACATACGCAAGACCCACAGCTTCGTGAGTTTTTTATTATAAAATATGCACCTCTTGTAAAATACGTTGCCGGTAAGGTTGCCGTCGGTATGCCGAATAATGTTGAGTTTGATGATTTGGTCGGTTATGGTGTATTCGGACTTCTGGATGCTATCGATAAATATGATCCCGAAAAAAATGTAAAATTCAATACTTATGCAGTAACACGCATCCGCGGTGCTATTTTTGATGAATTACGTTCAATTGATTGGGTTCCCCGTTCGGTACGTCAGCAATCCCGTGAAATTGAAGAAGTAATAGCGGATTTGGAAGCTCGGTTGGGGCACGCTGCGACCGATCCGGAAATTGCCGAAGCACTCGGTATGAGTGTGGAAGAATTTCATCAAGTTTTATTAAAGATTTCCGGTACCAGTATTATTTCTCTTACGGATTTACGGTTTGGATCCGACGATTCCGAGCAGACACCGGTCGTTGATAGTATTGAAGCCCCTGCTTCGCTTAATCCTGATGTCATTGTAGAACGGGAAGAAATGCAGCGAATTATCGTGGATGCAATTAATGAACTTCCCGATAGAGAAAAAAAAGTATTAATCATGTATTACTATGAGGATATGACATTACGGGAAATTGGAAAAGTATTAGAGGTAACCGAATCGCGAGTATCTCAGATTCACACCAGCGCAAATCTAAAACTTAAAGCAAAACTAAGCAATATTCGTAAGGGTATCCGTTAGGAGCGTTGCTATGATACATTTTGAACAAATTCGGGAGCAGATGAAGGAACAGTACGAAAAGGATTCCTCCCGTTTTTTTGTTGAAGTTACCGGGCAAACCCTCGAAGAAGCAATTGATAATGCGGCTGTCGAGCTCGGTTTACGCCGCTCTCTTATCGATTATGAAATTTTACAAAAAGGGGCGTCGGGCTTTTTTGTCTTAAACCCTAAAGAATGGAAAATCCGTGCTTACGAAGCACATAGAATACATAAGTCTAGTATTCATGCAGAAGCCGCAGCGGGTCTCAGTGCGGAAGAAGTGCCGGAAGAAAATATGAATAGAGACGGAGCTGCGTATGTATTCTGTGCTCCCGACGGTGTATTCCTGAAAGTTACACCGCCCATCGGTAACGGCAGAAAAGTTGCACTTGCCGATGTCGTAGAACGAATACGCGATAGAAATGTGGCTGTTCCGCCGGATGAAGTTTTAAAACCGATTGTTAAAGCCTGTGCAGATGAATATGTCAGAATAGGACATTATGAATACCTACCCGGTAACGATGCGCTGATGTCTGTCGAAATCAGTGATGATGAGATGAGGGCATATCTTTTTGTGTCTCCCCCGATGCCCGGCGGCGCCGATGTGTCGGCAGATATGATTATCACCTTCTTATCAAATAATCGTGTTATTTCGGGTGTTAATGAAAAAAGAGTTAAACAATTCCAAGACAGCCCCGTATATCGCGAAAATTATCTGATTGCGGAAGGCACTCCGCCGCAAAAGGGTGCTGATGCTAAGATCCTTTTCAATTTTGAAACCGATAATTCACAGTTACGCCTCAAAGAAAACAAGAGCGGGCAGATTAACTTTAAAGAACTCAATCTTATTCAGAATGTCATTGAAGGGCAGCCCCTCGCGCAAAAGGTTCCCGCTGAGGAAGGAAAGAGCGGAAGAACCGTTACCGGAAAATACTTACCTGCCGCAGCCGGTAAGGATATCGCTATCCCATTGGGAAAAAACACCCGATTGGCCGAGGATAATCTGACTGTTGTTGCCGAAACGAAGGGACAAGTATTGCTGATAAAGAACAAGATCAATGTCGAACCGATTATGACAATCGAAGGCAATGTCTCGATTAAGACCGGTAATATCATGTTCCTCGGTACAGTGTACGTTAAGGGTAATGTTGACGACGGATTCTCTATTAAGGCTGCGGGTAACATCGAAGTAAAAGGTACTGTCGGGAAGGCATCGTTGGATGCGGAAGGCGATATTGTCGTCAGTCAGGGTATCGCCGGAAAAGAAGGCGGACATATCCGTGCCGGTAAGTCAATATGGTCGAAATTCATCCAAAATATCGAATTGGTAGAAGCAGGCGATATGGTTATCGTATCAGACGGTATTTTAAATTCAAAAATTGTCGCTAACCATAAAGTTATTTGCCGCGGGAAACGTGCAGATATTATCGGCAGTCAAGTAATCGCATGCGAAGGAGTCTATGCCCGAAACCTCGGCAGTCCGGCAGGCGGTTCCGATACGGTTATCAGTGTCGGGTTTGATCCGCGCAGTAAAGAACGGTTGATTATATTAGAGAAGAACTTACTTGCTTCCGAAAAAGCGCTTGCTGCGTTGAAGCTGGATTTAAAATCACTTGAAAGTCAAAAAAAGATCCTCAAAGAGCTTTCCGAAGAAAAAGAAGCATTGCTTAAAAAGAAAAAAGAGCTGCGCTATATTAACGAGACGGAAATTAAGGAGCTGCGGAACGAGATAGAACGGATACGGGATTATCTTGCAGCGCTTAAAACTGAAGGACGTGTTTCCGTTTCCGGAAATATTTATACGGGTGTACGAATCGTTATTAAAGATATTATCGAAGATGTGCGGGTTGATTGCAAAGCAACAACATTCTTTTTGCAAAACGGTCTCGTGCGGTATGGGCCTTATGAAGACTATACCAATGATGACGACGTAAAGAGGACGCCCAGTGGGTATTCAACCGATTGATTTGCAGACACTTTATACTCAACTTGATAAGGTCGGAAAGCTCCAAGGAGACGCGCGGCAGACGTTTGCTGCAGAATTCGAAAACAGTCAGCAAGCCAATAAGGAAGATGCTGCGCGCCGCCAGCAAACGGTACAGAAGACCGAAGCCACAGGGGCTGAAAAAACGGCGATAAATAAAGACGGTTCAAACGGTTCTTCAGGAGGAGCATTTAATAATACTCCTCAACAGCAAAAAAATGAAACACCCCTTACAGACGAAAAATCATATTATATTCAAGATCCCTTGCTTGGAAAAAAAATCGATATTTCAGGATAATTCCTATGCTTATTGCTGCCCTCATACTGCTCTGTATTAATATTATTTTAATGATTGTTTTTTATCGGAAGACATCGCATAACTTTTCGCAAAATGCATACCGCGACCGTATTCGGGAAGAAGTAAACCGGCTTATTATCGATATTGAACATGAATCGGATCATGCGGTAACGGTACTTGAAAATAAGGTTCAACAGATAGAAAAGCTGATTGCCGACACGGATAAACATATCGCGCTTGTTGAGCAGGAGCATGAAAAATGGCGAATGCAAAAAGAATTTCTCGGAGCCTACCGAACTTCACCGCAAGGAGATAGTGAACCGGCAGCCGATGCTAAAAAAAATACCGTGATGATCTATAAAAAACCTATCGGCATCCCTGAAACTGCGGCAAAAGTCTCTCCTCTTTTGAATCCCCGGGAACAAGTTGTCGAACTGGCACGGCAAGGATTCTCGATTGACTTTATCGCCGAAAAAGTCGATCTCCCTCTTGGTGAGATTGCTCTTATTCTCTCCATCGGAGGGTAGCGAGGTATGAAAATAGATTTCAAAGCTATGGAGCAAAACAGTTAGAAAGGAGTAATGATGATTACCAATGCGCTTTTTTCGGATCTTTATGAGCTGACAATGGCTCAAGGTTATTTTAAACGCCAAAACAATCGGCCGTGTGTCTTTGATATGTTTTTTAGGCGTAATCCGTTTAGAGGAGGGTACGCGGTTCTTGCAGGCCTTGAGCCGCTGCTCGAAGCGATTCAAGCCTTTCATTTTGATGAATCCGATATCGCTTACCTTGCGACCTTACACCTTTTTGACGATGACTTTCTCAGCTATCTCAAGGATTTCCGTTTTTCAGGTTCGGTATGGGCGATGGATGAAGGAAGTCTTATATTTCCCAGCGAGCCGGTACTGCGCATTGAAGCGCCGATTATCGAAGCATTGCTTCTCGAAGGGCTTATCCTTAATACTATCAACTTTCAAAGTTTGATTGCAACAAAGACCGCCCGCATCTGGCTTGCGTCGGGGAAATCTTCCATTATGGAATTCGGCTTGCGGCGTGCACAAGGACCGGACGGCGCGATGAGTGCTACCCGTGCGGCTATTATCGGCGGAGCGGCCGGTACCAGCAATACACTCGGCGGAAAGCTTTACGGTGTGCCGGTGATGGGTACCATGGCTCACGCATGGGTGATGTCTTTCCCCAGCGAAGAAGAGGCGTTTGAACAATATGCCGCCATCTATCCCGATAAATCGGTATTCCTTATCGACACCTACAATACGCTCGGTTCCGGTATCGAGGCGGCGATAAAAGTCGGAAAAAAACTGCAAGCGCAAGGGAAAAACTTTGGCGTCAGACTCGATTCGGGTGATATGCAGTATTTAAGTACCGAAGTACGGAAACGGCTCGACGCTGCCGGTTTACCCGAAGCAAAAATCTCCATTTCCAACGAACTAACCGAAGAAATTATCGAATCGCTCATTTTGAACAAAGCGCCGATTGACTCGTGGGGCGTCGGCACTCACATGGTAACCGGCGGGCAAGAGTCTTCGTTTACCGGTGTATACAAACTTGCCGCGCGTCAATCCGACGACGGAACGTGGCTGCCGGTGATGAAGCTGTCGGATAATCCTGCAAAGATTACCAATCCGGGCATTAAACAAGTGTGGCGGCTCTACGACAGTGACGGATTTTTTAAGGCTGACATTATCGGTTTATATGATGAAACGCTCGACGCCGAAGCAATGAACACCTACTATCACCCGTTGAATGATTACCAAAGCTTTTCGTTTAAAGCGGCAGAGGCGGAACAATTACTCCACCTAAAAATTACCGATGGCGTATACACCGGCAAAAAGGAAACGCTCCAAGAGCTGCATCAGCGGGCAAGCCGGCAGCTTGAATGTTTACATCCGACTTCTCGCCGTCTGCTCAACCCGCACATCTACAAGGTGTCGCTTACAAAGACGCTCTTTGCAATGAAGCAGAAACTGCTGCATTCCCTGCGCCGCGGATAAAACCGTATCGTCTGCAGCAGCTGTATAATCCGGCTGCTGTCCGGGTGCATTCCGTCAATAATTGATACTCAAGGCTAAGCCGAATTGGTTGGGGGCGATGATAGGCATCGCTTGCCGGTACAGAAAAATAGAGATTTCTTCATAAGTGCCGTCCTTATTAAAGACTATGGCAGTAGTAAAATCTGCCGTAGCCAGTCTTATACCCGCATAGAAGAAATACTTGCGTATTTGTCGTTAAAGTTCCTATTAAAAAAGATATAGTGATTTTTATACAAGACGTTTATACCGTTAGACCAACCTGAAACCGTTTTATCGGCGCCGTGCAGTTTTCCCGTTTTTGCATCGAATACCAATAAGCCGTTCCCGTATGTTATTATGTATATTTTTCCGTTTGCCACAGTAAGCGGTGTGCTGTATGAAGCATTTTCTAACGGTACACTCCATAAACGTTGTAATGTTACGGCATCAATACATATCAACCAATAGTCGTCTTTCCGCCACTTATATGGCGGAAAATCCCGCACGGCGATGTAATACAGCCGCTCATTACTACATCGAACGCGGCAGAGCGAAATGGTTGATTCGGTAACCGGATCTGTTGAAGGAGGCACTATTTCGCCGTCATACCGATTAAGTATTGAGCCGTCTCTTTTATCTATCCGTATAAAGGAATTGGTTAACACATATAATACATCGTCTTTGATGTATAATTCGTTATCGTAGTATCTGTTCATATTGATATTATCCAGCTGTCGTTGCCAGTTTACGGTTTTGGTTTGTAAATCGACAGCGACAACGATACCGGAACCGTTCGGAGTATATGCCAGTAGATACAGTATACCTTCGATAAGTTGTTGATCTGCCAATCTATTTCCGTTCCAATAAGCATTAAGCTGCAGCGGAACTGGAGGACATATTTGTATTACCCATCCTTTCGTACAGTCTATTGCTGTTGCATCAAGTTTTACAATGTCCCCTTTGTCCGCTGCCCAATAAAGTGCCGTATCATCTGTCATAATCGTATTGGATACACTACGGTTATGGAGTATTTCTTCTTTTGTGGAGCCAATTTGTACCCGCGCCAACAATGCTCCATTCGTATCCGAGTAACAATATAGCAGTCCTCTTTCAAAACGCATAACGTAAAGGACATCTCCGATTTTTACGATGTTTGAAGGACGACCCTCATCGGCTTCATACATCCTATCTCCATACCATTGATAGGCGCCTGTTTCCATGTCGAGTTTTATAAGGCGGCTTCCTCTTCTATTTTCATATTCAATAAGATACAGATATTTCCCTTCAGTGTATGGCCGACTTTCGTCCCGTACATCTTCTAACAAGAGCTGATATGCATAACTAGGTGTGTAGCGAGGATATACAGGACGCGTGCCCCAGAATTGATCGGTAAACAATGCTTCACAAGAAGTGCATAACATAAAGAATGTTATTGTTGCCAACAAAATACCTATTCTGATACTACCTTTAATCTCAACAGAAGCGTTTCGTTTCACGTTAACCCCTCTTTCATTTACAGCGTTCTCTCTGTAAAAACTGTAGCAGCAAAGGCTGCCACAATTCCCACTATACCCGTGAGAGAGATACTTACTCAGCATAGAACACGCTGCAATATCATGCAGTTTATCCGCCGAAAAGTCGAGCTGTATAAATGTCCACGATACCTGCCGTTCAAAAGATAAGTTGACCGGTCTTTCCGTTACTCTACACCTCAAGCGTAATGGAGTCTGTTTTTGTCGTCAAGCGAAAATTCTACAAAGAACCGGAGTTCTTAAAAAAAGAACTTTCGGTTCTCTTTTTTCGGGGTTGTTTAAAAAACAGTCTGACCTGTTTGTCTTGACGACCTTACTGAATTAATTCATGCTGCTGTATAAAAATGAGGAAAGCGTGATAATTCGCAACGTTCAACTCTTTGTAAATTTCGGTCATTTCTTTTTTTATTACCGATTCCGAAATACAAAGTTTGTCGCCGATTTGTTTGAATGTCAAACCTTTCGCCGCTAAGCAGAGGCATTGGTGCTGCCGATCGGTTAACCGGAGCGAAGACACGCGGATGGGAGTTTTTCGGGTATAATAGTGTTTTAAATCATCTGCAAACAGGACAAACAGAGCAGCTGCCATAAAAAAGCCAAGTCCAATATGCAGCAACGAAAGCATAAAAGCGGTACGTCCATGCCGAAACCACTGGGTAATTAAAACGGCTGCAAAGCTGCCGCCTAACACACTAACTTTATACCGAATATATGTTTTAAAGAAATTCGTTTTTAATAGAATCAGTAATCCCGCCAGATATAAAGAAAATCCGAGCAAATTGCCGCCATGATAAATATTGACCAATCCTGCAATCAAACACGGAAACGTATACAGGATGATGAAACGGGGTTTTATTACGATATAACCGAGAATCGCCGCACATAAAATATTGGATAATCTGATCAGCCTATCTGACGGAAGAATGAAAATATACTGCAATACAATGACGGCTGCGGTAACGAGTAGCATGATAAGAGCCACAAGCCGGGATTTTTTTATGAGAGTTTGGGTATAGATAAAATGCCGTATTTCTTCTATAGGTTGTTTGGTGCGCATAGAAGCATTCCTCTTGCCGATCGGTATTTCATATAGCATACCGGTTAAAACCGGAACCGTAAAGCCCTTACCGATGGCTTTTATCAATACCCATATCGCGGGATGAATTGCTTGCGGACAACCCGGAAATAACCGGTACCCGGACAATCCGCAAGCTTATTTCTCTTTTCTAATCGTGTATTTCAAAACGGAAGCCGAGCGGTAAATGGTCGGAATATCCTTCGCCGGTCAGTACATTGTACCTGACCGGTTTGCCGTTCTCAATGAGCGGCGGTTCATACAGCACAAAAAACAACAGCGGTTTGATAGAAGCCGCTCCGGCATCCGGGGCTGCCTCTAAATCCTCATAACCGTCCGCGCCGCTCTCGTAGAAAATATGGTCGATTTTCTCCCACGAATTCTTAAAATAATAGCTGCCGTCCGGTTGCGTGCCTTCTTCGCACTCGGCTCTATAACCCTCTATATCCCAACACACGGGAAAATCATTCAGCTGATTAAATTCTTCAAGGGTCTGATTAAAATCTCCGCATACAATAAATGGAATGTGCGGATTCTTTTCTCTATGTTCTTGAATTTTCTTTATCAACTGAGCTTCTTGTTGAGCGCGGATTGCCGCACTGTCGGAACTGCCGGTTTTTGACTTCCAATGTGCTGCAAAGACGGTTAATAACTGCGGTTTATCTTTGCTTCCCGTATTTAATACCGCTTCCGTCAGAGGGCGCAGCGATCCCTTTTGCTCGGTATAAAGCCGGTGTACAAAATAGCGCTCAACGGGATACTTACTCAAGATTACGGTAGTAAAGGCGCCTTTCTCCGAACGCGGCGGACACACCGCATAAGGATAATTTTCCCCGCTCGGCAGTTGTTTACAGAAGTCTTCAATTACGCGGTCATTTTCAACCTCTTGCAAAACCGCAATATCGGGCAGCCGGTCTTTTTTTCCGGTCAGCTTTTCTCCTGCCGCAAACATGGTGCCTTTAAGCCGTTCGAGGCGTGCCCGATATTTTTGATCGGTCCATCGGGATTTGCTCCCCTTGTATTCTTTAAACTCGATACCGTCCTCTACGGCGTCAAAGAATGTCTGCGTGTTATACGTAACAAGCGTAATAGGCTCCTTAAACTGCGTATCCGTAAGCGGAGTACACCGCGTACATTGCAGAAAGATAACACCCGCAGCAATACAGGCAAAGAATGGAAATAACACTCGTTTGAGTTTCATGGTTTAACCTCCGGTTCTTATATAGCGCACGAGATGCAAAATGGCTATAAAATTAGGCTTGAAAAAACATATTTCATGTATTAAAATACAAAAATCAGTTCCAATAAAAAGTACTTTGGACATATCACAGAAGCAATGGTTATGAATTGCAATAGAATCTTCTATAAAAAAATTTTATAAAAGAGGGAAAAGGATTGAGAGGAGTAATAGTATGATGATAACTAATCTTGTGTATTCCGTATTGGCGCTTGTCCTTGCGGGAAGCATTGCAGCATTGCTGTATGCCTTTGCAAAAACGCGCTGGATTAACCGGCAGCCGGTAGAGAACGATGATTTACGGCGCATCAGCAGTTATATCTCGGAAGGAGCAATGGCTTTTTTGAACCGCGAATATAAGGCATTGGTGCCTTTTATTGCAGCGGTTGCTTTGTTTTTGGCTGCCGGAAATAAAGGCGAGCTTAAAATGGAAGCGCTTACTTTTGTATTGGGTGCAGCGGTATCCCTGTTGGCGGGCTACATCGGTATGAAGGTTGCAACCGCGGCAAATGCGCGCACGGCGCAGGCGGCAAAAAACGGCGGTCTTACCCCGGCGTTAAAAGTTGCATTCTCCGGCGGCAGCGTCATGGGTATGAGCGTCGTCGGTCTTGCGCTATTCGGATTTTTTATTGTAATGCTTATAGGAACCCTGACTTACGGAACGGATATCAAGACTTTTTATGATATAACGCTGCCGCTCGGAACCGCCTTTTCGCTTGGCGCTTCCTCAGTCGCGCTTTTCTCCCGTGTCGGCGGCGGTATCTTTACCAAAGCGGCGGACGTCGGTGCAGACTTGGTCGGTAAAGTAGAAAAAAACATCCCCGAAGACGACCCTCGCAACCCTGCCACTATTGCGGATAACGTCGGCGATAACGTCGGCGACGTCGCAGGTATGGGCGCAGACCTCTTTGAATCCTTTGTCGGTTCGCTGATTGGAGCAATGATTCTCGGTTTAACCGTTGCCGCTTCCGATTCCCTTAAATTAAAGCTGATGGTATTGCCGCTGTTGATTGCGGTTTTGGGTATTGTTGCATCCTTAGTCGGAACGATATTTGTACGTGCAAAACCGGGAAGTGATCCTCAAAAAGCGTTGAACGCCGGTACTTTCGGCGCGGCAATTCTGGCAACCGTATTCTTATTTATCGTATTGAAGTTCTTTATCGGCGAAGAAACCTTTAACGGAACCGCCGGTATGTACCATATCTTCGGCGCAACGATTACCGGTCTTGCCTCCGGCGTTCTTATCGGACTTTTAACCGAATACTATACCGGTACAGGCAAAAAGCCGGTTGTTTCGATTATGAATTCATGCGAAACAGGCGCCGCAACAACGATTATCACCGGTCTCGGTGTCGGTATGCGCAGTGCATTCCCGACCATCGTATTGATCGGAGCGGCAATCTGGGGCAGTTTCAGCTTGGCAGGTCTCTACGGTGTCGGTATTGCGGCAGTCGGTATGCTGGTTACGCTCGGTATTCAACTTGCCGTCGATGCTTACGGCCCCATCGCGGATAACGCCGGCGGTCTTGCTCAGATGGCTGAGTTCCCGGGCGAAGTACGCGAAATTACCGACAGCCTCGACGCCGTCGGAAACACCACCGCTGCAATCGGAAAGGGTTTTGCTATCGGTTCCGCAGCATTAACCGCTATCATCCTTTTCACTTCATTCAAAGAACATACCGGCGTCGATATCGTCGATATTACGAATATCCCTGTTCTGACCGGTATCCTGCTGGGCGTTGCGGTACCGTTCCTCTTCTCCGCTATGGCGATGTCCGCAGTCGGTAAAGCCGCGTACAAGATGATAGAAGAAGTGCGCAGTCAGTTTAAAAACAAGCCCGGCATTTTGAACAACACCGAAAAACCGGACTATAAGCGCTGTGTAGACATCAGTACGCAGGCCGCTATCCGCGAAATGGTTATCCCCGGTCTTGTCGCCATTATCACACCGATTTTAGTCGGCTTTGTCGGCGGCCCGGCGATGCTTATCGGGTTATTAACCGGCGTTACCGGCTCCGGCGTTGTACTCGCCATCTTTATGGCAAACTCCGGCGGCGCATGGGATAACGCAAAGAAGATGATTGAATCGGGCAGCGGGGCAGGCAAAGGCTCCGAAGCGCACAAGGCCGCCGTTGTCGGTGATACGGTCGGCGATCCTTTCAAAGATACCGCCGGTCCTTCGATCAATATTTTGATAAAGCTGATGTCGATGGTCTCATTGGTTATCGCACCGATGTTGAAAACGTTCTGGGGCTTATAAAAGAAGTCCTCTGTATAGCGCTTGCGGTACTACGCTCCGATGGGTGTAAACCGCAGGGCAAAAAAAAGCCGGTTTATGGTTGTCCATAGACCGGCTTTTTTATAATTTGTTGAACTTTCTTCTCGTTACCGGTTTTTTTTCTGTACTTCTTCCGCTTTTCGGGAAATTTTATTCCAAACACTGGAAACACCCATCGCTTTTTTTACAATTTTAAGGGTTTGTGCGGCTTCCGCCCGCATCTTCATCGTACCGTTGTAGATAATTTCGTCGATGAAGCCTCGTTTGGATGCATACATCGCACGCTGTTCTCTAATAGGTTCAAGGAAAGTATTGATGGCGGCTGCAAGTTTATCCTTTACTTCGACATCGCCGACTTTTCCCTTCCGGTAGCGTTCTTTTAAATCTTCAATTTCCGCTTTGTTCGGATTAAAGGCGTCATGGTAGATAAACACCGGATTCCCCTCTACAGTTCCCGGAATGTCGGCGCTGGTTCGGTTGGGATCGGTATACATACTGCGTACCTTTTTTATCACTGTTTTTTCATCATCGCAAAGGAAGATGGCATTATTCAAACTCTTCGACATCTTAGCTTGCCCGTCCGTACCGACGAGCGAGCCGCAGTCGCTCACCATAACCTCCGGCAATGGAAATACATCACCGTACATATAGTTAAAGCGCTTTGCGATTTCCCGCGTCAATTCGACATGGCTTTCGTTGTCCTTGCCGACCGGTACCAGATTTGCACGGGGCAGCAAAATATCGGCAGCTTGCAGCACCGGATAGCCGAGAAGCCCAAGCGGTAATTCGGAAAGATGCGCCGCCTTTGCCATATCCTTTATGGAAGGAATACGCTGCAGCCGCGGTACGGTAACAAGGTCGGAAAAGAACAGGTTCAATTCGCATACTTCCGGTACCGCTGATTGCAGATAAATAACCGATTTTTCAGGATCGATTCCGCAAGCCAAATAATCCAGTGCCATTTGCCGTACATTATCGGCAAGTTCATCGATATAGTGTTTTTCGGGCTTGGTTGTCAGTGTATGCAAGTCCGCAATAATAAAAAAGCATTCAAATTCTTCTTGAAGCCGTACACGGTTCCTAATCGAGCCGACATAATGCCCCAGATGAAGGTTCCCTGTAGGGCGATCACCCGTTAAAATTCGTTTTCTTTCCATAAAAGCGATAGTACCATGTTTATATTTAGCAGTGCAAGGGTAACCGCAAAAGAAGCAACGCGTTAGTACATAATCGACTTAACCAAAATGAACAGCATTACATTCCGTTCAGGCGCATCGTTATCGTCGGCAATCCGCGCACATTCGGTCCGTACCGGCGCATGCCGATTTAAATTACCGGCGAGCGACCAAAAGGCTGAATACTTTATGGATGCTCGGTATAATTCTTCACCTGTTATATCGAGTATATTAATTAATTGTTTAAAACTCTCCGGATGTTCCCGGTACTTATCCAACACGGAAATATCGCAGTCCTCCATAAGTGCATCCGGCTTTCCATTGTTATATTTAATATCAAAATCTGAAAGAAGTTTTATAAGCTCATCTTTTTGTTCTTTAGTGCCCTTAAACGCCGTAATTTTATCTTTAAAAATATCCTCCCATGCCAACACAGAGGCAATTTTCTGAATAGGTGCGGAATCGCCTGTTGCAAAAAAGATACTCCAGAGTATATCAAGTTCCGTTGCATTGCGTATATCGGCTGTCAGCGGATCATATTCGGTTTTATCATCGATAACACCTTTGATAAAACCTTTTAAATAAGCATCATTTTCTTTTTCATACAGTTTGTTTAAAAGCTGCTTATCTTTGAGGCCGACAACCAGAATAAGAAACCGCCGTTCTTCGCTATCGCTTTTGCTATATATGGTCATAAGCTGATTGAAGGATTGTTCCGTAGGAAAGATTTTTGAAAAAAAGAATACCGTCGGATAATACCACGAGGCTTCTCTGTCCGGGTGGTGTTCGTTAAAAAAAGATTTCAATAATTCCGGCGCTTTTTGATATTCTTTCGTTTTATAAAAATCCATTATTTGATCATCGATTGTTTGATACCCTTGCGCCGCAGCATGTGCTCCGCAGATTACAGCAAATACAAGTGTACAAAAGAAACGGATAACGGCTTTCTGTTTTAGCATATAATATACCCCCTTTCGATAGTGATGGAGATATTTTAACCGATCTGAGGTAAACCGTCTATTCATAATGAGTTCTGGCAAATTGACGTTGGAAAATATATAGTTAAATCGAAAAAGGAAAGGATTATGATATATTGACGGTTGGTTGGATGTATAATATATGGAAGGGAAATAGCACTCCGCTATCGAGATGCAGCAACCGGCAAAGTGTATATTTTGTTCAGTTGCCGCATTTCGAACAATTGTTATGGGAACCCCTAAAAGCTAACCCTATTTTTAGAGATGCCTTTATCTTCTTTTGCCGAATAAGCGGAGGAGGGCTAAGAAGATATTAATAAAGTCAAGATACAGCTCTAATGCGCCGATAATCGCAACCTTCTTAAAATCTTCATTATCCTGTGCATAACGGGCAGCTTGTGTAATCTTTTGAGAATCATAAGCGGTTAGTCCGGTAAACACACCGACAGCCACAAAAGAAATCAGCCAACTGAGCGAAGAAGAATTCATAAACCAGTTAACGATTGATGCAATGACCAGTCCGGTAAGCGCCATCATCAAATACTTACCAGCCGAGTTTAGATTGCTCTTTGTCGTTGCCCCGTAAATACTCATTGCACCGAACATCAGCGCCGTTATGACAAAAATACTTGCAACAGAAGTACGCGTGTAGGCAAAGAGTACCACCGAAAGCGTCAATCCGTTAACAATCGAGTAGACTACAAAAGAAGCGGCTGCAACCGGAAAGCTCATTTTTCTAATACCTGCCGACAGAATAATGACCAGTGCAAATTCTGCGAGGATTAATCCCATGAAGGTAAAGTTGCTTCCAAAGATAAACCGTGCAAGTGTTCTGCTGTTGAAGACCGCAAAGGCTGCAATCCCGCTGATTGCTAAAGCTGCAACCATCCATCCGTATACGGCGGTGATAAACCGCTGAGAGATTTTTTCATTTGCTTGCTGCAATGAAATGTTGTCAGGTGATGTGTTCATGTTCTTAATATACAAATGAATATCTAATATGTCAATCAATCGGGTGTTGACAGGAGGCGGGTAAATCCGTATATTCGATGCGATTAAGCCTGGGGATGTTCCGGTTTCGACTAGGAAGCAGAGGCTTGAGTTGCAGGTGGAGAGCCGTACTCCTAAAAAGCGGCAAACTTTATAACTGCCAACAATGACAGTTCCGACTACGCATTAGCTGCGTAATCGCGGAACCTACCGAGTGTTGCTTCCGAGCGAGGTAGAGTTCCGACGCTACTCGGAGCTTGCTTTTTACCGGATGCGGACGGTAAAAAGGACACTTCCCGCAATACGGATTCGACGCTTTCGGCGCTGACACCGGATCCCGACAATCACCTCGCGCCGATAAACCTGTAGACGCTCCTGTGTCTCTTTTTAGGACGGGGGTTCAATTCCCCCCATCTCCAACACTTCTATTGATACATAATCAAATACGGACGCGGGTTAAGTAAAAATACTTCTTCCGGCTTCATAATCGGAACGTCATAACCGGCGCCCTCAACCATCGGTTTTAAAAAGAGCTTAAACGACTTTAAGGGAATATTTTTTGCGGCTGCGTTATATGCATACGTTTCTTTTTTTAACTTCGGTGATCCGAAACCGTCGGAACAATGAATGAGCTGCACCCGCTCGTAATTGCTTTTTACTAAGTGCCGCTGTTGAATCATTTTTGCATTAAACTGATGAATAACCAACATACGTCTGCCGCCGATACCGTGCTCAATCATATAATTCTGGATAATTTGCTGCGCTTCGTTGATCTCCTCCGCTGTAACGGAACCGATTTCCTTCATCGGTTTTGTGGTTCTCCATTCGGGATCAAGCGCGAGATGGACATTCGGGTATTTTAAGAACGGAAGCAGCTTTTTTGTTGCTTCAGCTACAGAGTACTTGCCGATTTGATGGTCGAGGAACACATACCAGCCACGCTCCGCCGCAAACGCAATATACTGCTCTACAATAGCGGTAGAAAGTATACCGATTTCGCCGGCAGGCCAGCAGGTACCGTAAATGATATAAAATGCAGGGATAATATTCCGATTGCCGTTTGCGGAATCGTAGAGTTTAACGAATTCGTTCATAATCGGCTCAATCTCTTCAAGCGAATACTGACCGAGTATCCCCATCGTGCGGGCATTCGGTTTTCCATACAGCGCAAAAACATCGCTATTGAGCAATACCGATTGCAAGCCGTGCTCCGCCCGCTCTTTGTTCTTTATGATATCCTGATACTCAATAGGCCCTGCCAGACCGCCTGTTTCCATCACGGTGATCTCCGGTTTATTGAGGAAAAGGGCACGGGGAAAGACCGGCTTCCATTCAATCTGTCCCTGCGGAACGGCGGTGTTCCTTTCAGGATTGACGGAATCATAGGCAGAAGCGCCGGTGGTATAAAACACGGCGGCACAAAGAAGTAGGGCGATTTTTTTCGGCAAAGATACTACCATAGCTTTCATAGTATCGGCAGTAAATCAAAAAGCTATAGGTATGAAACACCCGCAGATTCTGCATGGAATCCCCGCCATCCTTGGCGGTTCCGATACGTTGAGGATATTCAGAAGTGGCACGGATGCCATTGTTCGGGAATGTATATCCTTGCACATTCCCGAACAGCGCTTTTGAAAATAGACGGTATAGATACGAGGCGCGAGCACAGATTAAGCGCAGGCACGGTAAAAAATATACATCCTTGTATATTTTTTACCTGCGTGTTTGCAGGGCAAACACGCTACTGACTAAAACCACCGCCATCCTTGGCGGTTCCGATACGTTGAGGATATTCAGAAGCGGCACGGATGCCGCTGGTTCTATCAGAAGCGATGTTTCAGCGATGCTGAAACTCGCTGTCAAAAGTGTACAAGGATGTACACTTTTGACAAGGCAACGAAGTAGATGCCCCGTATATTTTCAAAAGAAAAGGACGGCCTGATCAACAGCATCAAACCGCCCTCATTTTCGGGTGTATAAGAAACGGCGTCTGGATGTTGGTACCGCCGTTTAATGTCCCCTTCTGTTTTTATTATCGGCGGCTGCTTGAAAATGTTTAGAAGTTTTTTGTTCTTTAAGATATTAAACCTGTTCGGAAACTTCCGTTTCTGAACAGGTTACCTTGAAATGCGATGTTCTAAATCGTGCTATTTGCGCGATTTAGAACTCGTCGACCTATTCGAAAACGCAGTTATCGAATAGGTCTATTATCTACTTGTTTTTAAATATCTCGTACACCTGCATCGCCATTCGGCGAATCCTTTTGTATATCGTTTCTGCCGCAGCGATGGGGGGCAGTCCGCTATCTTTGCCGGTTTCGTCGTGAAAAAAGAGTACGGCAACCAAATCTTTCGCAAAGCCGTTCTTTATGTTCTCGTCTATTTTGTTGAGCTGTGTAATTAAGGCAGCTTGCTCACGGGCGCAACTCCCGTTACCTGAATGTGCGTTTTTTGGTGTGCCTGCTTCGTTGTATTCCGCTAAACGGCGGCACAATGCCTCGGCTTTTTCCGCTTGAGCTGCGAGACCGGCGGCACTCTCGGTCATTGCCTTGACCGAAGCGGCTAACTGCCGCTTCCGCGCACCGCAGCCGTCTAGGAATGCTTGGGAATACACACTTTTTACAAGAGTTTCCAACCGTTCATCGATGGCGGTGCGCGGGAGTCCGCCGGTCATGCCCGCAAAATCTTCCGCAGTACAGGCAGGCATTCCGGGAATAAACACTCCGTGCGGCATAAGATTGAAGGTTTTAACCTCCGGATATTTGGCAAGCGTGCTTTCAAACCACCACGCATAGAGCAGCATCCGGCGGTCGGTCAGCACCGTACCTCCGGCATAATCCTGATGCAGCGAAGGAAATGCCGAATATAAGCTGTTAAAATTCGCTTGCTCTGCGGAAGCAACACGGGTAGAGCGGGTATGGACGGCTTCTTCAAAGGTGCTGCCTGCAAAGTGGGTTTGCTTACCGGGATAAGCCAAATCCAACCCCGCCATGATAACGGACTTGGCGCCGATATACCGCGCAAAATCCCACGCAGTCGTTGCAACCGAACCTCCGGCGGCGAGTACACAGTCCTCATCGCCGTTCTGTTCTCCGCCTTTTCCTTCAAGATAACGGGCAAAGGGTACCGAAGATTCGGAGAGGAATACTGCGCGGTAACGCTGCCGGAGTACCGCCGGAAAAACCGCTGCCTCGCTGATTAAAATAGACTTGCTTGTGTCCAATCCGGCGGTATGCAGGTAGTTCCAATACTGCGGGTCAAAGCTGAGGATAAAATCCGGTGTAATGCTTGCCCGCAGACATGCCCGCAGCGCCGTATCCACTGCAATAATCAAAAAATCTTTGCCGCTTTTTTTAATCTGCTCAAGATGAGCGGTTAAACTCGGCCCGCCGGCAAGTACGACGGCTACCGCATCGGGAAAAGCATTTTTAAAACAGCCGATCTTTGCCGTCGTGCAAAGCATACCGAGGTTTTTTACCGTATTTTTTAACCACAGCGTACCGAAGCGTTCCAGCGTTTTGGCATTGATGCTGTTTTTCATTTTATTCCGCTCAAGCAGCGTAAAAAAAGTCCCGTACCACGGCTTATACGCTTCGGCAGAAACGGGCGCTTTAAACAGTATCTTGTTATTCCATCCTGTTGAGGCGAGAAACGAGGCTGCTTCTTCCGGTTGTGTGCCGATCAGAAGGCTTAAACGCCGGTGCCGAAAAAAGGAAGCAAGCGGGCGGGCAGCCAAGCAGCACAGAAAAATATCCCGATCCGCTTCGATGATGACCGCTTCGGCAGCGGGAAACCGTTCGATATACTGCAAAGCAAGATAGCCTAAGCCAAGCCCCGTAAAGATACAGCGGCTCTGCGCCTCTGCGGTTTGAAAAAATTCGGAATCGAGGATACGGCGGGCTTCTTCTTGAGGGTTATATTTGGAATGCACAAAGCTGCCGTTTACCGCCAGCGTCGGCGTATGTTCCATACCCTTTGCTTTTGCTTGTACTAATCGATATGCGGGCGGTACGGCTTGTAAACACTGGAGCGCTGTTTCCGGGCGATTGAGTCCGATCCTTGCCGCCTGTTCGGGAAAGCGGGCGGTAAAGCTGTTACAGTTTTGGAGGAACACCTCGGTATCGATGGTAAAGGGTACGCCGGCAGAAGCTGTTCCGGCACCGATGGACGCACCGTTGTTTCCGGTGGAAGCCGAGCCGACAGAAGCTGCGCCGATAAAAGCTGCGCCGTTATTCGAGGGTGAGTTCAATGATCATTCCTTTTACAACCGGCGTTCCCGCTGCCGGACTCTGGGCAGTTACATAGCCGTCTCCGGTCAGCTTAACCGTAATATCGGTTCTGCCTAATAAATCGAGCAGCAGCCGCTTGGGGGTGCCGATCAAATCGGGCATCGTGTCGCCGACGGTTACCGGTGTTTGGCGGTGCGATTGAATAATGCCGGTATGGGTTACATTCGGAGCATTTGCCCGCCCCATACCGCGATAATCGATGATTACATTTGCAGCTTCCGAAATAGCCGGCGCGGCAACCAACGAACCGTAGGTTTCCCCGACAGGACGGATAACCGCCATATACAGGATAATCTGGGGGTCATCGACGGGAAAAATACCGATACAGCTGCTGAGGTAATCGGTAGAACTATAACCGCGCCCATCCGCTTGCGCCATCTGTGCCGTACCGGTCTTAACGGAAATCGGTACACCTTTAATCGAAGCGCGAAAGCCGGTACCGTCATCAGCGGCGGTCTGCATATAACCGAGTACCATCTTTGCGGTTTGTGCCGAAATAACCTGTTCAAGCGGTTTCGGTTTATGCCGGTAGACAGGCTTACCTGCCGAATCCAGAATTTCGGATAAAAGACTGAGTTTTAAGGTTTTACCTTTATTGGTAAAGGCTGTTGCGGCTTGTACGATTTGCAGGGATGTAACACCGATTTCCTGCCCTATCGCAATGGTATGCTTGGTACGGGCTGACCATGACGATACCGGCGCAAAAATGCCCGCCGCTTCTCCGGGCAGCTCAAGACCGGTCTTTTTCCCGAACCCGAATGCCCGCAGCTTTTCGGCAAAAGCCGCGGCATCTGTTTTATCGGCAATCTGCGCCATCCCGTCGTTACAAGAAAATCTGATAATGTCGCGCGGTGTTACTTGGCCGTGCACCCGCAAACAACGGATCACGTTTTGATCTTTTTTTTCACTTAGCTGCCGCGGTTTAAACGCAAATTGTGCATCGCAGGTGTAGACATCGGAATCCTTCGTCGTGCCGAGTTCTAAGAAAGATGCTATCGAAAAAATCTTAAAAACGGATCCCGGCTCATAAATAAAATATGCGGGACGGTCAAACCGGTCTTCTTTTTTGCTGGATGTAAAATGAGCTAAATCAACCGACGGTTCGTTTATATACGCAAGGATTTCGCCCGTCTTTGCATCTGCTGCCAAAAAAATGACTGCCTCCGCCTTTGAGCTCTTCATTGTCCGTTCGGCTATCTGTTGCAGCATATATTGAATGGAAGCATCGATTGTTAAGGCAACCGTATAACCGTTTTTGTCCGCACCGGCAGTACCTTCAGGCGGGGAAAGGATATTTTGCATAGAGTATTCAATACCTGCCAATCCCTTACCGTCATCGCCAAGATAGCCGATCAGCGTCGATGCAAGTGCATTTTCAGGATAGATCCGGTTTGCTACCGCTTCAAGTCTGATCCCTTTTAAATTATATTCCCGTATTGCATCTTTTAAAATATCTTTTTCATTTTCACTCAATTTCTTTTTTAAATACAAAAAATTCGACTTGGAAGCCTGAATTTTATCAAGCAGCTCGGATTCCGATATTTCGAGAATCGGGGAAAGGATATTGACAAGACGGTTAACATCCCCAATCAATGTTTTATTTACCGATAGGTTATACAGCGTTGTAGCTGCCGCTAAGATTTTTCCGTTCCGATCTAAAATTGAACCCCGTTCGCGGCTCTTCTTAACGGTACGTACTTCCGGTTCCGTCCCAAGCATCGCCTGCGCATATTTTGCAACGATTAAGCCGGTAAAGAGGAGCAATAAGCCGATAAAAAAGATAATGCGTTTTTTAGAAATAAAATGATTTAGTTCCATAGTAACCGACCGCAGATACTATCGACCGAGACAAATCCGTAATCACGGGAGTCGCGGGATTGGATTGCATTATCGCCGAGTGCTAAAATAAAACCGGCAGGAACATATTGTTCGGCTTGCGGTAAAAATCCTCCCAGATTTCTAAATTGGACGCGGTTAAGCGCAACAGTTCTATTATCGTCTAATATAAGCGAACCATAACTTTCCGCTGATTTTTGCGGAGCCGAAATAAAATGCAGTTCCGTATTTTCTATTTTTACGCAGCGTTTTACCACAAACCGCCCGTCTATATGATAGAGGACGGTATCCCCTGTTTTCGGCATTCCCCAGCGGCAAAGATACCGGTTCGCAGCAGGAAGCTGAATTCCATACGCCAATTTCCATATAACAACAAACTGCCCATCGGAAAGGGTAGGTTCCATCGAATGTCCCGAAATTCGCCGTATATCTAAAACATAGCTTTTTAAAAAGAGCAGGCCGCCTATTAACACAAGGAAGCCCAGGAGTTTTCTTTTCACCGGTTAAAGATAGCAAAAAAGCAAGATTTTTTCCAGCGTGAAGCAACCGCGATGCCCCATTCCTCCTTCAGGCTAAAACGAACTATTTTTGTTTTGACAGCGGTATTATGGTGTGGTATATTCTTAGAGTATATGATGCTGAATCGAAATAAATTGCTTTTAGTTTTGGCGGCTGCCGTAGTTGCGGCGGCGGTGATGTCCTGCACGAGCGTGTGGAATAAGAAATACAAAGATGATGCAGGAGTCATGTATGGGATGATCTATGACGAACGGGAAGAAGGTGTGGCGTTGGTCAACGTAAAGGTAAACGGAAAGCTGAAGGCGGTGTCGGACGGGCAGGGGCGGTTTATCCTACAGTTTTATTTTGCGGATATAAAGGATAAGAAGGAACAACTGATAGAATTGGAAAAAGAAGGGTATGAAAAATTTAAGCAGGTATTTTATTATGAACCTCTGAGCTTATTGCATTTAAGGCTTGAAAGCGGTGAATACTTATTAAAAGAAGCAGAAGGGGTGATAGAGAACGGAAACTATGAAGAAGCGGAGGGGTTTCTTGATCGAGCGTTCGAAATAGAAGAGAGCCGAGATGAAAGTCTTTATTTGAGAGCGGTGATACGATATAGGGAAGGGAAAGCTGATGAGGCGCTTGCGGCGTTAGAAAGCATGAGCAGAAAGGAAGATGCTGCGGTAAAAGCGTTTATGCAGAGACTGGAAAGGGTAAGGAAATAAAAGTGGAGCGGCGGATAAAAGGATACCTCAGGAAAGCTTCGGTAGTGTCGGCTTTTGCGCTTTTAGTTTTGAATGTCGCTCTACTGTTGAGTGTGCAAAGCAGGCAAAAAGAGATGGAAAGGATGCTGACGCTTGCCTTAGAGCAAGGGAGAGATGCAGCTGAAAAAGCGCTTGGGGCACAGGAAGAGAAGATAAAAGAAGCGATCGCGGTAAGCGAAGCGAATATAAACGATCGACTGGACAGGATAGAGAAAACGATGATTGCACAGGGGCAAGTAAAACGCGGAGTAGCGGGGCAAGTTCCGGCAGGAGAAAAAGAGAGCGGGAAAGGAGTGCGGCTCCTGTATGATGAAGCGTATTTGGCAGGGAAAGAAGAAGAAGCCTACCGGCTTTTAAAGGGAAAGAAATATGCCGCGGCATATCAACTATATGATGAAATTGTAGAAAAAGATCCTGAGCGACTTATGAGCCGGTATTATCGGATGTACAGCTTGTTTTACGCGAATGAAATGAACAAAGAAAACTATGAATTTCTGCTGAAAGAAATTGAATATCTTCGGGGAAAGGGCATGAGAGAGGACAGCTTTAAAAAGATAGAAACGTTTATCGAAAAGGAGCGAGCTATAGAATATGAAGCGCGGTAAGCTGCTTTTATTAACATCTATGATTATCGTATGGGCTACTGCCGGGGTATATGGGGAGCAGGTATATATCGCGCCGATCTTAACTGTGGATGAAGGCGGGGAAAGTTATGGAATAGACGAGCGGTATCGGGATGATATCTATACGAGCATAGAGGAACAAAAAGGTGCTCTTGCGATGACGGCTGTGAAAACACCTGCACAGATAAAGACGGTGAGGTCTTCCTATGATGCCTTAAAAGTATGTAAAGAAGAAAAAATAGCATATTTATTGTACGGGTGGATTAGAAAAAGCGAACAGACGTATGAGGGAGAGATCAGAATATTTGATGGAGAGGGACGGAAAACTATTTACACGGTATACGAAAAAGACGGAGCGGAAGATTACGAAGCATTTATACAAAATATCAGCAGAAAAGTAGTGAGAAAATTGGAGGAGCTTTTTTACCTGCCCGATAGAGATGAAAATAAAACACACAGTAGAATCAATGTGCAGGTGGAAGCGGGGTATTGGACATTTATCAACAAAGCGTGGCTTCAGTATTTAAGCGGTACGGTAAGTGCCGGAGGAGGGTTGGAAGTCATTCCGAATGACGGAGCCGTTTTAACGAAAAAAATGAACCTCTATTTTTCTATCGGGTGTGCCGCGGACTACCGGTTTGGAGTTAGCGGAAAAGGGGCAGTAAAAAGTTACTTACATAACGTGAATATAGCGGGATATATGAATACATATCTTCATTTCCGTAATGATCACCGTATCTACGGGAAAATGGGGGTAGTATACGACTTTGATATTCTTTCATATACGGATAAATATGCGGATACGCGTGTAGTCAATTCGGGTGCGGTCGGTATTGTCGCCGGGCTTGGATATAAATACGGAATAAGCGAAAAGGTAAAGCTCGTATTTGAAAGCGATTTTGAATGCATTTTTTATAAGAAAGTGATGGGAAAATATAAAGGGACGTTCGGGGTGGAAGTGGAAGTATTTAAAAAGGAGCATACGCGAATATGAAAAGGAACGTGATGTCGGCGGCTTTGGTGCTCAGTGGTGCAATGTTTTTTTCCGGATGCGGGAACGGGATATACGAGATTGTTACACGGAATCAGGAAGATCCCGATACGTTTTATCTGAACGTAGACTCATTTAGCGAAGAGAATGTCATACGGTGCAGTTGGGCAAAAGATGAGCGAAGTGATAAGTATATTGTGATGAGGAGTGAAGATAGGGAGCCGTTACATTTTGAAAAAGTATATGAGGGAGACGGGACGAGGTATGAAGATGCGGTGTTAAAAGAAGATACACGGTACTTATATCGGCTGGATAAGGTGAGGGGAAAAAGAGGTTTTAAAGGAAAGACGCATTACATGGGGATATACAGTAAACAGGTAAAAGACGTGTATGAACCGAATGATAAGAAAGAGAATGCCGTCCTTTTGGAAAGCGATAAACAAGCAAATGTGTATTATTACCGATCGACGGAAGGGACGATTTTAGAGGATGAAGACTGGTATAAGGTAAGAGTTCCGGCGAGGAGGCAGGCGAAGATAACGATTGTCTATAATGTTGCAAACCAGCCCTTTGTTATCACGAAACCGGACAACGGAGAGGAAGAGCGTCCTGCAACGAATGGCGCCGTTGAGATAAAAAATGATACGGACTACGAAAAAGAATTGAGGTTTAAAATATCATTGGATAAGAACATTGTCGTAAGCGGAAGTGCGGGAGGTGCATGCTATCGGTATACCTTGCGCCTTCTATCAATTGAGTAGGGAAAGCGCGAGATGAAAAGAAAGGTCGTTTTACTGGGCATACTTTTTTTATCGCTTTGCTTATATGGACAGGAAGCGGAAGAAGAAAGGAGCAGCGAAAAATATGAGCTGCAATACATTGAAGCGAAAAAATTTATCGACGCATTACCGGAAGGATTGAAGAAGAACAAAATATATATATTAACGGACAGAAACGGATTTGTTATTCGGTGCGGAGAAAAAGAGAAAAAGGTCGTAGAAGAGTATATTCGGATACTGGATGAGGAGCCGAAAGCGATAGCGGTAACGCTAAAGTATCTATCGACGGAAGAACTGTTAAGGAATTTACCGCCGTCGGTGAATAAAGAAAGTATAACGGTAACGAGTAACCCGAACATTCTTTTTTTTAACGGGAGTGAAGGGAGAAAAGAGCAGTTTTTAAAAGAACTGGAACTGATCGATAAACCTAAGGCGCAGATACGGTACCAATTATTGGTGGTGCAGTATGAGAAAAGCGAGGATATGAATTGGACTAAGAGCCTAGAAGTAAAGAAGAGTAAGGGACAGCCGATGAGTGAGTTTTCCGGCGTGATGAGTAATATCTTTAATATCAATTTTGATATTGTTTCGAAATTCGGCTATCAGTTTATTGCAAAGTTGAGCTTTGAGTTATCCGAAAACAAGGCACGAGTATTAGCGGACACAACGCTGAATGGACTGACGGGAGAAGAGGTGAAATTCCAAAATACGAATACGTTTCGCTATATCGATAAGACGTTCGATTCAAATGGCAAGCCCTTATATGGGTCGATGAGGGAGATAACGTCGGGGTTATTGCTAAATATCAAGGGGAATGTTTCCGGAGACGGAATGATAACGATGGAAGTAAATGCGCAAGTGTCGAAGCAGGGATCGGGGGGAGTAACAAGCGGGGTGCTGCCGCCGACGTCGGAGAAGATCGTAAAGACAAAGGTGAGGACGCAATCGGGTACGCCGATTATTATCGGCGGTTTGTTGCAAGCGGAAAGAAATTCGAGTGAAAAAAAAGTACCGGGACTCGGCGATATACCGATAGCGGGAATGTTATTTAAAGATACGAGCGGGGCGGAAACAGTGACGGAGATGGTTATTTACATTGTGCCGTATCTGCATCGGGAGAAAGAGAAAAAAGAGAAAAAGAGCGAGCGACTGATGCGGCTGTATAAGAAGTATGTAGAAGAAGCGAACTGAAAAGCATCGGAAAATTTTATAGGAGTAACTATGAAAAAGACAAACAAGATTATTACTTTGTTGTTGTGCCTCGGATTATTGACAGGATGTGTTAATCAGTACAGTTCGGGAGGTACCGTCGGAAATAACCCGCTTGACGAAGGGAAAGAAATAGAGGAAAAGGAGGAAGAGAGCAAACCCTCTGAAGACATATTGTTTACTAAAGGAGCCGACGGGAAGGTTATATTTAAGGTAAACGACACAAAATATTGGAGTGTAAGAGGATACACCTTATGGAAATTTTTTGGAGAAGAGATAGATAAACAGAAACCGTGCATACGGGTCGTAAAGAAAGCAGGCGCAAGCGAAGCCGGGTACGGGCTTGTATGTTACAGTACCAAGACAGAGGTAGGACAGAAGCAGTACCGGATGCTCGTTGTACTGATACATACGGACGGAAGATACTCGGTAGGCTATGCAGTGAACGGGGAATATAAGCATATAGTATGGAAAAAAGTGAGCGAACGGTTGGCAAAGGGCTACGGGGTGGCGAATAGCATCAGCGTAAAGAAAGCCGGAAAGGCGATACAGATATACTTTAATGACAAAGGGTGTGAAGGAAACGCAGAGTACACGATTAACAATGCGGATGAGTATGCCTTAGGGGAAGGCGAAGCAGGAGTAATAGCGGTGATATCGGCGAAGGATAAATTCCCGAGCGAGTGCGTGTGGATAGAGTACGAGGCGGTGAGGTAAGGGGAGAAGGTGAAGATGATGAAAAGAATAAAAGAAGCCTTGGCAGGGATGGTGAAGAAAGCAGTATTTATGGTCTACCTTTTTACGGTGATAGCGCCCGGCGGTGTGTACGGACAGGGGCGGAGAGAAGGGGCGCGCGGCGTGAAGAGAGAAGCAAGCGAGCTCGTAGCGCAAAAGGTTATCGGGCAAGAGGGAGGAGTGTTAGAGGCGGAAGGAGTACGGTTTGTGATTCCTCGCGGAGCAGTGGAAGAGGCAACAAAGATAACGATTAGCCGGCTGTATGAAGTAGCAGAGGGAGGAGAAGTAAAGAACGTAACGGCGGGCTTTGGCGGATGGCGGTTTTTACCTGAGGGGATGAAATTTAAGAAAGCGTGCGAGCTATCGCTTGAGTACGATGAGCGGATAGAAGGGGAAGACGCGCAGGGGATTTATACATACTACTACGATGAGAAAGAGAAGCGGTGGGTTGCATTAGAGCGAAAGAGAGTCGATGAGGAAGGGAAGCGGATCGAATCGTATACGGATCATTTTACGGATATGATCAACGGGACGTTGAGTTTACCGGAGAGCCCTGAACCGGTGCGTGTGAACTTAAACAGCATCAAGGAGTTAAAGGCGGCGGATGCGGCAGGGGGGATAGAGGGAATAGAAGGATTACAAGGGGGAAGTGAAGGAAGCGCGGCGTTCGGTATAAAGCTCAAAGTACCGGAAGGGATGAAAGGGATGGCGCCGAATCTTTCACTTAGCTATGCGAGCGGAAGCGGCTGGGGACTATTAGGAAAGGGGTGGAGTTTAGGAGGAATAGAAAGCATAAGCATCGACACACGGTTTGGCCTACCTGAGTATAACGGGAAGGACACATACATTGTAGAAGGCAGCCGTGTGAGGTATGAAGGGGGAGCGTGGATAAAGGAGAAGGAGCAGCGGTATGAACGGATAGCCAACGGGTGGGTAGAAGGGAGAGGAGTAAGTGAAAATTATTTTGAAGTAACGGGGAAAGACGGACGGGTAAAGATATACGGGAAAGAAAGGTGGAGCGGCAAAGGAGCGGGAGCAAAATATATTTATTATTTGGATAGCCAGAGAGACAGCTTCGGCAACGAGGTGAAGTATGTGTACAAGAAAGAAAACGGCGCAGAGGGAGAAGAAGTTGTTCTTGAGGAGATTGTATACGGGAAAGAGGGCGAGCGGCACGTGCGTATTGAGTATGAAGGCAGAGGTGATGTGCGGCTTGAGGGACGTGGAAAGTATGTGCGGAAGGAAAGTAAGCGGATTAGCAGTATAGAGATGAGTGTTGGCGGGCGGGTTGTGAGGAGGTACGGCTTTGAATACCGAGAAAACGAGATGGGAGAGAGCCTTCTTGTAAAGCTTGAAGTAAAGGGAGAAGGAAGCGGCGAAGGGTATGGGTATGAATTCGGGTACGAAGAAGCGGAGAAAGATGGGAGCGGAAGGATAAAAGTATTTGGAGAGACGGAAGGCTGGGAGCGAAGCGGAAGCATCGCGGAAAGTGTGCACATTAGCGGAGGGGGAAGCGGCAGCGGAGGAGCGGGAGTAAACTTTACAAACAGCGTGTCGATATCGGGAGGCATGACCGCTTCTGCCGGAAGCGGGAGTGGGCATAGTAAGCGGAATTTTGTGGATGTAACGGGAGACGGGATAGCGGACATTGTGGAGTGGAAGAAAGGGGAAATAAGGATATATGAAGGGAAAAAGCGCAGCGACGGAAAGATAGGATATGAGCGGGCTGAGTACTTTGATGGGAAGGCATTGAAAGGGCTTTATTTAAGTGAGAATGAGGATTGGAACTGGAGTATCGGCGGGAAGGTAGATATTAATGTGGGTTTTGGGGCAGGCTCGGCCGGAGCGGGTGCGGGACTGACAAAACAGGGAGGGCGAGGAGAAAGTAAAAGCGAATTTGCAGATGTAAACCGGGACGGGTATGTGGATTTTGTGTCGAAGGGAAAGTACTACGAAAACGACCGGGGAAGAGGCTTTAAAGCGGGAATTGCTTTAAGCGGGATAGAGGAAGCGGAGATAGGGGTAAGTAAAGAAGAGAGAGAGAAAGCGGAGAAAGGGCATTACTTTCAAGAAGGAGTGCAAGCGTGGCGGAGTGAGGTAAGCGGAAAGATTGAGATAGGAGTAGACGTAAAAGAAATAGGGGCAGGACTGTTAAGCGTATGGAAGGGTACGAATAAGGAAGGAGTGAGGATCGGGGAATGCACGGAAAAGAAGCAGTATGTTTTTACGGAAGCGGTGAGACGGGGCGAATATATTTATTTTGCGACGGAGACGGATAACAAGGCAGAAGTCGGAGAGAGCGTCAAAGCGGGGATACGGATACGGTACAGCGAATACCAAAGAGATGAGTTACTGGGAGCGCATATAGCGTACCAGCTGCCTGAAAGGCTCACTGTTGCGCAGATTGATGAAACATGGAAAAGATACTATGAAGCAGATCACGGGGGAAGCGGGGAGTGGAAACTTAAAGCGGGGAATTACGTTACGCGGCTTGATGAGGAAGCGATAGAAAAGATACTGGAAAAAGGGTATTACACATACATCGGCAGTGAGATAGGAAAAGATGCCTTTGAAGCATTTTATAAGGGACTGGGAACAGATACTGCAAAAGAAAGCCTAAAAAAGAGTATGGAATACGACGGGGGCTTTGAAGAATATGTGTACGACGGGCAAGAGAGCGGCGCTACACTGAACAGTGATGTAATCAAAAAGATGAGTGAAGCCGAGCAAAAAGAAGCGGCAGGGTATAAAAGCGCTGATGGAGGCGTGAAGTACCCGCTGTATTATGAGGATGGGAAAGCCTACTACCGCGATAGGCTAACGCTCAAAACGAATAGTGAGCGGGAAAAAGGAGCGCGAGGTTACGAAGATACGGAAGGGATAGCAGTAGGAGCAATCAACGGGAAGACGTACCGGCTGGGCAAGGAAGGAGGAACGCTTGTTCTGTATGAGCAGGGAAAGAGAAAAGAAGAAGCGATTATAACGAAAGAGGGTGATACGGTAAAGGCGGTAGTGGATGGGCGGAATAAAACAGGGTATGAGTTTTCGATTGTGCTTGAGGGGAGAACACTCGGGAAGATAATCAGTGAGCAAGAATATGAGAAAGGGATGGGCGATATTGTCGAGCGCGGTATCGAATATCGTATCAGCCGGGTAGAAGGCTTGAGTGAAGCTGCGTATGAGAAGATAAAGGATAAAACAGTTATCAAAAACGCCCAAATGGTTGCGATTGGAACGCTGTATGAGAAAGCGGGAAATGAGCGGCGGCTAAAGGAAAGTGAAGGAGCCCTCGTTATACAAGCGATAGCAGAGGCGTTAAAAGAAGCGCGGAGCGGGATTAAAGTTATTATCGAGCAGAGAGAAGCAGGAGAGGTACGGATACGGGAGGTTGGGGTATTCACAGCGGAAGAGAAAGAGGCAATTGGAAGAGAGTATTTTGAAGCGATTGGAAGCTTGTATCAAATAAAGAGCGGGATAGGAGAAGCTGAACGTGCGCAGCTAGAGAAGAAGCTGAAACGGTATGAAAGTGAGGCGTATGATTTTCCATACTTTACGTATGATGGGGCAAAGAAAGAATACCGGACGACAAAAGAGCACCTTGAGAAAGAAGAAGTGAGGAAGTTTTTAGCGTATGTAGAAAGCTATTACTACGAGGAAGTGGGGGTGGTAGTAGAGTACCCGCAGGAGAGCCGGTATCCGGTACGAGACGGGAAGATAGCAATAGTGAAGATACAAGGGGGGCAGGTCGTAACAGTCGAGGAAGAGATAGCTGTGTACCGAGGAAATGAGAACTATGAAAGCGGGAAGTATGAAGGGACTGCCGGCATAGAAGGCTTTAACCGGCATGAGCGGATGTATGGCGGAGGGAAGCGGTGGTATTACGGACTGTATTCGAGGTGGGGGGAACAAAAGTTCAGTATTGCTTCTCTTTTTGCACCGAATGAGTATGAGGAAAGCGCGGCTTATAAAGACGAGAATGTTGCTGAACGAAAGAAGCAAAATATTAAAGAGAGCCAGAAAAATAGTGAAGAAGAGAAAAATAAGTTTGCCAAGACGCTGAAAGAGAATGGAAACGAGGAAGCGATTGGAGAGACGGTAAAAGCAGAAGTAATGCAGAAGATACAGGAAGGGGTGACACTGGGCGGGTATATTCCGGTGCAGAGATATCAAACATACGTAAAGAAAGGTCAGGAGAGCGAACCGAAAGGAGAAGCGCCGAAGAAGGAAAGGAGAAGCGGACTTGTTTTTTCAAAAGAAAGCCTTATCGGAGCGTTTGCGAGCACGAGTGAAAACGGTTTTGATAGAGAGGGAGAAGTTTCGAGCACCATTCATTACTATGCAGCGTATATTGATAATGAAGTGCTGCACTCAAGCCGGATCACCGGAGGGGCATACAAAAACCTGCCGTGGATAAAAGACGGAGGCTTTGCCCTTTCCGCGAACGAGAGCAGTAGTTTTGATAAAACACTCGAAGCACACGCGGGTGTGTCAGTCGCATCGATCAATGCCAGTGTCGGTTTTAATAAGGGAGAAAGTAAGCAGGTACAAAGCTATCAAGACATCGATGGGGATGGGTACCCTGATATAGTAAAAACAAGCAGCGGAGGCCTGAGCGTCCAGTACGGGAATGCAGAAGGAGTCTTTCAGAAGAAGAAAGGAGGTATACAGGGAGGAGCACTGTCGACTAATAGTAATGAATCGAAAGTATTTGGAGCGGGTATAGGGCTTTCAGGATCGGTCGGGGTAATCAGAGATACTGAAGGGAGAGTTAAAAGCATTACACTGGAACCGGCCGGTTCGACACCGTATGGGGCGAGTGTGAATGAGGGAGTAAACTATTCCAGAGGCCGGCAGCAGCAGACAGGTGGATTAGTAGACATAAACGGAGATGGGCTACCCGATTACCAAACGGCAGCAGGAGCGAAGCTAAACCTTGGAGAAGAATTTAGAGCGGTAGGGGCGTGGCAGGCAGTGAACGTATCGGAAGGAAGCGTTAAAAGCGGCGGGGGAAACTTCGGCATAGGAGTGAGTGCCGGGGCGAAGGCGAATTATGGCGGAGGAAACCTAGGGGTCAACGTGAATATCAGCCAGACGGCCACAGAATCCCTTATAGCAGACATCAACGGAGACGGGTTACCGGACGTATTAAAAGTAAAGGAAGACGGCAGCTATGCCGTCAAACTGAACTATGGAGCAGGCTTTGACGGGAAAGAAAAGACAATAGAGATACGGAATATCGAAGGGGCAGAGTACGCTGCGTATTATAACCGTGTAGTGGCGGATCTTGTGGGGACATCCGAGAAGATACAGGTACCGTACCGGCCGGAAAATATGAATAAGAGTACCGAAAGAAGTGAAATAGAAAAGTTATTACAGATACCGAAAGCATTGGAGTTTAACACAAGCCAAAGTGTGGGAGTCTCCGGAGGATTATCGGGACAGATAGGGTTTCTTGTGTGGGTAGGGATTTTTATTACCTGTAACTTTTCAGGTGGAGTGAATGGAACCTATAGCAAAAGCGAAGTGAGCTTACGCCTCTTTGACGTAGACGGGGACGGCCTCGCCGACAGGGTCTTCAACATCGGAGGCTCCGATAAGCTGTATGTACAGCGGAACAAGTTAGGGAAAGTAGGACTATTAAAAACGATACACCTTCCGACCGGCGGCAGCTATGAGATAGAGTATCAAAGAGTAGGGAACACACGGGAGCTGCCGCAGAGTAAGTATGTGCTAAGCAGCGTCACAATGAACTCAGGGCTGCAGAGTAAGAGCGGAAACATACAATCGTACCGCACAACCTACACCTACAAAGACGGCTACTATGACCGCAAAGCAAAAGAGTTCTACGGGTTTAAGACGGTAAAAGCAGTAACGGGAACGGGAAAGACGAGCGAGACGGAGTATTACATTGATGCCTATTACCGCAAAGGGATGGTAAAAAAAGAGACGGTCAGCCATAACGGCATCGTTTATTCGATAAAAGAGTATGAAACGGATGAAGTCCCCCATGCACGGGTAAAGCGAGAGTGGAACACCATACGGGAAGGATACCGGTCGATACAAACGGAAAGCGATTATCGCTATGATCGATACGGTAACGTTACGGAGCTGGACGACAAGGGAGACGTCAGTAGAAGCGACGACGACATCATTGCCCGAATACGGTATTGGGACAGTGCCGATGAGCGGCGCTACTTTAAAGCGCACCCCGAACGGATAGAAGTGCTGGACGGCAAGAGCGGCAGGTTATTGCGGAAACGCGAAGGACGCTACGATAATAACACCGGTGCGATAACGGAACTAAAGCAATACATCTCAAGCGGCACGAGTCTTACCTACACGATAGACTGGGATGAGAAGGGAAACATTAAGACCCTGATAAGTCCCACAGGCAAGAAGGTAAGCTACCGCTACCAAGATGGGATATACCCGGTTAAAATAACGGAAGAAGGCAGTAAAGGCGGCACTCCGTACGAGAGTACGCTCCTGTGGGACAGTGCCTTAGGAGTAAAACTTGAAGAAACCGACAGCGCGGGTAACACCATGAAGTACCGCTATGACGGCTTCGGGCGGGTCATTGAAGTACAAAGTCCCTATGATGATACGGCCGGTACTCCCTACGCAAAGTACGAGTACCATACCCCCGCATCTTCTTTCTGGTACACCGTAACGGCAAATAAGCTTACTACTGAGGCAACGGACGAAGCCATTATGAAAACGATAGTCATGCATGACGGCTTAGGCCGTGCCCTCTACACCGCGAAAGAAGGGGAAGTGTACCGGGAAGGAACCGCCGGAGAAACGAATGTGGGCTGGAATATATCAGGGGCGACACACTACGATGAGGCAGGAAGAAAGATAAAAGAAGGAATGCCCTTCTTCTATGGAGGCGATTTACCGGCTGAACTTGCAAATAAAGCTTCTTACGCAAGCGTCGAGCAGTTCTATGAAACAAACGACTTTACAGCGCTGCGAAATGAAACCGCGTACACCTACGACGGCATCGACCGAGTGATTAAAACGCTATTACCCGACGGAAGCGAGCAGAAAAATGAGTATGCAATAGAAGACGGTTTACAGGTAACAAAGGCAACCGACCCGTTAGAGAATAAGAGCGTTACCAAGAAAGACGCCCGTGGAAACATCCGCGAGGTGGAACGCCTTGATAAAAACGGCACAGTATTAACCAAAGGCCGCTACGAATATTCAGTCCTCGGCGAAATGCTTCGCGCATACGACGCCAATGAAAACATTGTCTCGGTAACATACGACCTGTTGGGTAGAAGAGTAGCCTTAGAAAGTAAAGACACCGGAAGGAAAGAATGGCGCTATGATAATAAAGGCCTCCTTGAAGCGGAATCGGATTCACTGCTGCGCAGTAAGTTAAGCGAGATACAGTACCACTACGACGGCTTTGACCGGCTCGTAAAAATAGACTACCCGTTTAGTGAAGACGTAACCTATGAATACGGCGAAGCAGGGCAAGCGGGTGCCGGAGAGATAGTCCATAAGAAGGATGAGAGTGGAGAAATACGCTACGAGTACGGGAAGTTAAGCGAAGTAATAAAAGAGACGCGGACAATTAAGCGTTACGAGGCGTTAAGCGAACCGGAAACGGCAACCTTTACCTACCGCTCCGACTACCTCGGCCGTATGCAGACCATGAAGTACCCCGATGGGGAGACCATTACCTATACCTACGACAAAGGCGGACAGCTCAAAGGCGTAAGCGGTGTAAAAAACACGGTAAAAGGAAGTGAAACCTATTCCTATATTGATACGATTGTCTATGACGAACACGGGCAGAGAGTCTACATCAAATACGGAAACGGCGTAGAGACCCGCTACCGCTATGACGACAAACGGCGGTGGCTGAAAGACATAGAGACGAGAAATAAGCAAACAGACGAGGTGTTCCAGAAAATCACCTATAGTTTTGACAAAGTCGGGAACGTCTTAGGCTACAGCAATGACGCAAGCGTGTACGAGACGAGCCAAAGTTACTCATACGACAACCTCTACCAACTTATCGGAGTAGAGGGGACAAGCAACCAATACAAAGCGATAAAAAGCTTTGGAAGCACACCGGTCAATGTCGCAAAATACAAGCAAGACTTTGCCTTTGACGGCATCGGAAACATGACAAAGAAGTCCAGTACCACAAACCTCCCCGGCGCCCGCGGTAACGCCTACCCGAAAGCAGAGCTTGACTACAGTCTTGATTACGAATACGACCCGGCCTATGCACACCGGCTCGTACACGCCGGAAACCGCTACTACCGCTATGATGCGAACGGCAACATCACGGCAGAAAAAGACGGCCCCTTTACCGAGGATGATGAGTTTATCTTTACCTACAGCTACGACCCTGACACCGACGTATACGGCGCCGACTACGGCTTCGGCCTTGACGCCCCGAAGGAGACAGAAGAGACGCGTCCTGAAAACCTATTTGCATACCGCCGTAACTACACGTGGAATGAGAAGAATCAGTTAACGAAGTCAAGCGATCGTACGTACACCGTACACTACCGCTACGGTGAGGACGGGCAGCGAGCGCTCAAGTATACAGAAGAGGGACGTTCTGAAACGCTCTACTTTAATAACTTCTACACGATACACATCCCCGTGCAAGACAAAAACAATCCGCAGGGCTTGCGAGTGCATAAGCACATCTTTGTGGGTAACTCACGTCTTGTAACGGCAATGACACACACCGACAACAACGGAGATAATGCAGAGCAACGGGAGAAGCGCTACTACTACCATTCAGACCACTTAGGCAGCGCGCAGTTTGTAACCGACTGGAGAGGTAAACAATACGAGCACATCGAATACACACCTTACGGGGAACTGTGGATAGAAGAAGTAGCTGCGGGGTTAGACAAACTGCCGTTCAGGTTTACCGGCAAGGAGATGGATGAGGAGACGGGCTTATACTATTACGGAGCGCGCTACTTAGACCCGAAGTATAGTAGATGGTTGAGTGGAGACCCGGCGTTGGGAGACTACGTCCCAGCTGCAGGCACTGATCCGTCAAAGCTTGCGGGAATGGGCGGCGTATATAATACGGTCAATTTACATCTCTATCATTATGCGGGGAATAATCCTGTGAAATTCCTAGATCCGACAGGATTATATGATGAAGAAAACGGATATACAAAACAAGAGATAAAAGATTTTAAAAATATGAGTGTAAAAGATCAATTGGCTTATTTAAAAAGTGAAGTTGGTAGTGTAAAAAAAGGAACAACAGCAGCTGGTGCAAAGGCTGGATTTATGCGAACTCAACTAAAAAATAATATGAAATTACATGGATTGTTTTTTAGTATGTCTGGTGATGAAAAATTTATGAATGAGGATTTACGTTCATTTTTGAATCTGAATTCAGAGGGTAAAAATGAATATTCAAGAGCAGATATGGAAAAAGGTGGATGGTTTCAAATGATTCCATATCTGGGAGATAATGAACATCAGCGTAATCAAAATGGTGGAAGAAATGTAAAATTCTGCAATACAGATGGACGTGAAGCTATTTTCGATGCACAAGACAATTATATTGGAACAGAAATAGATTCTTCAACATATAATTATGGCTATGTTTCACGATTTAATCCAATATGTATAACATTAGGAAGTACCCATGGACAATATGATATGAAGCCGTTCTTCCGCCAAACTGGTACTAAACCATTTTATTGGAGCATGAGCGTTGGTTCTAATTATGGATTTAATTCAAGGTAACTTAGATGTCAAAAGTAATTAAACGCCCTATATTAGTATTAATTTGTCTTTTTTTAGTTTTTTCTTTATTTGAACAACGCAAATATTATGAGTTTACTTGTAAAAATGATACAAGTATGAAGAATATATTTAATTCAACTCAAATAAATCAGTTATCAAAAAAAGACTCTATTATGAGGATATCTGTTGGTAATGTAATCTTCTTAAAAACTCAGCATTTGGGTTTTAGGATTTTTGCTAAACAGAATTTTAGGCAAGTACGCATCAATCAACTTGAAATTTTATATGACAATAAACATAGAATTTTAAAAAAGCATAATGTTTATAAACCAGATGATTCTAACAAGAATAGGGTTATTTTCAAAAATTATGAAGTTGATGGCATTAATTATTCAGGAGTTGAAAAATTAATATTCTCTGATTTTAATACAAAAAACTTTTGTTGGGTAAATTTTTATAATATGTTTAAATGGCGACATGGAAAGTTGAATGATAAATTCCCTGTAAAAATTGTCTGCCATTATTCATTAGATGAAGAAAATTACACAGAAGAAATTGACTACATAGTAGAATGCAAAGAAGCATATCCATCTCGGTTATACAAGATTTTTTTTTAATCATTTAACTCAACAGAGTAAAAATTAAAACTCCGTAGTTTTCAAAAAAACTGCGGACTACCTACCGTACAAATTTACCGGCAAGGAGATGGATATGGTGGAGCCTTGGTTTTAGGAACTTGGGATTTGAATGCTCAAAATAAATCGGGTTCCCCGAATAGTTTGAGTGGTATTGGTGTTGGAGGTGCTGTATGGTGGTCTGCAACAGGGGTATGGAAAATTCATGAGGGGAAAAAATAAAATATGTATTTAGAGTGGATGAAAAAACATTTATTAATAATGACAATATTACAGTTTAGTTTAGTAATATTTGTACTAGTTTTTAAGCAAGAGTTTCGCTATGAAATATATTTAACTTCATTTTTAGGAGGTTCGTTTTGGGGCGTATTACAATATATTATTTGTAAGTTAGTTTATAAAAATTCAAAAAGTTTGAAGATAAATTTGATGCTTGTTATGTGGGATATATTTTTCTATTTTTCTGTTGTATTATCACTTCGAAATTCAAATGCGATAATTCAGATTATGGTTATTTTGTTCTTAGTTAGAACAGAATTAACAATCTTTTCTAGAAAGTTTAATATAAAAGGGAAATAGGTAGAGGGTAAGGCAAAATAACTAAGATTGGGAATTGAGCAATACAAATACGAACTGTGAAATAGAAAGAAATAATTATATGGATATAAAAGATTACTTTTATCAGCGTAACTATTCTCTCCCCCGGACAGCGATTGAAGCAGAAATCCTTTTTGCCGCGCGTATAATGCAAGTGCGGTTTTTGAAGCGCTTAAGCGGAAAAACACCGCTTAAACAAAACAGCAGCGGCGAAAAGATTGGAGCGGAAAGCGCGGTGCTGCATTTTGTTTTCTTTATAGTAATAGTAAACAAAATGCAGCAGTCCGCCAAAGAAGGATGCTTATTAAAAAGAAACACTGTGTTGGAGGTTTTTCCGCTTACGGCAGGGATTGCCGGAAGCGGAAAAACGGTGCCTTTTGAAAAGAGGCGGAGCAGATACAAGGAGACAGCCGAAAATAAAGCGGAGGCGTATCGGGTATACGTCGAGCATTTATTTTCGGCGTGCGACGCCGTAGATGCCCGCATATTTTCAAAAGGGGACGGGAACATGACAAGGAAGATAAGCACCACGAATCTCCCCGGCGCCCGCGGCAACGCATACCCCAAGGCAGAGCTTGACTACAGTCTTGATTACGAATACGACCCGGCCTACGCACACCGCTTAATTCATGCAGGAAACCGCTACTACCGCTATGATGCAAACGGCAACATTACGGCGGAAAAAGACGGCCCGTTTACCGAGGACGATGAGTTTGTCTTTACCTACAGCTATGACCCGGAAACAGACGTATACGGCACCGACTACGGCTTCGGGCTTGACGCGCCGAAAGAGACGGAAGAGACGCATCCGGAGAACCTATTCGCGTACCGGCGCAACTACACGTGGAACGAAAAGAACTTACTTACCAAATCGAGCGACCGGAGCTACACCGTGCATTACCGCTACGGTGAGGATGGGCAAAGAGCACTCAAGTATACGGAAGAGGGAAGAAGCGAAACGCTCTACTTCAATAACTTCTACACGATACACATCCCCGTGCAGGATAAGAATAACCCGCAAGGTTTGAGAGTACATAAGCATATCTTTGTAGGGAACAGCCGTCTTGTTACCGCGATGACCCACACCGACAACAACGGAGATAACGCAGAGCAACGCGAGAAGCGGTACTACTACCACTCAGACCACTTAGGCAGCGCGCAGTTTGTAACCGACTGGCGAGGCCGCCAGTACGAGCATATCGAGTACACGCCATACGGGGAGCTGTGGATAGAGGAAGTCGCCGCAGGGTTAGATAAGCTGCCATTCCGCTTTACCGGTAAGGAGATGGATGAGGAGACGGGGCTGTACTACTACGGAGCGCGCTACCTTGACCCGAAGTATTCGAGGTGGCTGAGTGGAGACCCGGCACTGGGAGAGTATGTCCCAAAAGCGCCGATAGATGACGAGGCGAAGAAACACAACGAGAACCTCCCCGGCATGGGTGGGGTGTTTAATGTAGTGAACTTGCACCTATACCACTACGCAGGGAATAATCCGGTGAAGTATACTGATCCGGATGGGAGAATTGTTAGAAGTGCAAATTCATCAATTATGATGGCAGATTCTTCAGATAATCTAGGAACTTCACAAGAAAAAATATGTAATGTTGGGTGTGTATTAACAGCCTATACGAGAATCGCCGCAGCACTTCTTGGAAGTAATATATCTGTCAATGATGCAAATGCATATGCAAACGAGCATAACCTTTTTTCAAACGAAAATTTATTGACACCAGAAGCCGGTGCAGCGTTAATAAATGGATTACTAGAAGAAAAGGGGGTGACAGATACGAAAGTTCAATTTGTCTGTTCTTGTAAATCCGATAAGCAGGATAATATGATTATTGCTATAGGTAGGACAGAAAATTTTGCTGATGAGTATTTTGTTAATGCTAGAATTGAAACAACAAACAAGGCAGGTACAGAGACATACGGTCATCATGTAAATATAAATCATGGTGCAGTGTTTGCAGATACGGAAAATGGTTGTATGAATCTTTCACTAAATGATACAAATGGCGTTAGAAAAAAGTTGTATCATGATTCAAGAAGTAACACATTACAACGATTTGATTTGTTTAAGGTCGTTAAAACTCAATCAATAGGAGATGAATAATGAAGTGCCGGTTATGTATTTTTTTGGCTCTTTTTTTTGTTATGGCTTGTGGTTTTTCTGAAGCTAACTTATTTTCATTAGTTGGACTGAATCAATTTATCAATATTGAAACTTTGGAATCTATAAGTGATTCTTGGTATTTTTCGAGCTTTGAAAAAGAATCTAAGTTCAATTTACAAAAAGTAGTTATAAAACTGCAGCGGAAAGAAAGAAAAGAAAATTATACTCTTTTCTATAATTCTAAGGGACTGTTGGATAAAGAAGAATCTAGCGTTTTTGAAGATTATGTTTTCTTATATCAGTATGATGAGAAAGATAGGTTGCTTTCACGTGGGGATTTCACATTTAAATATCTTGACGATTTTCAGCGAGAAAGATATTGCCGCGGTGTGCTGCAATACAAGGAAAGTTTAGAATATCAAAAAAATAAGATAATAGTAACTGTTATATCTTATTCTGAGCGATATGCAGATGGGGCTATAATTGAGTCCGGTAAGGAAATTTATGAGTATAGCTTCATAGCAGGGCTTTTGACAGATATATGTTGCACACGGTTTAACGGAAAAGGAATCGAAAAGAAAAATAAACATTATTTGAAACTATCTTACGATAATAATAGATTAAAAAGCACTGCAGAGTATTATGGGGAAGAACTGAGATGTGAACGGATTTTTGAATATCAAAATGAAAGACTTGTAAAGCAAACTGTTAGTTATACTAATGATCCTGCTGCAAATCATGTGGCTGAATATTTTGATTTCGATAAACATGGAAATTTCCAGCATTATATAAAAAAATCTGCAAGAGGTATTGAGGTTTCGTTATCTCGTGAAATTGTATATAAATATTAGATTCTCACAGAACGCGTTACGGCCGTATGTGGGAAGCCATATCAAATCCGTACGTCCTTGTACAGATTTGATATCATGTTTTGCTGACAGCAAAACATGATACTGTTTAGAATCACCGCCATCCATGGCGGTAGTGAAGGGAAAAATATTTTTTAAATTGAAAACAAAATTTTGTTTTTATTTACAGCCTAACTATCCTCACCCCCGGACAGCGATTGAAGCAGAAATCCTTTTTGCCGCTCGTGTAATGCATCTGCGGTTTTTGAAGCGATTAAGCGGAAAAACACCGCGGGAACAAAACAGCAGCGGCAAAAAGATTGGAGCGGAAAGCGCGGTGCCGATACTTGTGTACTTTTACATAATCATAATAGTACACAAGTATCGGCAGTCCGCCAGAAGAAAGGTATTATTAAAAAGAAACATCTTAGCGGAGGTTTTTCCGCTTACGGCAAGGATTGCCGGAAGCGGAAAAACGATGCCTTTTGAAAAGAGGCGGAGCAGATACAAGGAGACAGCCGAAAATAAAGCGGAGGCGTATCTGGTATACGTCGAGCATTTATTTTCGGCGTGCGACGCCGTAGATGCCCGCATATTTTCAAAAGGGGATGGGGAAACCATCACCTACACCTATGACAAAGGCGGACAGCTAAAGGGGGTGAGCGGCGTAAAGAACACGGTAAAGGGCACTGCAACCTATTCCTATATCGACACAATCGTCTATGACGAACACGGACAACGTGTGTACATCAAGTACGGTAATGGTGTAGAGACCAAATACCGCTACGACGATAAGCGGCGATGGTTAAAAGACATCGAGACGAGAAATAAACAGACCGATGAGGTATTCCAAAAGATAAGCTACCGCTTCGATAAAGTCGGCAATGTCTTAGGCTACAGTAACGACGCGAGTGTCTACGAGACGAGTCAGAGCTACACCTACGACAGCCTCTATCAGCTTATCGGGGTAGAGGGCACAAGCAACCAGTACAAGGCGATAAAGAGCTTTGGAAGTACACCGGTCAATGTCGCAAAGTATAAGCAAGACTTTGCCTTTGACGGCATCGGGAACATGACAAAGAAGATGAGCACCACGAACCTGTCCGGCGCTCGCGGTAACGCCTACCCGAAAGCAGAGCTAGACTACAGTCTTGATTACGAATACGACCCTGCCTACGCCCACCGGCTTGTACACGCAGGGAATCGCTACTACCGCTATGATGCGAACGGCAACATCACGGCAGAAAAAGACGGACCGTTTACCGAGGATGATGAGTTCATCTTTACATACAACTACGACCCTGACACCGACGTCTACGGCACCGACTACGGCTTCGGCCTTGACGCCCCGAAGGAGACGGAAGAGACGCATCCGCAGAACCTGTTTGCATACCGGCGTAACTACACGTGGAATGAGAAGAATCTCCTCACTAAATCGAGCGACCGCAGCTACACCGTGCATTACCGCTACGGTGAGGATGGGCAAAGAGCACTCAAGTACACCGAAGAGGGAAGAAGCGAAACTTTATACTTCAATAACTTCTACACGATACACATCCCCGTGCAGGATAAGAATAACCCGCAAGGCTTGCGCGTACATAAGCACATCTTTGTGGGTAACAGCCGCCTTGTTACCGCAATGACACACACCGATAATAACGGAGACAATGCCGAGCAGCGGGAGAAGCGGTACTACTACCACTCAGACCACTTAGGCAGCGCGCAGTTTGTAACCGACTGGCGAGGCCGCCAGTACGAGCATATCGAGTACACGCCGTACGGAGAGCTGTGGATTGAAGAAGTGGCTGCTGGCTTAGATAAACTGCCGTTCAGGTTCACAGGCAAAGAGATGGATGAAGAGACCGGCTTATACTATTACGGCGCGCGCTACCTTGACCCGAAGTATAGTAGATGGCTATCGGGAGATCCGGCATTAAGCGATTACATCCCGACAGCCCCGATAGATGACGAGGCGAAGAAGCATAACGAGAACTTACCCGGCATGGGTGGGGTGTTTAATGTGGTGAACCTACACCTGTACCATTACGCGGGGAATAATCCGGTTAAATATGTGGATCCTACCGGTAAGTTTTTTATTATTGATGATTTAATAGGGGCGGTAATTCAATCGATTCGTGATAATAATTGGTCAAATTTTGGAGAGAAATTTAAATCCAATTTTATTAATACATGGAAATTGATCGGTCATTCAATATTGATGTTGCCGCAGACATTGTGGTTTGGGCCTCAAGAAATTCTCGGATTACTATTAGGGTATGGCTTTATTCTCGGATCGGGGGGAACCGTTGATTGGGATGGTGGTTTTAAATATGTAAACCTCCCAAACCGTAAGGATGGAATAACATTAGGGAGCATTGGTATGGGACATCCTTCATTCAAATCGCATGAAAAAGGACATTATTACCAATCGTGGATATTGGGGCCGTTATATTTATTTGTCATAGGGATACCAAGCGGTATTCATGCGGCGATGCATAATACAAATAAATGTAATAGATGTAATGAACTTAGAGAAAATGGAGACAACGATCCTTATAAGCATTTTTGGACGGAGCAATGGGCCGAACGATACAATAAAGAAAAGAATAAAGAAGAAAAAAAATAATTGAAATAAGGAGTGCTGTATGAGAAAAATATACATAATATGTATAGCCGTAATAACGATGAGTCTAACATCATGTCTTTCTAGTGCGAGGCTTTATATACTCAATGCAACTGATGACCATATTTTAGTGGAAGTAAAAACTATCTATCAGGTATCAAGTGATAAATTTTATGATGTTAAAGTTACTTATGATGGACTGATGTCTTTTAAGTACAAAGAGGAAAGTTCTTTTGGGGTCTCTATAGCATTGGCACCGATGGTTATTAAGCCTAATAATTTTGACTACTTAGTTGGTAAGCCTGCCTCTTTCGATATTTTACAGGTGCTGGGGTTTGGCGCATCCGTTTCACAAGATGCGGATGGCATAAAATTTATAGATATGGATAAAATTATTAAAGCATTAGATACGGTGTTTATTGAAATGAATGTGTATAAAATTGTACCGAATGAAAGTGGTAAAGAATTATTATACACTAAAACAGATATTTTGAATGAGAAAAATATCTGTTGTTATTTATTCGATTTAAAAAAAGAAATTGATATTGACAAAAAGTATAAGGAATTTTTAAAAAAACGTTTTCTTAGTAATGATTTTTATATAGTTATAAGGGAAAAAACTGAAGAAGAAAAAAATGAAAACTAGTTATTGTAGTGTACAGTTTACCCGGTCTATCAGGAATCAAATGATAGCCTATGAGATTATAAAGAGCTCGTTATAAAACTTTACCCTCACTTCTCCCAGAACGAGTTACGGCCGTATATGAGGAGTAAACAGGAATAGGGAAGGTACTTCCCCGGACAGCGATTGAAGCAGAAATCCTTTTTGCCGCGCGTATAATGCAAGTGCGGTTTTTGAAGCGCTTAAGCGGAAGAACACCGCGGGAACAAAACAGCAGCGGCGAAAAGATTGGAGCGGAAAGCGCGGTGCTGCATTTTGTTTTCTTTATTGTAATAGTAAACAAAATGCAGCAGTCCGCCAAAAAAGCAAGAAACAAAAACAACAAAAGCTCTTTACCGGAGGTTTTTCCGCTTACGGCAGGGATTGCCGGAAGCGGAAAAACGAGGCCTTTTGAAAAGAGGCGGAGCAGATACAAGGAGACAGCCGAAAATAAAGCGGAGGCGTATCGGGTATACGTCGAGCATTTATTTTCGGTGTGCGACGCCGTAGATGCCCGCATATTTTCAAAAGGAGAGGAGACGGGCGTTAATTATTACGGCGCACGCTACCTTGACCCGAAGTACAGTAGATGGCTGAGTGGCGACCCGGCGCTGGGAGAGTATATACCATCTGCAGGAGCAGATACGTCAAAACTTGCAGGAATGGGTGGCGTATTTAATGTGGTGAACCTACATCTGTACCACTACGCGGGGAATAATCCGGTGAAGTATATCGATCCTGATGGGAAGGAGTCTGGATATATTTTGGATAATGAAGGAGCACAAGGTTTTGGGCATGCTGGGATGTATGTCCAAACAAAGGATGGAAAATATGCTTTTTTTGAAGTGACTGGTATATCAAAAGAAGCTAATGGTATAAAAAGTAATATATCGCCAGGGAGTACTGTAAAAGATAAATGGGGTCATGATACAACAGTGCTAAGCAATCTGCCTCTAAAGTTTCCTACTCAAGGGAGCGCTCAATCAATGGGGCAGCCAACCCGAGCTGGCTGTTTATTAAGGACTTTTGATAAGCGTGAAGATATGATTGCCGCTTTACAGGAAATGGATTTTGATGAAATGATAGTTTTTAAGACTCAGGGTCGTGAGGATGCAAAAATTTATGATAAAGCATTTGTAGAAGGGCAATCCTTTTCCGGTTATCAAGTTTTTAATGATAGTTGCGGAATTTTTGCAAGAAATGCATTGACAGCAGAAGGTAGTGGTATAAAAGCAATAAATCCTTTTGTAAACATAAATCATATATTTAGTTCGTCAATTCCAAATGAAATCGGTGTAAATCTTTATCTCGCAAATCCTGAAAGTACTGTTATAAGATGGAGGCAAAAATGAAAAAAAATAGATATATTTATTTTATATCTTTTTGCTTAGTGGCCTTTTGTTTGTTTGTTTTTGCGTATAGTAAATATACCTCCCGAAAAGAAATTCAATCAAATTTAATTTATGAAGTGGAATCTGATAGAATTGTAAAATAGGGGAGTAGAACGATTAACATTCCGCAAGGCGCTGATTTTGCTTTTGATCAGATTTCACAAACAGGGTGGTTTCATATAGCAAAAAAAGATTATTCTGTGTTTATTTGCATAAATAAAAATGGAGAAGAAGAAAAATCAATTTTGGTAAAGTACAATGAGCCATCCGTATCTATCAGAGAAGTGCTTTTCTTTGTATCTGATTCTGTAGCTTTGATAGAAGGGAAGTATAATAACATGTTTTATCTAATAGATCTAAAAACAAGAAATTATCGGACTGTAAGTTCTGCAGCTTTTCATGGATTGCAAATATGCAGTTTTTATCGTGATATGATATTTTTTTATAGCAGTGGAAAGAACTCTATAACAAAGTTTAATTATAATAAAAATATGGTTGAACGGGTAGAGCCTAATTTAATTGGGTATGGTTATATGCCTTTAAAGGAATCTTTTGTTGGAATAAATGAGAAGGGAAAGATTTCTATTTTGAACTATAATACATTAGAACAAACTGAATTAAATATTCGCGGATTAAAAAATGAGAAAAACGGTTTTGTAAACGATAGATATTATCTGACAGCTGATTATCTCTATTTTTCGAAATTTGATTATGGGTACTATATAAAATATCTGCCGATTTTTATTCTGATGAGCTTTTGTACGATAGCAAGTCCTTCCGCTCCACATTCGTGGTATCGCTATTCATTTGAAAGTCATAGGATTGATAAAATTTCATCTGAGGATAAGTTTATTAAAATTTTAGGAACAATTGAATAGTTACATTACTATGATAAATTGAAAAGTATTTGAATGATTTGAGATAAGTCTATGTATTACAGTACTTATCTCAAATAATTTCTCTCCCCACAGAACGAGTTACGGCCGTCTGTGGGAAACAAACAGAACTAGGGATGATACTTCCCCGGACAGCGATTGAAGCAGAAATCCTTTTTGCCGCTCGTGTAATGCAGGTGCGGTTTTTGAAGCGGCCGAGCGGAAAAACACCGCTTAAAAAAAATAGCAGCGGCAAAAAGATTGAAGCGGAAAGCGCGGTGCTGCATTTTGTTTTCTTTGAAGTTATAGTAAACAAAATGCAGCAGTCCGCCAAAAAAAGCAAGAAACAACAAAAGCTCTTTACCGGAGGTTTTTCCGCTTACGACAGGAAGCGGAAAAACGGTGCCTTTTGAAAAGAGACATGTCGGATGCGAGGAGCGAGAAAAAATTAACCGCAGGCGTATCTATGATACGTTGAGGATTAATTTTTTTGAAGCGACGAAGCAGACGGCGTGTATATTTTCAAAAGGGGAGATGGATGAGGAAACGGGGCTTATACTATTACGGCGCACGCTACCTTGACCCGAAGTATAGCAGATGGCTGAGTGGAGATCCGGCATTAAGCGACTACATCCCCAAAGCACCGATAGACGACGAAGCGAAGAAGCACAACGAGAACTTACCCGGCATGGGTGGGGTGTTTAATGTAGTGAACTTGCACCTGTACCACTACGCGGGGAATAATCCGGTGAAGTATACTGACCCGGATGGGAAAGATATAGAAGAATCTCCTTTTCTTTCCGGATCTTTAGCTGTTTTGCTAGCAGGGCGAGGTAGTATGGGATTAGCAAAGGATAGTAATAATCATATTGCTTTGTATCTTAAAACTGAAATTGGTGTAGGTGCAGGTACAGATATTGATTTTAAGGGAACTCTTACTCAGGCTCTTGGTATTGGAGGTAAAATTCTAAATTTACTAGATAAAGGAGATACAGTGGCGAATCTTGTCGCAAATGCACTAACTACGCCGGAGGATACCGGAAAGGGGAATTTTGATGGTATATTGACTTTTATGCCGGAAAATTTTTCAGATTGGGCTGGAAAGCTTCCCAGTGAAGGCGCTTGTTTTATAGGTGCACAAAGTGATAAAAATGGTAAAACTTCTTTTACTGTAGGCATAAAAGTTATTGGTGCCGCTTATCTTTGTTCAGGTACTTTATATATTGATTTAACAGAATTAAAGAATAAGGGAATGGAGAAATTAAGTGAATCGATGCGACCTTTTGAATTTATTATAGGTAATTATATAAGTGAAATGTTCAAAGACTTTTTAAATAGGAGATAGATACAATGCGAGTAAATCCGATACTAGGAATTATGATAATTATATATGTTATATCGGGCATAATCATGAGGTTCTATTTGCAGATAAGAGCAAGGCGTCTTATCGCGGAGAAATTAGACTGTTTGGAGCCTTTGGGGCTAGATAAATTTCTATTATTTATACCGGAATTTGTTCCTCTGTCGGTATTGGATCCTATATATGAAGGACTTTCGAGTTTTAATGCTGAAAAATATGAGTTGGAAGATTATATAAAACCGTTAAAATTATACCGCAAAATATTTTTTATACCTGCATTTATTATTGGAAGTCTTGTTACGTTATATCTTTTTATAACTAATTTCGTACTATAAGGAGGAGCGATATTATGAACTATAAAAAAGTCAATGTGAAGCTATGCCTTATTGTCTCTGTTTTGCTTGGAATAGCTTATGTACTGTTTTTTTATTTTTTCCCCTCTGCATCAGAAAGTCTGGTATATAATAATGTTGATTTTTCAAATTTAATTTTTGTATTTAAGTATAGCTATGTAGGTTTATTCGGTTTAGGGATTTCTTTTTATAGATTCGATTTTAAATCTTTAAGAGCAAAGATTGCTAGTATGCCTGCTAAGCTTATAAAAATTTTGTTAGCGGTTTTTAAGGTAGTACTTTATGTGCTTACTTTCTTGTTATCGGATACTTATATTCCTGTTTTTGATCCCAAACCGAAGTTTATATTTTTTGTGGTTCATATCTTATTTTTAATTGCTGGTATTGTATTAAATGTTATATCGGAGGCTGCTTTTGAATTTCATTCAGATAACTATCAGCACCCATACTTGCAATTAATTCTTGGGAAAATTGTTTTTATATTGTGTGCTTTACCCCTATATGTTGATTTTCTTGGATGTTTTTACTTGTTCTTATCTTTATTTTGAATATCATTTATACACAACAAGGAGGCATACAATGAAATGTCTAAAAAAAATAGCAATTATTCTATTTATCTCCCTATTTAGTTCTTGCCTTTTACATACTAAAAGCGAAATAAGTAGAATAAAGAATCCGATTTATGAATATGAAAATGAAACTTTGACCATTTCGGACGGTCAACATAAAATCGTCTTTAATAATGTTAAAAGCTATATTTTTAGTTTTACTCCTTTTATAAAGCATTTTGATTATTCAGTATCGGAGGATAAGTCTAAATGTGTTATAAATCAAACATTGGGGGAAGTGGTCATTAATAGAGTTCATACACACAATCGGGCAGTATATTTTCTCGATTTTAAAAAGGGACAGATGAATAAGATTGATGAAAATATAATGCAAATAGCGATATCAAATGATCTAACCGAAATTGTTTATGGAAAAAATTATGATTATACAAGAGTGAATGAAATAAGCTTAATTTATTATAATACAAAAACAGGAAAGTCTAAAATGAAAACAATTCATTTTAAGGATTATGGCACTGCGATAGAGGACTATCCTGTAACAAGAATTTGTTATGAAAACAATGGTTTTATTCTTGAATTTTGGTCGGATGCAGCCAATTACGGAATTATGAGACTTGATATGGTGAACGATGTTTATACATTTGAGAAAGCTTTTAAAGAAGCTTTTGTAAGTCAATAAAAAAGAAAGAGGTAACAATCAAGGATGAAATATGTGATGAGTGTTAAAAAAGATCTTTTCAGCTAATAAAAACACTCTCTTTCTCACAGAACGAGTTGCGGCCGTATGTGAGGAATAAACAGAAATAGGGAAGGTAGTGTTTCGGACAGCGACTGAAGTGGTATCAGACTGCGAAGCGATAGCGAGCTTCAAGCCAATAATTCGGTTAAATATGTGGATTCGGATGGGAAGGTAGCTGCAATTGTAATAACAACTGGTGTTATTGCTATGGCAAATAATCAATCCTATAAAGATTCGGCTAAGGAAGTATCTGCATATGTACAGGAAAAAATGAATGGCATTAGTAATTGGGTTGGCAATACAGCAAAAGAAATAGGTACATCAATTTATAATGCCGTGCAAAGTTTTGAGGACAAAAAGGCCGCTGGTAAAACGAGAATTAACGAGATTACGCAAGATAAAGATAAAAATAGTAGCACAGGTTCATATATTATTATCTTTGAATCCGGAATGAAATATCACGGAAAAGGAGGACAGAAACGAGCAATGTAATCAGCAATAAGAATAAGCTTTGCTTATGATGATATGCCTGTAAATATTGATTGGACGCCATCACCGAATCATAGAGGCCTTTAAGGATGAATTCATAAGATTAGCAAGAGATGGTACTCATAAAAATCCTAAAAATTATAATAAAATTCAAAGCCCCGGCAAATTATTTTATATTATAGATAACGGGCATTCTTTAGATGATTAGAGGGTAAATGATAAATGATTGTCGAAAAAGATGGGTTTAAATTTTTTCAGGGAGATGTAGATCAAACTGATTGCATATTAATTAATGATGATAATATCACTTCTGTTTCAAACTATATTCTTGCTCATAAAATTCGTGGTATTATGTTAATGGGACGATATTCAAGAGATGATATTAATTTTATTGAAGAATTTCCATGGTTGGAAACTATCATAATTCAAACAACGAACTATTTAAAAGATATAACGGTGTTGAATAGATTGCCCCATTTGCAATCGTTATGGGGTGACTTTTGTTTAAATTGTAAATTAGAGAATTCAAGTATAAAATACATTGGAGGCGATTGGTCTAAAAACGGTTTTATTTCTGATAAATGTATCAATCTACAATATATATCTATAACGAAGTGTAAAGACTTTCCGTTATTCTTTACTCAACTAATAAATCTTCCTAATTTAAATCACCTTTCGATTATTAAAGGCACGTTAGTAAAAGATTGTACATTTATAAAACCAATGAGAAAATTAGAGTATTTAGATTTAAGCTACCTTATCAAACTTGAAAGTTTGAATGGTATAGAAGTACTGGCGCCTACATTAAGATATCTTGACCTCGATACAGGAAGTAAAATATACGATCATAGTCATCTAAAAACATTAAAAAAGTTAGAAGTGCTAAGAATTACTCACAAAGGTATTATAAAATCTCTTGATTTTATACAAGAAATGCCCATGCTTAAAGAACTTGTTGTTGTAGGACCGAAATTAGAAGATAATAATCTTTCTTATTGTAACCATATTCCAACACTGCGAATATGGCGGTAAGGTAAAATAGTGAATGTTTTTCGGACAGCGATTGAAGCGGAAATCCTTTCCTGCTTCTACGACTAGAGAAAGCAATAATAAATCGGGTGTTACTAAAAGAGAAGCGTATGGAGCTCTTTCAGAATTATATGCGAAAGCTGTTGTTGCTTAGCCAGGGCTATCTCGATGTAAAGATTTTAGAGCTGCAATAATTAGAATGAGTGAAGCGGTTAAGGATACAAAGGGGACATCAGGCGGTGGCACAGTTATGCGTGAGAAATTTGAATATTCAGGAAAAGAATATAGAATTGATTTAGAAAATTTGCGTGGTATAAACCTTGTGGAATAGCTTTATGAATGAATTGATAAAGAAATATATTGAATTATTATTTAGTGCAGGCAATAAAAATAAACGGGATATAATAATAAATCTTGGTTTATTAATTGAAAAAAATACTGATAAGGAGAATCCTACAGATTATGTACAACTACTTCCTTCAGATTTATTGGTTGTTAATTTATCCGAAGAAGAAAAAAATTATATATTAGATGAATTAATTTATTTTTTAAGTAAAGGCAGAAATTATTATGATTCTGTTATTTGGGCTATCGGAAAATCTTATGATAAAAAATTTATTGAAAAAGCATTGGAGACTGTAATTCATGAAAAATTATATGTATATAAAGATGTCTTACAGCAAATTAATTTTGTTGTAGATATAATAAAAAGCGAAAAAATAGATGAATTATTATCTACTATTAACCTGATGCTTAAATTTGGTTGAGTGATATTTGCGTTAGCATTTGAAGATTGTTGGTTGCAGGTATATCAATTCAAAAGTCGGTATATATGAATGAGTGTAAAAGAATATAATTCTGTATTTTTATGTGATGATGTATAATTTATAATATAAGATTGGATAAATGGATACTGTTTAGAACCATCGCCGTCCGTGTCGGTACTGAGAAAAAAGCACCGCGTGAACAAAGTAGCAGCGGCGAAAAGATTTGAGCGGTATGGTGCAGCGAAGCGATAGCCAGCTTCAAGCCAATAATCCGGTGAAGTATACTGATCCGGATGGGAAAGCAGCAACAGAATTTGTTATAGCAGTTATTCAAACGGATCTTTCGACACCTGATCCGTCTGATCTCAGTCTGTTGAAATGGGGTGGGTATGTAGCTGCTATTGGATTAACAGCTACTGTTGAATGTTTTGCTATAAAAGCTATACAAAGTTCCATATCAAAAGCAAAAGAAGCTAATGGGCAGCGTAATCGTGAGCTTGGATCTATAACAATTCAGATACAACAAGGAACAAGATCGATCCAGGTTGGTTCGACACGGTTTGCTCTTAATGAAAAAGGAGTGACAAAACGTCAAGCCAAAAAAGCTCTCGATGAATAAGTGAGTATGTTATCAAATAATAGAGGATATGGGCATCTGGCTAAGAGTAAAAAATTTCAAACAGCTGTTAGTGAAATGCCAGAAAACATTAAGACAAAGCATACTGTTGGAGATGGCGATTAAAAACAAATGAAAGCACCATTTGAATATAACGGTAAAACTTATCGAATTGATATTCGTAATAATGGTAATAATCTAAATTTACTACTATACTAACGATATAAAAGGGATTGTCCATGGATAAAAGAATTTATATGTTGTTGGAAGATGCAGAAAATGATTTATCAAAAAAAGAAGTTCTTGGAATTCTAATGCATATTATAGCAGGGACATATCAATTGATGGATCAATCTTTTTATCTGTGTATTCCTGTTGAATATAGAGATATAAGAATTAGACAAGAAGATGAAAAAGAGATTTTGAATAGACTCATAAGCATAATTAATAAAAAAGGAGATAATATGGAATATGCAATGAAATGCATATCGGATATGCAAAATAATAAAGCATATAAATGTGCAGAAGAGTTGTTTTTGCAAGAAGACTGGGGAAAATATCCTGATTTCTTAGGAACGCTTATTTTTTTTCTGGCAATTTCAGATCGAAAATTTAAGAAATATATTCCAAAAACAATCGAATACTATAACACGATTGATAATGTATTTTTTCATGAAACTGTCGGTGCATTATTAGAATCTTTTTGGGCGAGAGGTGCTTATGGGCAAAGAATAAGAGCAAAAATAAAAGATTTTATCGTAATGCCTATACTAAGATTTATTTCAAAAGTAATAGAGGTTCCTATGTCAAAAGAAGAAGCTTATAAATACCGTAATTGTCAGCTTAACTCTGTAACAATTCAGATACAACAAGGGAGAAAATCAATTCAGCTCAGTTCAGTGCGTCTCGCCCTTAATAAAAAAGGAGTTACGAAAGAGCAAGTTCTAGAAGCTTTAACTGAACAAGTTACTATATTATCAATATCCGATGACTATGGAAAAATGGCTACCAGTAAGGAATTCCAAGCAGCTGTTATGGAAATGTCAAAAAATATTCAAACCAAGAATACAATATATGTTGGTGATCAACCTCATATGAGTGTATCATTTACGTATAATAAACAGGAGTATAGGATTGTTATATTGAGCATCGGAAAAAACCTAAAAGACTAGGAGAAAGCATGAATAGAAAAATTAAATTGCTTATGAAAAAAGCTAAGAAAGATACCAACGATATTCATTCGTTGGAAATATTGACAGCAATACTTTTCGCGAATTTTGCATTAGTTGATGAATCGTTTCATTATAGTATTCCTGAATATTATAGGAATATCAAAATAAAGAAAGATGATATTGATGATATGCTAACAGAGCTTGTTGTTATCGTTAATCAGAAAGGGGAAAATATGAGACAAGCAATGGAATGTATAACACAAATGAAAGACGATGAAAATAAGGGGTATGCATGTGCAGAAAAATTATTTTTACAAGAGAATTGGAAGCAATACCCTGATTTCTTAGTAACCCTTATTTTTTTTCTTTCAATTTTTGATGAGGAATTTCAGAAATATATTCTAAGAATAATTGAATACTATAATACGATTGATAATGTATTTTTTCATGAGACAATCGGTTCATTATTAGAGCGTAAAGGATACCTACAATCGATAAGTAGAGAATGAAAACTTACAATTATGATGTATACTGTAACAAAAACTTATCTACTTTTCTCACAGAACGAGTTGCAGCCGTATGTGAGGAATAAATAGGAATAGGGAAGAATGCCCCCCGGACAGCGATTGAAGCGGTATGGTGCAGCGGAGCCGACAGGCGTAGCTTCGAAGCAGACGGCGTGTATATTTTCAAAAGGTGGAGGAGCCGGGCGTTAATTACTACGGCGCGCGTTACCTTGACCCGAAGTATTCGAGGTGGTTGAGTGGAGACCCAGCATTAAGCGACTACATACCCAAAGCGCCGATAGATGACGAGGCGAAGAAGCATAACGAGAACTTACCGAGCATGGGTGGGGTGTTTAATGTGGTGAACCTGCACCTGTACCACTACGCAGGCATCGGACAGCGAAGCAATAGCGAGCTTCAAGCCAATAATCCGGTAAAGTATATGGAGCCTGATGGGAGGGAGGATGATATTGAAACTATTTATGCAAAATACATGGATTTGGCTTTATCCAGTCAAAAAGCAGGTTCAACCGTAGCGGCCTCTAATATAAACTATGAAAAAGAATTTTAAAATTATTATCGTAATAATTCAATTTTTAGTGTTTACTATGTTTAAATCTTTTGCTAATGAGTTACACTTATATATTCGTTTTACAAAAGTTGTATATAGCGAAAAAGAGCAGGCATTTATTAGGGAGTTTGACTATTCAGATGAATATAAGAAAAATATGATAAATGTTCTTAAATGTTTGGGATATGCGTATTTAGAGAAAAACGGAAATTTATATATAACAATTCAATTAGATTTAGCTATTCAGTATTTGTGGAATCTATGTAATAAGGCTGAAGATCCTTCTTGGGTGGATAGATTTAAATGATAGCGATGTTCCTTTCTTATATTGCTGATCTTAGTCAAGATGTATTTAATCCATAAGAGGAAAGGTAGAAAAATTATATGCGATCTAATAATTTAAAAGCAAAACTTTATATTTTGAGTGCATTTATATTATCTTTTATTTATGTAATGCTATTTTTCTTTTTCCCTGATATAAAAATATTTATTACCAATAAAATATTAAAAGCAATGACTTTAATTTATTTAGGGCCATTAGCACTTGGTGTTTTTTGTTATGAGTTTAATTTCGAGAATATAGAATCTCAATTAGGATATTTTTCAAAAGGTATCCTTTTATGCTTATACGCTATTTTGACAATCTTTACTTATTTGCTTTTTATCTTATTAAAGCCAACATACGCAAATATTCTATATCCAAAGTTTAATTTTATATTTTTTGTTTATCATATATTATTTATGATAGTTGGATTACTATTAATTTGTGTGTTGGGAAGTATATCGAAATTTCATTTTAGTTATGATTACTATATTTTTCAGGTTTTAATAGCAAAATTTGCTTTTACGTTGTCGATATTGCCTTTATTTAAAGATATAAATTCATATCTTCATTTATTATTAATATTTATTAAAGATGCGAAAATTATATGAAAAAAATAATAAGCGCTACAAGATCTCTTGCATCCCTAAAAAAACAAGAAAAATGATAAAGTTATAAAATGAAAGAAAGTTTTGTTAAATTAACTGGTTTAGAGCAAAGTAAAATATTTATCGTCTCCTCTGGACAACGATTGAAGCAAAAACGGCACAGCAATCTTATTGGAAAGATGACTATTCTAATGTATGAGAACAATCAAAGTGTTTCAGATGTGAGAAACTACAAACTTGGAATTCATAGAATTAGGAATGCTATTACTCATAAAACTGGAAAGGATTTAGTATCAGAACTGGGCAAAGCTATTGTATATTATGCAAAGATAAATGGATTAAAATCTATTAGCAAAGATACAGTGTGGAGTATTTTGAAAGGAACAGCACCTTCTGCACTTAACTTAGGCATTCAGTAATTGTCCTTATTTTATCTTATATTCTTATTTTATATGCTTTGATTATATTAATTCTTTCAAAGGTAAATAATTTAAGCAATACTAGGCTAATTTCAGTACCGCTAAGAATATTTTGTATAATTGCTTCTATTAATTTTGCGTTATTATGCACAGGATTGTATAGTAAATAGATGAATTTTAAACTTAATGCAACAGGTGATTATATTTTAGTGGAAGTAAAAACCGTCTATCAGGTATTAAGTGATAGTTCATGAGATTATAAAGAGCTTGTTATAAGAGTTTATTCTTTCTTCCCACAGAACGAGTTACGGTCGTATGTGAGGAATAAACAGAAATAGAGAAGGTAGTATCCCGGACAGCGATTGAAGCAGTAACAAATAATAAACTTTCAAGTATTTATTACGATGATCCTGCAAAAAGAACAGGGAGTGAGATAAAAAGTTCGTATACAAGAGAAACCTCGAGGGCAATTAAACTGGAACAACACCCTGTATTAGCACTTGGAGCAGCTTTACCAAGAGGCAATTATTCAGAGAGTGATTACTCTGCTCCCAATCAAATAAAAGGACATGCAATAGAAAAAAACAGGTACAGTTTTAGCTGGCTTGAGTTTTATTGATACTTTGGCAAAGAATCTATCTAATGGACATTTGGGAGACGTTACTTTAAACTTGAAAAAATGGAAGAATAATTTTTTGGAAATTGAATCCGCATTATAAAAATGTGACTGGCTCAAAGGCATATCAATGATAAAAAAACTTTTTTTACTTTCATATTATTTTATCCGATTTTTGTATATGGTCAGAATTGTATAGATTTTTATGATGTACGAGAATGTCCTTATACATTGATAAGAATTAAGAGAACTGGATGGCTTGAACATAAATACTTGGAAAAAGAAGAATTTACGGAATGTTATATTTCCGAATTTGAAAATTTAGAGGGTATTGAAAGTATAAGGTACTATCCTTGTCAGAATTTTATTGATACTAAAGGGAAAAAACATGGAAAAATTGAGCTTTGTAATCAAGAATTTTATTTTAATGGATGGGATATTTTCTTAGAAAGTCAAATTTTTTATTTGATACAGTACAATGAAAAAAAATATTTGGTACTTGTTGGCGATGTGGCAGCATATAATGCATATAAATATTTTATTTTTGACATAACAGATTTAACGAGAATACAGTTTTATGAGTTGGAAAACGCCTTTTATAATGAAAAAATTGATTCTACAATATTTGGTATATTTAGAAGTCAATTATGTTTTTTTGCGGCAAAGCGTGTTTACCAATGGAATGGAGATTATTTTTTATGTCCTTATATCATTAAAGACGGTAAATTGAGAGAGTTTGTTGATAGTGATGGAACAGAATTTCGAGTATACTTCTCATATATTACAAAACCTGATTTTGAATTTAAAATAATAAGGTGTACTTTTTAATTTTATGAAAAATTTAATAGGGAGTATGATGAGGATGTATAAGTACTACTAAAAAGGTTATTCTGGTTTACATAAAATCTCACTCAGTCTTCCCATAGAACGAGTTACGGCCGTCTGTGAGGAGCTATATCAAATCTGTACGTCCTTGTACAGATTTGATATCATGTTTTGCTGATGACAAAACATGATACTGTTTAGAACCACCGCCATCCGTGGCGGTATTGAGAAAAAAACACCGTGGGAACAAAGCAGTAGAGGCAAAAAGATTGGAGCGGTATGGTGCAGCGAAGCGATAGCGAGCCTCAAGCCAATAATCCGGTGAAGTATACCGACTCGGATGGAAGAAAATTTTTGCAACCCGTTGGTGGAGAAGAAACTGGGATAACTTAATAAGTTTAAGTGTTAATGCAGCAGTCCGCCAAAAGCATAACAATAAGAATTGGAAGAAATATTTTATCGGAGGTTTTTCCGCTTACGGCAATCATTGCCGGAAGTGGAAAAACGGTGCCTTTTGATATGATGGAATCTTTTGCTGATGCTATGGTTAGCTATACGGATTCTGCCTTATCGGAAAAAGTGGAGCTTTATTTGATCTTTTCGACACAGGATGTCGAATAGCTCTATCATTTTGTGCTGGAAAGTTCAATAAAGCTGTCGATTCATTTGTAAAAGAAGTTGGAAGCATCATTCCTAAAAATAAATTAGTACAATTTCAAAAATATTTAGAAAGGGCTGAAAAATTTACTGCTGTAAATTTTATTAAAGGTATTATCGAAAAATATGATACTATTTCAGGAATTATCGAAAATATAAAACAGATGGGTGAGTAAATATGCTTTTTATTATCAGAAGTTTAATCTATCTTTTTGCATCGGTTATGTGTATTGTAGGAATATTCTTTACTTATCAAGATGCGGATAATGAATGTTTGAAAATTTTTAAGCTTCTTGTGCTTATATTGGGTGTTATAGTATTTATTGTTTTTTCTCTTCAGGATTTCATAGATTTTATAAAGATTGTGAGGAGGAAGTAATTTTTTTGAAGCGACGAAGCAGACGGCGTGTATATTTTCAAAAGGTGGAGGAGCCGGGCGTTAATTACTACGGCGCGCGCTACCTTGACCCGAAGTATAGTAGGGGGCTGTCGGGGCGACCCGGCGCTGGGCGATTATATACCGACTAGAGGTGCAGATGCATCAAAGCTTACAGGACTGGGTGGGGTATATAATACTGTCAATTTACATCTTTATCATTATTCTGGAAATAATCCTGTGAAGTATATAGATCCAGATGGAAAGGTTGTTTTTGTACCTGCCGCTATCGTATGGGGAATCAATACTATATTACTTAGTTACGGAATAGGTGCTTCTCGAAAAGATGAATATGGTTTTGCTTTAGGGCATCCAATAATATCAGCAGATAGATGTAAATGGGTATCAACTTTGAGAAAGATAATGAAAAAGCAGTTTATTCTTTTATTAATTTTAATAGCTCTATTTCTTCTCGTTTGTTTTTTGGTTTGTTTTACTTGCCTACGACCAACAAATCAAAAACTACATGCAATATGGATCGGGAAAGAAAAAAAACTTACAGATATTTATAGATATAAGTGTGAAAAAATTGTTTTTATTGAAGGTAAAAATAAAAAAGATAAAATTAAGGTGTTTTGTGATTCTGTAGAAATAAAAGAATGGTGCGAAAATCATGATGTTTTAATGCTGTTTATAGATAAAGATAGACATGCGATAGCATATCCGTTTTATACTTATTTTGATGATTTGGAGAGAGAACCTTTTTATGATGGTATTTGGTTTGAAGTTCCATTTGAAAAGGAGCTGCCTGAAGATTATGTATTTGTTAAAAGATTAACGAAAAACTCGTTTAGAATTAAAGTGAAATAATATATCGTTGAACCGATTGTCGAATCTGTTCGTAGGAATAGGTCGGTAAGAGGGAACAGAAAAGAGTATGAGGAATATGTATTAAAGCTTCCGTACTTGTACAATTAAATAATGATATGGTAGCTTAATACATCTAAATAAATACTTTTTGTGTTGAAAAAATATTCTGTGTAGTTATTGATATTAACTAAGGGGGATGAATATGATTATGGTAGTTTTTCCTGTTTGCGCAGTTACATTCTGGTTCTTTGTAAAAGCTTTTAAAAAATTTGATTCCGAATTTGCTAAAGAACGGAAAAAATTTGTAGAATATCTGGATACAATAAATGATATTGAGACTTTAAAACGAATCGGGGAAATAAATATGTTTGGAGTTCGTGAAAAATGGTATCCAAGGTATACGGATCTAATTCCTTATCTTGAATATAAAATTCAACAAACAAACGATGATAATTTTAAAACTTACCTAATTGAATATAAGAAATTTATAAAACATTTTTTGTGTACTATGCCATTTATTGTTCTGTCAGTAATGATTCCTATATCATGTGTTATTTCTTTGTTCCGTAATTAAACGTATAAAATCTTTCTGTAAGCTAAGATATTAGCAGATAGTATAAAAGTATGGGTTTCTGGACATATGTAATTGCATGGAAATATAAGGAAGATGATTTTGATATATCTGCATGGTCTGCTGTAGATCCGGCTATAAATACTTGAAAAAGGAAAGATATACACTCTCTCTTCCATAGAACGAGTTACGGCCGTATGTGGAAAGCCGTATCAAAGCTGTACGTTTTTGTACAGATTTGATATCATGTTTTGCTGATGTCCTTGGAGTAAGTGCGGATGTTATTAAATCTTCCTACGAGGCCTATCAATCATGGATGAATAATCACAAAAAAGAGGAGATAGATCAATGAGCTCATATAAATTAAGGATGTTTTTTGAATTTTTGTTATGTATGCCAGGACTTTATTGGATATTATTATGGTTTTTGCTGTTGGTATATTGCAGCTTTTCATTATTAGGAAGATTTAATGAAAAGTTAAAATCAATTATATTCGACAGTTTTGATGTTGACACAGGGTTTCATATTTTCAGATATACAATAATGCCGATTTTTATTTTTATATTGCTAACAGTAATTTTGCTTATGCGAATAATATCGGGTACTATGGATTATGGATACGGATCGCCTAAACTTTTAATAAAGGTTATTGTGATTGTGATTGTGTTTTTTGTTCTTTGCTATATTGCAGAATTTCAACAAAGTAGGTATAAAGCAGGAAAGATAGATAAACTATTTTATGTAAGGGGAATAATCGCAGCCGTACTACCAGCTTTTATTATAATACCTCTTGTTTTATGGTGATCTTTATGTGAAGTGATATAATAAATGGATTTTATAATAAAAAATTTGATTCGATGCCAGAAATGGTTTAAGTACAGTTATGAAGGTTCAAAATTCTATGAATTTGATCTATGTTCTTTCAATTGAGTTCAACGGTTCCGTATTGTCAGACTAAATATTAGCAGATGATAATTAGGAATACTGAGATTATAAAGAGTTGGTTATAAGAGTTTATTCTTGTCTCCCCACAGAACGAGTTACGGCCGTATGTGAGGAATAAACTGAAATAGGGAAGGTAGTCCTCCGGACAGCAATTGAAGTGGCATCAGACTGTGAAGCGATAGCGAGCTTCAAGCCAATAATCCAGTGAAGTATACGGATCCGGATGGGAAAGTAGCTGCACTTGATGATGTTACGATAGCCGCTGCAATTGTAGTAACAACTGGTGTTATTGCTATGGCAAATAATCAATCCTATAAAGATTCGGCAGATAAAGATAAAAATAATAACACAGGTGCATATACTATTAACTTTGAATCCGAAATGAAATATCACGGAAAAGGAGGGCAGAAACGATCAATGCAATCAGCAATGAGAATAAGCTTTACTTATGATGATATGCCTGTAAATATTGATTGGATGCCATCCTCGAATCATAGAGAGCCTTTACGGATGAATATGAGCGATTGGCAACAGATGATTGCCCATCATTTAAGAAAACTGGAATAGAAAGAAAAAATTATAACAAGATACAAAGTTCCTGTAAGCTGTTTTTTACTTGGGTAATGGCTATGTCCTTGATTGAAGTTAAAGGAGTATATATGATAATTAAAAAAGATGGATTTTATTTTTTTGATAACTTGAAAGGAGAACCGGAAACTCTAATTTTAGGTTCAGTTGAAGCTTTTAATCAGAATGAATACAAAATACTTACACAGCAAGAAGTCAATGAGCTTTTAAACTATATACGGACTAATCGTATCACAAAAATAAGTACGTTTTGGGGCTATCCCTACGATAATATCGATTTTATTACTGAATTTTCATGGATTGAATCTATAAGTATAACAGAACCCCATATAACAAAACTAGATATTATAAATAAAATGCCGAATCTTGTTTATATTTCTTGGGACGATCCTATACCTTTTAATATTAATAATCCTGTTTTAAAAGAACTTTCTTTTGAGTGGCATAAAAATAATTCGATTTCATCTAATTGCAAGAGTTTAAGATCCATTTGTGTTACAAACTGTAAGGATTTAACCGGATTATTTGAACAAATTTGTATACTTCCAAATGTAGCTCGTGTAGCAATTGTAAAAAATTTTTCAGTCAAGGATTGTACATTTATGAAACCGATGGCAAAACTGGAATATTTAGGACTAAGTTACTTTACTAAACTTGAAAGTTTGAATGGTATAGAAGTACTGGCGCCTACATTAAGATATCTTGAACTCGATACAGGAAGTAAAATATACGATCATAGTCATCTAAAAACATTAAAAAAGTTAGAAGTACTAAGAATTACTCACAAAGGTATTATAAAGTCTCTTGATTTTATACAAGAAATGCCCATGCTCAAAGAACTTGCTGTTGTAGGACCGAAATTAGAAGATAATAATCTTTCTTATTGTAACCATATTCCAACACTGCAAATATGGCGGTAAGGTAAAATAGTGAATGTTTTTTGGACATCAAACGCCATTAATAGTTATTTAATGGGATCTGTAATCAGCGGTATGAAGAGAAAGGGGCGTGAATAATGAAAATAAATAAGTATTTCCTTATACTAGTCTTTTTATTCTGTTTATCAGCATGTTCTTTTGTGAAAGATTTATATTTATCAAGAGAAGTAAGCAGGCATTTTAAAGAAACGAAGTCTTTTGAATTAGCCAAAGCTGTTATGCATCAAATGGAAGAACAGCGGCAATTCAAGCATTACATATTCAAGATGTAGAAATGACATATTATTTTATTGTTGAATTAAAGGCTGATATAACGCAACCTTATTATTCGCCTGATTATGTCGTTCTGGAAGGTGAGGAGAAGAAAAAGCATTATCCTGTTTCTTTATTACGGGATTTTTGGATATATCTGCTCGATTCAGATGAATATAAAATGAAGAGAAAAATAATTGAAGAGTTTGAAAGACAAGGTGTCGATTATAGGAATACACAACCTAGTAAATATGCATTACAAAAAATAAAACAATTATATCCAAATACATGGGAGGAGTATTTACAGAAATATTAATGTAAACTCTTTAATCTGATTTTTAAATGAAATAATACAAAGAATTTTACTATCTCACCCCATAGTAGTGATAAATTCGATAGGTAAAAGCAGCAATAAGGCTGATAATGTTATCATTAATGGAAGAGAATATTCTGCACATGCAATGCAGCGTATGAAAGAAAGGAACCTTGTTCTAATGGTAATAGAATAAACAATTAAAAATGGTACAAAAATATAAGTAAATACGCCTAACACTTTTGTTTATTTTACCGATGAAGCAAAAGTTGTTGTAAAAGAGACTGGTAAAGTAGTTGCTGCTATATCGCAGTAAAGGAGTACTAAATGAATTTTAATTTGGGTGTGTGTAGAATTATTGAACAAATCATTGAATGCAGTATCGGAGATATTGATTTATATAATTTTTTAGAGAATATATGGGGTATATATATACTTATAAAAGATAAAGGAAATTTAGATTTTCAGCATACCTTTCATGAGAGTTGGGATTATATTGATGAAATTATAGGATTAAATATTGAAGATAAAAATATTTATACAACAATTTTACCAAAGTTTAAACAAAATATGATTAAATTTTTATAATATTGCTATATGCGAATCAAAGAAATGAAGTAAAGGCTACGCAAGATGCTTCATTATTGATGGAAATAAATGGCATGACACTTCACGATGTACCGTTGTATGTAGCTGGATGTCAGCCGTGTGAAGCACGGATTCTCATTCGAGGGACTGATGATTAAAAAGATAAGTTTTATGGGTATAATTATTGTGATGTTTCTTGCTTGCAAAACAATAAATACTGATGCAAAAATATGGAAGAATAAACCGTCCTATTGGTTGAAGTAGATCAATTGCCTAATAATGTATACGTTTCATATTCAACAGCTAAATAATAAATATAGAAAGTAAAACATAACGGTAGAAGGCGCCTAGAAAAGTACCTCAAGAAACTGTAAACTTAGATGATGCTCCGGTTTAACTAATGAAGTACATAAAAAATTAAAGCGTGGTTGAGCCATAAATGACTAGATATATTAGATGTTTTGATAAATACTCAGACAGATATATAGGACAAAAAGAGAAATAGATGATGACTATGCTCAATGATAAAATACTAGAAGGCTGTAATGAAGAACAAAAAGAATTGATGCGCAAAGTCTGTTTTGAAGATGATCAAAATCATACAGAAGAAACGATTTTCCTTTTAAGGAGGATAATTGACATACAGCCAACTGTTCCTTATGCGTTTGCATTACTTGGATCAATATATCTTGATCAAGCTCAATTGCTTGATGCAACATACCATTACGACAAAAGAAGGCGAAAATATATCGTTGCACGTCGTAAGCTTTATCGTGATACTATTGCTCATTTTGAGAAAGCTATTGCATTAAAGCCAGATTCGCCAGGTACTATTTTATTATTAGCACGTGCGTGCGAACAGTGTTCGTTTTTAAAACGGGCGGTGAGATATTATGATTTGTATTTAACGTTTAAGCCTCATAGAGCAGAAATATACTATGCTAAAGGAATGATCTATGAATATCAGCAAGATTATCCAACAGCACTTGCGTTGTACGAAAAGGCCTTATCATTCGAACCTGATAATGAAATGTATAAAGACCGTATAATGAAGTTACAAAAAAGAAATAATCATACTACAAAGACATCTAAGAAATGATAAAAATTTCCCGTAATATAGGTGAGCGTATGCTTAAAGTTGATATTGCAATTGTAGTAAGACATCCGATACTGCCTACGCGTGAGATAACGCCTATTTTTGACATTAAAGCAACTGCTGAGCATTCTGCTAATACGCCGCGAATTTCACCCTCCGGTAAAGAATATTGCAATTTCAGAGAATCTTATGTTCGCTATGATGTTGTTCCTGAAATACTAAAGGGGAGTAACCATGATAGTATCATTCATAATTTGAATACCTATTTTAAATCGAAAATAAAAGATAGACAAAAGCTTGAAGTATTTTTGCGAAGCGGCGGGAGTGTAACCTATGAATTTTATCTGAATGAACTATATGATGAAAATATATTTGAATTGTCTCCAGGGATTCTAGGTGAATGTGCTGATTTGGGTATACCATTATGTCTGACTATATTGATGGCGAGTGAAAATATAGTCTCTGACAATACAGATTATAAGATTCTAGATTTTGTAACTGTTTCCGTTGAGCAGCAAATATCATCCTTTGTGGATAATGTTCATACGCATAACTTTAATAATGGAATAGTTTATTATTCACACAAGATACCTTTAAATGGAGATACTTATTTAGAGAATGAAATTGATAGAGCTATTACTGTTTATAAAAAACAAGCTGTTGATATGTGTTTATCGATAAAAGAAAAAGTACGGTGTAAAATAATATTATGTCTAAAAACTTATTATCATTATGCTTTTGAACTTTCTTCCGAAATATGTAAGATGTGTGCTGAGTTGAATATTGGAATTATGGTATATTTTTAATCAACTTATTGAAAAGAGCTTGTTAGCTAGTGTATATTCTTGTCCGTTGTGAAACTACAAGGAGACAGGTAAAAAGTACCGTAGGCATATCTTTGATACGTTGAGGATTAATTTTTTTGAAGCGATGAAGCAGACGGCTTAGCTGTCTGCGTCTTTAACATCGGAGGCTCTGATAAGCTGTATGTGCAGCGGGAGCAATTAGGGAAAGGCGGGCTTTTAAAGAAGATAAAGTTACCGACCGGAGGAAGCTATAAGCTTGAGCACCGAGGAGAAGGGGACACGATGGTGTTGCCGTAGAGTAAGTATGTGTTAAGTAGCGTCACAATGAACTTAGGGTTACAGAGGAAAGTCGGGGACGGGCAAGGTAATCGAAAGCGAATACTATGAGGTAAAATAGTGAAAAAATATTATCTTATCATATTCTTTTTTGGGGTAAGTATTTTTCTTATTACTGGTCAAGAAATTATAAAACCAGAAGATGCAGAAATAATTGCACGAGCGAAAGATTTTTATCTTAGTGGTAAAGATTTATCTGAATTAACAAAAACAGGATTAGCTGGGGATATATACGATGGAATATGCGTATTTAATTATTATGCATATTCAGCATTTGATATCAATAAAAAAAATGAATGGATTGAGTTTTTAGCGGAAGAAGATTTTGCATTTTTTGAGTGGGAGCTTTCACGTAAGCTAATAAATTCTGAAGAAGACAATGATAGTAAAATAAGAGCTTTATATTGGATTTTTTCTGCTGAAAAAGACGGAGAAAATAATGCAAAAATTTTTATTAAAAAAGAAAAGTTAGAAATTGAAAGTCCTTATCCTCAGTTGGGAAAAGATATTTACAAAAAAGAAAATAATAAAGTTCTAGATTATGAAATAGAAGTTTTAACCGATTATGCCTTGCGAGGAGGAAAGAAAGAAGCCTATAAACTTTATGAGTATTATTGGGATTATAAACATGACAAGCAAGAGGCAGTTTATTGGTTACGGATAGGGGCACAAAATAAAAATGAACAGTGTCAGTATGAATACGGGAAATATCTCCTTGCCAAAGGCAATGAGAATGACAAGATAAGGGGGCTTTTTTGGATAAAAAAAGCGGCTAAAAACGGATACAAAGAAGCAGAAAAAATAGTAGGAAAATTAAAAGAAAATGAAGAGTAATTATTTTTATTCGCAGCGTAACTATCTCATCTCTCGGACAGCGATTGCAGCAGAAAAACACCACTTAAACAAAACAGCAGCGGCAAAAAGATTGAAGCAGTATGGTGCAGCGGAGCCGACAGTCGTAGCTTCGGGCGTAAATAGGCGCTTTGTTCATTATTCCAAGGAAAGAATTAGAGCAAAATGAAAAAGATAAAATATTTATCAATGCTTTTTATGTTTGTAGAATTACTCATTGCATGTTCAAACCAAGAAAAAAGAATAAAAGATTTATGGAAAGTGGAAGATACTATAAATTACCAAAATTTTACGGATGATGAAAATAAAAAAATAGAAAACCTTCTAAATGCTTTTTCTTTGGAAGAAAAAATAGATAAGTTAAATTGGAATAGTGGATACTCTCAACAATGTTATGTATTAAGAAAACTATATTTTGAAAAAATTATTCCAAGGGGAGTTTTTCTGGATAGCTGTGCTTCTGTATACAAGCGATATGAAGCTAATCAAACTAATATTTCTTTTCATACTCTGGGATATGCAGTTTGTCTTTATTATTTGGGAGAAAGGAAGCAGGCTAATGAATTGTTTATAAAAATTTTAGATAAATCAACTGAGAAATATTTTGCTTCAAAAAGGGATTACGAAATAATAGTGACTGTATGTAGTAAATTGCTGGGAATAGACAATGGTAATAATCTAAAGATAGACGAGTTCTTTTTCAATATGACCGATGATGATATAATTAATATATTTTGCGGAAATTAAAAATAAAATTTTTTTATAGAATTGATAATTATTTAATATTGAGTATATAGTTAGTTATGCCTGGTGTTATGGTTTTCCTTGGTGATAATTGAAAGAGAAAAAGAACGATACATCTACATGTCCTTTAAATAGTTCGTATAGCACTTATAAGTATGCTGATACTTATGGAGATTAACTATGTCAAGAAAACTGAATATTTTTATACTTATTTTGATAACAATTTTGTGTATGTTGTTTCTTAAAAATATAAAAAATAATCCAACACTTGTTATAAAACATGAAGAATGCAGTGGTATGATGAATTCTCTTGATTGTGATGTTTTGATAGAAAAGAAGATAGGAGACGAGTATATTCTTTATAAAGAATATACGATTTTTAAATTTGAGATATTAGGGGATAGTTTTAATTACACAAGAAAAGACCTATCTCTTGCGGGTGGGGAAAGAATTGTTTTGTCAATGCAACCAATGAAATATCGTATAAAGTGCGTAACTCCATTTGATAAACAAAATGGATATTTAAATAAAAAACATGATTGGATTTCTGATTATGTATATGTGGATTTTACGCATGATTCTATCGCAACAATAGTTATAAATCCAAAAATTGATGCATTTGGTTATTCTGGGGGATGGGAATTAAGCATTAGTTATAAGTAAGATGAGTATAGTTTTGCTTCTATGATATAGTGTGTGAAAATAATGATGATATTGCGCAGAATGATAGTACTTTGATTTTGGCGTAGGGGCAGGTTTACAAGTAACTTGGAAAAAGGAGAAAGAATGAGTTCTGAAATAAAACTAAATTTGGTGGCATGTTTATGTATTTTAGTTGCAATTATCTTTGTAATTATGTTTGTTTTATTTGATAAAAAAATTGGGGGAAATGTTTTAAATACAAAAAGTTATAAAACAGAAACTTCTTTTTTTATCGCAGATAAGAATGGAAATCAAAGAGAAGTCTCAGAAGAAATTTGGAATAAAAGTTATAAAATTACAATTGTAACTTTTATTTTTCTATCGTTTGCTATGATATGTTTATTTTATTTTTTTCAAGATATATATTTATTCCAACTATGAAAAGAAATTTACAAATATTGATCTCTTTTTTTAGAAAAGTATGAATGTTATAAATATGCTGCAACTATTCAGTATCTAAAAACTAAGATATAGATAGAGTAGCATTCGAACGAATACGACACCTCCAGCGGTCGTGCTTGCTCATGAATTAACACAGAGACTTCACTATGCTGCAGGTTCGGGAGATAATAGGCATGATTCTTATACGGAAAATGTATTAAGGAGATAATTAGAGCATTATGAAAGGCTTAATCATTAAATATATATGTATCATTCTATGGTATTGGGTTACAGTGTCGATTCCCTGTTTCTCCGAAGAAACTTTTGAAAGGCAGTTGGAAAAAAATATTGAAAGGATAGGTATCGAAAATTATTATCTATTGGAAACTGTATATAGAGAACGACACGGTCCTGTACCCTCCATTGCTGTCTATTGTGATGGTGGATTTTATTCATTGTATGACACAGGATTGGAATATGAAAAGATAGGAAATAAACGGTATTTTTTTGATTATAAGGTTAATGATAGTATCAAGAAGCTTTCGACGGAGATAGCTGATAAAAATATGCCTCTCAATGATTTTATCAACACCTATTTAGCGAAAAATGAACATGATGAAAGCTATAGGATATCTGATTTTGGCTATGGTCCATTTTTATCGTCAGAAATGATGGAAACTATCTTGTTTGCCGCGCAGTATAGTTATGATTTTTTAATTTTAGCTGAGAACGGTTATGAACATGAGATAAAATTATATTTGCCGGATTCGTATGAATATGCTTTAAAATATTATGAGGAGATATACGGATTGAAAAAACAAAAGTAAAAACTTGCAAGTTTAAACGGTAATACTGCTTAACAATTGGCACGGATACCGTAGTTTTATATGATGGGGCGAATATGAATTACAATAGAATTAACGCTATAATAAGAATGGTCGTATGTAGTACGTTGTTAAATTAACTGCAAATGAATTGGGTTTAAGAATATATGACAACGGCATAAAAGAAGACGAGTCTCGTAAATTAATGGAGATAAAGATGCTAATTCTGAAATGATTCAAACAGATGGCTGTAAAATTAATACCGTAGGTGCTTTTAGATATCATATTCCACTAGAGGCTAGCCCGATAAATAAAGGAGAAAAGAACAAAGATATGAAAAGAAATCTTTTAATCGGTATGATTTTAGTGGGGACGATGATACTATTTTTACAAGGAGCACAATTACGAAGTTATATCGGTAAATGGAAGATTGACCGTATCTTTACTGTTAATGAAGACTATCATATTATCGGAAATTTAATAAAGAATGAAGCTTATGCATACATGGGAGTGATTATAGTATATGCATCGATATAATGTAACTATTGAACGAAATCGAATTTTGAACGGTTATTCTAACAAACTCATAACTATTGCAAAAAAAAATAATGTTAATTTAGATGATTTTTTTCAAAATTATAAAGGAATAGAAGGTCTTACTGTGAGTATGAAAACTATGTATTCTGTATCGCTTTGTATAGATCAAGTGCATGAAGTATCAATAAATTGCTATGGGTTTGACATAGGTATTTTTGATATAGATTGCTATTCATTTTCTTCAATATACAATGAAATAATTTTTTCATCTCACAATTATTTTTCAGCATATAAAAATCGACTGAATAGTTCTTTTCTTTTTTCAACATATTCTGATGCTTTTGATTTTTTACAGTATCATAAAAAAATAGATGATAGTATGCATGATATTGAGCACACTGAGTTGCTGAGTATTTATAGGGTACTAAAACCGAATTGGAAAGAATAACTAAGATGAAAAAAAAAGGTGAATGTTATTCTCCCGGTTGTATAATAAAAATAACCCCTAAAGATGCAAATATTATCGGTGAGATAGAATTCAATGCTATCTTATGATATACCATATACACATGCTGGTATAAAAACTTATTACCTCTGGAGGTGTAAAAGTGGAAGAAATAAAAATTATAGAAGGAATTGTAATTATGATGTTTATATTTCCGGCACTCGCCATAATGGTGGTGATCTTTCTTGCAGTTTTTACTCATATCTCTTTTCATCGCACAGGGCTTGCTTCTTTATTCTATGAAGAGGCTACAAAAGAAGGTGTGTTTTTTCCTAAAAATGCGGTCTCCAATGACGGACTCATATCATCTTCATGGGATAGAACCAGATTTATTATAAGATGGTGCTTAAAAGAAGAATATGCAAAAGAGGATTCAATACAAACGAAAGCGATAAAGCGAAAATTTTTTATTTTAAATATGATACAGCTGTTATGCTTTCCATTATCCTTAATATGGATTTTATTATGTTTAGTTACAATAGTTTTAACTTTTTTTCTTGTTTAGAAAGATATAAGGGCATCTCTAAAAACTCGGTTAGCTTTTAGAGATGCCCGACGAGTATTTTTTATAAATTTTTATACTGTAATAATTTATAAAAAATACATCGCAAATAAATCTAAGGGAAACCTCTAAAAACGGAAGTTTTTAGAGGTGCCCATAAGCATTGTGAAGGGGCTGCACAATATAGATATACCCCTAATGAAACAGTTGGTTTCACCTACGACTTAAATATAGGGCTTTACCATGCATATAGTTATGGGTTGTAAAAGTGAAAGAAATCAGTAAGATATGTGAGTGATGAAGCTGGAAATTTGACTGAAATATCTAAAGTTCATAGGTTTTGCAGTTTGATCATTTTGATTGTTGTGTTTAGATAGCTTACTTTTTATATATCTTATGTGTAAATATCTGCTATTGTAAAGTTGTGCGGTTTTTTGAACGATTGAGCAGAAAAGCGATGCCTTTTGGGAAGAGGCGGAGCAGATACAAGGAGAAAGAAGAATAAATAATATGCATGATGGAGGAGTTATAATATTAATTATAGTTGGATTAATTACATCTTTGCAGTTTGTTGTACGTTTCATAATTGAACCATTCGTAAAGAGTAAAGACGGAGAAAAAAATAAATATAGTAAAATAAAAATTTTATTAAGCGTTTTTTATTGTATATTTTTCTTGGTTTTATTATTTCTTGATTTAAAAGGATTCTTTGAATATAAATAACAAAAAATATAAAAATTAATGGTATTACTAAATCGGTTATAAAACCAATTAATGAATTTTATTTTTTTTGATAACTTGAAAGAAGAACCGGAAACTCTAATTTTAGATTTTAATCAGGATTAATGCACAGCAAGAATTCAATAAGCTTTTAGACTATATACGAACCAATCATATCACAAAAATAAGTACGTTTTGGGGCTGTTCCTAATATTTGTGTGTTTTCGCATTGTATTAAGAGTACAAAAAGAGTTATAAATATAAGCGGGTTTAATCCGGAATTTTAGAGGTGGGCATGGAAAAATATTTTTTATCTTCAGGTGAAAATAAACAATTGGAATATGTAAGAGAATGTGAGTATATACGATATATAAAATTTTCAACAGGGAAATTAGCAGTGATTGCAAAAATTAATGAACCTGTGCAATGGAAAGATGAAAAAGGGTTTCATGGATCTGAGTATGTTATTATTACATCACGACATGAGGGTTATGATATAAAGAACATAATATACTTTCCAACTTTTGTGTATGTAACTGTTTTAAAAAATAAAGATTATGATTTGATTGAAGAAATAGTAGCAGATGATTTAATTACAATTGGAATAGGAGAATTATATGAAACTTATGATAGAGCAAAAAATCATATATTTGATTAATTTTTTTTATATACTAATTTAAAAATAGGATCCTGTTGGAAAGATGCAAAAAAGATGTACTGAAGTAATGAGATTTTTGAGGAAAGTAAAGTTTACGTTAGCAGAAGAAAAGTTAAAGGCTTGTGAATTGTCAGCTGGGGCAATACTGCCTGATTCTTATTCTGATGGACATAGGGGGAGATTCGCAAATGAAGAATATAAATCACTTGATTAAGGGTGGTGTTCTTTTCCTGTTCTTTTTTACACAAACGCTTTATGCCGACATATCTTTTGATAAAGATAATGCTATGTATTATGAGAGCCTGAAAAACAACTATCGAATAGAGGGGTTATATATACAAAATAATACGTATTATGTGAAAGTTAAAGATAAGTGGTTAGTCTTTTACGAAGGTAGGTTGATAGGTGAATTTAATTATACAAGCCTCGTTGTAACAAAGAACGGTCTATTGGGAAAAAATAATACGTATACATTATTATCGAATGATTTAAAAGTATTACAAGATAATTTACTGTGGGCAAGTATAAACGATAACGGGATTATAATAAAAGAGAAGAATAAAGAGTTGTTGGCGATATCTCCTGATGGTTCAAAAAAGACTTTAAAGGGGTATGATTATGCTAAGATGTGTTCTAATGGGTTCTATATTGCATGGGAGGTTACAAGATTAATACCGCGATGGTTTTTATTAAATAGTAAAGGTAAAATGATTGAGTCAGCTGATACAAAAATAATAGAATTTGATGGAAAATTTTTTATTAAGAAGGATAATAAAATTATAGTGATAGAAAACTATAAAAAGAAAGTTCTTGATGAAAAATATAGTGATTTTATGGAGGGGAGAGAATATATATTTTTATTTAATAACGGTACAAAAAGATGGGAGGTGCATGACAGTAACCTTAATTATGTGCTTGAAATAGATTTGCCAAATATTTCAACTAGTATGGTTTGTCATAATATTTTTTTAATATATGATAGGCAAGCAGAGATATTGATAATGTATAAAATTGATACGCATACATCGATGATAATTGATGACTATCGAATAGGAGAAGACTATTTATTTATAAAATACGAGAATGCTTGGAAGAGAATTTATTAGTATTATTAAGTGTTATAATATTGATATTTATAGAAAATATTATTTCATTTCATGTATTGGAGTAGTAAAATGGCATTAGTTCATAATTTTTTTGTTATTTCTGATTTACGTGATGTTACTAATAAAATTAACAATCAATTGGATCTAAACTGTATGTCAGAACGGTATAAGCATGTCTCAATTCATGATGATATCATTATTTTTATTTTTAAAACTTTGAAATGGTTTAAATCAGAAAATGATACTAAAACGAAGGCAGCGAAAGGTCTTTTTTATTATGGTATTAGTCTAATTGAATCTGATAATTTGAATACTTTTCTTCACATAGTTGTCTTATGGAAAGAATTGTTCAAATTAGCTCCTGAGACGGATGTAATACCGGAATCTGGTTTTAGTAAAAAAGAAATTATATCACAAATTGAGAATTTAATTAGACTATTAGAATATGCAACTAAGAGTAATAAAATTGTTTTGCATTTGGGAATCTGAAATATTTAGAGTATTAATTCTGTACAGAAAAATTTTGAGGATCATTTTAAACGGGAACTTCTAAAAACTGAAAAGGTGGAAGAATAGAATGAATAGGCGTACTGCTCGGATTTGTTGTTATATTGCCTTAGTAGCATGTTTTATTGTAATTATATTGTATATAATTGGATATAGAGGAACCTATATTTTGTATTATCTCCTCGGCGCTATTGCTGGAGGAGGGATGTTTCCAACTTGTTATTTAGATTTCAAAAATGACTGTAACAACGATGACGTATCTCCTTCTAATATAAAAGGATTACTAACATCTGTCTTTGTTTTTATGATTTATTTTTTTATGTTAATTAAGTCATTGATTGGATAAATCAGAAATCATATGGTAATGAGCTCACGGTCGCTGAAATATATGCATTATATCCAGATGCTAGAGCTCAGGTACCATCTTTAGAATAGGAGTCTTTATGAAAAAACAAAAAATTATATTAATGATAGTTATATTTACGAATATGATACTATGGGCAAACAGTGTGGATATTGAAATTCATTTTGCTTTGAATAAAGGAAGTGAAATACGGAGTATTGATTCGAATATTGAAAAACTGGGAGAAAAATTATGAAGAAATTGTACCTAATCTTACTTTTTAGTATGTTTTTTGCTTTCACTCTTGCAGCACAGCCTTTGTCGTACGATTCTTTTACAAAAAAATACAAAGAAGCTGCGCAGTTGTATTATCAAAAACGATACGAATCTGCTTTGCAAATTCTTGATATTCTAGCGGCAGATGATTATGCACAGACTTATCCATCTGTTTTTCTTAGCAGGTCTTTAGTGTTATATTACATGGGAAGATATGATGAAGCAAAAATAGACATAGAAAAAGCTATTGCCTTTCAGCCTTATACATTGAAACTGCGCTTATGTCGTTCGATGATAAATATGGCTTTGAAAGAATATGAAGAAGCTTTAGCGGATATAAACTATTGCCTGGAAAAGAATCCTACATGGGCAGACGCTTATCATCAAAAAGGTTTAATATATCTGACTTTATCAAATTATTCCGAAGCTTTGGATAACTTCGATAACGCACTTGCAACCGCAAACGGCTCTTACAAGCCGGAGTATTTTTCTGACAGAGGTTTTGCGTATTATTATTTGCACTATTTTGAAAAAGCAAAAGATGATTTTCTTCATTCACTGACACTTACAGAAAACGATAATGTATATTTATGCCTTATAGATGTTTGCTATAAATTACAGCAATATGACGAAGGTATTAAATATGCAAATATTCTCATAAAACAAGGACGGCGCGTTGAATCTGCAATAATAGACCGCGCATATATTTATCTTGTACAAAAGCGCTATGACGAAGTAAAAGCAGACTTAGATTTAATCGAAAAATCATGTGAAAATCTTAGTTCATATCATAAGGTAAAAGCAGTCTATGCTATATTAACAGGCGATAAAGCTTCTGCAATTGAAGCAGTTGATAAAGCTTATATATTAAATTCACAAGACAAAGATATTTTGATATTGAGGGAAGCGTTGAGTACAGATGAAATTGATATTCGTAAGATCGTAAATTTGCTAATAGATTTTAGCTATACTTTTTAACTTACATTATTTTCTCACAGAATGAGTTACGGCCGTATGTGAGGAATAAACAGAAATAGGGAAGGTAGTACCCCGGACAGCGATTCCCGTTCCTTTATGAGGTTATGTGCGATACAATCCCAATAAAAATCCGTACCAATATTCAGTATCTTATTCACCGAATTTATTAAAGTAGCCTTGAATAAAAATGATCGGTGTCCCTTTATCGCCGCTGCCGGAGGTAAGGTCGCACAGCGAACCGATTAAGTCGGTTAATTGGCGAGGGGTCGTTCCTTGGGCTTCTTTTTGATCAATTTGTGACGAACAGGCATTTTTCTTATGCTCGCTGATGTAGGTAACCATTGCTTGGTACTGTTCTTTATCGGACAAATCCTTAAAGTTGTTGTCTGCAAGGTATTTCAGCTTTACCTCATGCGGTGTGCCGGATAATCCTGCGGTAAAGCCCGGCGACACAACAGGATCGGCAAGCTCCCAAATCTTTCCGACAGGGTCTTTAAAAGCTCCGTCTCCGTATACCATCACTTCAACCGTTTTGCCGGTTTTTTCTTTAAGCATCAGTTGAATTTTTTCTACCAATGTTTGGCAATCATTCGGAAAGAGCTTGACGGAATCTTCCGTTGCCTTATTCGAACCGAGTAGACCGTATGCACTGTTGTATCCGCTGCCGTTAACCGATCGGGAAAGCACATCGTCAAGCCCGTACACACAAACTGCCCCGCGCTCTTTTAATCGCCGTTTTGTATTTGCCCGTGTGTGGATATCGCAGACAAGCACGTGTTTTGTTGCGGAAAGAACAGCGCACGGATCATTTGCCAATAGGATAGAAGATTGTGCATTGTATTTTTTGATGATTGAGTTATAAAAAGCGATATAATCGATACCCGTAAACGGGTGTTTATATGCCCCAAAGCGCTGCGTAAACTCCTCAGCTGTAAAAGTATCCTGCCAAGGATTTACCGCCTCCGCTTTACCCGTATCAGGATCCATCAGTCGGTTTCCAACCTCGTCGGAAGGATAGCTTAGTACAAGTGTCAGTCTGTTTCCTGCCTTTGCGATACCCTCCAAACAGATTGCAAAACGGTTTCTGCTTAGGATAGGAAATACCAAACCGATATGTTCGCTGCCGAATTTTTCCCGTATATCGGCGGCAATCTGGTCGGTAGAAGCGTAATTTCCTTGAGCCCGGGCAACAACAGATTCCGTTACGGCGAGGATATCCCGATCGTGAATGGAAAAGCCTTCCGTTTCCGCCGCCGACAAGAGCGTATCAACCGCTATTGCGGCAATATCATCTCCGGCATGTACAATGGGTGCTATCAATCCCCGCGAAACCGTTCCGACCTTCTGAGGCATAATTTCTCTCCTTAGGATACTCCTGAGCGCACTCGGTTATTGGGAGTATCCTTCCGTTTTATTTTAACCGGGCGGCAGCTGTTTCGGCTTTTGCCCTGCTTGGATATAACTCTACACAAGAGCGTTGCAGCCAGCCATCCGTAAGGTGTACCCACAGTTCGCTCTCCGAATCTCTTGATACGAATTGCGTCCCTGTTACTTCGTATATTTCTTTCCGCCGAGCATGGTTGACAATGATACCGTTTGCCCCCGGACTATCTTTTAATGAGATATAGGTTTCGACAATAACGGCAAACCGGTCGGCATCATTTACGGCTGAATCAGGCGGCAGTATGATAGAATCCAGTGTTGCACGATTAGTACAGGAGAATAAGGCCAAACAGGAAAAAAGGCACAACACAACAATGCGGCATACCGCGCCCAAGCCGCTTCGTATCACATTTTTCACAATTATAACTGATAAAATTTCCGGAGCTCGGGAATAAACAGCGCATCTGACGGAACTATCGGAATATTCTGCATCTCGTCAATCGAAAACCATTTTAATTCGGAGTGTACCGAAGAAACACACGTTTGATTTTCTGGAATGATTACTTCGTATGCAAAAAGATCAAAATTACGGTGTTCATTTTGAAAATGTTTACGCGCAATAAACCGTCCGACGGATACGCGGACGGCAAGCTCTTCTTCATACTCGCGGATTAATGTCTGCTCGTGTGTTTCTCCTTCTTCACACTTTCCTCCCGGAAATTCCCAATGCTCTCCGACATCGCCGCCGGGTGTGCGCAAGCCAAGCAGAAATTTGTTATCCTTCCGGACTATGCCTACTACGGATTGGCGCATAGGCTATAAGAACAGTACCTGCGAAAAAAGCAGGTGAGTAACACCGGCAAACAGGCAGAAAAAGCCTATCGGCTGTTCAAAGTTAAGAATACGAGCCAAAAACGGCGGCAGTGTCAGCTGATTTTCGGATGCTTTAATCCAACGGTCAAAGAATACGATGCTGCCAAGGATGCCCGAAAGCGCGGGGATAATATCGCCGACCAACGGTACGTTTCCTGTAACGGGGCTGAGAAGTTTAAATACGGCCGAAATACCTGAAAAAATCAGCAACACCAGCAAAAACGTCGGATCGTTGAGGAGAGGATATTTAATGCCGAAATCCTCTTTATCTTTTGCAGAAAGGAGTAAAATCCCCCCCATCATAAGATTGGTGGTGACGGAAAGAAAATAGAATGGTAACATATATGTGCCCCCCGTAACGCATGATAAGCGCTTTTAATAGAATATCGTATTTATAAAAAAAAAGCAATTCATACCTACGCATTCATCGGTACAGAACACATCATAATCGAGGGCTTGACCTAAAATGGAATTTCCTTCATAATCGCATTGTTGCCTTTGGGGGTGTAGCTCAGTTGGCTAGAGCGCTTGCATGGCATGCAAGAGGTCAGGGGTTCAATTCCCCTCACCTCCAAATAAAATCAACAACCCCGGCGCAGAGCAGCGGAGTGTTAAACCCTCCACACAAATAAAAAGAAGGTAGGCAGAGAACCGCGTATGGATATATCAAATCTTGATCCTGATCTTGCAGCCTTATTGGAAGATATTCCTGTAGCGCCTTCTGCTTCTGCCCCATCGCTTGACCTGTTTGGTGATATCGGTGACGATATCCTTTTATCCGCTTCACCCGAAGCGTCCGGCGGTTCGGAACCGAGTCCTGCCCGTGTTGATCTTACCGTTAAAGCTTTTCCTAAAATCGAACATTTTTATAATGAAACTCCTCATACCTATTTCGATTCGGCGGATTTTTATAAAAAAGTCCTAAAGAATTGCGGCGAGGCTTCCCAGCGTTTGCATAATACGCTTACCAAATATCTTACCACACGCGATCAAAAAGACCGTACCGTGTATCGGCAACAGCTCGTCACAAATTATTGGCAGTTTATTTCCGTGCTTGTGTTAAAGTTACCGACAGATGAATCCGCAATCGAAAAAAAATATGCATTACGGTACGGACTCATTTTGCCGACGCTTTTAACCGCTGAACAAAAAGATACGTTTGCAAAGATTATCGATGAAAATTCCTACAATGAACCCGTTTATTACCTTGATGAGTGGTTCCATGATATTGCCGTCGGATTGATTAATCCTTCTTCCACTGATGAGGTACGGACAAAACAAAAGAACATTTCGACTCAGTTTCAGCAACTGCTCAATAAGGCACAGGGTAAATTGCAAAGTGCGGAAAATTTACTCCGTGCAAAATCGGATGAACGCTCCAGTGCGGAAGAACTGCTCAAAAATCAAGTCCATGAGTTGTTTGTGCATGACAGTCTTGCGGGTTTTGCAGGAATAAAAGAGCCGTTTACCGAAATACAGAAGCGCAATGTGAGCGATCTGAGCGATGGTATTCGGCGGATTCTTGCGCTGGATAAAGAATTGACCAACTTCTTGAATGAATATCGCCGAGTCGATGAAGATGTCCGCTTGTTAAAAGAAAAAATCGAGGTGAGCGGCGACGGCGAGTTGAATGTCTCCGATGTAAATACGGAGCTGGAAACCGTCCGGCAAATGGTTAAGATGACCTGCGGACGGCAGGGTAATCACTTCCCTATTTTATCTCGTGAATTCTTCCGATGTACACCGAACGAAATTGGTATTAGAGAAAACGTATTGGAGATTATGCGCTGGATTGAAAGCATTGACTGCGAAGCGTATTGCCGCCAGTACCGCTCTCAGCTGAATAGAATCCCTCCGTTCGTGGTGCTTATTCCTTCTTACGGTGATATCGGTTTTTGCTGGGAACCCTTTGACCGGTATAACCGCGTAACCAGCCGCGGGCGTATTGCCATTCCGATGTATACAAAAAATTTGAAAAATGCACTGTTAACGGCTACAGCCGACCTTCGATGGCAGGTTGCAAAGGAAAAGGCTTCATACTATTGGATGGAAGAAGGTTTAACCGGTAATTACTATCAATGGTTCCAAGCTCAAAAATTGAAAGGCGACGTAAAAGAATACTTTATTGAAGACTACCTCATCTGGATGACTAAAGAAAGCGAAGGAATACAGAAGCTCGATAAAGAAGTACGCAACGTATTCTGGCGTTATATGCCGTTCAGCAAGGCTGTTAAGGAAGAGTTGAAAACCCGCGCACCCATTTATCAAGAGCTGTGCCAAAAAGATTTAAACCGCCAGATGTCCGACGGTTATTAATCCCGGTTTTGACTGCTTATTTTTTGTTATTTAATCCGTACTTATTCATTATTTTCTTCATGATCTTACCGTAAAAGAAAAACGATAATAGAATACCGGCAATAACCGAGAAAGGCAGTGCCGCTAAAATACTTTCATTTACAAATTTTGCCAGCAAGATAATGATTGCAGCACATACTGCGCTGCATCCGGCGATAAGTACGAGCGTTACCAATGTTCCGATAATTAAAAAAAGAATAATATTCCGCATTTATTCCCCGTCTTTTGACGCAGCCGGAGTTTTACTTTTGCCTTTCCATTCTTGTATGAAAAGTGCAATAAATAAACCTGCCCCGCATATCACAATAGCGGAATCTGCGACATTAAATGTCGGCCAGCGTTCCAAACCGAAAAGACCGAAAAATTTAACATCGATAAAGTCCACAACACCTTCCGCCCTAAAAAAACGATCAAGCAAATTGCTTATTCCGCCGCCGATAACGCCGCTTAAAAACCAGCGCTGCAGCCGTGGAAATTCCGATTTAAAATAGACTACGCAGATACCGGCAATAAAGCAGGCAGGGATGCAGGCCATTACGATAAAACGCATAACGGACGAAAGTCCGCTTCCGAGACTGAACGCCGCTCCGGTATTGTAAACACAGACAATCCGTATGAAGTCTCCGAAAAAAGAAGCCCCCACAGACCACGGAGCAATCGATGTAATAATCAGCCATTTGGTTAATTGATCAAATGCAATAACCGCAAAGGTTAGTATCAGCGGTAAAAAGTAATCTCGTTTGTTTTTGATATTCATCGGCACAGTATAGTGGAATTTTTCCGAAAGGTCTACAAACTTTATCGGAATAGAGAAAAAGCCGATACATAATAAGGAAGGTTGTTATGATTTGTATCTATTTTGAAATTCCTTATGAACGGCAGCTTTTGAGAATTGCTCCGTTTGAAATACAAAAATTATTGAATACCATCGCGGAATCGGCCGAAGCCAACGGGGCATCATCATTTAAAGTTGCCTGTGCCTCAATTTACCGCTTTAGCAGCCATGAAGTTGCTCCGGTGTTTTCCGCTAATTTATTTTTGCAGAATTTAGCCGATTTACTGCGTGTCTATAAAAGGCGGGTGGTAGATTACCGAATTATTATCGATTGCTGTGAAGAAACGGATTCTGAGGATGTTATTGCAGATCATTTTGCTGCTTACAGGAGTGTGCTTGTGCCGAGCCGCAGTTTTTTTGCTTCCGCGCAAGCAGAACGGCTTTTAAAATCCTATATCCGGTTTGAATATGTGCCTAAAGTTAAACTTTACTACAGTGCGGATTTTATCGTACCGAAAACGGATCACGCCGAAACGGCGGAATCCCAATGCTGTATCTACCTCTCGAATACCGGTACGTGGATACATGCGCTGTATCATTTTATGCTGACTCATCCTCTGACGGAGCACGCGGTAAAGGCCGCACTTTCAAAAGATGAACAAGCGCAATACGAGAACGCAAAACATGTGCAGTATTATTTCCGCCGGAACCGGTTTTGTTCAAATTATCCCGATTATTTTATTGACGCATTTTTATTATATACACGCCTCTATTTTCAGGTCTTTGTAAAAAGTTATCATACTACCGAATTAACGGTTATATATACCGAAAAAAATGCGGAGGCGGCGAATCATCTCATCGGTGTACTCCCCATTACCGCTCATTCAAAGCTTATGCCGGAAAAATCGATGGCATTTGACGGCTTATCGGTTGATTTTTTGCAACTTGCGTATCTTACGATATGTGCTTCTGTGTTTATCTTTGACGATGAAATGCCGGAATTTTTTCTTTCGCTGCATAAAAGCGCTCCGTTTATTACGAGTTTGTATGAATGGATGTATGCAGTCGGTATTACCGAAGTAAAAAACGATATATGCTCGGTAACCCCATACGCTGTCGAGCGATTGGAGCAGTGGCTTGGAACAGAAAAGAATAAGGCGAAACAGTATATAGCCGATTTCCTATGGGATAAATATAAAAAGGGAATGTTATGTCCCGATGAGAACCTGAAAGATATTTTTGGCGCGCTTCAATTTATTCCGGAAGATCAATTTATGCTGCATTATTTCTTCCACAAGTACTCGGATAAGGAAATACCTCAGATTGATATCAGTCCCTTTAAGTCTACGGTTTTTTTCCCCGCTCTCGAAAGCTATCAAAAAGCATTAAAAATCAGTAAACAAAAAAATATTAACGAAGCGGTTTATGCGGTAAAAAAAGCGGTCAGCTCAGTTCAAGCGCATACCTTTCCTGCAGGTGAATATCGTGCGCTTTCCTGTGTGGCCTTTCTGCATTTGTCTCAAAATAAAATAGAGGACGCCATAACATATTTTCAATATGCGCTTGATATTGCCGAAGCGCTGAACGACAGCAGTTTTATATGTGAGGCATTGTTTAACCTCAGTATCAGTTGCTTTTTACAGAATAGTTTACATACTGCCGAAAATTTTCTCGGCCGGCTCTTAGAGGATGCAGAGCGTTATTTTGAACAGCCTAAAAAAATACCGTGCTTGTTTATGCAGGGGAGAGTCGCATTGCAATTAGGTGATTACGGCAAAGCGGAGCTTTTATTTCAAGAGGCGGAAAAAGCAGCTTCGAAGCACTTCCAAGAATGGGCGCCCCTTTGTAGGATTTGGTATGCAAGAGCATTATCCCAAAAGGGACAAACAAGCAAGGCGCAGCCGATCTTTATTGCAAACCTCGATAAGTCTCCCGATGCCCGTTTATTTTTGATCGAATCATTTTTATTTGCTCCTATTCTTCGCGATGAACGTGCGCAGATACAAGTGAGTCCCGAAACATTTACCGCTGTGCTTGAGCCGTACCAAAGCGGTTTTGTACTTGCAGAGGAATTGGTCTGGGGGCATCTATACGGTAAGCCGGCAATGCAAATATGCTACGCCGCTCTTGACAGCTATTACCGCTTTAGACTTGCTGCGAACTCATTGGAAGAATCTGCGTCGGCATATTTGCAAAAACTTGAGGACACTGCACGGGATGCGCTTAAAAATCATGATATGTATGCTTCGATATATTCGTATCTTTGCTACGATGCAATTCTCCGCCAAGAGGGAAATACATCCGATACCGCAAACGGATATTTAAGCCGTTCGTTTAAAGCGCTGCAAAACTGTATGGATACGATGACGGAGAATACGGTGCGTGATAAGTTTATTTTTCGTAATGTGTGGAACGCCAAACTCTATGCTGCGGCGCAAAAGAATAAATTGATTTAAAATTGCCGCTTTTGCAAATTGAAATATGTTACGGAGCTTCCGTCTGCGGAGTCTGCGCTTCCTCTTCGGCTTTGCAGGCAGGGCAAAGTCCGGTAAGTTCTATGCTGTGTGATGTCATGGTAAAGCCCGTTTCCGATAAGATCTGATTTTCCAAATCGTGCAGCGGACAGACGGCAATGTCAGCCGAAGCCTTGCACTTACTGCACACAATTCTGTGGTGATGTTCTGTTCCCTGTTGAGAGGCAATCTGAAAATAGGCTTTCCCGTTGGGATGCATACTTTTTGTTATAAAACCGGATTCGGCAAGTGTATGCATTGTTCGATATACCGTCGATAAGTCGATTTGCAGATCTGCCCCACAAGCTTCATGCAGCTCTTCGACGGAGAAAGCCTTATCCTTATCTTGAGATAAAATACTGATGATTAAGTTCCGTGCTTTTGTTTTGCGCAACTTTTTTGTAACGAGCGGGTTTTCCATACTTTTTGTGTCCTACGCACTATCTATTCGATAGTTCGATTATATCGGAGAATGTTTTTTTTTGAAAGGGTAAAAACTCAGTGTACCAAAAACTCAGCGTTCAGACAGCCGTATAAGACAGATAGATCGAATATCGCAGAAAAAAGAAGCTGTTGAAAATAATCCGATGTGTTCGATGCCCTTCTATTGGCGGATGTGCTTTTTTTTTGTATATTTATCCAAAATATGTGATGATTCGTGCAGAAGATTTTAATACTCCGGTGCTTTGCGCTGTGATAAAGAGTATGAGCGCCGGATGCAACCACCTTATGTTTAAGAGGATCGCGTATGAAGCTTTACAGTAGAAAACAACTTATTTTTTCTGCAGCCGTTATCGGCTGTTTTATTGCACTTGCCGCTTATGGGATGGGCTTCTATTTGGGGCACGGAACAAAAACGCCGCAGGGGAATGTCGCAGCCGAGCTTGAAGCATTGACGGAAAGTAATGCCGCCCTCACACAACAGAGCGGCGGGCAAATTGACGGCGTAGAAAATGCCGGTGACGGGAGCGTGTCTGTCTTAGAAGCAGCGGGGCAAACAAGCCCTTACCTGACAACTGCTGCGGAACCGGCGGGCCGTTACACCGCAGAAGAAAAGCAAAATATTTCGGTGTACGAAAATACCAACGATGCGGTTGTTAACATCACCACGGAAACGGTCGGGGTAAACTGGTTCCTTGAACCGATTCCGCAGGAAGGCGGTTCCGGTTCGGGGTCGATAATCGACAGCCGCGGATACATCCTGACCAACACGCACGTTATCGAGGATGCAACAAAAATATTCGTATCCCTTTCGGACGGCAGCCAGTACAATGCAAAGGTTATCGGGGTAGACCGCGAAAACGATCTTGCCGTGCTTAAATTCGACCCGCCCGCAAACACGCAGCTTACGACGATAAAATTCGGCGATTCGGACGGGCTTAAGGTAGGGCAGCGGGTACTCGCAATCGGGAACCCCTTCGGCTTAACACGGACGTTGACGGTCGGTATTGTATCCGCCCTCGGCCGCCCGATTCAAACCGATAAAAACGTCATCATCAAAAATATGATTCAAACCGACACGGCAATCAATCCCGGTAATTCGGGCGGGCCGCTCCTCGATTCGGACGGCAAGATGATTGGCATCAATACGATGATTTATTCTACGTCGGGCAGTTCGGCAGGGGTCGGCTTTGCGGTGCCTATCAACACGGCAAAACGGGTTGTATCCGAAATTATCAAGTACGGAAAGGTTCGGCGTGCGTCCATCGATGCGGAGCTGGTACAGCTGAACGCTTCGATTGCAAACTATGCGGGGCTGTCGGTGCAGCGCGGTTTGCTGGTTTCCCGTGTTAAAAAAGACAGTAATGCCGAAAAGGCGGGACTTCGCGGTGGAGCGAATGCCGTCCGTTACGGTATCGGGAAGCGCGCTGCGGTTATCTACCTTGGCGGCGATATTATTACCGAAATTGCCGGTCAGGCTGTCAGCAACCTCAGCGAATACTACGCTGTTTTAGAAGATAAAAAACCGAATGAGAGTATCGCCGTAACGGTGCTCCGCGGAAATAAGACCGTAAAATTGACGCTTACCCTTTCCGAACGGAACGATGAATAGGTAACGAAGAAAAATGGCAAAAAAGAAAGCCGGCGGACGGATATTCCGGTGCAGCTCCTGCGGGTACAGCCAGCCGAAATGGCTCGGACGTTGTCCAAGCTGCGGCGAATGGAATACCTTTGAGGAGCAGTTCCAAGAAGCGGACTTTACCCCCGGCTTTGCTTCAAGCGCCACTGCCGTGCGGCAAACGGACGAAGCGCATCCTATCCCGCTTGACCAGGTGGAGGTGCACGATACCGTCCGTATCACGACTGGCATTTCTGAATTTGACAGAGTGCTGGGCGGCGGTGCGGTAAAGCGCTCGGCGGTATTGATCGGCGGAGAACCCGGTATCGGAAAGTCGACATTGCTCTTGCAAGCGGCAGCTGCCGCAGCAGCCGGAGCGGTAGGGCAGCGGACGCTTTATGTGTCCGGAGAAGAGTCCGCCGGTCAGATACGCGGCAGGGCTGACCGGCTCGGTGTTCCGCTCAAAAATATCGAACTGCTTTGCACCAATTCGGTGGAAAATATCGAAAAAGTATTAAATAATCTCAATCCCCTTATCATCATTATCGATTCGGTACAAACGCTTTTTTCTCCGCAGGCGGGAACCATTCCGGGCACGATCAATCAGCTCAAATACTGCGCCAACGAATTGGTGCAGTGGGTAAAGGAACGGGACGCTGTGCTCTTTCTTACCGCTCATGTAACAAAGGAAGGCGTTATCGCAGGGCCGAAGGTTCTGGAACACATGGTCGATACCGTTATCTCTTTTGAGCGGAACGAAGATGATGTGCGGTTCCTCCGTGCCCTTAAAAACCGCTTCGGTTCGGTGGATGAGCTGGGAATTTTCAGGATGGATGAAAAAGGCTTGGCTGCCGTACAGGATCCCGCCGCGCTGTTTATTATTCAGCGGCAAGGTGAACTGCCTGCCGGGTCTGCAACCGTACCGGTGTTTGAAGGCAGCCGCGTATTTATGGTAGAAATTCAGGCGCTTACAGTTCCTGCTAAGGGCACGATGACGCGCGTATTCTCCGATAAGATAGATTCTGCACGGGTCAGCCGTGTTGCCGCCGTACTGGAAAAACGGATAGGCTTGCGGTTCTCCGATCAAGATATTTATATTAATGTCGCCGGCGGCATCCGGCTGCGGGAACCGGCTATCGATTTGGCCTTGGCTCTTGCACTCTACTCTGCGCGGACGGATATCCCCGCGCGTAAAAACGAAGCATTTATCGGAGAGCTCAGTCTTGCCGGTGAGATAAGACCGGTGCGCCGCTTAAAGCCGCTGATTAAAACCGCGCAAAGCCTCGGCTTTACCCAACTCTATGTCCCGGCCGCTGCCGGCGACGGCGATGAACCGGAACCTGCAATGCAAGGCATTTCCCGCGTAGAAAATCTCGCCGAAACAATCAAACGAGCGTTCGGCACGGGGAAGTAAAGGCCTCTTGTGTTCTGCTGTGACTGTGTGGAATCACTGCCATTCGTGGAGAATATGGGAATGGCGATCGGGTATAACAAAATCTTTGTTGACACCGCAATTTTTATCTATTTTAAAATTACCTCAGCTCAAATACCATCTCTATTTGCGCGTCAAAGAGAATCTTTCCGATTGGAGCGCCGCCTAACTCCGAAGTATCTCCAGCTGTCTGTGCGTATGCAACTCGATTTTGCACAGCGATATTGTATCCGTTTCCATTCCAATCGGAATAAGAGGGAGCTTCCGAAATGCGGATAATTTTACCGAGTGAAGGTTTATGATTGCCGCTTGATGCCGCTTCGCATAGAAGCTGCGCTTTTTCTTCCGCAGCTTTTACAGCATTGCGCCGTGCCTCATCCTTGTATTTTTTAACGTCTTTTGTAGAAAATCGGACATCGTTAATCCGGTCGATACCGTTATTCACTAAATCCGTTAAGAACGGTTCATAATTATCCAAGTTTGTAATCACTGCTGAAATATTCTGAGTAATTTCATAATAGAGGAATTTAGGCGTATCGGTATTGTAAGAGTATTGGGGATGAATGGTAAGGTTTTCCGCTGTAACGTCTTTTTGTTCGATGCCGTACTGGTTGAATAGTGTATTCGTTTTTTGCATCGCCGTATCGTGACGCTGTTTTGCTGCGGTAAGGTCATTTGCCTGCGAAACAATTGAAAAAGAGATCATTGCTTGATCGGGTGAAACGTACACGGTTGCTTTTCCAACGACGCTGATGCAATGTTCTTGCGCGACGTTTTTTTCAGTACAAGCTGTACTTAGCAGTACAGTGCAAACAGTAATTAATGATAAAATAATTGAACGGATGTATTTGTTCATAGGATCTCCTAACTAAGATAATCGAATCAGGACTGCCTGATATGTGTTGCATTATATCATAATCTTTCCACTATATAAATGAAGAAAGCCGTGGTATAATCAATTATGGTTTCTAAGAAAGCGCATAAGTAGCAGGAATGATCACATAAAGTTAGACTATGCCAGAAAGACCCGATATAAGGTGAATGAAGGAATATAACCGCAGTTACAGTTATAACGGATATAAGAAGTAGCTGAAATAATCAAAAATTCGGTTTACAAGAGTCTCAAATACAGGGGGGCTGATAAGCGGCTATCGGTACATTTATGGGCAGAGAGGGTTAAGTTATCGCAAATTAAATTTAAGGTACCCCTTACAACTGAGGTTTTTAGAGGTTCCCATTATATTAATTAGGAGAAATTAAATATGTTTACAAAAGATTGGTTTAAAATTTTAGAAATTGTAGAGAAATCTTATATTGGATTTAGACCATTTAGAGATGGATCTAAAAAAGATAAGCGCAGAATTGTAATATTGTGGATATTTTTTGCGGTTCTTGCGTGTCTTTTCTTTTTGGTAAGAGTAGCTGATAAGAAATTGAATACAATAATCACTCCATTATTTAATCTTATTTTGCAGATGGCGTCTAAAATTGTATTGATGGGGTATACTATTTTCTTTATTAAATATTTGCGGAAGAAAGATCGGACTGAGAATTTTATTTATATGAAAGGACAAAAAGACGAAGAAGAATTTCTTTTAAAATTTCTTTTTAATCTCTCGAAAAATGGTGTTTCGATGAGTATGTATCCAAACATAATTGAATACTATGAAAATAGAATTCAGAAAGAGAAAAACGAGAAAAAAAATGGAGTGTATTCATATATTACAGCCTTTTTACTTCCTTTGTTTATCTCATACTTTGCTGCTCAAAAATAGTCGGATCTGATATTTTGCAGCTAAGTATTGCTAGTTTACCATTTGTAAAGATTGTAAATGATACTCTAAATAAAAAGCTTTATATGTATGAGCATATTGTTTATTATCTAAAACTTCAAATGCAAATTACAAAATTATAAAAAAGTACCAAATGCTCACTGTAAAGGAACAGTCCAAATGGTGGTTTAGTGTGCTTGATATCATCGGTGTTCTAAATGAACAGTATGAATACGAAAAGAACCGTAACTACTGGAAATACTTAAAAGCAAAACTGAAAAAAGAAAATAATCAACTGGGTAGTGTCACTACCCAGTTCAAACTTACCGCGCCTGACGGTAAAAAACGGTTATCAAACGTCATTGATTACAATCAAGTAATAGAGCTTGCAAAAAATTTTCCGAACAATAAATCCATGCCGTTTATCCAGTGGTTTACCTATTCTGAAGAAACAATAGATGCAAAAAGTAAAACAAAGGCATACGCGCTTTTTGAAAGTTCATTGCTGGACAGTATTGAAGTTGGGACGATACAGGGATTACAGCAGATTCATGCCTATCTTTTTGGGGGGACTGTATAATTTTGCCGGTAAAATCAGAACCGTAAATATTTCAAAAGGCGGTTTTCAGTTTGCGGCAGCAGAGTTCCTTGAACAAAATCTTGCCGGAATAGAGAAAATGCCGGACACAACGTTTGAACAGATCGTAGAAAAATATGTTGAGATGAATATCGCGCATCCTTTCCGTGAAGGTAACGGGAGAACAACAAGGATATGGCTGGATTTAATCCTCAAGCGTACATTAAAAAAGTGCATCGATTGGAGCAAAATCAATAAAAGAGAATATCTGGAAGCTATGGCGGAAAGCGTAATCGACTCAGGCAAAATAAAGGTTTTGCTGCAAAATGCTCTGACGGACAAAATCAATGACCGTGAAATGTTTATGAAAGGGATTGATTATTCCTATTATTATGAAGAAGCGGAGTAATATGCACCATTTTCTCAATGTTTGTTTACAATTTTTTCCTTGACGTAACGGTTCTTTTTCCGTATACTGTTCAAACTTTGTCTGAGGAAGCCTTTTTCGGTAAACTTGCCTCAGCTTGTTTTATTTGCCAACTTAGCTCACCTGGCAGAGCAGCACCCTCGTAACGTGCAGGTACTCGGTTCAAGTCCGAGAGTTGGCTTTTTTATCTTTTTCCTTTTAATTTCTTCACTAATCCTTATATATTGTGAGACATCCTAAAAAAAAATTAGTTTTTTGCGTTTTTTTGCTTGTTTTTGCGGTGAACCGTGCTATACTGGTACAAGGGTATTGCAGTATGAGTCAGACACAGTTTGTCGTTAAGGGTGATTTTATATCAGCCGTAACAAAAGACCGTCTTGTAGCGCATCCGAATGCGTATGCGCTGTGCGAAAACGGAAGAATAATCGATTTTGTTACCGCATTGCCGGAAGGTCAATGGGAACGTGTTCCCTGTTTTGATTTTTCCGGTATGCTGATTGTCCCCGCCTGTGTTGACTTACACGTTCATGCGCCGCAGTATGCGTTCCGCGGAATGGGGATGGAGCTTGAGCTCATCGATTGGCTGAATACCTATACCTTTCCCGAAGAAGCGAAATATGCGGATGCGGATTATGCTTTGCAGAGCTATCGGCTTTTTACCGATGACCTTGAAGCGAGTCTGTCCTGCCGTGCGGTAATCTTCGGTACCATTCATAACAGCGGTAATCTTGTGTTGGCAGACTTGCTGAAAGCTAAGAAGATGCCGTGCCTCGTCGGCAAGGTGAATATGGATCGGAATGCGCCCGACTACTTATGCGAAACGGCGGAATCATCTTTTGCCGCGACCCAAGCCTTTGTTGATTCATTTAAAAATGATGATGCCGTTGCTCCTATTATAACGCCCCGCTTTGTACCTTCGTGTACGCCCGCTTTAATGGATAATCTCGGCAAGCTGGCAGCAGCTCGGCACTTGCCTATACAGAGTCATCTTTCGGAAAATAAAAAAGAAATCGCGTGGGTGAAGGAGCTTCATCCCGAATGCAAAAATTATGCCGAAGTATACGAACGCTACGGTCTTTTAACCGATAAAACCATCCTCGCTCATTGTGTGCATCCTACCGACGCAGAAATAGAATTGCTGATTCGGCGCGGCACGTATATTGCGCATTGTCCCGAATCAAATATCAATTTAACCAGCGGCATTGCACCGATTGCGCGTCTTTTGGATGCGGGCGTTCATATCGGGCTTGGCTCAGATGTGGCTGCCGGTTCTCAACTCTCTCTTTTTAAAGCGATGATGTCGGCGCTTCAAGTGTCAAAAATGCGGCGGTATTTTTATGAAGGAGAACGTGCGCTTTCCGTATCGGAGGCCTTATACCTCGGAACGAAAGGCGGCGGTTCCTTCTTCGGCGATACCGGCAGCTTTGAAAAAAACTTCTGGTTTGACGCAGTAGTGATCGATGATACGCAGTTGAGTGCACGTACCGATTTTTCCGTTGAGCAGCGGCTGGAACGGGCGCTCTATTTAACGGAATGGCACAACATGGTTGCAAAATTCGTACAAGGCCGTTGCGTATGGGATAAACGGGAGGAGATATAATTATGGATGAAAAAAGGTTTATCGATATTGCGGCAGGGCGGGTAAAAGCCGATCTGGTGTTAAAAAACGCTTTTGTGCTTAATGTATTTACCAAAGAGTTTATTAAACAGGATGTTGCGATAGCGGACGGGTATATCGCCGGAGTCGGACAGTACGAAGGCGTTGTAGAAAAAGATTTAACCGGCAAGTTCGTGTGTCCGGGGCTTATCGATGCGCACCTGCATATTGAGTCCACGATGGCGTCTCCGCGGAATTTTGCCCGGCAGGCGCTCCGCTGCGGTACTACCGCCGTTATTGCCGACCCGCACGAAATTGCCAACGTTGCGGGTGTTGACGGTATCCTCTATATGCTGGAGGATGCGCGGAAGGCGGTGTTTGCCGGTACGAACCAGCCGCTTGTTTCCATCTATTTTATGATTCCTTCCTGCGTGCCCGCTACCGATTTTGAACACACCGGCGGCGCGATTACCGTGTACGATATAGAAAAACTGTTAGATGAGCCGAACGTACTCGGCCTCGGCGAGATGATGAATTATCCTGCAGTCATCTGTGGGGATGAAGCCGTATTGAAAAAGATATCCGCGGCTCGGGAAAAGAAAAAGATATGCGACGGTCATGCGCCGTGCGTGCGCGGCCGCGATTTACAGGCATACTGTGCCGCCGGTATCCGTACCGATCACGAATGCGCTTCCTACGATGAAGCATTTGAAAAATTGCAGCAGGGAATGTACATCCTGATACGCGAAGGATCTTCCGCTCAGGATTTGGAACCCATCGTACGCGGTATGCTGGAGCATAAAACCGATACGAGCCGCTTTGCGTTCTGTACCGACGATAAAAAAATGAGCGATATTTTAGCGAACGGACACATCAACAATAATGTACGCAAAGCGGTGTCGCTCGGGTTATCTCCGGAAGATGCGCTGTGTATGGCGAGCTTCCATGCGGCGCAGTGCTACGGTTTGAGCGGCAGGGGGGCTATCGCTCCGCGACACTATGCGGATATTGTCGTATTTGATAATATAACGGACTTTTCAATCGATTCGGTGTATAAGGCCGGTATTGAAGTTTCTTCCGTTCCGATGGCGCAAGAAACGGAATCGGCGGCGGCAGAGGAACCGTCTTCGTTCTCCATTCAACGGATTACCGACAGCGTGCATGTTGTTCCCGTGTCTCGGAGCGCCTTTACTGCCGATCATTTTATGCCGTCGGGTTCCGATAATTTCCATGTTATCGGAATGCAGCGGGGAACGCTTTTTACGAAGCATTTGGTGTTTCCGCGGCAGGAATGCGCTGAGATGCTTAAAGACGGCAAGCTCTGCTATTTGGCGGTGCTGGAGCGGCACAAGAACACCGGCAATATCGGCCGCGCTTTGCTGCACGGGTACGGAGTGTCGAACGGAGCCATCGCGTCGAGTATCGGGCATGATTCGCACAATATCATCGTAGCCGGTTCCAATGCGGCCGATATGCACCGTGCCGTTGAACAAGTAATCGATATGAAAGGCGGCGTGGCTGTCGTACAAAACGGCACGGTGCTCAGCAAGTTTGCATTGCCGATTGCCGGTTTGATGAGTGCTATGGAACCGGTGCAGCTCGCCGACTGTATTCACGACGCAGCCGAGAAAGCGCATACTGTCGGCGTATACCCCGAAGTTGAACCGCTGATCGGTTTGTCGTTCCTTGCGCTGCCGGTTATCCCCGAATTAAAATTGACGGATTCCGGTTTGTTTGATGTAGTAAAATTTCAATTTATATAGGGAGGTAAAAATGATAGTTGGAAAAGCGGTGCCCCGTGTCGATGCTTACGATAAGGTAACCGGCAGGGCAAAGTATGTTGACGATTATTTTCACAGTGATTTTTTAGTCGCAAAGGTATTGCACAGCACCATTGCGAACGGCCTGGTAAAAAAAATCGATACGAGCGCTGCGGAAAAAATCCCCGGCGTGGTTAAGATTGTTACCTGTTTCGATGTGCCGGATATTTGTTTCCCGACTGCGGGACACCCGTGGTCTACCGAGGAGGCACATCAGGATATTGCCGACCGCAAGCTGCTCAACAAAAGAGTACGCTTTTACGGGGATGATATTGCTGCCGTTATTGCGGAAGATAATGTCGCCGCCGAGCGCGCGTTAAAGGCCATCACTGTTGAATATGAAGAATATCCGCCTATTCTGGATGTGCATCAAGCGATGTCCCCCGACGCGACCGTTTTACACGAAGCGTTCCCGGGCAATGTGCTGAAGCATACGGTGTTTAGCGTGGGTGAGTATGAAGAAACGCCGGATGATCCCGATACGGTTATGTTTGAAGGCGATTATGCGGTCTCTCCGATTTCTCACTGCCATATTGAAAATCCCGGCTCGTATGCCTATATGAAGGGCGGAAAGATTATCGTGGTGTCTTCCACGCAGCTGCCTCATATCTGTCGCCGCGTGTGCGGACAGGCGCTCGGAATCGACTGGGGAAAAATACGGGTTATCAAGCCGTATATCGGCGGCGGCTTCGGCAATAAGCAGGACATCCTGTATGAACCGCTGAACGCTTACCTTTGTACGCTCGTAGGCGGCCGCTGTGTGCAGCTGTCCGTTTCGCGTGAGGAAACCTTTATGTGTACCCGCACGCGCCATGCGATGGAATTCCATATGAAGACCACGGTGCGGAAATCCGACGGCAGGTTCATTTCGCGCAAAATGCTCTGCTATTCCACAAAGGGCGGTTACGCTTCACACGGACACGCCATTACCGCGAATGCCTCCAACGAGTTTAAGCAGCTCTATTCGGCGGAAAAGGGAATCATTTCCGAAGCGTATTCCGTGTTTACCAATCATATTACCGCAGGGGCTATGCGCGCGTATGGGATTCCGCAAGCGGATTTTGCCCTTGAATCTTTTATGGATGATATGGCGCTCAAACTGAATATGGATCCTATCGATTTGCGGCTCAAGAACTGTATGCGGGAAGGGTATGAAGATCCCGTTACAAAGATTAGAGCAAACTCGGATGGGCTCTATCAATGCTTGCAGAAAGGCCGCGAGGTGTTCCACTGGGATGAGCTGCGGAAAAAGTATGCGAATCAGACAGGGCCGGTGCGCCGCGGTGTCGGAGTTGCCTGCTTTAACTACAAAACCGGCGTTTACCCCATCTCGCTCGAAACTGCGGCTGCCCGTATCATGCTCAATCAGGACGGCAGTATTCAAATTCAGATGGGTGCGACGGAAATAGGGCAGGGCGCCGATACGGTGTTCTGCCAGATGGCTGCCGAGGTGCTTTCGCTGCCAATGGATAAGGTCTATATTTTTTCCGAACAGGATACCGATGTCAGCCCGTACGACAGCGCGGCTTATGCTTCACGGCAAACGTATGTCAGCGGCAAGGCAATTAAGAAAACTGCCGAATCGCTTAAACGGAAGATATTGGACTATGCGGCGGGAATGCTCGATATGAAGGCCGATGAACTTGATCTTCAGCATGAAAAAATTATCGTCCGCAGTACCGGTGAAGAGAGGCTCACCTTGGAAGAGGTCGCAATGGAAAGCTGTTACAGTATGAAGGAATCCAATCACCTCAGCGCGGAAGAAACGTCGCATTGTACCGATAACTGCTTTTCGTTCGGCGCAACCTTTGTTGAGATTGAGGTTGATATACCGGTCGGCAAAATCAAGGTACTGAATATTTTGAACCTGCACGACAGCGGTACGCTTATCAATCCACAGCTTGCGGCGGCTCAGGTACACGGCGGCATGGGAATGGGACTCGGCGCTGCGACTGCCGAACAGATGCTTTACGATAATAAAGGCAAGCTGCTGAACGGGAACCTTTTGGACTATAAGCTGCCGACAGCGATGGATCTTCCCGACTTACACGAGCTGTTTATCGAAAATGCCGATCCCACCGGCCCCTTCGGGAATAAATCTTTGGGCGAGCCGCCGATTATTTCGCAGCCGCCGGCAATCCGCAATGCGCTGCTTCATGCCACCGGCGTTGCCATTAACAAGCTGCCGCTTAATCCTCAGCGGCTTTTTGAAGCGTTCAGCGAGAGCGGGCTGCTGAAGGAGGTAATCTAATATGTACGATATGGAAAGTTTTTATCAAGCGACATCAATCTCCGATGCCGTAAGCGCCTTAGTCCGCACCGAAAACCCGGTTATCCTTGCCGGCGGCACCGACGTGCTGATTCAAATGCGGGAAGGTAAACTTGCCGGACGGAATGTCGTGTCTATTTTCGGCATCCCCGAATTGCGCGGCGTGAGTATAGACGAGGAAGGTACGATCTGCATCCGTCCGCTGACGGTCTTTAGCGAATTAACCGAAAGTCCCATCGTGCAGAAGCACTTACCGATGCTCGGCTATGCGGCCGATCAGGTAGGCGGGCCTCAGATACGGAATATGGGAACCGCAGGAGGGAATATCTCCAATGGTGTAACGAGTGCCGACACCGCTCCGAGCCAGCAGTGCTATAACTCGGTTGTCGAAATTACCGGCCCGGACGGTGTGCGGTTGGTTCCCGTGCAGGAGTTTTACATCTCTGCCGGAAAGGTGGTGCTGCAAAAAGGCGAGTTGGTAACCTCATTCCTCATTAAAAAGAAGGACTACGAAGGCTTTACCGGCGATTACATCAAGTATGCGATGCGTAATGCGATGGATATTGCGAACTTGAGCTGCGCTTCCCTTGTAAAAACCAAACGGGAAAACGGCGCATTAAAAATCGACGAGGTGCGTATGTGCTTCGGCGTTGCCGCTCCGGTGCCGCTCCGCTGTAAAAATACCGAGGCTTTTTTAACGGGTAAAGAAATCAATGATGCGTTATATGAAGGCTTGCAGGAAGTGCTCCTCACGGATATCAATCCCCGTGACTCGTGGCGCGCGTCAAAAGCGTTCAGAATTAATACCGCCAAGCAAATAGCGGTGCGATCTTTACGGAAAGCTGTCGAGCGGCAGGAGGTGTAAGCATGTTAAAAATTATTACTGTGAAGGTAAACGGGAAGCAGTGCGAGCTTGCCGTTGATGTTCGGGAATCGCTTGCCGACGCGCTTCGCAATAGGCTTGCGTTGACCAGTGTTAAAAAAGGCTGTGAAGTAGGGGAGTGCGGTGCCTGTACCGTGTTGGTAGACGGAGTGTCTGTTGACAGCTGCATTTACCTTGCAGTATGGGCGGACGGCAAGAGTATTTTGACGGTTGAAGGACTACAGGGCGAAAACGGAGAACTCAATCCGGTGCAGCAGGCCTTTATCGATGAAGCTGCCGTTCAGTGCGGCTTCTGTACCCCCGGGCTTATTATGACAGCGGTGGAAATTGTCGGAAGCGGAAGGCTGTATACGCGGGAAGAGCTGCGTAAGCTTATCTCCGGGCACTTGTGCCGCTGTACCGGCTACGAAAACATCCTCCGCGCGGTCGAAAAAGCGATGAAGCAAAACCTTGAGCAAATGAAAAAGGCAGGAGCGTAAGGTTCGGGGCTTGAGTATTGGGCGCCGCTAAAAATCGTAAGCCTATCCGAGATGATGTTTTTCATAAGTTTTGGAATACCAATAACTTATGAAAAACATTGTATGAAACGTCTATTTTTTATACAGCTTTTTTACTGTGCGCTGTATTTGTTTTTGCGGCTGATGATGATATAGAAGACACATCGCAGCCGCTTTTTTTTGTACAATAACTATTGGGACGGCTGTTTTTATATGCATTATACTCTCCGTAGGTTTTGGAGCAAAAGATGAATATCATTCAATCATTTAACGGAGCGATGGCTTATATTGAAAGGACTATTGAGACAGGGTGTGATGAAGCGGAGATTGCGCGCATTTCCGGCTATTCCTATCCGCTATTCAGCAGAATCTTTTCGATATTGGTCGGGTATCCTTTAAATGAATATCTCCGTTTTAGAAAGCTCAGCCGAGCCGCCGCCGATTTGCGCAATACCGATGCTAAGATTATCGACATAGCATTGGCGTACGGCTATGAATCGCCTGATTCTTTTGCAGCTGCGTTTAAGAAATTCCACGACGTCAGTCCGAGCGCGGTTCGGAACGGAAAAGAATTTAAATCATTTGCTCCAATTAAATTATCTTTAACCGTCAACGGAGGGCAAACTATGGAAGTCAAAATTGAAAAAAAGAGCGGATTTACGCTTGCAGGTATTCAAGTCGATGCGGATCGAACCAGTGATTTTCCGAAAGTCTGGGGCAGCCTTTTTGAAAAAGCTTCGCACGAAGAACTTGCAAAACTCGGAAACGGTAGGAGCTTCGGCATCTGTTCCGAGGTAAAAGACGGCAAAACGTTTACTTATGCAGCGGCATATGATTGCCGTGACGCACAAAAGGCGGCCGAACTCGGCTTGTCGGTGATGCACATCCCGGAAGCTGAATACGCAGTAGTCCAGCTGAAAGGCTCCGTTCCTAACTGCATCCACCAAGGCTGGAAGTATGTTATGGAAACCTTCTTTCCCGAACAAGGGTACTGTCATGCCGGTACTCCCGACTTTGAAGCATATTCGGAAGGAGATATGTACAGCAAGAATTACACGATGGAGCTATGGGTGCCTATTGTAAAGGCATAAGGCTGTGAATTACTCTTCCTCCGCAGTCCTGCATACGAGGTTGCTGCTGCGGGGGGAGGCTGATTATTTTCTATGCTCAATAATCCATCCTTTTATGTCATTTTTAGACATTTTCCCCGAAGCAATGTCTAAACCAAAATCAACCAATTCTTGTTGTGAATAATTTACTTCAATATTATTCAACTTTAGAAAAAGCAACATTAAATGTACACCGATTCTTTTGTTTCCATCTATAAAAGGGTGATTCTCAATCAAAGAGTAGCACAGCTGCGAAGCCTTGTCTAAAATATCAGGATAAAGATTGTTCCCGCTAAAAGTTTGAAATGGTGTTTTCAATGCTGAATCCAAAAGCTGCGCGTCACGTATACCATCCATACCGCCTGTCTTTTCGATAAGAGACCTGTGGATTTTTACTACTTGTTCATACTCAAAGAAAATCATTTAGCTAATTCCTGATACGCTTGCTTATTCTGATCGATGAGAGAATCGGAAATCGCAAAAAGTTTTTCATCAGAAACGGTATGATATGGCTTGTCATCTTCCAAAACGGTTATTATTACTTTTCTACCGTTATAATATTCAAGCGAAGGATAATCCGTAAGAATGGTATTTCCCTGAATAATCCCAGTTATTGCAAACATTTTGCTGCCTCCGGGTAGTATTATACATATATTGATTGTTTTTTTACAGAGCTTTTCATAAACATACCCCCTGGTACTCTGATTCGAAGGATGAGATTATTGTCAAATTAATTGATAAATATAACAATATCTGTTTGGGGTATAATAAATTCCGATTGGGGTAGAGCTTCCTATACTTTTTCGTAGAATACTAACGATTAATATTAGAATAGACCTGTTCGGAAACTTCGTTTTTTACAGATGCTCATCGGTGCCATTACCCATCAAAATGATGTGAGTTGTTTCGGTTCGGTTAGCTGTGCGGGTCGGAGATGATTTCCGTTAGTAGGGCATTCTTTCCCTGCACTCGTACACGGATATATTCGCCGCCGTGCAAATTATTCTTCTGTAAAGGATCCCGTATTAAAGGCAGGGAAAGATAATTTTCCGTGATAACGGTTTGCTGTCCGTTGCGCGGCGCTTCGACAACCCCGCATATCAGTTTTCCATCCCATGCCTGTAAATATGATGCGGATTGCGTTTCCGCAAGTTCGTTCAGCTTTTTCATCCGTTGACCTGCAATCCGTTCAGGTACTTTTGGCTGCATTTTCCACGCCTCTGTTCCCGGGCGGGCAGAGAAGGGAAAGGCATGTATTCCTGCAAACTCAAGTTCACAGCACATCCGGTAGGTTTCCTCAAAATCAGCTTCCGTTTCACCGGGGAAACCGGCGATGATATCCGCACCGATAAACGGATTATTCTTTACGCGGCGGAGTTCAGAAACGGCTTGATATATGGTTGCTTTCCTGTAGCCTCGGTGCATCGCTTTAAGGACGGTATCGCTGCCCGATTGTACGGAAAGGTGGAAGTGGGGGCAAATCTGCGGATGTGCCAGCAGTGGGACAAGCACCTCATCTATCCTGTCGGGATAAAGACTCGAAATGCGGATACGCATCTCAGTGTTTTCCAGTATGAGTTTGAGTATATCGGCAAAGTCTCCGGCTTCGCTCCGGTACTGCGATAGGTTCACGCCCGTCAGCGTTACTTCACGAGCACCGGTTTCTTCTATACAGCGAAGCCGCTCGAGGACTTCGGCGGCGGGCAGCGACACGGATTTACCCCGTGCAAGCCGTATCCTGCAATAAGCACAGGCATCGTTACAGCCGTCCTGAATTTTCAGCAGTGCGCGTGAGTGGAATAAAAAATGCGGGGAGCTGAGTGCGAATAGCCGATTCTCCCGTCTGCCGTGTATGGATATATTTTGTACTGATGAGTTTTGTACCGGTTTGTTCTGTGTATGCTGCGGCGCCTTGGTTGTCAGGTTGGTAAGATAGGCGCGCACTGCGCTTAGAAAAAAGGCTGTATCAAAGTAAGCGCTGTCGGCTACCAATTTTGCAAGGTATGCCGGTATTTCGGTTAATAAATCTTTCTGTTGTCCGGGGAAGGCGAGTATGTGGGGGTGCAGCGCTTCTATTTCCGCCGCTTCCAGTTGAGCATAGCAGCCCGTTACCAGAATAACGGCATGGGGGTGTGTCTTCACCAGTAATCTGATTAGCCGGCGCGCCTTTTGTTCTGCTTTGCCGGTTACCGTGCATGTATTCACAAAACAGAGAACCGTCTGTTCGGGCGGCAGCGCGGAAGATAATCGGATGGGAGCCGCGGCTTCCGGGGCTGTTATCGTTGAAGTGTCGGCAGGCGTTGTACCGGCGTAGCCGGCATAATCGGCATGGCCGGTATAGATGGAAAACCCCGCATCGGTACACAGCGCGGCAAAGGACTCAGCCTCCGTTTGATTAAGCCTGCATCCGAGCGTTTCAATTCGTATTGAACATAATTGAACATTCATATTAATGAAGAAAACCTGCACAAAGAGTCAAGCAGAAGGGCGGGCGCTGCGGCGGATTAAAAGCGGTGCAGTACGCGTTCATAACCTTTTTGAGCATCGGTTGAATTTTTGTTCAGCTGCAATGCAGACGAATATGCCTCCAATGCTGCCCGGTATTCCTTTGCCTGTTCCCGCGAGTACGCAAGCCTCGTCCACCACACGCTATTGAGCGGTTCCAACCTGATAGCGGTAGAAAAGGCTATATCGGCATGACGGTATTTTGCCATGCGCAAATACAATTCTCCGATATGATAATACACCCCGCTCACCTTCGTACCGTTAGGTGCATAGGCAATATAATCTTCAAAAAGATGCAGGCTCTCTTCATTCCTTCCAAGGTGATAGAGCGCTTGCGCATGGCTTTCAATAAGCCGCGGATCATATTGCGAAACTTCCCGTCCTTTAACTGTCCAGTCGGCCGCTTCCTGATAGCGCTCGTCGGCAAGCAGCGCCCATGTCAGTACAACATAGCTGTCGATATTGCGGGGCATCCGTTCTATTTCGTTTAAACACACCGATGCGGATTCTTTATAGCGGCCTTCACGATATAATACCAGCGCATCATCACCCTTTTGTGCATAAATATAATAGGGAAAAAAGAGCGTTAAAAAACCTAATGCGATTCCTGCCGGAAATCTTTTGCAGAGAGCAAACACGTTCTTACAACCTCTAGTGCCGATTCATCGTACAAATTCCGCTGAAAAAACAACCGCTATCCAGTATTACTTCGGGAGCTGTTACATCGCCGGTTAATTTCCCTGAGGCAAATACATGTACGGAGGTGGTAGCGGTAACATTACCGATGACCTCGCCTTTAATAATAACGCGGTCTGCGTTTATCTTTGCCTTTACTTTTGCATATTCACTGATCATTAAATCGCTTGAAGATTGAATGGTTCCTTGTACGGCACCCTTTATCATAAAGGGCTTTTCAAACTTAATGATCCCGTCAAAGACGATATCCTCAGCTAAAACCGTATCGTAATCTTCTTCATCCAAATCTATCAGCGCTATTTTATCCGCTTCTGTCATAGCTCATAGAATAACAATGATTAACCGTCGAGGTCAAGAGGCTTTCCGGCAGGGTATTGTGCTTTTGTATCCAGTTCCGACAGCGCATCGATTAAAAAGCGGTTGAGAAAAAGCAGACCTTCTTCCGTAAGGGAGACCCGATCGGCTTCGATGCGGCACTGCCTGCGTTTTTCCCAGAGGCTGAGGGTATTGCCGATAAAGGCGGTAATATCCGTGCCGAACCGCCGCGCAAATGCCGGCCGGTTAATCCCTTCCGAAAGCCGGAAACCCATCAGCAGAACCTCTTCTAAAAAGATATTCCGGTCGATATGCTCACACGGATATACCGAGGTTCGGTCGGCTACGGTCATCCATTCGCCGATATCTTTGCTTCCTTCAAAACGCTCCGCTGCGATAAATTTTCCGCCTGAATCTTCATGTATCAGAGTCCCGCATGCAGCCGGGCCGATGCCGGCGTATGGTTCCATATTCCAATAGATTTGGTTATGAAGGGAACGGTGCTTATCCTGATACGAAAAATTCGACACCTCATACCGGATGTATCCGTTTTCGGCTAAAAGTTCGATGTTTTGCTGTAACAGGTCGGAAATAAAATCTTCACGGGCTTCCGGAAGCGGTGCTTCGCTGCACAGCCCGTAGAGGGAGAGGTGATCGATGCGGTAGTCTATTAGCCGTCGCACATCGCCGGAAAGGCTCGCCGCGGTCTGTCCGGTCAATCCCGCAATTAAATCACAGGAAAGTTCGCCGTGCCATCGGCTTTTTATCGTATTCAACGCTGTTATCGTTTTTTCTTTTGAGCCGCGGCGTCCGTTTACGGCCAATACATCGTTATCAAAAGTCTGTACGCCGATGGAAAGCCGGTTGATGCCGCCTTCGCTGCAAGCTGCAAGCCATTCGGGGTGAATATCTTCGGGATTTGCTTCTATCGTAAATTCTTGAACCGGCAGATGTTGCTCTTTACGGATACCGGCCGCGAGGGTGCTAATATCATCAGGGTGCAGCAGCGAAGGCGTGCCGCCGCCGATATAGACGGTTTTCCATGCTTCAATAGCATAGCGCTCTTTAAAAAAACGGACATCGTGCAGGAGCCGCTCGATAAATTGAGGATTGGGATGATAAGGGGCAAAGCCCGCCTTTTGCGTTATCGAGTAAAAATCGCAATAGCAGCATTTTTGTGTGCAGAATGGAATATGAATGTAAAGACCGGCAGGCTTCACGGGTACGGTTTCGGCTTAAAAAAAAGCGATACGGGAAAACGGCCAATACCGCATTAGGATGCGTCCCTTAATCTGTGTTGCCGCCTGTAACGGTCCCCAGAGGCGGGAATCGCTTGAGGCAATTCGGTTGTCGCACAATACAAAGTATTCCCCTTCCTTGAGCGTAATTTCGGGATAAGCGCCTGAGAACGGCAGTGACGTATCCCAGTTCTCCGGTAGATTTTCGCTTTTGACGTTATAGTCGTTTTCCGTTACTTCAAACTCGGTTAAGAAATGTCCGCCGTTCTTTGTTTTAATATGCAGTACAAAATCTTCCATATATATTGTATCGCCGGGGATGCCGACAACGCGTCGGATAAAAGGTTTTGCTTGCGACGGCTGATTAGCTGCAAAGGGATTGACCAGCTGGAAGGTAAAAAAGGCAACGATTTTTTGTACCGTTTTTTCAAAAAAATTTTGATGAGGGCGTTCAATCGGTTCGACCGTTACGAGGGTTCCTCGTTCAATATCTTTTTGGGAGGAATAAAAAGGAGCGGTAATAATCATATCCCCGGAGGAAAAAGTCGGCTGCATTGTATCCGCTTGAATTCGGTACGCGGCGATAATATACGAGTTGATAAGCTGATACAGTATAAAAAGTAAGAAAACAATAAAAGCGATACGGATAATTTTAAACCGCTTTTCCCGCCGTTCAGTATATGAAGTAAATTTGTACCGTTGAAAAAACATAAAAAACCTATTCTACCGGTGATGCCATGTATTTGAATAATGATATCGGAATATCTTTTGTAACTACAGTACCATTTTGTCTCTACGTTGACAAGTATTTTAAGATGAATATAATGAGTTTAATGGACGGAGAGCCGATAAAAATTATTGCAAAGAATAAAAAAGCGCATTTTGACTATTCTATCGAAGAAACAATAGAATGCGGGATTGCGCTGCAAGGTACCGAAATAAAATCGGTAAGGGACGGGCGTATTTCATTCCCCGATTCGTTTGCCGAAATTATACGGAATGAGGTGTGGTTGAAAAATTTTCATATTTCGGAATATGTGTATTCTTCAATCTTTAACCATGATCCCGACCGTCCTAAGAAACTGCTGCTGCATAAAGATGAAATTAAACGATTAACCCGAAAAACGGAGGAAAAGGGCTATACGCTTATTCCTCTTGAGTTTTACTTAAAGCGGGGACGGATTAAGGTCATGCTCGGCATCTGTAAGGGTAAAAAGCAGTTTGATAAACGGGCAGACATAAAGGAGCGGGATATTAAGCGGGATATGCAACGGGAACTGCACCTAAAAAACAGGTGATGACAAGCATGAAACACGGAAGAAAAAAAACTCTATACATAGCCCTCCTGTTGCTCATCAGTCTGCCGCCGGCGCTTTCTGCGCTGCCGGGTGTTGCAGTGTATCAATTACAAGCGCCTGAAATGCCTGAGCAAACGGCTCAGACGGTCGATAATCTTGTCTTTTCTTTTATTAAAGAACTTAAAACATATACTATCTTCGATGTGCGTAATGAGTCCGTACCGGTTGATTTTCCTAAAAATCCGGCTATTGAATATATTTTCTTCGGGGTATTGGAAGAAGTTCCTGAAGGAATCAAGCTTGAGCTCGTGTTGAAGGGACGAAAAGATCAATTTACCCGTATCATTTCGAAAGTATACGGTAATATCAATAAAATCCTGCTTGATTCACGGCTGTTGGTGTTCAATCTCTTTGATTTTTCGGTACCCTTGGACAGCCTTGCAATTTCGATGCCGCAAAATGAACAAGACACGGAATTCGGATACATCGAGACCGTTGATTCGCTTGCCGGTTCATGGAAAGGAGAACCCGGTCTTGACCGTGTGATGATATTACGCGGCGGCCGCGGTATGGCGGTGTTTTCAAGCGGCGTGTCTGTTTCGCTCGATTTAAAAATAGATAACGGATACCTGCTGGTAACTCAAAAAGGCAGTTTGCAGCCCCGCCAGTTCCTCAATTTACCCGATGAAATTGCCCGTCAGGCAGTGCAAAAAACCAATCCTCCCCAATGGCGTTTTTTGGTATCCCCCGATAAAAAAATTCTTTCAGGCACAAAGGTCGATGCGCAGATACAATATAATGAAACGGCCATTATCAGTGTGAACTACGGTACTGCGGCAGTTGAATGGCTGCGTGATTAAGCTCCCATGCACTACGAAGATGAAGCGGAGGAGCGAGTATACCGCCGCCTTAATGCCGATACAATAGCCGGATATCTTGAGGAAACCGGCAGCTTTGCTTCCTTTTTTGATCACTATGAAGAACGTCCACCCCAGCTCGACCTTACCCGCGCAATAACCCATTGTTTTAACGACAGTACAATCGGCGTTTTTGAAGCGGGAACCGGTGTCGGCAAGAGTTTGGCATACTTGCTGCCTGCCTTTGAATGGGCGCTTGCTAATAAAGTCCGTATTGTCATCTCCACCGGTACCATCAATTTACAACATCAGCTCATCGATAAGGATGTTCCCGACGCCTTAAAAATACTCGGCGTATGCGGCGAGCAATCGGAACAGCCTCAGGCGGTGCTTATTAAAGGACGGCAGAATTACCTTTGTTTGCGACGGCTTATGCAGACAATACAGGAACCTGATCTCTTTAGTCAGGAAGCGGAAGAGCTGGCTGCTATCCAAAAATGGGCGCAAACAAGCAAAGACGGCGCACGATCCGAACTCCCGTTTATGCCCGCCGCAGGGCTATGGTCAAAGATTTGCTCCGAATCGGATAACTGTCTTGGGCAGCGTTGTCCTTTTTATACCGACTGCTTTGTGATGAAGCTGCGCAAAAAGGCGGAAAAGGCGGCGCTTTTAATTGTTAATCACCATCTGCTCTTTGCCGATCTTGCCAGCAGGAAAGAAGGGGCAGGGTATGCCTCAACTGCCGTTCTGCCGTCCTTTAATGCAATCATCTTTGACGAAGCGCATACGATTGAAGAGGCGGCAAGCGGATTTTTTTCCCGTACCTTTTCCCGCTATGATTTAACCCGCTGTATTACAACGCTTTCTCGGACTAAAAAAGGAAAAGCCGCGGGCTGTATCGAAAAAATCACCGCGGTTTCGACTAAAGCCGAACTGATGCCGGCGATCATCGGTGCGCTTGCAAAAACGCAAACGGCTTACTCCATATTGGAGGCGCGGGCTCTTTCGTTTTGCGGCACTGTAAGTAGCCTCAGTTTTACACAGGTACCGGCATCGAAGACGGCGGCGCTGCTTGCCGCATGCAAGGATTTTTACGCCGAGCTGAATATCCTCAACCTCAAGCTCGCGGTGCTGATTACCAATGCCGAACCGGACGAAGGCTCCCCGTATGAAGAGGCGGTGCGGGAAGGTTCACTCGCGCTGCACCGGCTGCAAGATATTTCCGAAACCCTCGAAAACTTTTTCCGCTGGAAGGAATTGCCCGATTACGTCTTTTGGATAGAAAAATACCAAAGCCCCGCGGGGGAGGTTCCCTACTTTAATCAGACGCCGGTGGATATGTCGGGTTTGTTGAGGCAGGCGGTGTTCACGCCCTTCGATACCGTCATTGCGCTTTCCGCAACGCTGAAAATCGGCACGAGCTTTTCGTATTGGCTGGGCAGGGTCGGTCTGCATCCTTTTTCCGACAAACCGGTGCGCACCGGTACCTTTGAATCGCCTTTCCCGTACGATAAAAACGTTCTTTTGAATATCCCGACGGATGCACCTGCCCCTGATGATGAGCAGTTTCAGCAATTCGTGAATACCGCCGTTACCAAATTGATTGAAATGACCGGAGGAAAAACGCTTGTCCTGTTTACCTCTTATGAGTCGTTAAAACAAACGTGCGCATACGCCCGCAAGGAACTGCCTAACATGGAGCTATTGCAGCAGGGAGAGGACGACCGTAGCCGCCTGTTGCAAACCTTTAAAGAGCATATCGACAGCAGCTTATTCGCAACGGCCTCATTTTGGGCAGGCATCGACGTACCGGGAGAGGCGCTTAGCCATGTCATTTTGGTAAAACTGCCCTTTGCCGTGCCGAGTGCACCTCTTTTCCGCGCCCGTGCGGATGCTATCGAAAAAAGAGGCGGCAGCTCGTTTATGCAGTTAAGCGTCCCCGAAGCAGTCGTGCAATTCCGGCAAGGGTTCGGCCGCCTGATGCGCTCACAGACCGACCGCGGTATTGTAACGCTGCTTGATAAACGTGCACTCGTTAAACAGTACGGGAGAATCTTTATCGATAGTATCCCTCCGACAAAACAATGCTTTGCATCTTTGCAAGAAATAGTATATACTATTGAAAATTTTTTGTATTGACGGAGTTCCCATGCTTGGAATTTTTTGCATAGTATGCTGTATCAACACAATAGCAGGATGGGCGTTATTAAACCGTATTGCTTATGCCGTATATCGGCCGTGGTGTAAAAAAATCAATGCGCATATTTCAACCGTTGTCGCTCACCGTATTTTTTCAATTTTTTCTACTTATCTAAACTTCCGCTTTAAGGGCGACTATGCTCTTGTGCCGCAGCTGCCAGAACAGTATTTACTGATTTCCAACCACCAGAGCTTATTGGATATTGTCGTGTATATGAATTACCTCGGCGGAAAGCGGGTTCGCTTTGTCGCAAAGAAAGAACTTGCAGACCATGTCCCATTGGTTTCCGTTATGCTGAAAAGCGACGAGCATTGTCTGGTACGGCGTACCGGTAGTCCCAGCCAAGCGATGCAGGCAATGGATTCATTTGCACAACGGGTGGTGCGCAACAATTGGATACCGATTTTATTTCCGGAAGGAACCCGCTCGAAGGATGGTACAGTCGGAACCTTTCATTCGGCGGGATTCCGGCGGTTTTTATCCAAGGCGCCGATGCCGGTGGTTGTTGCTGCCGTTGACGGCGGATGGAATATCTCTTCGATAACACGGCTTGCAACCAACCTGCGCGGCGGTTCGTATCGCGTTAAAATCTTAAAAATATATCCGACGCCTACTACAAAGGAAGCCCAGCTGAAAGTTTTGGAAGAAAGTAAAGAGTTGATACAGGAGCAGCTTAAAGTCTGGCGAAATCAGAGTAGGTAATGCATAATTAACACTGAAAGAACGAATTTTTTAGAGGTTCCCTGTTTTGGCTTTCCCTCTTTAAAGTTTGCATTTTATATTCCGATAAAGGTATAGAAACGTAATTTACGGATTCTTCATGCACAGGAGTTGTTATGCGGAAACTTTATATGATAATGATCATGGCAGTCTTTTCTGCTGCCGTTTATGCAGGAGATATTGCAAACTTTGTTAATTTAGGTTTTTCAGCTGATGGAACAAAGTTTGCATTCGGTCAGCACGGTTTACAGGATAAGACCTACCGTGCGTATGCTGAAATTTATGCTGTCGATGTAGGTGCCAATACCTTTCTCCCTAACGGTATTTTCAGGACATCTCCCTCAAAGCAAACGGAAGGCAAAGAGAGTAAAGCGACTTTTCTTGCATTACAGAATAGAGCGCAAGTTTCCTTGAGTAAATGGGGTATTTCCGAAATCCGGCAGGGACGGGTTCTTTATGCGCAGACAGAATCGACGGAAGGGAATCAGACTCTATTTTTCCGCGACTTCCAAACAAGTGATGAATATACGGTTGTGCTGAATACAACGCAAAAATCAAAAACAGAAAGCTCATTTTATTTAACGGTAGAAAAAACAAAACCGAACGGAACTAAGGTAAAAAAAGAGGTTGGCCGTCCCGATTATGTCAGAAGCGGTGTTAAAAATTATGCTGTTAAGAAGATATTGATGGATGACACCTCCCGGTCTCTCATTTTTATTATTGAAAAAAAAGAATATTCTGCTGAAGGTGATTCTTTCCGCTATATGGTGGAGGCAACCTTAATCGAATAGAGGGTGCGGGTAAAAAGGCGGTTCCGCTATTTTAATTTTTATTTATTCGGTATATACTGGTAGCTATGAGTACTGATATAATGATAACAGACGATCGCTTAAATTTTTCGTTAAGCTTAGCTGATTTTTTACGGGTACAGGGGCAGCGTGTAATCGTTATTTCCGATGCCGAACGAACAAAAGATAAAAAAACGGAGAATGCGATAGGTCCTGTGTTATTATGGAACCGCCAATCCGTATTTTCGCTTCAATCTTTACCGCTCCAATTTAAAACGTTACAGTTAAATATTGAAACTGCACTGCTGATCTTTGATGCACCGGCATATACCGAATTATATTCCAATACCGGTGTATTGCATGCCGACAAGATCGTTACCGAATTGATTACTGCAAATATACAGTTGGCCTACACTTTTATGCGGTATTTTATTCATAAAAAATCGGGGAAATTAATATTTGTACATCGAGATGTCTCTCCTTCATGCGGGAATATACCGGTTGCCGCTGCGTCCGGGGCATTTGTCAGGATGGCGGAGGCAAGTGTAGCAACACTTGCACAGGAAGAAAATGCTCTTTTGCAAACAATGCTTGTTCGCCTTGAGGGAGAAGATAATGCGCTTTATACCGAATGGCTGGCTGCACAAATAAACCAGCCTGCGTTGTCGCGTATGCCCGGCAAATGGATTAAAGCAGGACAGCGTGGATTATTTGGCAAATAGGCTTCTTCCTGTAAGCATTCTTTAATTATTTAAGGAGAAATAATGGATACTAAAAAAAAGAATATGTCTCTGCGTACTAAAATTTTGCTGAGCGGTGTCATTACGCTGTGTATTGTAATAATATGCGCCTGTGCCATAATCGGGTTTCAACTATATCAGGTTAATATAAAACAATACGATCGAACTTCATCTCAGCAGTTTTCTCTTATAGAGCAAACAATTATGCTGTTTATGGAAAACAATAAAAATACGGCAAAAATGCTTGCAGAGCATCCTACCGTGCAAGTTGCTGATACCAGCCTCAATAATTATACGGCTACAAAGCAGAATATGATACTAAAAAATGTGTCGAAGGGCGAAATAGAGCAAGAGATGGTAACGCTGTTTAAGCGTATCTATAACGGATATTCCGATATTGCGGAAGTTTTTTTTGGGTCAAAATGGGGCGGGTTTGCCAGTTCGTGGGATGATACCGTCAGCGCGGGATTTGATCCGCGAAAGCGTATATGGTATCAACAAGCGGAAGCTGCTGGTGGTGATACGATTGTGACGCCTGCATATATGTCAACGATAGGTGCACCTGTTATCTGTTTTTCCAGACAAGTATTATCGCCGGAAGGACGTTTTATCGGAAATCTGGGGCTTGAGGTAAAACTTGAGCAGCTTACTTCATTTATCGATTCGATAAAAGTCGGCAAGACAGGATATGTAATGTTGTTCCAAAATGACGGGACTATTTTAGCCGATCCGATGCATCGGGATTTAGTGTTTACAAAGCTGGATAGTACCGTTAATCAATACCTTAAACATTTTCAAGATATCGGCATCGAAACGAAAGTTGTTACGATCGATAATATTCAGTGGCGGGTACGGGTTTTTGCTATTGATGAATTGGGATGGAAAATAGCGATATTGATGCAAAATAGTGAGATATTGGAAAGTTTTTACCGAATCGTTATCAGTATGGCCGCAGTGGGAACGGGGATGCTGATTATATTTTTCTGGCTTATTTTCTGGTTCTCAAAACGTGTAAAAGGATATTTCCGAAAGCTGCAGCTTATCTTTGCAAAAATGGCATCCGGCGATCTGACCGGACGGTTTTACATTAAGAAAAATGATGAAATCGGCCGTCTGATGATCGATTTTAATACGACAATGGATAAGGTTGCCGGTATGATTAATTCGCTTATCCATGAATCGAAGGCAATGCAGCATGTGGGAGATGATCTCTACAATAATATGTCCGAAACGGCAAGTGCAATAAACGAAATCAGCGCAAATGTGGAAAGTATTAAGCGGCAAGCAAAAACCCAGGCTTCAAGTGTTCAAAAAACCGGCAATGTAGTTGAAAATATTATTGCACAAATTCAAGAACTGGATAAAGAGATTACAGTACAAGCAAATTCAGTTGCGCACTCTTCTTCTGCAGTTGAAGAAATGGCTGCAAATATTGTTACTATTACGCAAACGCTTGAAAAAAATAATGATTTGATAAAAGAGATGTATTCGATGACTCTTGATGGGAAGAACGGCGCTAAGACGGCAAACTCGGTAGTTCAGCAAATAGCGGAGCGCTCCGATTCGCTTTTGGAGGCAAGTGTGATCATTCAGAATATTGCAAGCCAGACAAACCTGCTTGCAATGAATGCCGCTATCGAAGCCGCCCATGCGGGAGAAACCGGAAAAGGTTTTGCGGTTGTTGCCGATGAAATCCGTAAACTTGCGGAAGAATCAAATGCACAGGGAAAGCAAATCGGCGGTGTTCTGAAAGAATCTATTGAAATTATTCGTACGCTGATAGCTGCCGGTAACGGTGCCGAACAGACCTTTGATAAGGTATATGAACTTGCGACCAGAATTTCCGATCAGGAAGACTTTATTACGCGTTCCATGCAAGATCAGATGAATGCGAATAAAGAAGTATTGGCAGCGATTAAAGATATCAATATTACTACGAATACGGTACAAGCCGGTTCATCGGAAATGCTTTCGGGCAGCGGAGAAGTTGCACGGGAGATGAATAAACTGGATGGATTGACTCAGGTTATTACCAACAGCATGGATGAGATGTCTGCCGGTGCTATTCAAATAAATAATGCCGTTGTAGAAGTAAATGATCTGGTGCAAAAAAATAAAGAAAGTATCGAAATATTGGCGAATAAGGTAAAAGAATTTACGATATGATAAAAGAAGCGGAAAAATTTGCGGGTACTGTGATCTATGATATTTTGACGGCAGTTGATTCGTTGTATAATGATATAGACGCAGATCAAAAAATATGGAAGGCAAAGAGCCCCATGCAATGCCCTGACGGCTGCGGTAGTTGTTGTGTTCATTTTGAACCTGAAGTATATGAGGCTGAAGCGCTGTATCTCGCAGCATGGATGCTGGAAAATCAGAGCGAGCGGGCAGACCGCATCGCCGAAGCTGACAGTGATGCTTCTATCGGAGGCGACGGCTGCGTTCTGTTTGACCCCGAAAGCCCGTATCACTGCACGGTGTACGGCGGACGGTGTCTGATATGCCGGTTATTCGGTTTTTCCGGTGATCACGGTAAAGACAGGTGTATCCGCTGGAAGCCGTGCCGGTATATGGAGCCTTCCGTAGTTGCCGGTAACGCAGCAGGCAGAATTTCCGGTACCCCTGTCAACGGGACAGGTACGGTGCAAGATGTTCAAACGGGACGGCAATATGGAGAAGAGGAGATGATGCGATTATTCGGTGCTGTTCCGCCGTATATGGGCGCCGCTTCGTCAAGTCTTTTGGCGCTGAACCCTGATGATACGCATCCCCGTCCGCTGCGGATTGCGCTCCCCGCTGCGATTAAAAAGCTGAAAATGCTGTTGCACTTTATCACACCGCCCGAACCCGATTGTCCTTCACCGCATCCGTTAAGTGCCTAGCACTGCCGCTATCGTGAACTTCATGATACTTTTAGGCTTGAGCCGTTCAGGAAAGACTTCCGTAGGGAGACTCCTTGCCGAACAGCTCGGCTGCTCTTTTTACGACACCGATGAAGTTATCCGCGTTCGTACCGGTTTAACGCCGCGGGAGCTTTGCCGTCAAGGAGGGGTATCCGCATTACATGCTGCGGAAGCTGTTGCCCTGCGTGAATGCTGCGCTCTACATGACTGCGGTTGGGGTGCCTTTGCAGACGAGCCGTTGCGGCACTCTACACCTTTGCCCCTGCCAACCGACGGCTCCGCTGAGAAACGGCAGGGGGCAACCGTAGAAAACTGTGCTGTCATTGCAGCGGGCGGCGGCATCTGCGATAATGTCGAAGCGTCTGCCATCGTTGCGGCGATACCGCTGCGGGTATTCCTCTATGCAACGGAAGCGGTACTTTTTGAACGCCTGACGCGCGATGCACTGCAAACAGGGTATTATCCGGCTTTCTTACGCTTTCTACCTGCCGATCAAAAAGCGGAAGCTCGGCATCTGTTTACCGAATTGTATACGCGCCGCACCGAACTGTACCACAGGAGCTGCAACCTTATCATCGATACGACCGGCTTGGATTGCGCTGCCGCCGCTCAGAAGATAGCGGAGCAATGCTGATTATCGTAAATTAATATATCTTTTGTGAGATACGGCAAACGGTAAAATTCTTATTTCTTTAAGGGCATAGCTTGTCGTTATTGATACGGAGTTACTATCAAAGTTTTGTCCACGTATTCTCCTAAAAATACGTCGCTATATGCACCTATACCTTGCTTTTTTAGTTCATCAAGAAGCCATTCTTCATCCTTCCCGATTACTTTAAGAATATCACTTTGTACCTGACCATCCGTAATAATGGGAAACTTGGGATTTTCTTCACCAGCCTGTATGATAATGAACTGCCCGTTTTGTTCGACTAAAGCTCTCTTTACAGCCTTTGATGAGTAAATGCCATTTGTACGAAGTTTAAACGCTACATCGTGAGCCGATAACCGAGCCTTCTTGCAATTTGTGATATCTATTTTGCCGTCATCGATTATAATTAACGCCTTGCCGTCTATAAGCTGCTTAGCCTTTAGATTACGTTTCTTTACCCATTTCATCGATAGAACAAAGACGCACCAAATGCACAAAACAACAATAAAATCAGGTATTCGAACACTACTGTTGTAAATAGCGCCTCCCATAACTCCACCGAACACATAGTTTATAATTTGGTCACTGGCTGATGATGGCGCTAAATTTCCTTTTCCTGATATGTTTATGATTACTACCATTGCAAAGAAGCCGATGAGCAGCTTTATCGTTACTAGTAAAAATACCCCCATATATGTGCTCCTCTATTATTTAGAAAAATTGTATGGTACGCTTCCTTCATAAATTGAGCTATTATATCATTTTCTTTTTAAATGTATACAGCAAAACTCAGTAATACGTGTATCAAGGGCTTTTCACTTTCCGCGAATCTGATACACAAGCTTAACATCGTAATACGGCTTTTCATTTCTTACCGAAACTTCCAATTTGCCGGAGTGTACCTTTCCGATACCGTCTCGCTTAAAACTGACATATACGCCGCCGCCGTACACGGGACTTTGCAGGTATATAAGACGTTCATTTTCGGTTTCTTCCTTCCGTACTGCTTGGGAAAACGAACCGGCGATACCGCAAAAAATACCGTCGGTAATGCAGAAATGACCGTTTATATGGATAGCATACTTTTTTAAGATAAACGGATTGGCGGTTTTGTCCTGTAATTCAACGGAAGCTCCGGCAGCTGCTTTTTGGAGCCATTGAACGCCGTTAAACCATTTCGGTTTGCTTATGCATATCAGTTCCGTTTTAATAGTATGCAGTTCATTGCGGTAATCCCAGCTTGCCTTCCAACGGATTACTTCATGTTTTACCTGTGTAATAAGCCCTCCGTTATGCAGCATTGTTCTATCTTCCATACTGAACCCATAGAGCGCGGACAGCGAGAAAAGACCGACCTTAAAGTGTGGCTGAATAAAAGCGGTAATCTGTTCGTTTTGCTGCTTCCCATCCCAGTTGACGGCACGCGCTCCGGTATAGCTGCCGCCGGTTCGTATACCCGCATACCGATACCAAGCATCGATTTCGGCTTGTACCGCGCCGGAAACGGTTTTGTCTGCCGCATAGCTGCAAAAACCGGTTGTCGAAAATGAGACAATCGGATGAGTAAAAACGGCATTAAGACCGAAAAGCGTGTGGTAACGCTGCCGGATATCTTCACCATATATGCCTGAGGACTCTGCGGAAGATGGTTTTACCTCCCTAACCAATTCCGGCATAAAAGCGGTAAGATATTGAACGGCAAAGTTGATATCAGCTTTTTTCTGATTCATACGCCAGCCGCCTATAAGACCGTACCGCATACGCTGCTTCTTTGGTTCGGGGCTTGCAAAAAAAACTCCGTTCCATCCGCTGCCGTATACTTCAACCCCATATTGAACAGCCTTTTGCCCGCTCCCGATACCGATAAACTGTTCCCGCGGAAATTTGACTCCGCCGTAGCTTGCTTTTGTTTTTGAAAAGCCGGAAAACTGCGCCGTTCTTAAGAAACTATCAAAGGTCAGGCTTCCTGCACCGAGGAAAAGCGCCGGGATATTTTTTTTAGGAAAAGAAGATTGCAGTGCTGCAAGCGGATGCAGCCCAACACCAAAATTCCTCACCGAAAGTTCAAAGTAGGGTACGGGCATCGGTGATTCAAGCTGTAAATAACCGATGTAGCCGCGTCCGCTGACTCCGGCAGAAATCCGGGCACCTTTATGAACACTGTGTACATATTGGAAAAAATAGTCGCGTTCCGGGGCTGTGTGTTTTGCATCAGCCTTATCATTCTGTTGTACGTCCGATGAGGAATCTGCTTTGTCTATTTGTTGTTTGACCGATTCGTCCGTTTGTTGGGTAAGCGCTTTATCCGGTTGCTGCTCAGTTGATTCGTCCGTCTGTTGTCCGCCGCCTGTTTCCGATCCGGTTTCGGAAGCTTTATCGAAATTGTGTTCATCCGTCTCGGCGCCGGAATCCTCATCGGAATCTTCGTTGGAGTATTCATCGATATCGTATTCCTCGCCGTTTTGTAGACCGAATATAAAACGGTCATTGGTTAGCCGGTCAAAAAGCGATTGTTGCCCGTGGACTTGCGTAGAAACGCATCCGAAGAGGGTAACAAACATACACAATAGGGTCGGCATACGCTTGATGCCGTGATAAAATTTTATAAGGTTCATGCCCCTTTTATGCGACATCAACGGCGTTTCGGCTAATAATTTTTATGTTTTTGGAAAAAAAGTGAAAAAAAATATGTGAAAAGAAGTTTTTATGGGTAAAGAGTGAGGTAAATAAGTTCTTTTATTTGTGCGAGGGTTTAAAACAAAAAACGGATTCCGGCAGAAGCCGAAATCCGTTTGAGCACCACTGTTAGCAGTTAATCAGTCCGAAAACCATAACGAACAACGCGACGGTTTCGCAAAGACCGACAACGGTAATGTACTGACCGAAGCCCTTACCGGTTTCCGCAAGCGCATCAGAACCTGCTGCGGAAGCCTTGCCCTGTGCAATAGCGGAAGCTGCAATACCGAGACCGCACGCAACACCGACACCTAACAGGAACCATGGATCCGCTTTTGAAGTAAGCATTGTGTTCATCAGCAAGAAGCCGTAAATAGTCTGCGTGAGCGGGGCGCCTGCAAATGCGAGGAGGATGAAGGGAGCCGGTTTATTATTCAAATAACACCGCTTCCATGCTCCGATTGTGCCCTGTCCTGCGATAGCAAGCCCTAATGCCGATCCGAATGCCGAAATACCGAGTGCAGCTGCTGCACCAAACATACCAAAACTCATTGAAATCCTCCAAATTGATAATCTACACGATAAGAAGTTGTTCTTCTTATTTAATTATTCTGCAAAAGGTTCGTATTTGAACCCTGCCCATGTTAGCCCGACATGGTTTGAAAACTCTAATGTATTAAGCCGCACTCCGTGTACGATGACCGAAAGTACGTTCATAATATAGTTTAAACCGTGTCCGAAGAATAACAGCAGCACACCCAAAAAGATGAGGAAGCTGCCGAGTGCCGGCCCCGCCATCTGGTTGACTGTCGCGCTGATTGCAGAACCTGCAAGCCCGACTGCCCAAAGGCGGATATAGCTCATAATATCGGCAAAGACGTTTACCACCCCTAAGAACATCGTGATGATATTTTTAAGGCTGTCAACAATACTCTGCCCGATACCGGTTTGATAATTTGAAAAAATAAAGTTGAGCGCAAATCCGCAGCCGATCGCAATCAGTACCGGCTGATTAATCTGATACCGCTCACGGCTGACAACAAGGCTTAACACCACGACATACATACCGCACAGCATTGCAATCGAACCAATGTGCCCCAGTATTTGCGGGGAACGGATATTCCGCACAATCGAGATAAGATGTCCGATTGTCAGCTGAATAAGACCGAGTGTAAAACAGAACTGCATCAAGTTGGCATTCCTGACAGTCGCCTCAGTCGCGTTCGAGATAGCCGGTACGGACAGGTTTTTCAGCCATGCGGGGATGTACTCCACCGAGATGCCGAACCAGTTGCAGGTTGCAGTCCCCCAGATAACGGTGAGGACACCGAGGTAGAGGAACATCTGCATGGCAAGCGGAGCGGGCTGCTCCTTCGCTTTTGCTTTGACGATTCCGATGAGCGACAAGATCACGAGGATGCCGCCGTAGCCTGCGTCCCCAAAAATCATCGCAAAGAAGATACCGAAAAAGAGCAGGAACCACAGCGAAATATCGGGTTCGCGGTAGCCCGGTACCGTACCGAGGAAGTCCGTCAGCGGGGTAAGCAGCTGGACAAACCGGTTATGCCGCATTGCAGTCGGGACGGCATCTTCTTCAGCAGGATCATCTGCAATAAACGCCCAGCCGTTTGCCTTTGCAAGCCCTGCAAAATCAGCTTGTTTTTCAGCAAGGATATAACCGGAAAGCCGTGCAAGCCGTCTCGGCTCTTTTTTACCGGTATCGGCTGCCGTAAGCGTTACAGCGGTATCGGCAGCGCCGGGAATCTCTGCCGTATCTTCATCAAGCGGGATAATCTCCATACCGGCATGTACGGTTTCAAACTCAATCTCTTTTGCAAGCTTTTTTGCCTCTGCCTTTAACGGCGCAAGCAATTCAGTCCGTGCCCCAATCTTTGCTTTGAATGAGGGCAGCTGTTTTTGCAGCCGTTCCCTTTCGGTATGCATTGCCGAAAGCCGCATATCCGGTAAAATAAGCGGACTAAAATCGGACGGCAAATCGGCAGGAACATCTGCGGTTTCGGACACTATGGCAAAGCGGACTGTTTTTTTGCCGCCTGCAAGCCGTACCGTTTTAATGGTTTCAGGCAGTGCTGCATATGATTTTTCCGGAAGTTCGCCTATCGTCAAATAGATGCTGTTTTCTTCAAAGCTGCGTATATCTTCGGGATCAAAATCACCCCAAGAACTGTATGCTTCGATGTCGCCGGTTAGCTTATTGATAGCAGCCCGTGTATTTGATTCTTGGTCTTTAAGCTCAAGAATCTCGTCAACTGCCTGCAATAAGTCATTTCGGTTCAACGTAAGCGTTTCAGTCTTTGTTTTTTCCGCTTTTTTCGGCTTTGATTCGGTAATCAGTGCTTCCGCTTGCTGCAATCTCGCATACGTGTTCTGCAATTCCGTCAAGGTATCGCTTGAAGCGGCTTCCTTCTCAATATGCACCGCACCGAAGTTCCGCAGTGTTTTTAACGCTGCCTTTTTCTGAGAATCCAGCACAAGGAGCGTCAGTTTTTTCATCGGTAAAATCATGCTGTTTCCTCCTCATCCGGAGCGTTCTTTTCCAAGTTTTTCTTGGAAATCTTCCCGCGCACAACCGCCGCTACCTGCTGATCGCCCAGATACACGGAAATCTTTTTGATGTTCCGCTTTGTTTCCGGTATCTTTACCTTTTCAAACAAGTTGACACGCTGCGTTGTGGTACGCAGTTCGTTGTTGAGCCGTGCCACCTGTTCGTCGAGGATTTGAGCTTCAAGATCGAGCGATAAAACCCGCTCCATCCGGTCGCAGGCAATGTCGAGCCAGAGCGGCGTTGTAAAAAGATCGTAGCTGCTGCGTTCAAAGTCCGCCCCGGAAAATACCGGTATCGAAACACCGGCAATATTTCCCGTCGAGGTACGCACTTCTTTCACCTTGAGGATTTCAGGCGTAAAGACTCCCGCTTCACCGAAGACGGCAATCCACTGCTCAAACTCCTTGTGCAGCGCATCGCGGTTCAGCCGAACCTCTTTTGCATGCGTCTCAATCGTGCGGATCTCGGTTTGCAGCTGCTGTTTTTTAAGCTGAAGCGTCGGCAAGTACCGCTGGAACATCTTAAGCGATTCTTTTTGATTTTTCAGCTCGTTTTTCGTCAGTTTAATAGCCATCGCTATTCCTTATAATCTTATAATATAGAAGGAAACGCATTAATCCGCAGCGGGATTGTTCTGCGCATCCTTGGGCCAGAAGGTTTTGATCAAATCGGACTTAATACCGGTTTCCTCAGGAGTAAAGCAGGACGAAAGAATCTTCCATCCATTATCGAGCGCTTCCTCAAGCGGAATGTTTACCGACAAATCCATCATGCGGGATTCAAAAAGCTCACCGTATTTCAGCAGCTTGCCGTCCCATTCGCTCATCATAAAGCCCATCGATTTTTTCTCAAGCGTGTCCTTGTAGGAAGCATAGAGCTTGATCATATTGTCCATAAGTGCACGGTGATCTTCGCGGGTCTTGCCGTTGACGTTCTGCTTGAGACGGGAAAGACTTCCGAACGGTTCGATGCGTCCGTGTTTAAGATAGAACTGACCTTCGGTGATATATCCGGTGTTATCGGGAACGGGGTGCGTTACGTCGTCGCCGGGCATGGTGGTAACGGCAAGAACGGTAACCGAACCTGCGTCGTCAAAGTCAACCGCCTTTTCGTAGCGGGCGGCAAGCTGGCTGTAAAGATCGCCGGGATAACCGCGGTTTGACGGAACCTGCTCCTGTATAATGGCAATTTCCTTCATCGCATCGGCGAAGTTGGTCATATCGGTTAAAAGGACGAGGACATCCTTGCCTTTGAGTGCAAATTGCTCGCCGACTGCAAGACACATATCGGGGATCATCAAACATTCTACCGTCGGGTCGGCGGCAGTGTGTACGAACATCACCGTGCGGCTCAGCGCGCCTGCTTCTTCCAACGTGTCCTTAAAATAGAGGTAGTCGTCGTATTTAAGCCCCATACCGCCGAGTACGATGACATCAACCTCAGCCTGCATTGCGATACGTGCGAGCAGTTCGTTGTAGGGTTCACCGGAGCTTGAGAAAATCGGCAGCTTCTGGGAAACCACGAGGGTGTTGAATACGTCGATCATCGGAATACCGGTTCTGATCATCCGCTTTGCCATGATACGTTTGGACGGGTTTACGGACGGGCCACCGATTTCTACCATATTATCTTTGAGCATCGGGCCTTGGTCGCGCGGCTCGCCTGAACCGTTAAAGATACGCCCGAGTAAGTCATCGGAAAAGCTTACCTGCATTTCCCTGCCGAGGAAGCGTACTTCATCACCGGTGGAAACACCGCGTCCGCCTGCAAATACCTGTAGCGAAACAAGACCGCCATCCAACTTATTGACCTGTGCAAGTGAGGCGCCAAAGCTTGTCTGTACCTGCGCAAGCTCCCCGTAGGACACATCTTCAGCCTTGACGGTTATAACCGAACCGTTAATGGATTCAATCTTACTGTACACTTTCTTCATGATGTGCCTCCGCTTCTTTTATGAGTTTTGCCGCTTTTTCATCAAGCCCTGTTGCCTTATCGGTAAGCGCTCCGGTAATAGCAGCTTCATGCTTCTTAAATTCCGGCGATTCCCACGGCGAATAGTTATAGTCGATAAAGGACTGGCGCAGCTTGTTAAAGTACGCGCGGGCTTCATCCTTGGTATTAAAGGAGAATTGAGAACCCAATATGCGCAGGATCAGTTTGTAAATGTAGCGCTGACGCTCTACGGAAACGGCATCGTCAACCTTATCGAAGGAGTTTTGCTGTAAATAAACCGCGTCGAGGAAGTCGCCCTTCAAATAGACGATAAAGTCTTCCATACTGGTACCTTCTTCGCCGACAACCTTCATCATCTGTTCGACCTCGGTACCGCGGCGGAGCATTCCTCTGCCGTATTCCACCTGCGCCGTGCCGAGTACGCTCGGGTATTTTGACCATGAATCGAGCGGGTGGATGGCGGGATATTTACGGGCATCAGAGCGTTCGCGGGAAAGACCGTGGAAGGCGCCGACAACTTTCAGCGTTGCCTGCGTAACAGGCTCTTCAAAGTTACCGCCTGCGGGGGAAACTGTACCGCCGATCGTTACGGAGCCTTTGCTGCCGTCCTTTAAGCGGACAATACCGGCGCGCTCATAGAATGCTGCAATGTAGGATTCCAAATAGGCGGGGAAGGCTTCTTCACCGGGGATTTCTTCCAAGCGTCCGGACATTTCGCGCAAGGCCTGCGCCCAGCGGCTGGTGGAGTCTGCAAGGAGCAGAACGTCAAGCCCCATCTGGCGGTAGTATTCGGCAAGGGTTACGCCGGTATAAACCGAAGCTTCGCGCGCCGCAACCGGCATCGATGATGTATTACAGATGATAACCGTCCGCTCCATCAAGGTGCGTCCCGTGCGGGGGTCGATCAATTCAGGGAATTCTTTTAAGGTTTCTACAACTTCACCGGCGCGCTCACCGCAGGCAGCGATGATAACGATATCAACCTCTGCGTTACGGCTGGTTGCGTGCTGTAAAACGGTTTTACCGGCACCGAACGGTCCCGGAATACAGTAGGTACCGCCCTTTGCTACCGGGAAGAAGGTATCTACGGTGCGGATTTTGGTAACAAGCGTTTCGGATGGCTTGAGCCGTTCGGCATAGCAGTCGATTGCACGCTTTACCGGCCAGCGGAAGCTCATCGTAAGCGGATACTTTTTTCCGCGTTCGTCGGTTACTTCCGCAATGGTTTCGTGTACGGTGTACTGTCCTGCCGGTTTAATGGAAGAAAGCGTGTATGTGCCGTACATACCGAAGGGAAGCATAATCCGGTGGGTAAAGTTCCCCTCCGGCACGGTTCCCAGCACATCGCCGCGCACGAGCGTATCGCCGACCTGTGCAACCGGTGTAAAATCCCACTTTGCTTCGGTAGAAAGCGCATTCAAATAGATACCGCGCTCCAAAAAGTAGCCCGCCTTTTCTGCAAGGTCGGGGAGCGGGTTTTGCAAACCGTCATACACTCTGCCGAGCAGTCCCGGCCCGAGTTCAACCGACAAGAGATCGCCGGTAAACTCAACTTCATCACCGACGCGGATACCCTTGGTAATTTCGAATACCTGCATCTGAGCAACGGAGCCGCGTATACGGATGATCTCGCTCTTCAATTTGGTGTCGCCGATATGGACGTAGCCAACTTCGTTTAACGTAACCAGACCGTCAAACTCAACGCTGACCATATTCCCGTTAATACCGACTACCTTTCCTTTCGTTCCTCTCATATCTTTTCTCCGAGAATTTGTGTATAAATTGAGTGATATTCTGTGCGGCCGGTTTCCATCTTAAATTTTGAAGCCCGTTCGCTCAACAGTAATACAATTCCATAGCCGAAAACCGCTTCGCTATCAAAGAAATGCAGTTTCCGCAGCTGATCTGCCGCCGCAAGCCGCGCATTCAGCAAATACCGTTCCGCCGCTAAGGGGTCATCGATGTTGGAAACCCCGCGCACAATAGCGCCGATATCAAAGGCGGAAGCAGGTGTTTCTGCCGGAGCAATCCGCTCATCCCGTTTCAGCTTTGCAGCGCGCATTTGTTCAAGCGCAAACCGCAGTTCTTGTTCAAACGCATACCATTCGTTCACCACAGCAGAAGCCGTATGGACAGCCTCGCGGGGCGGAACAAGCGTTAAAGATTCCAGCACGGCGGCATCTTTTTCAGTTAAAAACCGCAGGGCAAGCTCTTTAAATTGCGCGTAAGAAAGCGGCGGGTCGGTGTGCGGCATAATTGACGGCAGCTGAGCCATCAAATAATAGTATGAAGTCACTCCTTATAACTCCTTTACCGCATCCTTCAACAGGCGTGCAGCGCGTGAGCTGATATAGGCGGAGAACAAATCGGCGACCGATTCCGCAGAGAAATCATAGTATGCCGAACCGTCCTTTACCCCGATTCTAAAGCCGCCTGCAAGCTGCGCATCGGATTTAACCTCGATGCCTTTTTCAACTTCTTTCTTAAACGCAGCGAGCAAAGCGCTTTCCAGCTTTTGTGCATCTTCGGGAGAAAGAACAACGGAAATATCGGCTTCGTTTGTTTTAATCCAGCCCTTTACCGCTTCGGGAATGAGCGTTTTGAGTACATCGCTGTTATATGCCGCTGCGGTTTCCGCTTTGATGAGGGCATCGAGAGAAGCGGTAACTCCTTCTCTAAAGGCGATGAGCGCATTGCGGCAAGCCTGTTTAACGGCAGCCTCCGAAGCGTTTGTAAACCGTTGGGATTCGACTTCAGTCTTCTTCAACAAGGTTTCAGCCTCTTTTTCCGCATCCGCAACGATAGCCTTTGCCTTTTTCTTCGCTTCGGCAATGATACCCGCAGCTTGCTGTTCAGCAGAAGCAATACCGTCCTGCTTGATCTTTTCAACAAGATCCTGTAACTGAACTTCCATAATCAACTCACCTCTCTTATGTATGTATCGTCATATTGTTTGTATCGATTCTATAACAGGCTCAATCAGTTTCTATTATATCAATCTCAACTATAAGTATAGCATTTATCCGGTATCGTTATAACCCCGATAGTATCTATTCCCAATTGTGCGCTGTTTACTCCTTACCGCTAAACGGTAAAGCGCCACTGCGTTTCGTGCCGATATACTTCGCCGGGATGCACCCATACGGAAGGGAATTCAGGACGATTGGGCGAATCCGGTATATGCTGTGTTTCAAGGCACACAGCAGAATGTTTATTGTACACATCGCCGTTCTTTCCCTGCTCTCCGTTTAAAAAATTTCCGGTGTACATCGTAATTGCCGGCTGTGTTGAATAAATACGCAGCGCCCTGCCTGTCGCCGGCTCCGTTACAACCGCAGCAAGCGGAACGTTGTCCGTGCTGTCTGCATCAAGCAGCCATGTGTCATCATAGCCGTTTTTCAATTGAGCAAAATCCTGCGATAACAGCTTCGGCGTACGGAAATCGAACGGCGTCCCTGCTACCGGCACCAACTTACCGGTCGGTATAAGCAAAGCGTCAACCTCTGCATAACAGCTTGCAAAAAGCTGTACTTGATGATTCAAAGCCGAAATATAGCCGCCGTCCGCCTCCATTCCGGCAGGATTGAGATTAAAATAGGTATGGTTTGTCAGATTGATTGGTGTTGTCTTTGTTGTATGAGCTTCGTACCGAAGCGTGATAGTATTGTTTTTGTTGAGGGTATACGAAACGGTCAGCCGAACTTCACCGGGAAAGCCTTGCTCTCCGTCGGGGCTTATTCTGGAAAAACGGATGCCCGCCTCATCGTTGCCGGAAATAGGTTCCGCTTGCCACAGCTGCCGGTCATACGCAGGATAGCCGCCGTGCAGACAGTGTTTTCCGCCTGAATTACGGGTCAGTGTATAGCATTTTTCTTCTATAGAAAAGCGGGCATTTGAAATCCTGCCTGCACATCGTCCGACAATAGAACCGAAATGAGGTTTATTGCGGATATATCCTTCGAGCGTTGAATAACCGAGCACGATATCGTCATATCCGCCCTTTGCTGCGGGTAATAAAATCGCGGTAATACAGCAGCCGTAATCGATTGCCGAAAACGACATTGTGCCATTAGAAACCGTAAAAATCGATACCGCATCTCCCGATGACAGCATCCCGAACCGCTCTTTCTTTACTTCCATAATACCTGCCCAAAGTTACCTGCAAAAAAAGCAAATGCTTGTATTTATTGTACAAGCATTTCCACAAATTTACAAGGATGCTTTTGAAAATATGCAGGGGAAACGCATCAGGCCGTTTTTTTAACACCCCCGCGGAAAAATTGAGACTATTCGACCAGAACTGCCAAGGATGGCAGTAGTTCCATACAGCAGCGATGTTTTGTGCGTACACAAAACTCGCCTTCAACTGTTGTACACGGATGTACAACAGTTGAAGATGGTTCAAATGGTCTCACAGTCTCAATTTTTCCGCGATTTTTATCTATTTTGCCTGATGTGTTTCCCCCTTTGCTGGAAAAATGTGCGAAATTTTATTCGTGCGGAGAGTTTAATACCCCGACGCTTGCGTCGTAACAAAGGGTATTAAAGCCGACTGCAACCACCTTATGAGAACAACATACCCCGACGCTTGCGTCGGGGTTGTTGATTTCCTCAAAATGCAACAGTTGAACAAAATATGAATTTTGGAAACTGTTGCATTCGTGCGCGAAAAGCGCACACATCAATACGCAAGTTTTCGAAAGAAAACTTGACGGTTAAGGTGAGCGGCATCCGTGCCGCCGCTCAACGTATCATTACCGCCATGGATGGCGGGGTAGCTAAGCAGTAGCGATGTTTTTGCGTGAGCAAAAACTCGCGTCCAGCAGTGTACACGGATGTACACTGCCGGACAGGCTATTTGCAAAAGCGCTGGGGGCGGCGCATCTGCGTTTTAAAAGGAGGGCTGTGCGATTGCTGTTTCGTATCTTAACGGCAGAGACTCGCTGCCGTTTTGGCAAGCTGTTCACCGGTTAGTCCGGCGCATTCAAGAACATCCTGCCGCGAGCCCTGCATAAAGACCGTGTCGGGAAAAGCGCGTACTGCGGTTTTTATGCCTGAAAGTTGTTTTTGAACCAGACCTTCCAGATAATGCCCGACACCGCCGATATATGCGCCGTCTTCGATAAAGAGTACGGCTGGGTATTTTTGGGTTTTTTCCAAGAAAAAAGCTTCGTCGATGGGTTTTAAGAAGCGGAGATTGTATATATCAGCGGATATCCCTTTTTGTCTAAGGAGTGCTGCCGCTTCGGCTGTTTCCGGGTATATACCGCCGGTGCACACCAGCAGTACATCGCTGTGTTCCGCCGTTACGGTGAACACGCCGCGGCCGGTTTCCATCGGAAGCGAAAATGCAGGGCATTCCGCTGCGCATGTATTTTTAGGGTACCGTATTGCAACCGGTGCATCCAACTGCAATGCCCATTCAAACATCGCCCGCATTTCCGCTGCCGAGGCGGGAGCAAGCACCGTCATATTGGGGATACTGCGCAAAAAGCAGATGTCATAAAAACCTTGGTGAGTTTCGCCGTCATAGGGGACAGCTCCCGCACGGTCTATCGCAAAGATAACCGGCAGTTTTTGCAGTGCAACGTCATGGATGATTTGATCGATTGCCCGCTGCAAAAACGTACTGTAAATGGCTGCGATAGGCCGTAAACCGGCCGCGGCCAGCCCTGCGGCAAAGGTTACCGCATGCTGTTCGGCGATACCAACGTCAAAAAAGCGCTCGGGATACTGCTGCTGGAACTGTTGAAGCCCTGTTCCCTGCGCCATTGCAGCGGTAATCGCTACAATATCCTTCCGCTTTGCCGCTTCCTCGGTGATAATCCGGGAAAATGCTTCGGTAAAAGAGTTGGTACTCGCTTTTTCAATTTTCCCATCGGCAATATTAAACGGTCCGATACCGTGGAAAGCGGAGGGATCATCTTCCGCAAGCGGGTAGCCTTTCCCTTTCTTTGTTTCAATATGAATAAGCACCGGCGCATCAATATTTTTGACATTACGGAATACTTTTTCAAGTTCTTTTTCGTTATGCCCGTTCAGCGGCCCGACATATTCAAATCCGAGATCGGTAAAAAGATTGTTCCTGTAAAAAATCCCCTTGGCGCCCCGCTTTAGCCGGTGAATCAAAAAGTTAATACGCCTGCCTAAAAACGGAATTTTGCCGACAGCGGTATCAAAGATGTACTTAAACTGCTGGTATCCTTTCCGCACGGTTAAACGGCTGAGGTATTCGGAAACGGCTCGTATATTTGGAGAGATGGACATCTTATTATCGTTGAGGATAACAACCAAATTCTTTGTATACGGGGTAACATTTAGGAGTGCTTCAAAGGCCATGCCTCCGCTTAAAGCCCCATCACCGATAACAGCGATAACCTTTCCGTTTTGGTGCTGCAGCTTTCGCCCGATAAGAATCCCCTCGGCGGCCGAAATTGAGGTGGAGGCATGTCCCGTATTAAATGCATCATGGGGGCTTTCTTCCCGTTTTGGGAATCCTGCGAGGCCGTCCTTTAAGCGGAGTGTCGAAAAATTATCATACCGTCCGGTTAGGAGCTTATGAGGATAGGATTGATGCCCCACATCCCAGATGATTGCGTCTTTGGGACTTGAAAATACCCGATGCAGCGCAATGGTTAATTCAATAACTCCGAGGTTACTGGCAAGATGTCCACCGTTTGCGCCTACCGTTTCCAAAATAATGCTGCGCATCTCATGCGCTAATATACGAAGTTCCTCTCTTGAAAGAGATTGCAGGTCTTTCGGTTCTCGTATTGATAAGAGTACGTTTTTATCCATGTATATGTTCAGTGAACTGCTGGGTACATAAAAAAAGGGCTGTGAAGATACTCAACAAAGCCCTTTCTCACCGTAATAAAAGCGATAGAACAATACGCCTGTAATAATCTTGCAAAATCACAAAACATCCCTCTTATATACTTTATACACCGGTATACCGGTATAATCGAGAAGGATACAAGATTATTGAAAACCTCTAAAAAGCGTAATGATATTTTTAGAGGTTACTTGTTCTTATGTCTATTCTTTCGAAGCTTCTTCTTTCGTTTATGCGTTGCTATTTTCTGTCGCTTCCGTTTTTTTCCGCAGGGCACGTGAACACACTCCTTATTTATAAAGATAGGAGATAATAGCCGAACAGCAGTAAAAAGTCAAGGCAGCCGTTTTTTCTTGTTTTTTTATACCAGAGTAGGGGAGGAACAGAGCCGCTGGTTTCTCAGATCGAGGAAAAAAATAAAGATTGAATAGATTGAAATTACCATGGCATATCTTAAAATAATGAAGAAATGCACAAATAGTGCTGAATAAATATTGAAGAAATGCATAAAATCCGCATAATAAGGAAGTAAAAACAATTACCCCAATGACAATACGGAAGCCGAAAATGAAAATTGAACATATTGCCATGTATGTCAATGATTTGGAAAAAGCAAAAGACTTTTTTGTTGACTATTTTGGCGGACATCCCAATACCGGATACCATAATAAAACGACCGATTTCCGCTCATATTTTATCACCTTTGATGAAGGTGCACGATTGGAAATTATGAAAAAGCCTCATGTAGCTGATTGTGAGAAAACACTTGCGCGTACAGGGTACATCCATATTGCATTCTCCGTCGGAAGCAAAGATGCTGTTGATGCCTTAACTGAAAGGCTTAAAAACGCCGGATACGAAGTTGTAAGCGGGCCGCGGACTACCGGAGACGGATACTATGAAAGTTGTATTGTCGCCATTGAAGATAATCAAATTGAAATTACGGTATAATCTGGTATATGCTAACGGCATTGAATATCAAGATTACGGGAATATAATCCATGAGTATTTTATCATCAATCCTCAATCATCACTGTGTAAGACTATTAAAACAGCCTGATGTGTGTACCCGAAGCAACCGTTTGGCATCTTGACTTAAAATGCCTTTGTCATAAAATATTGGTATGAAACATATCTATACGAAAATGCTGCCATTTATGGCGGCGCTGATTGTTATTTCCTGCGGAAGCTGCTCAAGTAAAGACGAAATCAAGCCGCTTACCGAAGGAGGTTCTATGAAGTTGACAAGCACGGCTTTTGCCGACGGCGAAAAAATGCCCCAAGAATTTGCAAAACTCGGAGCGAATCACATTCCTCCGCTCGAAATCGACGGTGTACCGGAGGGTACAAAGAGTCTTGCGATTATCGTGCACGATCCGGATGCGCCGCTTCCCGGCGGATTTTATCATTGGACGCTGTGGAACATTCCGCCGCAAACAACGTCGATCGGAGAAGGTAATGTGCCATCGGATGCCGTCGAAGGCGAAACAAGCTGGGGTACGAGCGGCTACAACGGACCTCAACCGCCGTTCGGGACGCACCGCTATATTTTTTATCTCTATGCGCTCGATATGAATCTGAGTCTCCCGGCGGGCAGCAGCGTAAAAGAGCTTAAGGCCGCAATTAAGGGGCACGCAATCGAAGCTGCTTCACTTACGGGTATGTTCGGTGCTAAGGATAACCCCTGACCAAAGCAGTGAAAAATTATCCGTATACTATAATGATCTAAACTCATCATTCACCGAGGGGGTGTAGAGAAATGAATTTATTTTTGTGCTCACACTTTTCAAAAGTAGGCGCTCTTCTTAAAGAGCACATTGTGGGGAAAAGAGTTGCTTTCATTCCCACTGCATCGATACACGAAGGGTACACAGGCTATGTGGGGTCAGCCCGTACATTATTCAAAAAATTAGGAGCTGAGCTGATTGAAATTGAGATTTCAACTGCAAACGCTTCCGATATTACGCAGGTGTTTGACACAGCGGATATTATTTATTTTACCGGCGGTAATGCATTTTTCCTTATTGATCAATTGAGGAAAACCGGTACGGATACGTTGCTAAAGCAACAGCTGGAAAAAGGGAAATTATTTATTGGAGAATCAGCAGGCGCTATTGTATGTGCTCCGGAGCTTTCTTATATTGAAAAAATGGATCCTATTCCGGAAGATTATTCTCAGAGTGATTATGCCGGATTAGGACTCATCAATTTTTATGTGCTGCCGCACTATCTTACCGCACCATTCAAAAAAGTTACCGCAGACATTATGCAATCCTTCTCAAATATCGAACTATGCGCTATCAATAATGCACAAGCTCTTAGTGTTAAAGACGGAGTACGGAAGCTGGTAAGTGTAGAGAAAGAGTAAGGAGGCTATTGACTATAGACAAGTAACGGAGTAACCGATGGGCGATATGCAAAATACAAGGATGGAATTTGATGCGATGAACGCCGCCCCCGTTATCAAACACATTGCGGTGCGCAGCATTATAACGAAATCAAATTTACCCGTAGCGGATTATTCCGTTAATCCATACACCGGATGTACACATGCATGCAAATATTGTTATGCATCTTTTATGCGAAGGGAGAATATTGATTTATGCTTTCAATATTAGGTGCAGTATTATTTGGAATTATAGCAATTATGACAGTTCTTGTGGCTTGCGGTTTGCCTTTGGGCGAATTTACAATGGGAGGACAACATAAAATCTTACCTAATAAATTGAGAGTTGCGGCAGTCATTTCAGTGGCTATCCAAATTTTTGCAATGATAATTATTTTGCAAGCCGGAGGTTTTATTTCCTTGCGGTTGTCTTTTAAGGTTACTAAATATATTTGTTTTTTCTTTGCCGCTTACCTATCTTTGAATACTATTATGAATATGATTTCAAAAAGTAAGAAAGAAAAATATGTTATGACTCCGCTTTCACTTATTGTTGGAATATGTTTTTGGATAACGGCATCTCATACCTGTATATGATGCTGCCGGTGTTTGTCTTTTGCGTCCATATTCATATCCTCCTATCTCTCATAAAATCTCGATTCAAAATAGTGGGAACTTCTAAAAACTTCGTTTTTTAGAGGTGCCCTTATCATCAGAAATTTGCTTGTCAGACCTTGGCGTTGGGGCATGGGACGCAGCTTCAATGGCAGCTATGCCGAATACGCCCTGCTGCCTGCTCACCACGTTTTTGCAATACAGTCCGATATGACATGGGCTGACATTGCCGCCGTCCCCGAAACCTATTTTACCGCATGGGGTTCTCTGTTCCAATGCCTGCGTTTACAAAAAGACGACACGCTGCTTGTCCGGGGCGGCACCTGCGCTCTCGGTTACGCTGCTATGCAGATTGCAAAAGCGATCGGCTGCCGCGTTGCTGCCACAACACATAGTGAAAGCAAACTGAACCTACTGAAAGGGGCTGGTGCCGATGAATGCATCTTAGATACCGGCAATTTATCTGAAACATATAATGCCCGCTTTACCAAAGCGCTGGAACTGGTTGGCTGCAAAACCTTACGTGATACGCTGTGGTGCATGGCGGCGGGCGGCATTGTGTGCAATACGGGCGTACTCGGCGGTGTGTTCGCACTTGAGCATTTCGCCCCCATCCAAGAAATTCCGAGCGGTGTGTATCTTACCGGCTTTCACAGCAATTTTCCTACGCAAGCCGACATCGATTCAATTTTCAGCTTTTTAACCGAGCATACCTTACAGCCGCTTATCGGTGCACACTTTGCGTTTCGCGATATTGCCCAAGCCTGCGCATATACGTGCAAATATACTTGATTTTTATAATAAACTGTTTTACACTTGGATAAAAAGAGGTGCGAATATGCCGCAGTTATCATTATATGTTACGCAAGAGCAGCTTCTCAAAATTGAAAACGAAGCTCATGCGGAAAATATGTCACTTTCAAAGTGGGTCGTAAGCAAAATCATGGAAAGAATAGAGCCTCATTATCCGGAGGGCTGGGCTGATCTGTTCGGCTCTGTTTCTGACCCGTCATTTACGAGACCTGATCAGCCAAAACTTGAAACGCGAGTGGCTTTTTAATGTATTTTATAGACTCAAATACGTGCATTTACTTTATGAATGGAAAGTTTCCATCTGTCCGCGAAAAATTCTTATCAGTTTCGCCAAAAGAGATAAAAATTTCTTCGGTGGTAAAAGGAGAACTTTTGCTTGGCGCTTTTAAAAGCCAGACAAGAGAAAAGACTATGGAGAAAGTGGAAAAATTTTTGAAGCCGTTTGAAATTGTGAATTTTACAGGTAAAATGGCTTACTTCTATGCAGAAATCCGAAAAGATTTGGAGCTTGCAGGTACACCGATAGGCGCAAATGATTTACTGATTGCTGCCACCGTTCTTCATGAAAAAGGGACTCTTATTACTCATAATGCGAATGAATTTTCAAGTGTAAACGGTTTGAAAATTGAAGATTGGGTAGTCGATTGAACATATTAGATATTTAACCCATCCTTGAACGATTCTCCGACACGCTCCAAAACGGAAGTTACCGGCTTTCACAGCAATTTTCCTACGCAAGCCGACATCGATTCAATTTTCAGCTTTTTAACCGAGCATACCTTACAGCCGCTTATCGGTGCACACTTTGCGTTCCGCGATATTGCCCAAGCCTGCGCAGCATGCGACGGCGGTAAGGTAAACGGGAAAATTGTTGTGGAGCTGTAAGGCGCGTGATGCATGAGAAAAGTCTTCTGATAGCTCCCTTGTTGCCTCAGAAACCTTTCGCTTGCTGTATATGGAGTACAAATCGAAATCAATCAATTCTTGCTGTGAATAATTCAATTCAATAGTATTCAACTTTAGGAAAAACAAAATTACTATTTCGTCTATTGACATTTATTATCCAAACTATTACTATTAGATATGTCTAATAGTAATGTTATAAACAGGGAAGATGAAGTATATGAAATATTTTTTGCTCGGTTTATTGATGTTAAAAGAAATGACGGTTTATCAATTAAAAGCGATGATAGCCGAAAACTTCACCGCTATGTGCAGCGATAGTATGGGGAGCATTCAAGCAGCTCTGAAAAACCTGCTGTCAAACGGACTTATTACGTGCTCTGCCGTAAAAGAAAAGAATGTGGAAAAAAAATATTACCGTATAAAAGAAAACGGCAGGAAGGAATTTTTACTGTGGCTGCAAAACCCGATGGATATGTCGCAAGGAAAAAATACCGAACTCGGGAAGCTTTTGTTTATGGGTGTCTTACCGAACGATAAACGTGTTGAACTCATTTCCGCTGTCATAAAAAATTTAGAAAGCGAACTTACATATCTAAAACAAATACTGGAAGTAAACAAGGATGTTGAAGCAAACAAAAAAGAATTGCTTGATTACTATGCCGATAATCCTGATTATGCCGCAGCGTTGTTGCGCGCGGGAAAAAGCAAAAATATCGCCCAAAGTTTTTCCGACATACATAAGTACGAAATGTTGACGGCACAACATGGGGCGGATTTAGTACAGTTTCATATTAAATGGTTCAAAGAATTGCAAAAGAAAATAAATGCAGGTTTATTTTAAGATAGGAGATGATCTAATGGAAAATACACGTACAATAAAAAGAAATCTTTTGATATTTATTGTCTTTATATCAGTAATAGGCTTTGTAGGATATTTTATTGACAGGATGACGGGACATGCCGATTATACGAATGCAGGTATGGGCGATACCGGTACGGCAGGAATGGGAATATGGCTTATCAGTCCCTTATTTTTAGTGATTATTTTACGGTCATTTTGCGGTGATACATGGAAGGAACACGGTTATCATCTGAACATAAAAAAACATCGAACAATGTATCTTGTCTCATTTTTGATATATCCGGTAGTAGCAACGTTGATAATATTGACCGGCTTACTCTTTAACGGTATAGGTCTCGGCAAGATGAATGGTGCTGTTTTATTGACTACTCTTGGCAGCCAAATAATCATTCAGTTTATTAAAAACTTTTTTGAAGAATCTTTATGGCGTGCGTATTTGACAAATCAGCTCTTAAAACTAAAACTGAAAGATTGCACACTCTATATTGTGAGCGGCATTATTTGGTGGATGTGGCATTTGCCGTATGTTTTGTACTTTCTTACTCAAAAAGAAATAAACGACTACATGGGATTCTCGGTAAGCAGACCCTTCTTTTTTGTTTGGGGATTTCTGGTTTGTCTGAGTTGGATTGTGATGTATGTTGAAATGTTTAGAATCACCAAAAGTGTATGGCCTGCGGTTATTATGCACACAATGGAAGATGCCTACATCAATCCTTTGTTGCTATCGGGTGCGGTAGTTATACACTCGCAAACAGCGCTCGTTTTCTCGTTATCTGCCGGAGTGCTATCTATGTTCATGTATCTTGGCATAGGATTTTGGCTGAGAAATATCCGCAGAGAAACAGAAAATCAAGAGACGCAGAGATAGATATGAATATAAAACTTGAAAAAGCAAGTATAATTTAATGTATTGTTTTACCGGTAAAAAGTTGTGCTTATGATCTGTAAACAACCAAACATGCTAAGGAGGTCTGTAGTTTCCCTCTCTCTTTTTCATATTTTTATGCTATACTATCTCCATGTATCTAAAACCTGAATTAATTTATATGAAAAAATGTATGCTTTTATCGGCAGCTATCTTGTATATCGGAACAATTGCCGCGGCACAAACAAATGCAATGCCGTCCGCCTTTAAAGTTGAGGAACAATGCTTTCAAAGGAACGGCATGAAAATATACGGAAAGCTTTTTATCCCCGATAGAACCTCTCAGATGCCCTTAGTCATCCTTTCGCACGGATTCGGCGGAAATCATGGAGGTGTTAAAGACTATGCAGCGGCTTTTGCGGAACAGGGGATTGCCGCATATATTTTCGATTTTATCGGCGGTGGCAATCATATCAAAAGCGCCGGGAAAATGACGGAAATGTCGGTGCTTACCGAGGCTGAAGATTTGACAGTCATTCTCGACAACTTAAAAGCCGACCCGCGTTTTAAGCGTGCGCAAATCTTTTTATTCGGAGAAAGCCAAGGCGGATTCGTTTCAACCTATGTCGCGGCAAAATGTCCCGCCGATGTTGCCGGTCTAGTTTTATTATATCCCGCATTTGTTCTGCAGGATGATGCTCGGCGGCGCACCCCCGATCCCGAACGGATTCCTGCTGAAATGAAGCTGCTGGGAAAAACCATCGGGCACATTTATAACAAGGATGCACTATCCTTTGATATTTATACGTTGATGCCGCAGTATTCCGGCAGAACGCTCATCATTCATGGAACAGACGACTCGATTGTACCGCTGTCGTATTCGGAGCGTGCGATTAAGACCTTCCCTAATGCCAAGCTCATAAAGCTTGACAGAGAAAAGCACGTTTTTTATGGAAACGCGAGGCGGAAAGCGGCGGACTATGCAGTGCAATTTGTGCAAAACATAATCGATGAGAAAAGTGCTATCTCGTTTTGCAGCAGCAGTTCTTTTTTCTCGATATGGAAAAAGGCTATGCCATATTCTTTACCGATTATACTGCAATCATGGTCATGTTTGCAGTTTTTGCTCATTACAGTGCAAAGTTAATGGGGCTCGCTTTCGGAGATAGGCATTCTTTTCTTAATCAGATAATATCTTTACTTCTTCTCTAACATGATATTTAATTAATCCATTTTCTAGTACCGGAGAATATTCATTTCCAATATTAGTTTCAATAATTGATATCTTTTTTTGTTCAACATTGTATTTTTTTAAAATAATTTGCGAGCTCAATATCTCCTTTTCATCTTCCGGAGATTGAGGATTGACCCAATTTGAATAAATTAAAATAGCTTTATTCGTGTCAAAACAATATTCATTGTAACCACAAATATCATCGGGAGCATCAAAATAGCACAGTTCTTTTTTATCGACATTATATTTTGCGATATATGAAATATGAGTAGGGGTTATAGACCAAAACCAATAATTTTTATTGCTATCATCCCATCCGAGATCATAAATTGTATCTGCATTCGGGTATCGGGATTGTGCTTCATCCCAAGAATATCTTAATACCAAATGTCCATTCTTATCTTTTATTTCTAAAATACTGGAACCTATTATAACTGCTGATAATGTAGTAGCAGCATACCTATTTTCTCGTATTATATTTGTATCGTTGTGAGCTATTGTTTTTGATTTATTACAAGAATTTAATAAGAACCAACAAGTCATTAATACGAAAATAAATGTTTTGCATTTTATCATGCTTCTACCTCACTCATCTTATTTCCCCATCTTTTTTTACGCTGACTTGTGTCTTTACCACCACAGGGAATGCACACGGCACGGTGACGCGCTCCCGCGTGGTGTTCAGAAAATCAAAGCGTACGGTTACTTCGCGCCCGCTGGTTTTATCAAACGTGTCGCTCTTTCTGTCATATTCACCGATAGCCGTATGCTCTACAACCAGAAGCTCTCGCTCCAGTGCGATTTTGTCGTTCGGCTCCTTGACATAGATGTTCCCGTAAGTCCAGTCCTCCGGCTTGTATGAGCCGCTGTCGTCAGTAAATGCCGCGAGCGAGGCGAACAGAAGTGCTATGATTAAAAGTGATTTTTTCATTTTATCTCCAAGCGGTTCAGTAAGCTATCCGTTGAATGGACATATTAGATTTCTTTTATAAATTGATTAGATTATATCATAGGAATGCTGCACTTTCAATTAAAACCCTCTCGTGCTGGTATCTATTTTATCGTATCAATCCGCGGTGAATAGACGGTTTATGTAAGATCGGTTAAAATATCGTGCATCATCATTGAGAAGTGAGGTGGTATGTGCTAAAATCAAAAACTGTTATCAGTATTTTTTGATAATCGTGCTTGCTGTAATCAAAGGAATCTAATACTTTTTATTTTGGTTAAATCGGTTATGTACTAGATTTGAGAAAATACAAACTACAATAATCTCAAAGAAAATTGGTAAAATGATTGTGGAGAAAAAATGAAAAAGAAGATTTTTGAGTTTATCAAAAAAGCGGATTTTGTGTTGGTGTTTGTTTTTGCTCTTTTGGGGATTATAGCTCTGACTGCGGCACTCATTAATGATTTGTTACCGTTTCATCGAACGCGGGCGCAGCAGATTGCAGTTGTCGAGGAGGCACACATAGAAATTAAAGAACATCTGGAATTTGAGAGAAAAATAAAAGATGTATATATTTTTAGCGTGAAAAGCTCGACGATTAAGGCGGATGAAGCATACGGTACGGAAAAATCCAAGTGGTCGGGAAATGGATTTTCGAATGTGTTGGGAAAAGGTTTTGGTGGAGATGGTATCACAAACCTTGTTTTTGTGAAAAATAACGGGCGGGAAGAATACAAGTTGTTTCCGGCAAATGTTTTTATCTATAAATATTGCTTAACAGAGGTTGAGAAAGATCAGCCGCCGAGATATCCTCAAGAGTGTAATGTGTATGCCGTCGTTAAAAACGATACAACGAATGATAAGATTTTGAATAGCGAGGATGATATTGCGCTTTATGTTTCCGATTACGACGGTACGCATGTGAAAGAGATTTCGTCTTCAATAATTACGTTTCGCTTTCTCGGCGGCGAAGAAATTCTGTATTCAGAATATGACGGAACGATACAATCGTATTTTGTTTACGATTGCAAGACGAATGTAAAAACATTGATAAAATCCGTAAAGCAAGAGATTATAGAAAAAGAAATTGCGCTGTATAAATAAGAGAAGGGTAGGCAAAATATGGATAAGATTTTTCAACAGGATTTAACCAAAGAAGAAAAGGTTGGCAGCATTTTTATTGTAAAGCTCTTATTCAAAGCGCCGGTAACAATGCCGGCTCGAGAGCAGATGGAAGCGGTGATGCAAAAGCGCTTGGGAGATGCCGAATGTTTTTCGTACGATTCCGACACTGCCGTAGCGCAGTTTGCCGCCACTCGATATCGGGCGGAATTTAAGGATGGGGCGTATCCGCCTATGCTGATGATTGCTCCCGCCGCCTTTGACGGAAGCACCATTGACGATTTTACCAAAAGCCAGATGTGGGACTGCGGAGAAGATAAAGATGCTATTTTGTCCGAATGCCGGTATGCACTCATCGGTACCGATATGCTGGCGGCGGCGCTTCCCGCATCAGAGCGTGCAGAACTCGATATGGATTTTACAGAGGCGCTGGTCGAGCTTTTCCCTGACTGTACTGCCGTTTATTTTGAAAATTCGGGGAAACTTTTTACCGCAGAAACTATTCGCAACCATACGCTTCCCCGTGAAAACCGTTTTATTCAATTCGCCGTGAATGTCCGCTTTTTTACTATTCAAGGCGGTGAAGATATGCTTGTCGATACGCTCGGTATGGGCTTGTTGTTCTTACCCGACTTACAATATCATTTTCACGGACTTGATCCGAATCTGATGGTAAATCATGCATACAACACCGCGTTGTATCTTTTAATAAATGATAACCCCATAGAAACCGGCGACACCATTGACGGCATACCGGACGATTCTGCACCGCCTGAACGATGGATATGCCGCTACGAAGAATCGCTTATCCAACCTGTGCGCGAAGTTCTCGATATAGATACCGGCGCCTATGCTGCGGGTAACAGACAGTACGAATAAGGAAGGTATATTATGGTTTTACAAATAAACACAGCAATTATTCACGGTTTTGTCTGGTCGGTAGTGTGGATGATAATAGTATCGGTTTCAGTTCGCAAATTCCCATGGACGATAGCGCATGACTATCCGAAAGACGTAGTACAATGTGCCAATATACCGCAACCGGATAAAAAGCAAAAACTGCAGAGCATTGTCTTTTTTGTTTGCAGTTTTTTAGTAATTATCGGTACGGCTGTTTTGTCGGTGCTTTATACCTATGGTGCCAAAAGTGTCTCGTTCATTACAGTCTTTTTCCATCTGTGGATTATGTCGATGACGTGGAATGTAGTTGATTTAATCATTGTAGACTGGTTCATGATATGTGTACTCACTTCAAAACTATTTATTTTTCCGGGAACCGAAAACTGCGTAGGCAATAAAGATTATCTATTCCATTTTATCGGATTTCTAAAAGGGATTGTTGCAATGACGCTTACAGCTTTTATAGTATCCGGTACACTTTTTGCCATTATGCGGTTAATGCGATAATATAATATATTGTGAAAAGAGCTGATTTACTTATGATCGAAATCAAAAGGGCAAGTGATTGTGTCAACGATATTAGGAATATCAAGAAGTTATTCTGGAAACAACGGATACTAATATCCCTGCAATTACGGCATATAAAAGAATAGGTTTTAAGGAGTATGATCGACTAAAACAAAAATATGCCAAACAAAGCGGAATAAATTATTTTATATATTTGAAGTACACAAAATCTACAAATGATATAGGTGCAATATAATAAAACGCAAAGAGCAACTATTGTGATTCATGCGGAGGGGCGTTAAACTTTCTGTACGAATAAAGAAGTCGAATATGAATGAAAAAGAAATAATTACATTTTTAAAAATGAATATCGAACCGATAGTGGATGATATATATGGATGTATATATCGAGCGTCTGTAGTTTTAAGAGACGATGTGATTATTCCATGCGTAAAATTTTCATGTGCGGATACATATATAGATTTAGCGATAAGAAGATTCGAAGAAGAAAAAGAAAATAAAATTTTTCTCAATAATGAGGAGAATCCTTACAGGCAAATCGTAAGTCATTTTTGTATAGAACATAACATCATAGACTCTAAAAAAATAGTAAGAATAGAGAGAAGCCGGTATTCTTTTCCGATAGAAATATTAAAGCAAATAAGAGGCGAAACGTTAATGAGCTGGACGGGATTTGTTGTGAAAATGCGTGACGGAAATTATTTTAATTTCGGCACAGCCTTCTCATTCTCTTTTTTTGATCTTCCCGAAAATTATAATTTTTCCGATATTACCGAAGTGATAAATCACAGCTACATAGATAGTAGCGGCAAAATACAAAATTACCGAAAGGCCGGATTAAAAAATTTTTCGGGTACAAAAATCTATAGGGAAAAAGATTATTTCAATTGTTACTTAAAGGGACTTTAAATATATAAAGTATAGCTGAATCCGAAAAGGCAATCCTTGCACTTTCCCCGTGCCCGATAAAGAACGGTGTTGTTGTTTTTGCTTTAATACCCTTTGTTACGACGAGAGCCTTGCTGAAAAAGTAAAAGAGTATGCAATAATTCAAACGTTCTTCTCTGTCGATTATGCCTTATGTTTGTTGCAGTGCATCCAACCAAGCTAAATAGTCCCTTGCGCTCTGCTCTACCTCTTTCTGTGCAGCTTCGCTATATCCTGCGTTGCTGTCTATCGTGTGGAAGATGAACGGCGGGCGGTAGTCTGCATTGCAGTATTTCGCTGTCAGTTCAAACGGACGCAGTACTTCGGCAACGCTGCACCCGACAGCACCGTCTGCGCGGTAGTCTATGGCCGGCGCACCGAGCGAGACGGCAAGTGCAATTTTTCTGCCCGTAAGTGCTTTGCTTTTCGAGCCATAAGCCCAGCCATGAGTCAGCACTTCATCGAACCACTGTTTCAGTAATGGCGGACAATTAAACCAGTATACGGGAAATTGCCACACCATTGCATCGTGAGTTTCTATCAATTTTTGTTCAGCCGCTACATCAAGTTTACCTTGAGGATAGGCAGTGTATAGTTCGTGAACAGTAAAGCGATCGGTATGGTGCCGCACTCTAGCCGCCCAGTGTTTATGAACGATAGATTGAGAAATAGTAGGGTGAGCAAGAATAATCAGAGTTTTAGGCATAACAATATCCTTTAATGAGTTGTGTCGAGAGCATACCATCAAAGATAAAAATGTTCTATACTGATGATAGAAAACTGAAAACTGTGCGGCTATTAGACAGGTAGTAAAATGAAAATCTTAATCTACGGTGCAGGTGTAATCGGCAGTTTGTATGCCGCTGCGTTTGCTGAAGCAGGATATAACACCACGGTGTACGCACGAGGGGAAAGGCTTAAAGCACTGCAAACCCTCGGTCTACAGTATGAGAAAAAGGGCAACATCCACAGAGCAAATGTTACCGTTATCGGTACATTGGAAAAAGATGACTGGTATGATTTTATTTTTCTAACGGTAAAGGAAAATCAAGTACATACGGCGTTACAAGAGTTGAAGCACAATATCAGTCCGAATATTGTTACAATGGTCAACACGCTTGAACCGTACGGTAATTGGGAACGTATTTGCGGAACAGGACGTATTATACCGGCATTTCCGGGTGCAGGCGGCAGTTATGAAAAGGGCATCCTTAACGCGGACTTTACGCCGCGTATTATTCAACTTACGACCTTTGCCGAAATCAATGGAAATAAATCCGAACGTTTGAAAAAATTAGCCGCTCTTTTTACCGCATCGAACATACCGCACGGGATTGTAAAAGATATGCACTGCTGGCAACTCTGTCATCTGGCGCTGGTTGTTCCGATTGCCGATGCGTATTACAAAGCAAAAAATCCGGAAACGGTTTGGAAAGAATCGAGCATTATGAATGAAACCGTACGGCAAATCAAAAAGAATGTTACTATGCTGTACCATTCCGACGTAAAACTTTCACCGCCGAAGATGCATTTGTTAAGGCGTTTGCCCATTCGGATATTACAGCACATTTTTACACTCATTTTCAAAAGCCATTTCGGATATATGTTTATGTACCGGCATTCGATGAAAGCTCCCGATGAAATGAATCGGTTGCATGTACAATTTTATCGGTATCTTTCTGCGCGATAATGTTATACACTGCATCATGGATAACCGAGTTGGTGATTAATAAATCATCGATTTCTTGTCGCGGCTTATTCGATAGATTGGTTACCTTACCGCCCGCTTCGCTGACAATCAACTTACCGGCACAGGAACTTAAGCCCATTGACGGCTTGACGTTGATCATCGCTTCGCTTTTGCCAGTGGCAAGCCAGATAAGCTCATAGACCGTACAAACAATTATCCGTATGCCGCGTACATGCGGCTGTAATTTTTGTATAAGGTCGAGCACTTTTCCGCTGTATTCGGCATTATAACTCGATGTTAAACAAATACTGACAATCGATTCGTCAAGCCGCGAACGCTGCGACACCTGCAGTTTCACAGTGCCGCAGTACGCTCCCTCGCCTTTGATTGCGTAATAAATAGCGTTATTCGGCCAATCGAATATGATACCGAAAATCGTTTCTTTATTTTTCCGCAAGGCGAGCGTTGTGCCGAACATTGGAATACCGGCAGCAAAATTCACCGTACCGTCAATCGGATCGATAAGCCATTCGTACGGACTTTCCCCGCGGTTTTCGCCGTATTCTTCTCCGATAAACGTATGATCGGGAAAGCGCTGCCGGATGCCTTCTACAATTGCTTGTTCCATAAACCGGTCGGTAAACGTGGCAATATCGTTCAATTCTTTTTTTTCAATTCCCTGAACACTATACCGTGATGCTTCCCGATAGGCTCCCGTTACCAGCGGAACTAAATAATCGTAGAGTTGATGTAATGTTTCTGACGTCATGCTACTATCCATTAAACTGCAAGTGTGAACTTCTAAAAACTAACCTTGAGTTTTAGAGATGCCCAAGTGTCCCATTGCAATATTTGCTTCGGTTTCTTTATCGAAGAGGATGATGGAGTTACCGGAAAAATCGAATGAGACTTTTTTATCAATGTCATAATCGACACTGCCGAACACAACGGAAGTAAGAATGGTGCCGTGTGAATTGATTTTAACGGTTGTTTCCATGCCCGCAGGTAAGGTTGAAAAGACGGTTCCCTCTGCACTTCCATGTTCGCTTATCTGTACATATTCAGGGCGGATGCCGAGAATAACACTTTTTTCTTCAAACGGGAGTGGGGTATCGCTGACAAATTCCGCCTGCAATCCGCAAAATTGAATGGTACCCTTACGGTATTCCGCCTCGATAAAATTCATAGTAGGATTACCGATAAAGTCGCCGACAAATACACATGACGGCTTATTGTACATCTCAAGCGGAGCGGCGTATTGCTTTAACAGTCCCTTTTCCATAATGCAGACCTTCGTAGAAAGCGTCATTGCTTCCAACTGATCATGCGTAACATACACAAATGTGGAATCGGTGGTACTGTGCAGCCGTTTCAGTTCGACTCGTATTTCCGTCCTCAGCTTTGCATCAAGGTTGGACAGCGGCTCATCCATAAATAAAATTTTGGGGTTGGGAGCAAGCGTGCGCGCAATAGCAACCCGCTGCTGTTGTCCGCCTGAAAGCTCACTCGGATATCTTTTTTCAAATTGCTCGATTTTCAGCAAGGCAAGCAGCTCCGCCACCCGTTCTCTGATGCGCCGGCTATCCCACTTTAAGTTTTGCAAGCCGAATGCAATATTTTGATACACCGTCATGTGCGGCCACAACGCATAGTTTTGAAACAAAAAGCCGACATTCCGTTTTGACGGCGGCACATTGATTCCTTTCTCCGAATCGAAGACGGGCGTGCCGTCGATAATAATCTTTCCCGATGTAGGCGTTTCCAGTCCCGCAATCATCCGGAGCGTTGTCGTTTTTCCGCAGCCGGAAGGACCAAGCAGCGTTACAAATGCACGGTCATCTATTGTCATATTGAGGTTATCAACGCCGACAAATTTTCCCCATTGCTTTGTCACCTGTTCCAATATAATCTCAGACATCTTATTTTCCTCCTACGCCTTTCGTAACGCTTGCGCCTGTCAATTTATTCACCACCCAGTTGATAAGCAGCACGATAATGACAATCAATAAGTTTAACGCATTGCCGTACTGAGAATATCCTTTTTCGTTGTAATACATCAGTAGGGTCGTTGTAATGAAATTACTATCCACAATCAAAAGCACGAACAACGATAGTTCGCGCATACACGAGATAAACGGCAAAAGATATCCCGACAAGAAACTCGGCTTTTGAATCGGAAAGATAATTTTCAGCATCCGTTTCCACCACGGCGTATTGGTTAAAATTGCAGCTTCTTCTATTTCGCCTGACAGCTGCAGCATCGCGCCTGTAGCGGACTTTGTTGCAAAAGGCATATATTTAATAGCGCCGACCAACACGAGCAGAAAAAACGATCCGTATAAAAACGACCAGTTAACCGACAGCGCAAGGTACGCCATACCGAACGCCATCGAAGGAATAAGATATGGAATAAACGCGAGTGTGCTCACGATTTTTGATAGCTTGGAATGCCGTTTGTTTACAACCGCATAGCCGACCAACAGTCCGCACGTGCCGGCAATCAGTGCGCAGGCAAGTGAGAGCAGTAAGCTATGCCCCAGCGCACTCCATACATGTGCATTGACCAGAATACCGCCTTCCCAGTTATAGTATTGCGCTTGCAGAGCTTGAGAATTGGGGTCTCCGATCCAGAAATTAAACGACATATTGCCGAGTGTATAATTACCGGCGCTTTTCAGTACCGATTCCAGTGCAAAGGTGATCATCGGCAGAATGGAGATAGCGAAGACGATAAGAAGACCTGCTGCTGCAAGCGGACGCCGCGCTGCTTTCAAATTGATGAATGATACTTGCGAACTCTTGCCGGTTACTGTTGTGTATGACTTCCGTTTTCCGGTAAATAGGTTGTTGATGCCCAGTACGAATAGCCCTAATACTACCAGCACGATACCGACTGCATAGCCTTGCGCCGGATATGCCTGATTAAAATAGGTCATCGAGGTGGTTAACGTCATAAAGCCGATAGGAGTACCGAGAAAAACGGGTACGGCATACGCGCTTACGGAACTGGCGAACACCAGCAAAAACGTATTCATCATCGCGGGAGCTACAATCGGTAAGGTAATCTTTGTAAGGATTCTCCAGCGCGGCGTTTTTAGAATGGTTGCCGCTTCTTCAAGATTGGCATCCATGTTTTTCAGAATACCGCCGATCAGAATATAGGCAAACGGCGCATAGTGAATACCGAGTGTCATTCCGATAGGGAACCGTCCGTAAACAAACCACTCCGGTGCATAGATATGGAACAACGAAGCGATAATGCCGTTTGCACTGCATCCATGTACTGTTACGTTAGCAAATATATTGTGCCAAAAAAGCGCAATCGTCCACGACGGCATAATGTACGGAAATAAAAGCAGCGCCGATATCGGTTTTTTCAGCGGGATGTTCGTCCGGTTGATAAACCATGCAAATACTCCGCCGATAACAATGGCAACAGCGGAAGCAATCAACGCCATGGAGATTGAGTTAAACAGCGGAACGTAAAAGTAATTTTTACTGTAGTTATACTCCGACGTGAGTAAAAGCGATTTCCATCCGCTGAGCGATATGCTTCCCGCCGGCTCTCCATGAAACAGCGCCTCCCGTAAATGTACGGTAAAACTTTCGATAATCATCGAAATGAGCGGGAAGATAGTCGTTACACCGAGTAAAATGAGCGCAACGGTAAGAATGATATTTGAGGGCTGTGCGAAAAACGCTTTTAATTTGTTGCCGGCCCTCTTCCCGGTAAGTGTCATAGGTTTCATATATTATACAAGATACAAACCGGATCAATTATACCCTTCAAGAAGTTTGACAATCGATGCCCAATCGGATTTTATATCGGCATAATTTTCCAGTACAAATCCGTCGAGTAACGAATCTATATCCTGCTGTACCGTGTTATTTGTAGAATACACCCCATTCCCTTCCTGATAGTTCGCAATGCCTTCTGCCGTTGACAGATAGTTAATAAAGAGCATCGCCGTATACGGACGGTCGGTTGTTTTTGCAATCTGCGTATAAAATTTATACGCATAACCGTTAAAGCCTTTCATTTTATTGAAAAATTTTACTTTGTTGTATGTTCCTTCTGCACCGGTTGAATACTTTGTTACCGGAGAAAATCCGATAACGGGCTTTTCCGCATCGACAACAATCTTGGATGCTATCTTACCTTCGCTTTCGTAATCGGTTGCTTTTTTCAAAAAACCGTCTATAAATAAATAGCCAGCATTCTTAAAGCCTCCGGCAGCAACAGCGGAATCACATGTTCCTGCGCCGTATTTTTCGTCATAGGCAGCAGACAATTTTTGCGCCCATGCATCGGATGTCAACGCGGCCATAAACAGCTGGTTAATCGGCTCTCCCGCTTTTCGGTAATAGACTGCCGATGAGGTGTCGATTAAATCCCACACATTGGTAATCTGTTCATCGAACTTTTTATCCATTGCAAATTCTTTAAAATAGTACATAAACGCGTACATATCGCTCTTCGCTGCACCGGGTACAACGGGATTATAATTGATAAGATTTCCAGCGCCTAATTCAACACTCAAAGAAGCTCCGTTCTGGGTAACGACTGCATCAATTTCTGCCGAACCGCCGTCAATCAGCTTTTCAATAGCAGAATAGAAATCTTTTTCACTCTGCTTTACGCCGGAACCGGTTCCTTGCAGTCCGTATTTAGCAAAGAACGCCTTGACCGTTTTATCGGTTTTTGATGATGTGGAGTACACGGTAAAATCACCGGTTTCCGCCTTTGCACGCTCGATTAACTGTTCAATGCTTGTGTCTTTCGCATTATTGATAACGCTCAGCACATCGTCCGCTTTTTTTTGCTGTCCGCATCCGGCAATAAGCCCGATTAGTAACAAACAAACTGCTACAATTCCAAATTTTTTCATGTTAGAAAACTCCTTTTTCGTTCCTACAAATTTTTGAAAAAATAAGCGGGCACCTTGAAAGATTCAAAACGGTTTTTCAAGAGCCCGGATGGGGTTAATTATACCGCTGCTTTCAAAAACTTGTCAACGAGAAATATAAAATACGCTGGACAAAGAAGAAAGATGGTTCTATCCAGTATTCTTACCGTTGCGGCGGGTATGCAAGCAGGGTTAATTCTTGTACTTCCCATACAATTAGTGCTGATACTGTTGAAGCCTTGATATTATCGGCAGTTAAACGCTTTTCAAAATTCGTTCTAAATGACGAAAAAGCCTTTGCTTTGGAACTGCAATCCCTTTGGAAAGACAAGCAAGAGGAAAAGCCGAAGTACAATCAATCGGAGTTCTGTCTAATTGCTGGCAGTTTTCTTTTTCGGCAAGTATTCAAGAAGTCATTAAGTTGAGAGTATAGTCGAAGGGGCGGAAAAGTTTACAAAGAAGTGGTATAATACTTTTGATTAAGAACGACAAATCGGAATTTACCTCTATTTAGACATACAAACTGTTGACAATAAAACTCCTATATAGTATGATTTGATAAACTACTATATAGGATCTTTTGTATGGAAATGAATGGAGGATTCCTTGTTACCAAAATAAAACAGCTTGGAGACCGGATCTTTGAGAAGATTCTCAGTGAAAAGAATATTGATGCGTTCAATGGAGCCCAGGGGCGTATTCTTTATGTGCTGTGGCAGGAGGATGGAATCCCGATTGGGTCACTCTCGATCAAATGTGGATTAGCGATAACTTCTCTTACGACGATGCTGGAAAGAATGGAAAATCAAGGGCTGATAAGCCGCGTTCAGTCTGAAACGGACAAAAGGAAAACACTCCTGTTTCTGACTGAGAAAGCACATGCCTTAAAGGGCGAGTACGATTCTGTATCTGATGATATGGGCAGCATTTACTACAAAGGTTTTTCGGAGGAAGAAATTACCCGGTTTGAGGAATGCCTCGACCGCATCAGAAAGAATCTTGAGGATTGGCAGGAGTCATGAGTATTTGTATCAAAAATCAGATTCAGAACATGAATATCGTCATCGGCTGCACAGTGGGGTGTGCATATTGCTATGCCCGCAACAATGTGAGGCGCTGGCATATGATTGATGATTTCGCTGTTCCTGAGTTCTTCCCGGGTAAGCTCAAGATGATGAAAAAGAAACGTCCGCAGAACTTTCTTCTTACCGGCATGAGCGATCTCTCCGGATGGAAGTCGGAATGGAGAGACGAGGTATTTGCAAAGATCCGTGAAAATCCACAGCACCAGTTCCTGTTTCTTACCAAGCGCCCCGATCTGCTGGATTTTGATACCGATCTGGAAAACGCATGGTTTGGCGTTACGGTAACGAGGAAAGCAGAACTGTGGCGTATTGACGCCCTTCGGAAAAACGTCAGAGCAAAACACTACCATGTTACCTTTGAGCCGTTATTCGACGATCCCGGTACAGTTGGTCTTTCCGGAATCAACTGGATCGTTGTCGGCACCATGACTGGAGCTCAGAGCAGGAAGGTTCATACGGAGCCGGAGTGGGCATGGTCTCTGACGGATCAGGCACACGCGCTCGGCATTCCGGTGTTTATGAAGGAAGACCTTGTCTCTATCATAGGGGATGAAAATATGATTCAGGAAATGCCGGAAGAATTCAATAAAGTGTTGGTGGCACAGAGATCATGGCAGAAGTAATCGATGGAATCCTCATTAGTGAGGTGGAAACAAAGAACATCATGACCAAGTCCAGTCTGCCGGTAGGCGGTTACTCGGTCAATCCCTATGTAGGCTGTACACATGCCTGCAAGTATTGCTATGCTTCTTTTATGAAGCGCTTTACCGGACACAAGGAGGAATGGGGCACTTTCCTTGATGTGAAGCATTGGCCGGAAATTAAAAATCCGAAGAAATATGCCGGACAGCGTGTGGTCATCGGTTCTGTGACGGATGGCTACAATCCACAGGAGGAGCAATTCGGGAATACCAGAAAACTTCTGGAGCAGCTGATCGGCAGTGACGCAGATATTCTAATCTGCACAAAGTCTGATCTTGTGGTACGGGATATTGATCTGCTGAAGAAGCTTGGACGAGTAACCGTTTCATGGTCGATCAACACACTGGATGAAAATTTCAAGAACGATATGGACTCTGCTTCGAGCATTGAGCGTCGTATCGCTTCTATGAAGCAGGTATATGATGCAGGTATCCGTACAGTCTGTTTCGTATCCCCGGTATTCCCCGGTATCACGGATTTTGAAGCGATCTTTGAGCGGGTAAAGGGTCAGTGCGATCTGTTCTGGCTCGAAAATCTCAATCTTCGGGGCGGTTTCAAGAAGACGATTATGGATTATATCGCTGGAAAATATCCTGATCTTGTACCGCTTTACGATGAGATCTATAACAAGCATAACCGCAGCTACTTTGAAGCACTTGAAGTAAAAGCTGAGGAAATGGCTAAAAAGTATGATTGTCCCTTTGTGGATAATGAAATGCCTTATGGCAGAGTCCCGCAGGGACATCCGGTGATCGTGGATTATTTCTATCATGAGGAAATCCGAGGGACAGAAAATACCGGAAAAAGAAATCGTTAAACAGAAATTGACCGAGCTCTTTGAACGAGGGAGACTCCTTGTCCGAAGGGCAAGAAGGTGCAACCGAGAAGACTTAGAACAATTCCAATTTGCCAGTATCTTGAACAGAATATGGACAACGAAAAACATCGTAGCAATACGGTGTTTTTTGTTGCTTAAAACCTACGATTTCATACATGACCACAGGTTAGTACAAACCCTTGTGTGATTTTTTGAAAGGCTTAGAACGGGGATTTTCCCCGATTTTCGCCCCGAAAAGTCACATAAAAAGGCTTGAAGTATCTTTCCTGTAGTTTTTTATTATCAGTTTGCACGCTCGATTAACTGTTCAATGCTTGTGTCTTTCGCATTATTGATAACACTCAGCACATCGTCCGCTTTCTTTTGCTGTCCGAATCCGGCAATAAGCCCGGTTAACAACAAACAAACCGCTACAATTCCAAATTTTTTCATGTTAGAAGACTTCTTTTTAGCTCCTATAAATTTTTGAAAAACACTATAGCATCCTAAGAGCCTCAAAACGGTTTTTCAAGCGCCCGGATGAGGTTGATTATACCGCTGCTTTCAAAAACTTGTCAACGAAAAAAATATGAAAGGTGATGGTTTCTCAATACTCTTGCGGCTTGGCCTGTTGCCTTATATAATAAAATACAACCGCGTATGCAAGAGGTAAGGGACTTGAAAAAAAATAGTAAAAGCCTATTTATCTTGTGTTTTTTATTTTTGATCTTGTTTAAAGCTTTCGGCCTTAATGTGCCCTCTCTTAAAGGACGGGTAAATGACTTAGCCGGTATTATTTTTGCCGATGAGGAAAAGAAAATAGAAGAATTCCTTTTTGAAGTTGAAAAAAGATCAGACCTCCAAATTGCCGTTCTAACGATCCCCTCACTTGAGGGAGAAAATCTTGAAGATTACTCGATGCGTGTGGCTGAGGCCTGGCAGTTAGGTTCTAAAGAACATGATTCAGGTGTTTTATTGCTGGTGGCGGCTCATGACCGGAAAATGCGTATTGAAGTAGGCTACGGGCTTGAATCAACTCTTACGGATGCTGATGCCGGCCGGATTATACGCAATATCATCGGCCCCGAATTCAGAAACGGCAATTATGGAAGCGGAATTCTTCAAGGCGTAAAAACTATCGCCGGATACGTGCTTCAAGATGAAACCCTCATGAAGCATAACAGTACCGATGAAAATACCTCTCTTCCGGGAATACTGGCATTTGCGCTGCTGGTCTTGATATTTGCCAGTCCGATAGTGTTGGTTTGTTTAATCATTAAGTTGCGTTTCAGAGGTCCTTATACAAGTTATTTTTCAGGTTCGAATAGAAACTATACTTCAGGTTCCGGAAGGGGTTATAGTCTGGGTTCAAACAGAAGCTATTCAAGCGGCAGCGGTTATGCAGGCCGCGGCGGAAGTTTCGGGGGTGGCGGAGCTTCGGGAGGCTGGTAGGAAACGCCGTGTTTTTCGGCGTGGCATATCGGAGATGAGTCCTTCTCCACGAATAAAAAAGGCGCTGCAAAACTTTTACAGTGCCTTTCATAACAAAGCCGCTTGCCTCCAACCGGAAGTAAGCGGCTTGTTTTTAGCGTTATATTACCGAGTACGGGGATGTCTCAAAAGGTGGTTACTTTTTCGACAGCCCCGCACCCTCTACCGTATCCGCTTAGAACGGGCGATCGGCAAGATATTTATACTCCTGCCAGCGCCGCTTCGCCTTCGCAACCGCTTTATCAAGCAGCATTTGAGCGCGTTCGGGGTTTGCATTCTTTAACGACTTGAAGCGTACTTCTTTATACATAAAGTCTGCAAGGTTAAAGTCCGGCTCTTTGCTGTCAAGCTGGAAGGGGTTCTTACCTTGATCGGTTAAGCGCGGGTCGTAGCGGTACAACGGCCACAGACCGCAGGCAACAGCTTCTTTCTGGTTCAACATACCCTTCGTCATGTTGATACCGTGGTTGATACAATGGCTGTATGCGATGATGATCGAAGGTCCGTCATAGCTTTCCGCTTCACGGAATGCTTTAATAACCTGCGACATATTTGCACCCATGGAAACCTGTGCAACATACACATAACCGTAGCTCATCGCCATCATACCGAGGTCTTTTTTGCTGGTCTCTTTACCGGATGCGGCAAACTTTGCGATAGCGCCGATCTGAGTAGCCTTTGACATCTGACCGCCGGTATTGGAATATACTTCCGTATCCATAACCAGTACATTGATGTTTCTGCCGGAAGCAAGAACATGATCCAAACCGCCGTAGCCGATATCGTATGCCCAGCCGTCACCGCCGAGTATCCATACGGAACGCTTAATAAAGTGATCGGTTAAGGACAGCAGCTCTTTTGCGAGCGGGTCGGAAGATTTTTCCAATTCTTTTTTCAGCTCATCGACAAAGCCGCGCTGCTCGTCGATTGCAGCATCATCAGCCTGCGTATTGCCCAGTACCTTATCAATAGCGGCAACGGCAACACCTTTTGCCTTGAGCTTTCCGGCAACTTCGCGTGCGTATTCTGCAAGTTTATCGCTGGTTAAGCGCATACCGTAACCGAATTCAGCCGCATCTTCAAAGAGGGAGTTCGACCATACCGGGCCTCGTCCGTCCGCGCGTTTTGCATACGGAGTTGTGGGGAGGTTACCGCCGTAAATGGAAGAACAACCGGTTGCGTTCGCAATAACGGCACGGTCGCCGAAGAGTTGCGATAAGACGCCGATATAGGGCGTTTCACCGCAGCCTGCGCAGGCGCCGGAGAACTCAAAGAGCGGACGGCGCATACCGAGACCTTTCGGCTGGCTCAAGTTGACCTTGCGCGTATCGGGGTCGGGGAGACTCATAAAGAACTTCCAGTTTTCCGATTCAACGGCGCGGTGTTCAACAAAGCTTTCCATATTGATTGCTTTAACTGCGGGATTTTCCTTGGACTTCGCAGGACACTGCTCGACACAGATACCGCATCCCGTACAATCTTCGGGAGAAACCTGAATAGTAAACAGCGAGTTGTCGAATTCCTTGCCCTTATACGGAATGGAACGGAATGTCGAAGGCGCACGGTCGGCATTGGATTTGTCGAATGCCTTCATTCGGATAACGGCATGAGGACACACAACCGTACACTGACCGCACTGGATACAGAGTTCGCTCTTCCAAATCGGGATGCGTTCTGCGATTGCGCGTTTTTCATACTGAGTCGTTGCAGTCGGGAAGGTACCGTCTGCCGGAATTTCGCTTACCTTTACCGCATCGCCTTCATTGATAGCGATTTTGCCCAGTATTTTGCGGACAAATTCCGGCGCATCGGAACTCATTGCGGCATGGCGCGAAAGTTTGCTGTTTGCTTCTTTGGGGTAGGTAACCTGTTCAACGCCTTCAAGCGCCATATCGATGGTCTTGATGTTCTTCTGAACAATTTCCGGCCCTTTCTTGCCGTAGGATTTTTCGATAAATTTCTTAATCAGCGCTACCGCTTCGGCTTCGGGCAAAATACCGGAAATTTTAAAGAATGCGGTTTGCATAACAACGTTGATACGGTTGCCCATGCCTGCTTTTTCCGCAATCTTTACACCGTCGATAACATAGAACTTCGCTTCTTTCGCGATAAGATCTTTCTGCACTTCTATCGGCAGGTGCTCCCATACCTCATCCTTATTCCAGTGGCTGTTCAAAAGGAAGGTTCCGCCTTTTTTAAGGCTCTTGAGCATATCATACGTTTCGAGGAAGGTGAATTTATGGCACGCAATAAAGTCTGCCTGCCCGACGAGGTAAGGCTTGCGGATCTTTTTCTTTCCGAAGCGCAAGTGCGAGGTAGTAATCGATCCGGACTTCTTGGAGTCGTACACAAAATAGGCTTGTGCGTTGTTGTCGGTCGCTTCACCGATAATTTTGATGGAGTTCTTGTTGGCACCGACCGTACCGTCCGAGCCGAGTCCGTAGAACATAGCCTGATGCATACCGGAATCATCAACATGGAAGTGATGGTCGTAGGCAAGGCTTACATGGGTTACGTCGTCTTCGATACCGACGGCAAAGTTGCTCTTCTTTTCTCCTTCCATATTATCGAATACGGCTTTCACCATTGCCGGGGTGAATTCTTTTGAACCCATACCGTAGCGGCCGCCGAGGATAACGGGATAGTGAGTAAAGGGGCATTTCTTTGCGGATTGCATTTCGCCGATAGCGGTACGTACATCTTCGTAGAGCGCTTCACCGAGCGAGCCGGGTTCTTTCGAGCGGTCAAGTACCGTGATGTTTTGTACGGAGGCGGGCAATGCTTTTACAAAGGCCTCCGCGCTGAAGGGGCGGTATAAGCGTACTTTCAGTAAGCCGTACTTTTTACCTTGACTATTCAGATAGTCTACGGTCTCTTCTACCGTGTCAGCACCGGAACCCATCAGAATGATGACCGATTCAGCATTGGGATCGCCGTAATAGTCGAACAGGTGATAAGCGCGTCCGGTCAAGGCTGCATATTTATCCATAACCCGCTGCACGATTTCGGGGGTTGCCAGATAGTATTTATTGACTGCTTCGCGCGCTTGGAAGTATACGTCAGGGTTCTGAGCAGTTCCGCGGATCATCGGTTTTTCGGGTGTTAAGCCGCGGAGACGGTGTGCGCGTACCAGATCATCATTGATCATCTGACGCATCACATCCTGCGAAACTTCTTCAATCTTCTGAATTTCGTGGGAGGTTCTAAAACCGTCGAAGAAGTGGAGGAACGGAACGCGCGCTTCGAGCGTCGCAGTATGAGCGATAATCGCGAGATCCATAACTTCCTGTACGGAATTGGAAGCAAGCATTGCCCAACCGGTTTGGCGGCATGCCATAACGTCCTGATGGTCGCCGAAGATGGAAAGAGCGCTGGTTGCCAAGGCTCGGGCTGCAACGTGGAACACCGTGCTGGTAAGCTCACCGGCAATTTTGTACATATTGGGGATCATCAGTAAGAGACCCTGTGATGCGGTAAAGGTTGAAGAGAGCGCTCCCGTGGTTAATGCACCGTGAACAGCGCCGGAAGCTCCTCCTTCGGATTGCAATTCGACAACTTGCGGCACGGTTCCCCAGATATTGGTTTTTCCGTGGGCGGAATACTCATCAGCAACTTCCCCCATCGGGCTTGACGGCGTGATAGGATAAATTGCGATAACTTCGCTGAGCGCATGCGCAACGTGACCGGCGGCAGTATTACCGTCAATCATTACGAGGTTTTTTTCAGGCATAGTATCGTCCTTCTAAAGTATGGTGTGAATAGGTGTGTATACTATATTATTCAATATAATATATCCGATTTGCAAACAGCATAGTCTTTTAATGCAAAAAGTGCAAGACTTGGATGATAGTTTCTTTTTGTCGTTTAAATGCATTTTGAACAGAGTTTTATCGGGGTAAAAATCTTTTAATCCGCTATTCATAACGGCGCCCGTGTGCTATACTTATCGGCAAATGAATTTTTCTAATTGTAATCTAGATTCTCATCTTTTACAGGGGCTTGAAGAAGCCGGTTATATTGAATGCACTCCGGTTCAAGAGCAGGTGTTTTCCGCAGGAATGGACGGTTCCGATCTTTATGTACAATCTCAAACAGGTACGGGAAAAACAGCTGCGTATCTGGTAACGCTGATGCAGCGGATGCTTGCTGCAGGAACCGAAGACCGCCGCCCCGCTTTGATTCTTGTTCCCACGCGGGAACTTGCCGTTCAAGTTGAAGAAGAAGCGCTTAAATTAGGTAAACATACGGGGATCCGTGCCGCGAGCTTTTACGGCGGCGTCGGATATCAACAGCAGGAAGAAGCGCTTAAAAACGGAGTAGACCTTATCATCGGTACCCCCGGCCGCGTTATCGATCTTGAAAAATCAAAAACCATGAAGCTGAAGCATATCGGCTTTTTAGTCGTTGATGAAGCGGACCGTATGTTCGATATGGGCTTTTATCCCGATCTGCGCAGCCTCCTTTCGGTATTGTCCAAGGCGGAAGACCGCCAAACGATGCTGTTCAGCGCGACCTTAAATACGTGGGTAAAGAACCTCGCATGGGAATACACCATCGATGCAAAAGAAATCACCATCGATGCGGATAATGTGACGGTTGATGAAATCAATCAGAAGCTGTTCCACGTGGCTGCGGAGCAAAAGATGTCCCTGCTGCTCGGTATCTTGCGTAACGAAAAACCGGAGAATGCCATCATCTTCTGCAATACCAAAAAGACAACGGAGATTGTTGCAAAACGGCTGCGCATTAACGGCTACGCAACGGAGTTCCTCATCGGCGATTTGCCCCAACCGAAGCGGCTGCATATTATCGATTCGTTTAAGGCGGGTAAACTCAGCTGTTTGGTTGCAACCGATGTCGCGGCGCGGGGAATCGACATCAATGACCTCGCAATGGTTATCAACTACGACCTTCCGAATGAGGCGGAGAACTACGTGCACCGAATCGGCAGAACGGCGCGGGCGGGAAAGACCGGCGCTGCGTACAGCCTTTGCTCGGAACAGGATGTGTACAACCTCCCCGATATAGAGAAGTATATAGAAGCAAAGATACCGGTTGTTATCCCCGGTGAAGAGGATTTTGAAAAAGACCGCAGCGCCGATCAGTATATACGGCTTGACCGCGATTCCTTTGACGAAGAACGATCCGGCGGACGGTTCGGACGCAAGCCGCGCCCCGGTGAAAAATCGAGGCGGGATGAGAAAGACTCCCGACGCAGCGCTAAAACAGCAAAACCTGCATCCCGGCTTGCCGATTCAAAGCGTAAAAAGAAAGGCACGCAGGGAGAAGACAAAACCGATAGAAAATCTGCCGACTCACTCGGCGGCTTGAGCTTTGAAGAGCGGATGGCATACTACAAAAAACAGTACGGAAAAAAACTTGCCGCACAGGAGAGCGCCGCCCTTGCGGATCCCAACGAGGGTGCCGAAAGCGCCAAAGAAAGTCGCAATGCTCAGCCCGCTGCCGACAAGAAAGGAAAGGCGGGAGCAACCGCAAACCGCACTAAAAACCGTCAGGGGCAGCCTGAGAAAAAGCGGCGCAAGGGTGATAAATACGTTCCGTCCCAAACAGGCGATACACGGCAGGGGGCAAAGCAAAAGAGACGGCCTAACCAAGACCGAATGCCGGAACCGCGGAGCCGAACCGGAAAGGCGCCGGTACAGTCTTCGGCACAAGCCCAGCCGGTCAAACAAAAAACAGGTATATTCGGTATGCTGAAAAAACTGTTTACCGGAAAGTAAGCGGCAAGGAATAAGGAGGAATATGTTATGGATGCAGTAAAACGCTTTTTTAAATACATTGCAGTCGATACCAAATCGAATGAAGATAATCCCGAATGTCCCAGCACCAAGGGACAGCTTGAGCTTGGAAAGATGTTGGTGCAGGAATTGCACGAGCTGGGCGTAGCCGATGCCGAACAGGATGCGCACGGATATGTCTACGGAACAATCCCTGCCAACACCGATAAAAAAGCGCCGGTCATCGGATTTATTGCACACATGGATACCGCGCCCGACTTGGACGGAAAATGCGTCAACCCGCAGATTGTGCACTACACAGGCGGCGATATTAAACTGAACGAAACCTATTCGCTGACAGTAAAGGAATTTCCGTTCCTCAACAAGCTTATCGGCGAAGACATTATCACCACTGACGGTACCACGCTTTTGGGCGCGGATGATAAATCGGGCATCACCATCATCATGGGAATGGTTGAATACCTCCGCGACAACCCGCAGGTGCAGCACGGTACGATTAAAATCGGCTTTACCCCCGACGAGGAAATCGGCAGAGGTGCAGACCTCTTCGATGTAAAAAAATTCGGAGCGGATTTTGCGTATACCATCGACGGTGGAGAAATCGGCGAGCTTGAATACGAAAACTTTAATGCCGCAAGTGCGAAAATCGAAATTCAAGGGAAAAACGTCCATCCGGGCACGGCAAAGAATATCATGATCAATTCGCTGCGGGTTGCCGGCGAGCTGGACGCTATGCTGCCCGTGGAACAAAAGCCCGAATATACGGAAGGGTATGAAGGCTTTTTTCTGCTTACTCACCTTAACGGCGCAGTGGATCACACGTCCATGTCGTATATCATCCGCGACCATTCTACCGACAAATTCGAGCAAAAGAAAACGCTGCTGCGGAATGCCGTTGCTTTTTTGAACACAAAATACGGCGCCATCATCACGCTTTCCATTACAGACAGCTACTATAATATGCGCGGACAAATTGAACCGCATATCGAAATTATCGACCTTGCGAAGAAGTCTATGGAAGAGATCGGCATCACGCCGATTATCCACCCCATCCGCGGCGGAACAGACGGCGCACGGCTTTCGTTTATGGGACTGCCTTGCCCAAACATCTTTGCCGGCGGCTTTAACTTCCACGGCCGTTTTGAGTGCATCCCCGTAAGCTCCATCTATAAAGGGATCGATTTACTCATCCGTATTATCGAAAATGCCGTAGGGTAAATAGGCTTTCCGATTTTTCTAAATCTGGACAATGTCGGGTTTTTCCGCTATGCTTAACAACCTTGTATGGATTATGTAGAAAGTTTATTTAATACGAATTTTTTAGAGTATGCCAGTTATGTTATCCGTGACCGTGCAATTCCCGACGTAGAGGACGGTTTAAAGCCGGTACAACGGCGTATTCTGCATTCTCTTTTTGAGATGGATGACGGAAAGTTCCATAAGGTTGCCAATGTCGTCGGCTACTGTATGAAGTATCACCCGCACGGGGACGCTTCCATCGGAAACGCATTGACGGTACTCGCCAATAAAAGCCTCTTTATCGACAAGCAAGGGAACTTCGGCAACCTCTTTACGGGGGACGAAGCCTCCGCCCCGCGGTATATCGAATGCCGCATCACCGAATTTGCAAAAGATATCCTGTTTAATCCCCATATTACGCGATATGTTCCTTCTTATGACGGCAGAAATAAAGAGCCGGTTGTATTCCGCGCCAAACTGCCTGTCGTACTGCTCATCGGGGCGGAAGGTATTGCCGTCGGTATGTCTACCAAGATACTTCCGCATAATATCCGCGAAATCATCGAGGCGGAAAAAGCCTGCCTTTCCGGTAAATCCTTTACGCTCTATCCCGACTTTCAGACCGGCGGACTTATCGACGTGTCCGAGTATCAGGACGGCAAGGGCAAGGTGCTGGTGCGGGCAAAGTTGGACACCTCCGACGACAAACGGATTGTTATCCGCGAACTCCCCTTCGGCAGCACTACCGAAAGCCTCATCGCTTCGATAGAATCGGCGTCGAAGTCGGGAAAGGTAAAAATTTCGGAAATTAACGACTATACGGCGGAACAAGTAGAAATAGAACTCAAGCTGCCGCGCGGCGTGTACGCAGCGGATGTTGTCGATGCGCTCTATGCCTTTACCGACTGTGAGCAATCGATCTCCTGTAATTTGCTGGTCATTCAAGACAATCTGCCGGTTCAAACGACTGTTACCGAGGTGATTAAAACCCACGCAAAACAGCTGACCGCTTTGCTGAAAGATGAACTTTTATATGAGCAGGAGATGCTGACCGACCGGCTGCACCTCAGAACACTTGAGCGGATATTTATCGAAGAGCGGATTTATAAAAAGATTGAAACGATGAAAACCGCCGAGTCGGTCATTAAGGCGGTTATCAAAGGTTTTGAACCGTTCAAAGCAGAGCTGATACGGGAAGTAACGGAAGACGATGTAGACCGGCTCCTCAAAATCCCCATTCGGCGTATTTCGCTCTACGATATTCAAAAAAACCGTGCCGAGGTGCAGGAAATTTCCGCCCGTCTTAAAGAGATGGCCCGCCTTTTAAAGAACCTTAAAAAATATGCGCTCAGCGTCCTTGACGGAATCCTTGCAAAGTTGCCGCCTGAAATTACGGCGCGCAAAACGGAGATTACCGGCTTTACCAAAGTGGACGTAAAAGAAGCGGTAAACCGCGACCTGTCGCTCCGCTATGATGAAGCGACCGGATACCTCGGCACTGCCGTGACTACCGGAAAAGAAATACTCAAAGTTTCGCCGTATGACCGCATTTTTATCCTACGCAAAAGCGGGGTGTACACCGTTATGGACGTACCCGACCGGCTTTTTGTCGACACCGGTATGTGGTATTGCGGCTTTGCGGAAAAAGAATTATTGTCACAAATCCTCTTTACGGTTATTTATAAAGATGAGAAAACACAGTATCCGTATATCAAACGGGCACGGGTTGAATCTTATATATTGAACCGTGATTACCTGTTTGTACCGGATACGGCAACTGTGCTCTACGCAAGTACGGCTGAAAATTTCGAGTTTACGGTGCAATATACGCCCAAGCCTCGAACAAAGAAAACCGAAGCACGCTTTAAAACCGCGGATTATCCGGAAAAGGGATTAAAAGCGCAGGGGGTACGGCTTGCAGAACGGGAAGCGGAAGCTGCGGCTCCGGTAACGAAAAAAAATAGTAAAAAGTGAGGAAAACCTCTAGAAACGTGAGTTTTTAGAGATGTCTAGTACCTTGTAGGGGGAAAACTACCTATGCAAACAATCAATGAACTTGGAACTTATACCTTTCAAGCGATGCTGGAGAATAGCATCAAGCGGTTTGGGGAACGCCCTGCGCTTTCATTTGTGTCGGGATCGCCGATTTCATACAACGAAGCCGATAAGCAGATAAAACAGCTGCAGCAGCGTTTGTACCGCCTCGGCGTCAACCCGGGCGATAAGGTGTCAATCTATAGCCACAGCGTTCCTCATTGGGGAATCGCCTATTTTGCGATTGTTACGATGGGCGCCGTTGCCGTTCCGCTGCTACCTGATTTTACCGACAAAGAAGTTAAAACCTGTCTTGAACATTCCGAAACAAACATAATCATTGTTTCGGACAAACTGATGAGCCGAGTACCCGAAACCGTTTCGGTACTTATCGATATTCAGGACTTTTCGGTTAAAAAAGGTACGGAAATAAGAGACGGCACCCCTCCGCCTCATACCTGTAAAGAAGACGACACCGCTTCCGTTATTTATACGTCCGGTACGACGGGGCGTTCCAAGGGTGTGGAGCTTTCACATAAAAACCTTGTCTGCAATGCAATCGCAGGGCAATCCTGCCAACGCATTAACGAGTATGATCGGGCGCTTTCTATTCTGCCGCTTTCGCATGTATATGAATTTACGATCGGCTTTTTGATGTTTTTCTTAAACGGCGCCTGCGTGTACTATCTCGAAGGTATTCCAACCCCGCGGATACTTCTGCCCGCTCTGTTACAGGTGCGACCGACGATGATGCTGAGCGTTCCGATCGTTATGGAAAAAATATACCGGAACAAGATACTTCCGGCTTTGACCTCCTCCCCGTTCCGGGCATGGCTGTATCATACTAAGCTCGGTAAAAAAATCTTAAACCGCCTCGCGGGAAAACAGCTGAAAAAAACATTCGGCGGACACCTGAAGTTTTTCGGCTTGGGCGGTTCAAAAACCGATACAATCGTTGAAGAATTTTTGAGAGATGCTAAATTTCCCTATGTTATCGGGTACGGTTTGACGGAAACGGCGCCGCTTATTGCCGGTTCAACCGTTCGCCAAAGTGTTCCGGGCTGGATCGGTTACGCGATCCCCGATGTCGATGTTAAAATCGATAACCCTGATCCCAAAACCGGTATCGGTGAACTGCTGATAAAAGGCCCGAATGTGATGAAAGGCTATTACCGCGACCCGGAGCTTACAAAAAATTCGTTTACCGAAGACGGCTGGTTTAAAACCGGCGATCTTTTTGTGATGGACGAAAAAGGTCATCTCGCTATTAAAGGCCGCTCAAAAAACATGATTCTCGGTGCCAGCGGCGAAAATATCTACCCTGAAGATATTGAGTTTGTGCTCAATCAGCATCCGCTTGTAACGGAATCGCTCGTGGTTGAAGGGGAAAAATCTTCCCTTGTTGCCTACGTACAGCTTGATGAAGAAAAACTTGCTGCTGCCGTGCAAAAAGAGCAAAGTCAAAACAAAGAAGGCTCTGCCATTCAGAATTTGCAATCCGCCGTAGCGGGCGCTGTTTCCGGCTTGACGGATGCGATGGCTTATAAACGGGCGGAAATCTTAAACGAGATTAAATTTTTTGTTAATTCCAGTGTGAATAAGATGTCACGGATCGATAAAATTGAACAGGTTGAAGCATTTGAAAAAACGGCCAGTCAAAAGATAAAACGATACCTGTATCATTTTACGAACCGCGGGAAAAAGGATACCGAGGTTTCGGCAGGGGAATAATACACCAGCCGAAGCTTCTGTGTGACAATTTTATCCGATATGCTTGACATTTTTTTCTATTTTCGGTATAAATTTGTCCATAGTTATTTATCACTTTCCCCTGTAGCTCAGTAGGCAGAGCAAGTGGCTGTTAACCACTGGGTCCGTGGTTCGAACCCGCGCGGGGGAGCTTCCGAAGCTCAAACAGTATGACTGTTTGAGCTTTTTTGTTTTTATCCGCTTATCGGCGCCAAAAGGCAGGTACGCATAAGATAACGATGGTGTACAGTTCCAAACGGCCTGCCAGCATAGAAAAAGAGAACACGACCTTTGCCCAATGCGGAAAGAACGAAAAGTCTCCGCCGCTGCCGACTCTGCCGAATGCAGCGCCGATATTACCGACCAATGTAAGTGCTGCCGTTATGTCGGTAAGGAGATCCGCGCCGGTTAAGGCAGCCGTCAAAAACGTTACCAATAGACATACAAAATAGACGAACATAAAACCGGCAACGCTGTATACAACGTCTTTCCGTCCCGGGCGGCGGTTCAGTTGGATACTGAACACGCCATGCGGATGCAAAAGACGCTGCATTTCGTTTAAGGCTTGCTTGCGTAAAATAACCCAGCGGATCACTTTGATGCCGCCCGCTGTCGAACCGGAACACCCGCCGGTAAACATCAGTAAAAAGAGAAGCGCTTGTGCAAAGGCAGGCCATGCACAGTAGTTTACCGTAGAAAAGCCGGTGGTTGTCATAATCGATGCGACATGGAAAAAACTGTGGCGAAATGCTGCCGACAATCCGTAAACCGGTACAAGCACTAATGCAATGCCGATTCCTGTAAAAAGCGCGATACGGATATACGCCCGTAATTCGGAATTCCTAAAAAATTCTTCCGGCTTTCCGGTAAAAAGGTGGAAGTAGAGGCTGAAATTCACACCCGCCAAAAACATAAACACTGTACAGATAATCTCGATCGCTGCCGAGTTATAGTATCCGATGCTGGTATTTTGCGTTGAAAACCCGCCGGTTCCGAGCGTGGAAAAGCTGTGACACATTGCTTCTAAGAACGGCATCCCCGCAATACACAAAAGGATAATTTGCAAGACCGTCATTCCCAAGTAAATAAACCAGAGTGCTTTTGCCGTATGCGTAATTTTTGCCGTTACCTTTCCTTTATCGGGGCCGCTTGTCTCACTTTTTATTAGCTGAAAACCGCCGACACCGAGCAGCGGGAACAAGGCCACGGTTAAGGCAACAATCCCCATACCGCCGAGCCAGTGCATTTGCGTACGCCATACCCGCAGCGCCATCGGGTAGCTTTCGATGTTCTGTAAGACGCTCGCGCCGGTTGTCGTAAAACCCGAAACCGATTCAAAAAACGCATCGCTAAAGTGCGGCACAAATCCCGACAGCATGAACGGAACCGCACCCAATAAGCCCGCGCCGAGCCATGCGGCGCTTACCAAAAGGATTCCTTCGCGCACGGTAAGCCGAATCGGCTGCCGCTTTGTTCTTATAAATAAGAGAATTGTTATTACCCATAACACAGCCATCGGTATAAAAAACGCCGGCAGCATATTCCATTCATGCAAAAATACGGCAACTGCAACCGGAATCAAAAAACTTCCGGCAACAATCGAAAGAATCATAAAAATGATGGTTAAACATTGGAGAAATTTCATTTTTTACCGGCGAAATATTTAATCACTTCGTCGCTTTTTGCGACTTGTACGATAATAGCGAGTTTGTCATCCGCTTCAAGGACGGTATTTCCGCCGGGGATACGGCAGCCTGTTTCGTTCGTAATGAGCAGTATGAGGAACACTCCGGGCATTGCAATGTCTTTCAGGCTTTTCTCTACCGCTTCCGAGTGCTCGGAAATAATAACTTCGACTATCTCAAGTTCACCTGCACCCATGGTATGAATACGGGTAAGGTGCTTACCGCCCAGATGGCTCATAATAACGTCAACCGTAACGTCTTTGAGCGGAATCGCCACGTCCACACCGATCTTATATGCTACGTTCGACATCACGGAGCTTTGCACCAACGCAATGGTTTTGGGGATCCCAAGCGTTTTCAGATACGCAGAGGTAATCATGTTCAGTTCGTAGTTTTGTGTTGCATTGATAACGAGATCGAAGGAATTAAGCGCAATTTCTTCTATAAATGATTCGTCGGTAACGTCGCCGCTATAGATACGCGCGTCCGGATATTCCTCTGCTGCATGCTTTGCAAGGCTGCTGTCTTTATCGATAATGGCAACTTCCCAACGGGATTTGGTACGCAGACCGAATAAGCGTTTAAACATACCGAACGAATGTTTTTCGATAAGGCTTGCTGCGACCCGTTTACCGACCTTCCCAATTCCGACTAGGGCAATCTTTTTGATGGGTTTAACCGTGAACCCGGCAAGCGCATAGAACCGCTCGATATAGTTCGGCAGTGTCAGAATCGAAATCCGCATACCGGCATGGAGCACGGTTCCTCCCGAAGGAATAGCGGTTTTATTCTCATCTTCTACAGCGACGACAACAAAGGGATCATCGATAATACTGCGGATGTTTTGTAATATAACTCCATCCAGCTTACTGTTTGCACCGATAGTAAAACAGGTGAGCTGATACGGAGAATCTTCGAAGGCGATAATATCACTGACAGCCCCGTGCTCAACGGCATTAATGATGGCGAGTGCTGCTTCTTGGTCGGGATGCACCAAAAAATCGATACCCAACGTACGGTCTTTTCCAGTGTTCAGCGATGCAACGTAATTTTCATTTCTTACGCGGGCAATCTTCAGTACCTTGGGAGCAAGAGATTCGGCAACACCGCAGATAATCATATTCAGTTCGTCACTGTCGGTAAGGGTAACCAGCGCGTCTGCCCGTTGGATACCGGCCTCGGTTAAAACTTTCGGATCGTTACCGCTCGCCTCCGTTACGATACAGTCCAAGCGGTTGGCTGCATGGCGGGCGGTTTCTTGATTTTGTTCGATAAGAACCACATTATGCTTTTTTGCGATTAATCTTCGGGCAAGCTCAACCCCTGTTACGCCTGCGCCAATAATAATGACAGTCATTTGTAATGATACTAACACAAAAGCATCGGCATGGACAGGGGCTTGGAAGCCATGGAAAACGTTCCCATTGATAATTCTTAATGAAGATTATCAATGGGAATTCCTATTTGGGCATTTCTAAAAACTCAGGTATAGTTTTTATCCTACTCGTCTCTTTCTTGCTAGTGCGTAGGCACGGTTAGGGAGAAGGTTCTGTCGTGGTCAGTTTACCGTCCGAGCCGACATACCAATTTTGACTGGGAGAGCCCCCCGGCGTTACCGTGAACTTTTTATAGTTTTCGTCAACGGTAATATCGCTGTGAAGGACTTTGGTTGAAGCGTTGTACTTTGTATCCGGTACCGTAATGCGTCCGACAGGTCTTGCACCGGTCAATTTGCCGGAAAGCTTAATATAAACATCGTCATAATCATTTTTCAAAAATATATCATTTTTCCCCTTTATATTATCGTCGGAAGGAACAATGCGAGTACTTCTTTGCATTGTAAATTCTCCCGCTCCATCCGCGCCTTTATATACGTACATACCGCCGCCTGCGACCGATGCCTCACAGCCGTTCACATTACTATCGATAAGCGTACACGCTCCGCGCCGGACATAAATGCCCCCGCCGAGACCTCCAGAGTCGGGCGCTTTACAACCGCTGATATGCACATGGGTAAGTGTTATCGTTCCGTTGTTTGCGATGCCTCCGCCGACACCGGTTGATCCGCGAGCCTCATTGTCTGCAATACGAACCGGTTTCTCCTGCGTACCTGTTATGGTAACCGTACCGCTATCAGCTGGGCTACTGGTACCGTAGATATGTAAGCCGCCTCCACCATCCATAACGGTTATTCCATTAGTCACCGTATTATACCGGATAGCAACATTTTCTTCAGTTGTACACTCTCCCTTTTCCCCTATGTAAATACCGCCGCCTGAAGTTTTTGCCGTATTGCCTTTTGCTTTACTGGGATCCGTTCCGTTATAGTCCTGTTCGCCGCCGATAGTACAGCCTGGCTCTATAATAAGCTTTGCGCTACGTACCGCGATGCCGCCACCGTTTTCGGCGCTATTTTCCGAAATACGCGCGCCGTCTGTTAAAGTCAGCGTACCGTTTACAGAACCGCTTGTATTTGTCTTTATGTAAGCACCGCCACCGTTGTAACCGCCAGCATTATTGCCCGAAATAGTGCAGCCCTTGACGGTATACTTTGAGCTATCGTTATAACCCCCGCCAAAATATATCCCTGCACCGCCGTTGTTAAAATTAGGATCCGTATCCGTACTTGTAAGGCTATTATTTTCTACGGTAACGCTATCCAAAACTCCCGTTATATGTAGTGTTACGTTGGAAGGGTCGAATGCAATACCGCCGCCTCGCAAACCTGCCGTATTACCCGAAATAATTGTCCCAGTTATAACGGCTTCTGTGTTGACACCGCTCGATGCAGCTACACATATTCCACCGCCTTCTATATCTGCCTTGCAGTTCGCAATAGCGCAACCCTTTATCGTTAGCTCTTTAATATTCTTACAGAAGATACCGCCGCCCATACCATTGTCGCCTACCCCCGCAGCCTTGCCGTTTTGAAGAGTGATATTTTCGAGTGTAAGCTTTGTACTGGAACTCGTTACATTAAAGATACGGTGTACATTTGGACCGAGCGCTGCCTGATTTGCATCAAGGCCATCGGTAGTCCGATTACCGCTCTTACCGCGTATTGTGATGCTCTTGTTTATAGGAATTTCACCGTTGTTTCCGGTAGCGTTCGTTGCTTGTATCATGCCGTCTATAACGATGGTATCGCCTGCTGCTGCACCAGCTATTGCTGTTTTGAGCCTATTCCAAGCACCGGAACCGCCTCCTGCTATCACCTTTCCTTTTTGCAATATAAGTTCTTCATCATCGTCGTCCGGAATTAATAGCCAACCCTCTGCCATTGCGCTGTCCTTCGTTAAATGGAAATACTCTTTATATGCGGCGGCAGAAGCATCATTAGGAACCTTTACCAATGTTGTATTTTTTTGGGCGCCATAGTCATGCGGTTCAATATTGATATGGGCAGTTGCATCCAAATCTTTAGCCGTTACAAAAGCGCTTTGCGAAGAGGAACGAGCTCCTAGACACAAGGTATTTGACCCTGCCGTATTGTCTCCAATCTGTGTCCTACCTGTTATAGTAAGTGCAGCGCTACCGGAAGAGGGCTTGCTTAGGTATATTCCAGATCCTCTATTGATGATTCCCGTACCAATTGTATTTCCCTGCACTGCAACTCCGTTGAGTGTACAGCTACCTTGGTCTAGGAATATTCCCCCACCCATGCTTGCGTGGTTTCCGCCTCCTGCAGTAATACTTCCAACCATTCCGCCATTTATTGTTAAGATACCTTTATTGTCGATACCGCCGCCGCTATTTGCTGCGATGCACTTCTGCACGATACAATCTGTCATTGTCAAGGTTCCGCCGCTTTCTATCAGCATCGCGCCGCCGCGGCTTTGGTCGCTTGTACCTGCCGCATTACCGTTTTTGAGGGTAAGTTTTTTAAGTATCAGTTCACCGCCATTTTTGATAGTGAAAATACGATGGGCACTCGTACTGAGCTCATCTTTATTTGCATCGAGCATATCGATAGTTGCATCATTGCCTTTTATCGTAACCTTCTTGGTTATTTCGATTGCACCGTTGTTGCCGTCAGCATTGGTTGCTTTAATTGTACCGTTTATAGAGATAACATCTCCATCTTCAACCGCTGCAACGGCAGCTTTAAGCTGTTTCCAAGCGTTCTGTCCCGTGCTTATTTCCAGTGTGTTATTGCGTTCTGTTTTATAGTATACGACTACATCCGAACTCTTATCATAGCCCTCTTTTTCCGCCCATACCGTAAGCTTATACACAGCATCCGGAACAGCAGGTAATTCTATCGTTTGAGGTGTTTGTCCGGAGCTTTTGCTTACAACCGAACTGTTGCGTTCCAATTTATATTCTACCGTAGCTCCGGTTGTAGCTGTTGACGCTTGCAGTACTACTTTTTGTACACGCGGGTCATAGACTATTTCATGCGGATCGGTTTCACTTCCGCTCTTCGTTGTTGTTGTCCAATTGCCGGTCTGAACGGCTATAAGTACCGGACTAACTTTATTGGTACTGGTAGAAGCGACAAGTTCATCTTCGGAAAACAGTCCGGCTTCATCTTGCAGCCGAAACCGGTACTGCTTTACCGCGCCGCGAACCTCGACATCCGTTTTTATTCTGATAATCCATTTTTCAGTTGAAGGCGGCAATGTATCGGGCGTTACACCAGACTCAACATCTGTAAGCGCTAATTGAGCCGTTGCGCCGGCTTCTAACAAGCGCCCGCCTGCGCCGCTGATGTCGAACCCGCTTTTATCTTCTTTTACCGTTAGCGGTACTTGCACGTATGAACCGTCTCCTTCAGCAATAGAAACCTGTGCAATATCCTTATGCAGAAGTGCCGAGCCGTTTATCTCCGTATCCATATCCTGTGCTTGAAGGAACAACACATAATAGTACTTACCGTTTGCATCAGGCGCAGCCGTCTTGCCGATTGCCCGATAGATAAGATTGGACGGCGTAGTATTTGCCTTTATATTGAGTGTAAATGTCTCTGAAAATTTTCTGCCGTCATCGGCATAGAGCGTAATCGTCGGGCCGATATTTTTTTTGCCGTATTCGTGTTTCTGCAAAAATTTCTTTTTATATGTGAGCGTTAATTGACTGTTTGAATCCTGTGTCAGTTCATAATCATCGGGGTGTTTTGGGGTGGGTGTCGTTGTGCCGGCAACGTCTGTGGGAAAAACAACAATATCGGTAGGGGCGCCTGCATCTTGCGGCAACTTAAAGGTGACGTTTTTGGGATTACGGACGGTAAATGTTACCGTTACATCCCTTGATGAAGGAATACTCTGTATTGTGTCTGTATCGGTTTGTACGGTGATTGCAGGGTTAAAGCTAGACCGGACAATTGCAGCCTCTGTTGACCAATAACTTAAATAGTCGTCAATATCGGCCTGATAATTTTCACATCCGGCACATAAAATGATGCCTGCTAAAAAAATAAGAAGTTTACGCATAGGAGAAGCCTCCTTCTTTTCATATTAAGTTCAGTAGGTATTGTATCCACAGTTCCTGTTTTACAAGTTCCGGTGAGATTTACTAATGCGGTGCTTACACTGCTCTATCCGCCTCAGTCGGATACTATCATAATACCGATTAAAGGTAAATTGCATGGATTCATTGCTTATTAACGTCGATTTTAACATTGATTTTTTTCTTGACCATTTGCGATTCCGTTAGTATTTTCTATCTGTCAAATAAGGAATAAAACGGCAATTCGGCCGACAGGCAGATAAAGCGCCGGATAATTTGAGGAAGGGAATGACAAAAAAACATGAAAAAAAGCATGCGCAGGAGTGCGAAGCCCAACCGGTAGAGCAGAACGGTATGCACACGGACTCCGAAGCCGGTAAAAAAGCTGTCGGTGCGAATCCGCACGGTAACAGCACGGAAAATGCCGGACAGTATGCGGCGCCGGAACAGCAAACCGGCAATCGGGAGCATGGAAAAGAGGCTGCCGGACAAACCGCTCCGGATACGGAAGCGTCAAAGGAAGCAAAGCCGGAGCCGTCCGATGCCGACAAGCTCGCATCTCTGGAAGCAAAATGCAGGGAATTGCAGGATCAATATCTGCGCAAAGCGGCGGATTTCGATAACTACCGTAAGCGCATGATAAAGGAAAAACAGGAGGCAATCGACTACGCAAACACGAATTTGATTTCCGACCTCTTGCTGATATTGGATGACTTTGACCGCGCTATCGAGGCCGGTAAAAAGGCAGGGGAAGAAAGCGCCGCTGCTTTTATGCAGGGTGTTATGATGATCCGGAGCGGCTTATCCTCGCTGCTGGAATCAAAGTACGGGCTGCAGTATTACGAAGCGCAGGGGAAGCCCTTTAACCCCGACATTCACGAAGCCGTTGCGACAAATCCCTCGGCGGAGGTTACGGAACCGACCGTCGGCGCGGAATTGCAAAAGGGCTATAAATTGAAGGAACGGATTCTCCGTCCGGCAAAGGTAATGGTATTGATGCCTGCACCGGCAGAGAAAAAATAACAGGCTTCCGAGTACGCTCAAATGCGCTTTTCGGAGCCGTCTATAAGACTATAAGATAGTATCCCGCACGGGATATATAAGAAGGAGTTTTTATTATGGGAAAAATTATCGGAATTGACTTAGGAACAACCAACTCTTGTGTTGCAATTATGGAAGGCGGAGAACCCGTCGTTATCCCAAATGCCGAAGGAGGACGCACCACACCCTCTATCGTCGCATTCAAAAAAGACGAACGGATTGTCGGTCAGCCTGCTAAAAACCAGATGATTACCAATCCCGAAGGTACCATCTATTCGGTAAAGCGCTTTATCGGCCATCGGTACAGTGAATTAACCGACGAATTAAAGCGTGTTCCGTATAAAATCGTACCGCAGGGAGATGATGTCCGTATCGAAGTGGACGGCAAAAAATATTCCACGCAGGAAATTTCAGCGTTTATCCTGCAGAAGATGAAGAAAACGGCAGAAGACTACTTAGGCGAACCGGTAATCGAAGCGGTTATCACGGTACCTGCGTACTTTAACGACGCACAGCGCCAGGCTACAAAGGATGCCGGTAAAATCGCAGGGTTGGATGTAAAGCGTATTATCAACGAACCGACGGCAGCTTCACTTGCATTCGGCTTTAACAAGGATTCAAAGAAAGAGAAGGTTATTGCGGTATACGACCTTGGCGGCGGTACCTTCGATATTTCGATTTTGGAATTGGGCGACGGTGTATTCGAGGTTAAATCGACCAACGGCGACACCCACTTGGGCGGCGACGACTTTGATAACCGCATTGTCGAATGGCTCGAAAAAGAGTTCAAGGCAGAACAGGGCATCGATCTTTCAAAGGATCGTATGGCATTGCAGCGGCTCCGCGAAGCGGCGGAAAAAGCAAAGATAGAGCTTTCCAGCCGTGCGGAAACGGAAATCAACCTTCCGTTCATCACCGCCGATGCGAACGGCCCCAAGCACTTGCAGAAAACACTGACCCGTGCAAAGTTCGAACAGATGACCGACGACCTCTTTGAGCGCACAAAAGAGCCTTGCCGCAAAGCCTTAAAGGATGCAGGGCTTGAACCGAACCAGATCGATGAGATCCTGTTGGTAGGCGGTTCTACCCGTATGCCGAAAGTAGCTCAGATCATCAAAGAGATTTTCGGTAAGGAAGGTTCAAAGGGTGTAAACCCCGACGAAGCGGTTGCAGTCGGTGCGGCTATTCAGGGCGGTATCTTGGGCGGCGATGTTAAAGACGTACTGTTGCTCGACGTTACCCCGCTTTCGCTCGGTATCGAAACGATGGGCGGCGTATTCACTCCGTTGATTAACCGCAACACCACCATTCCTACCCGCAAGAGTCAGGTGTTCTCGACTGCGGCTGACGGACAGACGGCGGTTTCCATCCATGTGTTGCAGGGTGAGCGCGGTATGGCAAGCCAGAACCGGACGCTCGGCAACTTCGACTTGGTCGGTATTCCTCCGGCTCCCCGCGGTGTTCCGCAGATTGAAGTTACCTTTGACATCGACGCGAACGGTATCGTGCACGTTTCCGCAAAAGACCTTGGAACCGGTAAAGAGCAGCACATCCGCATCGAAAGCTCCAGCGGCTTGAGCGAAAGCGAAATCGACCGCATGGTAAAGGAAGCGGAAGCCAACGCCGAAAACGACAAGAAAGAGCGCGAAAAGGTTGAGGTACGCAACGAGGCCGACTCGATGATCTACCAGACTGAAAAGACTTTGAAGGAAATGGGCGATAAGGTGAACGCCGCCGACAAGCAGCGCATCGAAGAAGCTGTTGCCGCTTTAAAGAAGGCGATTGAAGGCGGAGATACTGCCGACATCAAGTCCAAGACCGAAGCACTCCAGCAGGCTGCGTACAAGATTGCAGAAGAAATGTACAAGCAGCAGGGCGCCGGTGCAGCGGGAGCTGCCGGAGCAGGTGCTGCAGGCGGCGCTGCCGAAAGCGGCCCCACCAAGGGAACCGCCGACGACGTTGACTACGAAGTCGTAAAAGACGAAGATAAATAACAAAGAGGTTTTCCTCCTATGCGAAATTTCCGAACTATAAGGAAATTTCGCATATTTTTTTAAGATAAGGGTAAACGCAGCAAACAAATACAAACAAATCGCAGACGGAGAGGCTAAAAATAGTCTCTCCGTTAGCCTTTTAGAAATAGGCGAGGCAGATACGAGGCATGAACAAAAATTACCCGCAGTCGTGCTTCTGCACGTCGAGGACTAATTTTTGTGGAATAACGAAGTAGATGCCCGCATATTTTTAAAAGGAAAGGTTGAACAGCCTATAAAATTCTGCGGGATATACTAAAAAATCGTTTGCTGCGTTTACCCTAGACGGAGCTTATTTTGGCACAACGAGATTATTATGAGGTATTGGGCGTAGCAAAGACCGCTACCGCCGATGAAATAAAAAAAGCCTACCGCAAATTGGCAATTCAATATCACCCCGATAAAAACCCCGGAAATAAAGAAGCGGAAGAAAAATTTAAAGAGGCGACTGAAGCCTACGAAGTGCTTATTGACGATAAAAAACGCAGCGTCTATGACCAATACGGTTTTGACGGTGTTAAAAATATGGGCGGCGGTTTTGATCCGTCTGCATTCCAAGGTTTTGAAGACATCTTCGGCGGAGGAGGCGGTCTTTCCGACTTGTTCGAAAGCTTATTCGGCGGGGGCGGCTTCGGAGGATTCGGCGGGTTCGGTTCATCGAGCCGCGGTTCTTCACGGAGCAGCGGCCCCGCACGGGGTGCAAACCTCCGGTATGACTTGCAAATCGACTTTACCGACGCCGTATACGGCAAGAAGATTGAAATACAGTATTCACGCGATGAACATTGTACGGAATGCAAGGGTTCGGGAAGCGCCGGCGGGGGCGGCAGAAAGATGTGCCCCGACTGCAAGGGTACCGGACAGGTACGGCAGAACACCGGCTTTTTCTCCATCGCGAGTACGTGTCGGCGATGCGGCGGCGCGGGAACTATTATTGAAAACCCGTGCAAAAAATGCGGCGGTTCCGGCTTAGAGCGGAAAAAGCAAAAAATTATCATCACCATCCCCGCCGGTGTTGAAGAAGGCAAGCGCATTACCATTCCCAAACAGGGAAATGCAGGTTCAGGCGGCGGCGATTACGGCGACCTCTACGTATTCATCTTTATTAAGCCGCATCACTTATTCGAACGGCATGGGAACGACCTGTACTGTGTAATTCCCATCTCGATGACGCAAGCCGCGCTCGGAGGAGAAATAACGGTAAAATCGCTGAACGATAAGCGCCTGACGGTAAAAATTCCCGCCGGTACGCAGCACGGCGATGCGCTCAAGGTGCGCGGAGAAGGTGTCCCCGCAGCAAGCGGCAGAACCGGTGACCTCTACCTCAAGGTAATCATAAAAATACCGACTCGGATATCTTCCGGCGGTAAGAAACTGCTCAGCGAATTTTCTGCAATGGAAGGTGAAAATACGGCGCCGGAGATGGTACCGCTGTCTAAGCTATAGGTAAATGCATCAGACATTTTGGCATATAACCCCGCAAAATAAGCGGCTGTATCAGCAGAGTTTCACCGCTACGCGGTTCAAATGCTGCTCCAGCCACTTATTTTGCGATATGTGTAGCACCAGTCTGATCCATTTACCTTGCTTACGGAAAAAAGGGGCCGTAAGCCTTTTGAAATAGATAACGTAGTAGATACACCGTATATTGCCAAAAGGAGAGACCGAGATGAAAAAAAATTCCATAGTAATAAGCATTTTGTTTTTTTTGTGCTGTGCGGCGGCGTTGAATGCGGAAGAGGCAGCCGATGACTTCGGCTTTGACAGCGAGGCGGAATCGGGCAGTGCTTTTTCGATTGATATCGGCGGAAAGCTTTCTCTCGGCGGCTCGTTTTATTTTGACGATTTTAAGACTTTTAAGGATGTGCAGCCCGGTTCGATGATTGAGGGAAAGCTGCACGTTCACGCAACCGCACCGATGACGGAAGCCTATTTCGGCGTTAAGCTTAACGGTAAAACCCTCGCTCCCCTGCTCGGCACAGAGCAGAACGTTTTTCCCAAAAGTTCCCAGATTGCTTCGTGGATTGACGAAGCATATCTCAAAATGCTCTTTGGTTCGGTAGTTATTACCGGCGGCATCCAAAAGATGAACTGGGGGCGGGCGGAAAGTTTAAGTGTGCTTGATATCGTCAATCCTCGCGATAAAACCGACCTTACGCTGATGTATGCCCCGCAGGAGATGAAAATTGCCCGCCCGCTCATATCCGCAGTCGTGTACCTTCCTCATGATCTCAAACTGGAAGGCGTATATTTGCCGGTATTTGAAGGGAACCGCATTGTTACCGGAAAAACCGACCGCTGGTATTCACAGCAATTTGACCGGATATGGGGTAACAGTGCTTCGGTCTTTCATAAGCCTGCTACCAATACCCTCGCATATTCGCAGGGAGGCGGGCGGCTTACGGCTGCTGTAGGAGGCAAACACGACTTCGGCATTCAGTATTTTTACGGTCGGCTGCCAGAGCTTGCGTTTGAAACCCTTTCCCCTGCAACCTTTACCGGTCTCTATAATCCTTATCACCATATCGGCATCGATTACGGTGTCGGACTCGGCCCCGTATCGCTCAGTGCGGAATTCGCCGCAAATATCACCTCGGATTTATCGGGCAATAATCCTTCCATATATAACCCGTCGCTTGCGTGGAATATCGGTGCGGTCTATTCCGCACCCCTCGGCTTTACCGTGAGTTTGACCGCAACGGAAAATATTCGGCTTCATCATAGCAGAAGTGCTGCTCAAATCAACGATGTGGAATACGGCAAAAAAGCAACGGATACTAAGCTCGCATTTTCCGTATCGCAAACCCTCTTGCGTAATTCCTTGGAATGGAAACTCGGCGCCATTGTCGGGCTTGAGGACGCAGACTTTTGCATTATGCCCGGTATCCATTGGCAGCTCGCAACCTTGCTTATCGACTGTAATGTCGGTATCTTCGGCGGTAAAAAGACCGGAAACTTCGGACAATTTTCCCGCAACAGCTTTATCAGGCTCACCCTCGCGTATGAGTTTTAAAACAGGTTGCCTTGAAATGTGATAACCGAGGATACGTATGACATATACCCAATGGTATGATTCTCCGCTGGGGAACATTTTACTGGCAGCAGACAACGCAGGTTTGACCGGCGTGTGGTTCAACGGCGAAAAGTTTTTTGCTCAGTATCTTGAAGAACAGCATGAAGAAAAAGAAACCCCGTTTTTACAGCAAACAAAGCGATGGCTTGATGTCTATTTTTCCGGAAAAGAACCTGATTTTACCGTGCCGCTCCATTTTAACGGAACGGATTTCCAAAATGCAGTGTGGAATATCCTCTGTACTATTCCGTACGGGCATACAACTACCTACGGTGAAATAGCCAAGCAAATTGCCCGTCAACGAGGTCTATCCCGTATGTCTGCACAGGCGGTCGGCGGTGCAGTCGGTCATAATGGCATTTCCATTATCGTACCCTGTCATCGTGTTATCGGAGCGAACGGTAACTTAACCGGCTATGCAGGCGGCCTTGATAAAAAAAGAGCATTACTGACGCTGGAGAAAGTTCTGTAAGATGCAGGCAAATACAGTGTGGGTATGATAGATATATTAAAATTTGCGGAAGACTTGGTATCGGCACCGCAGCAGATGATACACAAAGCGGGTGGTTGCAATAATGAAAACGGTTTCACGGTGATTCTCGATAACAGCAATACGGAGCAGGCACAGTATCACGATGCGCCGCTTTTCTATGGTCAGACACTGACGATAAAACCACCGAATGATAATACAACAGCACAACAAACCACATCATTCGGTAATAATCCCAAGCCAACGCAAAAAACAGCACCGGATAGAGCTTCAAACAGCGCAACACCAAAAGCGAAAAAGTATGTTCCGGAGCAAATTCGCAGAATGAAGAATCTCTATCAATATGGGAATGGTTCTTTTAAGCAGATATGTAAAAACTTCTATGTGCAGGGAAAATTCATGGAGAACTATGAAGATAATGTTCCTTGGAAAGGAGAAATCAGCACTTATTATTGGTCGACCTATCATAATTTATCTTTAGCTCAGCTGCGCGGGTATTTTACATGGCGGACTGAATTGCGGAAGGGAAACTATCGGAAGCACTGCGAAACGTTTGTATCGATGTATCTGTATGAGCTGCTCAATGGGATAGGAACGAAATCGGTGGAAGATAGCCTTAGGAAAATGGAAGAATTTGAAACAGGTTATATCGATTCAGGATTTGGCGACAAATATCTGCGAGACAGGCTTCATCGGTGGATGCTGGAATTCGCTGTACTGAAGGGACTTGCCCCGGACATTGCCCGTAAGTATGCGGACAGCGACATGCTGGAAAAAGACGCCACAGTTCAAATTCTTCACTATCCGGAAAAATTCAGTGCGCAGGAAGTGTTTAATGCGTTCTGTGTGTTCGGTGGGAAGAAGACTGCCGAATCGAAGCTGATACAAGAGCGCGGGACGGAAGCTATCACCCTCTTTGCAGCAGTGTGGCGGCTTGCTTCCGTTCAATATCAAGAAGATGGAAAAAAACTTTTTCAACTTTGTTTTGGGCGCCGAAGAGCACAGGACTGGCACCCTCTTGAGTACACACTTTACTATGATAATAGTAAGAAAAGAAAATCCGTCGCATATGAGCTGAATCCTTCTCGATCATATCTCTTTAAAGAGGGAGCATGGTATGTGGTAACGTGTCAAAGCTACTATTTTAATAGAAAGATAATTGCTGACTTTTTACATGAAACAGACCGAAGACTGCGCTTATACCTCAAAATAAGACATCCGCTAAAAGAGCGAAAAGAAGCGGCATGGGCGGTACCTTATATAGAGGCGGTTATTGAGGCGGATCGGAAAGCAAAAATCGAAGCGGCACGTCCTAAGATCTCGATTGACTTTTCAGGCCTGGATAAAATCAGAAAGGATGCGCTTGAAACTCAAGGCAACCTGTTAACCGAGGAAGAGACGATGGGCTCGCCGGAATTCAATGCTGTAAACAAAGCCGTCCGCAAGAGCGCGGGCTCAAAAAAACGTACAAAAGAAAACTCAGCAGCGCGGAAGAATACAGCCGCTGTGTTGTCCGTTGCCGCGTCTCCGCACTTAGCATCTGAACAATCCGAAGCGGCAGTTCTAGCAGCGCCGTCCAATACATCCGTTCCGTTAGATGATATGCAAATGCAGCTGTTGCGGATGCTGCTCCGCGGAGAGCCGGTGCTGGAATTGATTGCAGCACAGCGCGGAATGCCGAGCGTTATCGCCGATGCTATCAATGAGGCCTTGTTTGATCTTATCGGCGATACGGTGGTAGAATGCGACGGCAAAACGATTACCCTTGTGGAAGATTATCGTGATGATATTATCGGGATATTGGGATAGGGCAATCGCATCAGAGGCTATTGTAAATCCCCCGCAAAATAATAGGCCGTTCAACCAGAATTTCGATGCGTTGCATCTCAAATGGTTGCCCAACCTATTATTTTGCGTAATTCGATTTACACTTCTGATGCGATTGCCCTACACTTTTAAAATAGCCTGTGCGAAATTTTCTCAAAAATTTCGCACAAAATGAAGACAACCGCTTAAAATATCCGTATGCGGTTGTCCTGGATATTGGGAGATGAAACAACATGAACGAAGCGGAAAGAAAAGTTCCGAAGCGGATTGCGCAGACAGTATTGCATTCTTTAAAAGGCGGTGTTGTGCCCCGTATCGGGCTGCCTTATATCACCGTCGGAAGAAAAAATGAAATTCAAGCCTTGCTGCATGATGTTGATATTATCGCCGAAGGCGGTGCTTCGTTCCGCTTTATTGTCGGGCGGTATGGCGCGGGGAAGAGTTTTTTACTGCAAGCTATCCGAAATTATGTGATGGATCGCGGGTTCATTGTTGCGGATGCAGACCTGTCTCCGGAACGGAGGCTGCAAGGAACGCGGGGACAGGGGCTTGCAACTTATCGCGAGCTGATCGGGAATCTCTCCACAAAGACAAAACCGGAGGGCGGTGCACTCACGCTGATATTGGAGCGGTGGATCAGCACCGTGCAAAGTGAAGCCTTGCAAGAAAGCGGGCTTCAACCCGGAGACCCGGCACTGACTGCGCTTGTCGATCAAAAGATTTACGCGGTAACCGCTTCGGTGAGCGAGCTGGTACACGGTTTTGAGTTTGCTCAATTACTTTCAGCCTATTATCATGCGTATCTCAAGAGCGATGATGAAACGAAAGCAAAAGTAGTGCGGTGGTTCCGGGGTGAATATGCCCTCAAGCGTGAAGCAAAGGAAGAACTCGGTGTCAATATCATTATTACGGATGATGACTGGTACGAGTATCTCAAGCTCTTTGCAACATTTTTTCGGCTGGCAGGTTATTCCGGCATGATGATTATGATCGACGAACTCGTCAATATTTATAAAGTCCCCAACTCCATCACGCGCCAGTACAATTACGAAAAACTCCTCACTATGTACAACGACACCTTACAGGGGAAGGCAAAATACCTCGGTATTATCATGGGGGCAACACCGCAGGCGATAGAGGATAAGCGGCGCGGTGTGTACAGCTACGAGGCGCTCCGCTCCCGTCTTGCAGAGGGGAAGTTTTCCAAGCCCGGTGCACGGGACTTACTTGCGCCGGTAATCCGGCTTGACCCGATCACTGCGGAAGAAATGCTGATCCTCTGCGAAAAACTCGCCGCGATGCACGCCGGTCTCTATGGCTATGAACAGAAAATCACCACGAACGACTTGGCAGGGTTTATCAAAATTGAATATGAGCGGATCGGCGCCGATGTACATATCACCCCGCGCGAAGTAATCCGGGATTTTATCGAGTTGCTGGATATTTTATACCAAAATCCGGGAATGAGCGTTATCGAGTTACTAAACTCCGATACATTTTCGTACGCAAAGTCTGATGCGGTATCGGACACCGCCGATGAAAACTATGCCGAGTTTACGATTTAAGGTGAGTGCGTAGAAGAGCGATGGATATTTTTAATCAATACGCCCCTTTTATACAGGATTATATTTACCGCTCCGGTTGGCAGGCGCTTCGTGCGGTGCAGAATGCGGCGGGCGATGCTCTTTTCAATACCGATAACAATGTGCTGCTGACGGCATCCACCGCCTCCGGCAAAACCGAAGCGGCATTTTTTCCTATTTTGAGCCTCTTATACGAAGAGCCTGCTGCCTCGGTGGGAGTGTTGTACATCGCGCCGCTCAAGGCGCTCATCAATGATCAGTTCGGGAGGCTGAACGAGCTTTGCGAGGAAGCAGGAATCGCCGTAACGCGATGGCATGGTGATGCGCCGCAGAGTCAAAAGCGGAAGCTGCTCCGTAAACCTGCGGGGATTTTACAGATCACCCCGGAATCTCTTGAAGCGCTGATGATCACCAAGCAAAGCGAAATACCCTCTTTGTTCCATGACCTCCGTTTTATCGTTATTGATGAAGTCCACTCTCTGCTGCGTGCGGACCGCGGCGGGCAAACCTTTTGTCTGATCGAGCGGCTCTGCCGGACTGCGGGCTGCAATCCCCGACGGATTGGTCTTTCCGCCACACTCGGTAACCCTGAAGAAGCGGGAGCCTTTCTTGCTGCAGGCAGCGGGAGAGAAACGGTTATCCCCAAATGCGACGGCGGCAAAGAGGTGTGGCGGCTTTCGATGGAACACTTCTTCAATACGGAGCCGCAAGCTGACGAAGGCAAGCCTATTACCATCGAAGCACTTACGGTAGAACCCGCCGCGGACACTGCCCCCAAGGCTGCCGATCCGGGGATGGGCTATATCTTTGAGCATACCCGCGGCAAAAAATGTCTCGTGTTTACCAATTCCCGCGAGGAGTGCGAGGTCGTATGCCAGCACCTCCGGCAATACTGTGAAGCCAACCACGAGCCCGACCGCTTTTTAATTCACCACGGCAACCTTTCCGCTTCGTACCGCGAAAGTGCGGAAGAAGAGATGAAGGATGACGACTCGCTTATCAGTGTGTGCGCTACCGCTACACTGGAGCTGGGGATTGATATCGGGAGACTGGAGCGGGCATTCCAGATTGATGCACCCTTTACCGTTTCCGGTTTTTTACAGCGTATGGGACGTACCGGACGGCGCGGCACTCCTTCGGAAATGTGGTTTGTTATGCGGGAAGATCATCCCGAAGCGCGGTCAATGCTGCCGGAGATGATCCCGTGGTATCTTATTCAAGGGATTGCACTTGTTCAGCTTTATATCGAAGAGCGTTTTGTGGAACCTCCGCGCACGGAAAAGCTGCCCTTCTCCCTGCTCTATCACCAGACCATGAGTACGCTTGCCTCCTCAGGAGAGATGACACCGGCGGAGCTTGCATCCAGAGTACTGTCCCTGTCGGTATTCCGCCGCATCAGTCAGGAGGACTTCCGTACCTTGCTCCGGCACCTTATCACTATTGATCATATCAACCGCACGGAAAACGGCGGGCTGATTGTCGGGATTACCGGGGAGCGGGTTGTCAACAATTATAAGTTTTACGCAGTGTTCCAAGAAAATATCGAATACACGGTGCGTTCCGGTTCCGAAGAGCTGGGAACAATCGTCAAACCGCCGCCTGCGGGCGAGAAGATAGCCATTGCAGGCAGGGTATGGGCAGTGGACGAGGTGGATCACCAGCGCCGCGAGGTATACTGTACGCTGGTAAAGGGGAATATCCCTGCGTATTTCGGTGATGTGGCAGGCGATATACACACCCGTATCTTGGAACGGATGCATACTGTCCTTGCCGAACAGAAAAGCTACCCGTACCTGATGCGCCATGCAGTGTGCCGGTTGCAGGAAGCGCGGAATACGTTCAGCAAGGCAGGGATGGACACTCACCCGCTCATTTCCCTCGGCGGCTCTATGTGGGCGCTCTTTCCTCAGCTGGGCAGCTATGCCTTTCTTGCGTTGGAACGTTTTCTCAAGCTCCGCTGCGGTACACGGCTTGGGCTCAAAGGCTTGAGTCCGTCCAGACCGTACTACCTACAGTTTACCATGCAGGTAAGCGCACAAGAATTCTATCGCATTATTGCCGAAGAAGCCGCACAAAACTTTGACCCGCTCGAGCTTGTCTACGAAAGGGAAGTTCCCATCTTTGACAAATACGACGAGTATGTTCCCTCTGAGCTGGTACGCAGAGGATTTGCCTTAGGTGTACTGGATATCGCCGGCATGAAGCAGCGGGTGCTGGGATGGAAGGAAAATGCAGAGAAAGCATAATATGAAATACAGACCAAGTTATACAATAAACCTGTTCGGAAACTTCCGTTTCTGAACAGGTTACCTTGAAGTGCGATGTTCTAAATCGTGCTATTTGTGCGATTTAGAACTCGTCTACCTGTTCCGCAACGCAGTTGCCGAACAGGTCTAATATGTCTATACTTCTAAGCAAAAACAATATCGGATACTCTTATGAATAACATTACAAGACAAATTTTTCGTGCAGTATATGAAGGGAAGTGGCTCTATGTTGAGTACTGTAATAAAAAAAGTGAGCAAGTTTCTCGATTCTGGATAGGAATAAAAGACATTCTCAAAAATAAGGACGGAACATTGTACACTTTACAATGCAGTGGCCTCCATCTTCATACGTATACACTTGCAGATAATATGTTGCTTTCTGTAGAACGTATACTATCGGCAAGTATTGTAAATGGTACATATATGCCGATAAATCAACATCTTGTTGACGATATTGATTGTAATCCTGCAAAGTATGAATTACTATTTGATGGCTCTGCAAACTTCAAAATTCTCAATTACCTTGCGGATTGCAATAAATTTGAAAGTATTCCGTCATTAAACAATGATTTTTGCCTCATAGAAAATTTAGATGACAATGTCCTCCGCAGTAATCCACAAGAATATCGCTTATCTGATACGCAGTATCGAGAAATTGTTGATGCGTTTAATAAAAAACTGAATATAAAGCAGAAAAAACATCAAATGGAGGGACAGCTGTGTCTAAATAAACTAAGCCTTTATACCCGGAAAGGGCTATATGTACTTGCGTATCGTGAAATATTTTTAAATGTCGAGAAACATACATTAGAAATATCAAACGAAATTTCTTTTAATAAAGAATTCTATATGAATGCCGATTCGGACGACGGTAAGATTGAAAGTATTCGTCGCTTTCTTGAACCATGTGAATTATATCTACTCAAAGATTTTGATAAAAACTTGCAAAAAATTGAAAACATTATTCAGGAAAAAATTTCAAAAGAAAAAATAGATGATCGTCCATATTTTTTATATTTACAACGAAATGTCAAAGTCAATCTTGAAAAAGAATATGAATCGATTCTGACTATGTATGAAACCGGTAAGGTCTCCATTCCAATACGTGCATTCTTCGGAGAACTGCATAGTATTGAAAAAAATGAAAATGATATACCTATAACATTACTGAATAAAAAAATAAATCTTGATCAGCTGCTTTCCATACACAATGCAATGCATAGTCCTGTATCATATACGCAAGGACCGCCCGGAACGGGCAAAACCAATACAATAATAAACACTATTATCACCGCATTCTTTAACAATAAAACGGTTCTATTTTCTTCGTATAACAACCATCCAATCGATACTGTGTTTCAGACTTTAAGTTCACTGCAATATAAAAGACACTCCGGAAGTATCGATACTATACCATTTCCTGTTCTCCGCCTTGGCAGTAATGAGAAAGTAAAAGAAGCATTAGGCTATATAGAAACGCTGTATCAAAAATGTAAAAACATTACAATATATACTACAACACTTGAACGAAATAAATACGATACGATAGAGCGAACAAAAAAACTATCGACATTGTTAAAAAATCATCAAGAAACGGTAGAACTTGCCGAACGAAAAGATACACTTGAAGCAATGCTTGAAAAAAACACAAGTATGGAAATGCGGCTTGGTTTGGAAGGACAGCAGCTTAATGTAATCAGAAAGAAACTTAATGAAATCCCCAAGGTTTCCGATCAGGATGCTCTTAATCTTTTGGAAAATGATGAAAATGAGTTCCTAAAATATCTTTATTATATATCAGCAAGATATATCCAACAGCTCTCAGAACCGGAGTATGATGATCTTCGTCTTATTTTAAAACTTGAAAAAGAGGAAGAACGCATTACGGCTTTTAATAAATATACATCCGTCGATGATAATATTTGTAAATTGCAAAAGATTTTTCCGATTATTGCAACTACTTGTATTTCGGCGCATAAACTCGGCAGTGGCAATCTTTGTTTTGATTGCACTATAATTGATGAAGCAAGCCAGTGTAATACAGCACTATCACTTATCCCGATTATACGCGGTAAAACGCTTATGCTGGTAGGTGATCCGCAGCAGCTTAATCCGGTAATTACCTTGGATGAGAATATCAACAAAGCATTAAGAACAAAATATGGTATTCCTGACGATTACGATTATATTACAAATTCAATCTATAAAACTTTTTTAGCAAACGATTCAATCAGTGAAGAAATCTTACTTCATAATCATTATCGTTGTAATAAAAAAATCATTCAATTCAATAATGAAAAATATTATAACAACCGGTTAAATATAGTATCAGAGTCTACGGTTTCGGAACTATTGGTATTTTATAATGTTGATAGTACAAGGACTAATTTTAAAAATACTTCCGAACAAGAAGCGGAAGCGATTGTACATTATATAAAAAATAATCCTGATAAAAGTATCGGGATTATCACTCCGTTTAGAAGTCAAAAGGAACAGATAGAATATTCAATGAGGGAAGCTGGTATCAATCCTGAAAAATACAGTTGTGGAACGGTTCATGCATTCCAAGGCGACGAAAAGGATGTTATTTTATTCTCACTCGCATTGACCGATACCACTCATAATAAAACTTATGAGTGGTTAAAAAATAATCGTGAACTGATAAATGTTGCGACATCCCGTGCAAAAGATCGCCTTGTGATATTTTCAAATAGTACTGTTCTTAATCAGCTGCACCGGAATGCAGAGAAGACAAAATCAGACGATATCTATGAACTTGCGGAATATGTAAAAGCAAAGGGCTCGTACAAGATAACAAACTGTACAAATGATTCGCGAGCTCTTGGTACAAAACCGTATAAAACGGAAACAGAAGACGCTTTTTTGGAAACATTGAACCATGCACTTTCAATTATTTCTTTAAAAAATAAAAAATACTGTGTCGAAACAGAAGTACAAGCTTCGCATATTTTTAAACCGGGGACGGTTCATCAGGACTATTTTTATCGATGCAGTTTTGATTTCGTGATTTATAAAATCGGCTATAGAAATAAGAAAGAACCAATCCTTGCGATTGAATTAAACGGACGGGAGCATTATAATAATCTACACATAAAAGATAATGACACGAAGAAAAAAGATATTTGCAGAGAGCAAGGATTTACTCTTATTCCTGTAGAAAATTCTTATGCCCGGCGGTACAACTATATCAAAGATATATTAGCCGGATATTTTGGTCAGGTGCCCGATTCATATAAGTAGACAGATTGTTAATGGTGTATATAATTAGTCCATCGGTTGGTGCCCCGAGTGAGACGGCAAGTGCAATTTTTCTTCCTGTCAGAGCTTTGCTTTTTGATCCGTATGCCCAGCCATTTGTTTATAATCTCTATGCAAACATGCTGTTTAAAAAAACAAGATAGTGTATAGGAGGACACAATGCAGAGCCATACAAAAAAAGAGCTGGGAGTTCATCCGTTTTTATTCCCGATGCCCGTACTCATGATAGCGACTTACGGTGAGGATGGAAAAGTTGATGTAATGAATATGGCATGGGGCAGTATCTGTGCAGAAAATATGGTTTTGATGAATCTTGATGAAAAACATAAGACTGCGGCGAATCTCAAGTACAAAAAAGCGTTCACCCTCAGTGTTGCGGATATCCCTCATATTGAGGAAGCGGATTTCTTTGGTATTGCAAGCGGAAATACGATGCCGGATAAATTTGAACGCAGCGGCTTAACGGCGGTTAAGAGCGCCAAGGTGGACGCACCGATTATCCAAGAGTTTCCCCTTACGCTTGAGTGCAAAGTAGTAGAGATAAAAAATGCAGTGTTCGGCTTTTACGTTGTCGGGGAAATCGTCGGAGTTCTTGCAGATGAGGCTGTTTTAAACGAAAAGGGCAAAGTTGAACCGTCAAAGCTCAATGCATTCATTTTTGATCAATTCCAAAACGGCTATTATGCCATCGGAGAAAAAGTCGGCCAAGCATGGAAGTCAGGCGTAGATTTGATGAAAAAATAGCCTGATGCGTTTACCTCCCTTTTGTGCGAAATTTTATCCAAAATTTCGCACAATTTTCCAGTAGACGGGTAAACACATCAGGGAAATAGCTCCAATTCTGCAAAATATATAGGCTGGGAGACCATTTGAGCTGCGTAGCAGCGAAACTCTGGTTGAACAGCCTATATATTTTGCAGGGCTGTCACAACTGCCTGATGCGTTTGCCCATAGCGTGCGGCGTTGACGCAGTACAATCTTTGGGTTACACTCAGTCGTTATGAAAATTTGGTTGAAATATTTTATCGGTATTGTGCTGGGGGTAACCTTTGCTCTTGTCGCCGGTGCCGAAAATACGCTATTTGTACAGGCTGTAGACTTTTTATCAAAAGCAGCGATACAGTTCGGAAGGTATGCTCTCTATCCGGCAGTTTTTTTCGGATTTACGCTCAGTATCTTTGAATTACGTGAAAATAGAAGTCTGCTCAAAGTTGCGATTATTACAAGCCTCATTATCTGCGGTGCCGCATTATTATTGTCCTGTATCGGATTAATATCCGTACTTATTCATACACCCGCTCGTATACCTATTTTTGTAGAAGGCATATCCGATGTGCAAGTTCTCGGTGTGAAAGAATCGCTATTACAGTTACTTCCTTCCAGCTCGTTCGAAGCATTGATAAATGGAACCTATATCCTACCGCTTTGCATTTTCGGCGGATTTGCAGGAGCCGGCTGCGCCGTTGATAGAAATATTGCGAAGCCGACCATCACGCTTATCGATTCTTTGGCTCGGATTTCTTATGCGGTACTGGTCTTTTTTGTGGATATGCTGGTATTCGGTATGGTAGCCGTTTCGTCCTACTGGGTAATTAAATTTCACGAAATGCTCTTGACTGCGGTTTTTGCCGATTTTGCAATTCTGCTTATTGTCGATCTATTGATTATCGCGCTTGTTATTTATCCCGCATTATTGAAAATCTTTTGCCGCGATATCAATCCGTATCGAGTTCTCTATGCAAGCCTCGCACCCATGATGGCAGCTTTTTTTTCACAGGATACCCATGTCGCGCTCAGTGTATTGCTGCGTCACTCCAACGAAAGCCTCGGTGTACGCCGGCGCATTTCCTCCGTTGCCCTTCCTGTTTTCTCCATTTTCGGGAGAGCGGGGTCGGCTTTAGTCATTACCGTCAGTTTTGTTGTGATTTTAAAATCTTATTCGATTAATGTATTTAGGATAGCTTTTAGCGATATATTTTGGCTTGTGGGATATGCCTCTCTCTTTTCATGTTTGCTCGGACGGTTTTCTATCGGGGGAACATATATTGCGCTGACCTCCTTGTGTATGCTTTACGGACGAGGCTTTGAGTCGGGGTATTTGATTTTACGTCCGGCTGCCTTTTTTATCAGCTCCATCGCGGCAGCAATTAACGCGTTAACTGCAATAACGGGAACCTATATCACAGCGTATCGATTCAACATGACCGGCAGAAAAGATTTACGATTCTTTATTTAACCGAAGCCGGTATTGAAGTGTAAAATTATGGAACAAAAATTTCCCGTTCCTTCTCTACTCAAAGAAATCAGCGGATATTTCCATGAAGCGGGCTTTTCCGCATATCTCGTAGGCGGGGCTGTCCGCGATTTTTTCTTAAAGAAAAAAGCAAGCGATTGGGATATTGCAACCGATGCGCAACCGCAGGAAGTAATGCGCTTATTCCGGCGGACAATTCCTACCGGAATAGAACACGGTACCGTTACCATCATCTATAAAAATAAGCATATCGAATGTACAACCTTCCGTACCGAAACGGATTATACCGACGGACGGCACCCTGCAGCAGTTTCATATACGGCAAGCATAGAAGCAGACCTTGCCCGCCGCGATTTTACGATGAATGCCATTGCAGTTTCGCTTCCTGACGGAGAAATCGTCGATCCCTTTAACGGCAGAGCTGATATCCGTGCAGGGCGGATTCAAACAGTTGGGAATCCGCTCGACCGATTTTTAGAGGATGGTTTGCGCCCCGTCCGTGCGGTTCGCTTTGCAGCGCAGCTCGACTTTATCGTCGATACGGGAACATTACAAGCAATCCCGCAGGCGCTGCACATTACCCAAAAAATTTCGATTGAACGATTCCGCGAAGAGTTTACAAAAATGCTCAGCTGTCAAACTCCGCTTACCGGCTTGCGGCTAATGGAAAGCACAGGGCTGCTGAATCTCTTTATTCCGGAACTGATGGAATGCCGCGGCATCGGGCAGGGAAGCTATCATCACTTTGATGTACTCGACCACAGTTTTCTGGTGTGCAATGCCTGCCCGGCAGGAATGGAACACATCCATATCCGGCTCGCGGGGCTTTTCCACGATATCGGGAAGCCCGCTGCCCGCAAGGAAGCGGCGGACGGCAGCTGTACCTTTTACCGCCACGAGGCTGTCTCCGAAAAAATGACCCGCAGCATTATGCGGCGTCTGAAATACTCTAATGCCGAAATAGAAAAGACTGCTCATTTAGTTGCCGAACACATGTTTCATTATGATCCTTCATGGACTGACGCCGCCGTCCGCCGTTTTATCGTCCGTGTTGGGAAAGAAAATATCGATGATTTATTTTCATTACGAAAAGCGGATGTTTTCGGGCTCACCGGTACGTATGCAGAGCCGAACTTTCTTGTAGAATTTACGGCACGGATTGATACGCTCCTTAAAGAGGATGGAGCATACAGCCTTAAAGATTTAGCGGTTAACGGAAAAGATTTAATGGCGATCGGTATTCCTGCGGGAAAATACCTCGGTCTGGTTTTGCATGATCTTTTGGAAACGGTATTGGATGATCCTGCGCAAAACACTAAAGAGGCGCTCTTACCCATTGCCGCAGCGCTCTATGAGCGGATACAACGGTTTCAATAGGCGATGACGTTTTTAGTTTTTACATTGCATGGATTGGATGTAGCCGTTAGGGTTTTCAATTTTGCTACTGCTTAATGGAATAACAGCCGCCTTCTTCTGCAACAAAACCTTCGCGAATGAGACCTTCGAGCGCTTTATCGAAGAGGAGCTTTTCCGTCTGTGTGTTGCCGTACAGCTCTGCATATCCTTGATTACTGTGTGCCGTAAGGGTTCTAATTACTGCGCCGCGTGCTTGCCGTACCGAACCTTCAAACTTGGACTGTTTGGTATAATGCCTGCTTTTTCTGTTCGGATTGACGGTCTTCTTTTTTAATTCTGCGCCGTAATCCATCAGCGCGTAGTACCAAAGCCGCGGATTTTCTTTATACAGAGAGGCTTCGATATGAGGGAATAATTCTTTATCGCTGATATCGGTTTTGTCCTTAAAAAAGAAAAAGATAAACACCGCGCGGATATTTGTTTCGATAAATGCATTGGGTTTATTGTAGGCGAATGTCGAAATCGCGGCAGCCGTGTAGGGGCCGATACCCGAAAGCGTTTGAAGCGTTTCAGGAGCATCGGGAACAACGCCGCCGTATTCGCTTACAATGGTTTGGGCGCACTGATGTAAAAAACGCGCGCGGCGATTGTATCCCAAGCCTACCCACTGTTCAAGCACCTGTACGAGTGAGGCTGCCGCAAGGTCTTGCACCGTGGGGAACACTTCCAACCAGCGGTTGTATTTTTCCACCACCCGCTCGGTCTGCGTTTGCTGCAGCATAAATTCGGACACGAGGATGGAGTACGGATCGTTCGTCGTGCGCCATGGAAAAGATCGCCCATGTGCATCATAGTAATCTAAAATCGCTTTTTGAAAATCGGTGTAATCGGGATGAGGTGGTGCTTCAAGAATACTCATTTGTTTACTATGGATAAGCTGTTCGCTCTTCAAGGCTTGGTATTCCGAACCTTTGTTATGTGTCTGCTTTCGGAACAATGAGCGAACGCCGTAAAAGCTCGTCTATGATAAGCTCTACAATGAGATCGGGGGTATAATGCTCCGTATCGATCAGCATATCGGCAAAGGCATAATCGGTGTTATCGATATTGTACAGTTCTTTGTACCGGCGGGTGTCGTCGCTGTCACGCATCGCGGTAAACTCTTTGATATGTTCAAGGCTTCCGCCCTCCCGCTGAAAGATACGCCCGGCACGTACTTCATCAGAGGCATAAAGATAGACTTTTAAATCTGCCTCTTTCAGCATCCAAATCGCAAGGCGGGAACCCAGTACACACGATGATTTCAGCGCCTGCTCAACTTGGCGGTTATCGACAATGCGGTCAAAGCTGAAATCAGTCTTCGCTTGCTCAATGACTTTCTTTAACGGCATATCCAATTCTTTTGCAAGATTCCTAAAGGTATAATTGATGCACGGAATACCCAATGTGTCGGCAAGCAAGGTAGAGACCGTCGTGTTGCCGCAGCCGGAAGCACCTGAGATTGCAATGCGCAGCTCTTTTTTTGCAGGAATAGCATAGTCGTTTTTCATCAGTGTATCCCTCATTCGATATTGTGAGCTTGCTCGCGGATATTTTCCAGAGCATCTTTAGCGGAGATTACCGCTTGTCCGATTTCCGTCAGCTGATTTTTGGAGCCGATGGTGTTAATCTCCCGATTGATTTCCTGACATAAAAAATCAATTCTCCGGCCGGGAGTTTCGTTCTCTGTAATTTCTTTTTCTAAAGCGGCGATATGAGCTTTTGCCCGTATAATTTCTTCATTGATTGTATACTTAACAAGCAGCACCGCAGTCTCCTGCATAACACGCTGCGGATCCGGCTCACGCTCCATAAGGTCGGAAAATTTCTTTTTCAGCATTGCAGAAAAAAGTTGTTCCATTCTCGCAGCGTGCCGCTCAATCTCCGCAACGGAGTTGGAAAGTACGGCAAGCATTTTCCGTATGTCTGCGGACAATGCCTTGCCTTCTTCAATCCTGCACGCATTGAATTTTTCAGTCAGCTTATCGAGAAGGGGAGTAAGGGCTTTTTGCCAAAGTTCCTCATCAAAATTTTTATCGATTTGTAACACTCCCTCTTGCCGTAAAATCAGGTCGAGCGTGATTTGATTTTCCATTCCGAGCGCATGAGCAATATCAGCGATGGATTTATAGTAGGACTGTGCGAGAGGTATATTGGGCAGGATGGGCTGATCATTATGGATTTTTTTTAAACGCAAATAAAAATCGACCTTGCCCCGTATGATACGCTTGGAAAAATATTTGCGTAAAAACGGTTCAAGTTGAGTGATTGTAGAGGGAATATTGATGTTGAGATCCAAAAATCGGGAGTTATAGCTCTTTAATTCGCAGAAAATATCGGTACCGCTCACAATGCCGTCAAGATAGGCATAGCTCGTCATGCTTTTCATACGTGCGCCTTTTCGAGTAAGTCGTTATAAACGGCTCGACCGAGCTTCCAATTGTCGCCTGCACCGACGGTGATGAATAAATCGTTTGGGCGCAACTCACGCTCTACAAAATCCTTTGCGTCCATAATCTCTTCAAAATAATGAACTCGTTTGTGCCGCTTCTTCATTTGTTCATACAAGGTTTTGCCGTTTGTCGAACCGCTGTATTTTTCCCGTGCGGAAGCATAAATCTTATGCAGGATAACCGTATCGGCGTAGGAAAAAGCGTCGGCAAATTCGGGGAGCAGCGCTGCAGTACGCGAATAGGTATGCGACATAAAGTCTGCAATAATACGCCGTTTGGGATAAAACTCGTGTATGCCCTTGAGGGTTTTATAAATTGCGGTGGGATGATGCCCGTAATCATCCATGAAGAGGATGCCGTTGACTTCGCCCAAAATTTCGCTGCGCCGCTTTGCTCCCTTAAACGAGGCGAGACTGTTCCTGATTGCGGTGAGGTCGGCAGCGGTAACTTCTTTCCGCTCCTGTTTGATAAGTCCGATTACCAGCGCGATAGCAGCAGCGGCATTGAGGACGCTGTGTTCTCCCGGAATACCGATACGGAATTCTCCGTCAAAACCGCGGAGGGAAAAAACGGACTGTCCGTTTTGGATGCCGAGGGTTTTAATCCCGTAATCGCCGTGTGCCGTTTTGCCGTAAGGCGTTAAGACAAGATCGGGACGGGAAGAAAATGTCAGTTTTGCCGCCTCCCGCGCTCCTGCATCGTCGGAACAATAAATTAATTCGGTGAACTGGGGCAGGCGGTCGATGTATTGCAAAAAGGCGGTTAATATATCTTCGTATTGCGGATAATAATCCTGATGGTCGCTTTCGATACTAGTAAGTACGATTTTTTGCGGATGGAAAAATAAAAAGTTACGTTTATACTCACAGGTTTCGGCGACAAAATATTTTGAACCGTTGATAACTGTGCATCCGCCGCCGAAGTTAGACACCGCACTGCCTGCCAATACGGAGGCGCTTAAATGTAAGTCTTTTAAAAGAGTTCCTGCGATACCGGTGGTCGTTGTTTTGCCGTGCACGCCTGCAATACCTGCCGAATAACTGTGTTGAGAAAAAGCGCCGAGCGCTTCGGGATAGCTCATGCGCGGGATATTTTGTTCTACAGCGGCGTGCAGCTCCGGATTTTTATCGGGCGTGTAAGCCGTTGAATATATGATAAGCTTTGTAGAGGCGGGAATATTTGAAGGTGCAAAAGGACTGCTTACCGGTATGTTCAGCTTGCGTAAAAGTGCATCGGTATAAAATTCATCGCTGACATCGCTGCCGGTTAGCTTTGCGCCTCGCGAAACGAGCAGCTCCGCTAAGGCTGCCATACCGGTGCCTTTAATACCAATCATGTGTATGTGATAGCCGGAGAGGTTTTCAGGTAAACGTGTTACAATCATAGATGAGCACATAATAATGAAAAAGCGTGTTTTACACAAGAAGAAGTTGTTCAGGGCTTGACACCCAATACCGTCTTGTGTAGTATAAAACAGCCTTTGGGACTATAGCTCAGCTGGATAGAGCGTCAGATTCCGGATCTGAAGGCCGGCGGTTCGAATCCGCCTAGTCTCATTCTTTTAATAATATTAAACTTCTTGTTGTTTCCCGTATTTCATGCCTGCCTTGTTAGGTCTATTTTAACCGGTCTGTTGACCATTATATTTTTTGAAGGAAATAAAATGATAGCCGGACAAAGAAATAGTGACCTGACGGAAGGAATTATCTGGAAAGTACTGATTATATTTACCTTACCGATTTTGGTGGGGAATTTTTTTCAGCATTTATATACGACAGCTGATGCGGTGATTGTCGGGCGGTTTACCGGCAAAGAGGGTCTTGCCGCAATCGATTCTATTTTTAGCCTATTAAGATTACCCGTTAATTTGTTCAGCGGACTGTCGGCCGGTTCTTCAATTTTAATTTCACAGCTCTATGGAGCAAAAAAGTACAATGATCTGTCAAAGACAATGCATACGGCATTAGTGCTCACGTTTATTGTCGGAACGTTTTTATCTGTTATCGGTGTTTTATCGGCTCCTGCATTATTGGGAATGATGGGTGTTCCTTCCGATATTTTTAATGCAACATTAATCTATGCCAGGATATACTTCGGCGGGATGTTAATCTCGCTCTTTTATAATATTGCTGCAGGAATTTTACGGGCAATGGGAAATGCGCAAACGCCGTTTTATGCATTGGTGGTTTCAAGCGGAATAAATGTTATACTCGACATTGTATTTATCGGTGTGTTCAAGTGGGGGATCGGCGGGGCAGCTTTCGCAACTGTGCTTGCGCAATTATGCAGTGCATCAATTCTTTTTGTTACACTTTCAAAAAAAAGCAGTTTGTGTCCGTTGTATGTTTCAAAGTTTAAAGTATACGGTACTGTAGTTGCAGCTATCACAAAACTGGGTATTCCGATAGGGTTGCAGTCAATACTTTTCCCGGCTGCAAATATGATCATTCAGGCGCGGGTAAATGCTACCGGTACGGAAAACATTGCAGCATGGGCGTTATGTGGTAAATTGGATTTTCTGATTTGGATTTTGCTTGAAGCAATGGTAACCTCTGTTTCTACGTTTGTTGCACAAAACTATGGCGCGAAAAAATATGACAGGGTAAGTACGGGGGTTCGTACCGGTTTATTGATGAGTGTCGTTATTATCGGAATATTGAGTGCGATCTTGTATTTATGGTGTGTGCCATTGGGAAAGCTCTTTATCAGCGCCGAAGATTATGGTATTCTTACCACCGCTGAACGGTTAATGCATCTGATGGCTCCCTTTTATACGGTATTCATATTTTCGGAGGTTTTGTCTGCAGCAATGTACGGAATCGGCGAAACATTTAAACCGATGATTATTACCATGCTTGGAATATGCGTGTGCCGTATTCTGTGGATATGGTGTGTCGTACCGCGGTATCCTTCGATTGAACTAATCGTGTGGGCGTTTCCTGTATCTTGGAGTTTAACTACCGTCGCATTTATTGTTGCATATCTGCGATTGCGGAGAAATATATGAAAATTGTTTTTATTACCGGTGTGTCCGGAACGATGGGATCCGAAGCATTAAAACAGATTGCTCAAACGGGAGCATTCCGGTGCCGTGTTCTATTACGGCCTAAAAAGGCGAATATAAAGCTGGCAAAAAAGCTTCAGAAAAACGAAAACATTGAAGTGTTGTTCGGTGATATACAAAACTACGAAGACTGCCTTGCCGGTGTAAAAGATGCAGACTATGTGCTTCACTGTGCGGCAATTATTCCTCCGGCAGCCGACCACAATCATGATGAAGCTTTCCGTACAAATTGGCTGGGAACTCAAAATCTGCTGAATGCTGTGGTAGAAAGCAGGCAAATCGAAAAGACAAAATTCGTTTACATAGGCACCGTTGCGGAGTACGGTAATAGAACATTCAAACATCCGTGGGGACGAGTTGGCGATCCGCTTTTGCCGAGTGCGTTTGATATGTATGCGGCAAGCAAAGTAAAGGCTGAGCGTGCGGTTATTGAATCGCCTTTATGCTGGGTTTCGCTCCGGCAAAGCGGCATCTTATATGACGAAGTGCTCTTCAATAACATGAATGACGGGTTGATGTTTCATACGTGCTGGAATACGCCGATAGAATGGGCAACGGCACGTACCTCCGGGCTGCTTTTGAAAAATCTGGTCGAAAAAGATACCAACGGAACACTCAAGCCGGATTTTTGGAGAAAGGTATACAATATTGGCAATGGAAAAGATGCCCGTGTTACCGGTTTTGAAACGCTTGACCGCGGTTTTAAAATGATGGGACGGAGCGCCGAGGAAATTTTCCGCCCCGAATGGAATGCAAACCGCAATTTCCACTGTATGTGGTTTGCCGATTCTCATATCTTAAACAGCTATCTTGATTTCCAGCATGAAGGGTTTGAAGCGTTTTTCTCAAAGCTTGAAAAAAAATTGTGGTATTTTAAATTGGGAAAACCGTTCCCGCGTCTGGTTCAGCGTTTTTCGATTATGCCGCTGCTGAACACAAATAATGCTCCGGTTTTTTGGGTTACGCACAACCTCAAAAAAAGAGTGGATGCCTTTTTCGGATCGTTGGAGGCTTATAACGCAATCCCGCGCAGCTGGAAAAAATTCCCGTTATTGTGCAAAAATCAAAACCCTGAAACCGGTGCTGAGTTAGATTACGAGGCATTAAAAGACGAAGCATTGCTTGCAGCAAACAATATGCTTTTAAATCACGGCTATGATGAAACAAAGAAGCCGGAAGACCTTGATATTGAAGATATGCAGCAGGCGGCGGCTTTCCGGGGCGGCAAGTGCAATAGTACAACAATGACCCGCGGCGATATGTACCGTCCGCTGCAATGGCAGTGCCATAATGGTCATCATTTTTCGGCGACTCCGTATTTGGTGCTTAAAACAGGCCATTGGTGTCCCGAATGCTGCAGCGTACCGCCGTGGAATTTCGGAGAGCTTGCAAAACACATTCCGTTTTATGCACAGGTATGGTACGACGACCACACGAGTGATGAAACGGAATCATATTCGGCAGAGGATGCCCGCGATATATCCGCCTACGAAAAATGAAGCTCAGTGACGCTTTCCGAAGCTGGGTCGTTTAGCAGGTTCCTCTAATACACAAAGGGGATAATGCGCTTTGGTTTATAGCGGGCAAATTCCTCGGGGAAGTCTTGCGCATATTTTTTATACAAGGCATGAGACCGCGGTACTAAATTGCAAGCTGTCCAAAATAAAAACAGAAAACCGGCGGATGACCATGTTAAAACAGCGAAGCCGAGCCATTCCACCAATTCACCGAAGTAGTTTGCGCTGGTAACATAGCGGTACATCCCCTTACACGGATAGTAATGCTTGCTGTCTCCATTTGCTCTCAGCGAACGGATATAAGAATCGGATTGTATATTGATAAACATACCGGCGCAAAATAATGCAGCACCAACGATAAAACGGGGATCGGCAAACCAACGCACGCTATACATTTCCGCAGGAGAAAAATAAAAAATCCATAAACCGATTAAAAACGCATTGACCGTATTAAAGAGCATCCCCATAGATACTATGCTGAGCGGCATTTTACTGTTTCCTTTGAGCAGCATCGGGAAAATCAGCGTGCGCTGAATGTAGTGCGCAAGGAAGAAAGACACAAGCACTATCCGTACCGGTTTGTGTGCATAGTCAAGTATGGACAGTAAAGAAATCATAACGATAAGGGTGGGACACTCCATCAGCATCCATGCAGCTTTATTGTTAAAACTGAAACCCCATTTTTTATCGATCAGCTTTCCGTACCCCGCAGGAATAAAATACAAGGCAAAAAAGCATATCAATCCCAAAACGAGCATGACAATTTCAACAGTACAATATACAGAATACAACATTGCCACAGTATCACCGCTTTTCTTCTTTTAATCAACTATCCCTCGATGCGGAGTGTTGGGGAATGTAACTTTCCGCACGGATCAAGCGCCGGTATGAAGGGTTGACAGGCTGCATAAATACTCGTAGCTTACTTAAAAAGGCTGAATGAGATTATGGATCCTACGATACGATTGCTTCCCGCCGATGCAGTGTACACGGTGTATGAACGGCTGCGGCAGGAAAATCCCAACCCGCGGAGCGAGCTGCATTGGAAAAATGTCTATACATTGCTGGTTGCCGTGGTGCTTTCGGCACAGGCAACCGATGTTGGGGTAAACAAAGCAACCACGCCTCTTTTTGAAAAGGTTGATACGCCGGAGCAAATGCTTGAACTTGGCGAAGAGGGACTGAAAAGCTATATCAATTCTATCAATCTATACCCGACAAAGGCAAAGCGGATTATCGCGCTCAGTAAGATTCTGATAGACCAATATCATTCGGAGGTACCGCATGACCGTACCGCATTGGAAAGCCTTCCGGGGGTCGGGCGGAAAACAGCAAATGTTGTGCTGAATGTAGGATTCGGGGAACCGGCAATAGCGGTCGATACACATATTCTGCGTACAGCTCCGCGTATTGGGCTGTCGCAGGGGACAACTCCGCTTGAAGTTGAGCAGGATTTACTGCGCGTAACGCCCGAAGAATTTTTGCTGGACGCTCATCATTGGATACTGTTGCACGGCAGATATGTCTGTAAAGCGCGAAATCCTGATTGTGCCGGATGTAATCTTAATGATATATGCTTAAAAAATGGGGTAGGGGACTAGAACCATACAAAAGGGGGAAAAAGATAACAGCCTGATCAATTTTACGATCGCATTTACAATAGAGCCGTTCCCAGCCGTTGGCTTATTTTTTCATTGGTAGGTCGGACATCATAATATACCGCTTTAAAGGTGATTGTGCGGGCTGTAGTATCCCACAGTGCGAAATATGCAGGGAAATGCGTTTTATCGGCAAGCTCCGCCGCCCTGCCCGCTGCTGCGTCTAATACGCGCGGAAAGCCTACGCTGCCCGGATTGATGATACAGCAATCTTTATCGAGTGTTACCGTTTGCTCCGGTTCGGGGTATAACGCATCGTAGCATCCCCGATCGATGTAGAAAACGGCAGCTTGGTGCGTGTGTCCGCAAAAGCAGAGTTTAAAACCTTCTGCACACAGGTACCGGAGCGATACGGCTGTTTCTTGCCCGCCGTGCAGATATTCGGTGACGGGTTCCAACGGAGAGCCGTGTACAAGCAGTGTCTTTTCGGATAAAAAATAGAGAGGACGCAAGCCTGCCAAAAAGAATCGGCTTTTCCATGAAATAAGCTGTGCGGTTTTTTTTAGAGAGCGGCGGGCGTTCTCGCCGAACCAGCCGGACGGAAGCCTTTTAAGCAATCCTTCTTCGTGATTACCTGTCAGAAGAATGCACGGACGGATATGTTTTTTTAATCTTTTTACTCGCTGAATGCAGGCCTCAGGATCGGGACCGTAGCCGACCATATCGCCAAGCGAGATAAAGCCGTCGTACTGTCCATTGACGGAATCCAGTACAGCGTTGAGTGCTTCCATGTTTGCATGGATATCTGCCGTTACCACTATTTTCATATTGAGAGGAATATATCATACCGTATGCCGGAAAAACTTACAACAAGACTTTTGAATAACCTCCGGGATAGCTTTCAATCCGATTGGAAATTGCTTTCCGAAACGGAGCATTTTCTTGCGTCTACCCCTTTGCAGCAGAACTATGAGCAGCAATTTGCCGTATGGCGTAAACGGCTGCAAACAGGGAAAAATGATGCGGTACGTGCATCGGTACGGGAAGATCTTATCGCATTGAGGAAGGCGCTGCGTTTGGAAGGGTATGATTTGTCTCTTGGAGCAATTCAGCTTATTGTAAAAGATTTTGTGAACGATGATGCGGCGGCTCGCGGTTTCCGGCGGGTTGTGATCTGCTTTTGTGATGCGGGGCTGTTTTGGCTGTCGGGGGAAGCTAATCATCTTGAACTTGGCAGTGATCTACAGGCCGAGTTGGAACGTAAGCGGCTGTATGTTCATCCTGAAATGCATTATCTTTGGTTTCTGTGGAAGCGGAATGCTTTGCTGTTAAGCGGTTCCGCAACCGAAACAAAAGAAGCTTTTGAGCGCCTACAAACGCGCGTACAGGCAAACCCGCAAAAAGTATTGCGCTATCTTAAAGCGTTGTAGGATCAGTCTTACTTGTCTTTTCGCTGTTATTTTAGTACCTTCATCCGTAATTAACATACTTTGATAAGGAGTACAGGGGAATTGAGTTTTCCGTACAGATAGATACTTCATTTATAAACCGTTAGGAGATATGATATGGACATGGATTTATACATAACAAAGCATCGGGTCATGCAAGATTACCTTCGCCAGCTAACCAACCTTGTAAACGGTACTATAGACAAGGCAAATGCTCCATTAATTGCAGAGCTTATTAATAAAACAACGGGTGTATTGAATATGCACCTTGCCTCCGAGGATCATTTTGTTTATCCGAAATTATTGGAGAGCAGCGATGAGAAAATTCGATCGATTACCCGATCATATATGAATGAAATGGCCGGCATAGCGGATTCGTATCTCGCCTTTCATAAAAAATTCAACACGCCGTCAAAAATACTTGCGGATATCGATGAATTTAAGCGGACTTTCAAAAAAGTTCGGGATGCATTATTGAGGCGTATGGAACGCGAAGAAAAAGAACTGTATACGCTTACTGTTTAAAAGTTTCCTGAAAAGGTAATACGTGGACTTGCAATTTCCTCTTTTTGCTCCTATAATTGCGAATATGCTGAGCCAACGCATCGGATTTTTGCAGCACCAACCGCCTCTTTCCAAAGTGCAGTTGCTATTTTCAGTAGCGGCATATTTTCAAAAGGTAGTTGACATACATAGCTTCGTCGGCATAATGACTCAGCGACTCAGCAACTAGACTGCGCCTTGAAAAATGGGTAGCCTTTTCATTCAGACAACAACATCATTATTTTTTCTCATCAATTTTTGCAGACGGCACAAGCAGTGTTAGTGTTTTTCCTTTTACACACAGACGATACTTTGCTGCCTTGGGCATATTTTGTGCGTTAGATATGCAAAAACGTCTTCATTATAAACATATTATCAACACAGTTTTTTATCGTCGAAGCCGTCCGGCAGTGTGGTTTGATTCAGGGTAAACGGAGCGGTAATTGGTAATTTGTAATGAAGTAATGGATGAAAGCCATAAGCGAAACCTTTGGCGCTTTGAGATAAAATAATATATAGAGGAGAAATGTTATGAAAGGAAAGGATAGAAAGACAGAAGTCTTAGGTTTTTCGATAGTGCTGCTGCTAGCTGCACTGTTAGTGTGTACCGGCTGCCCGGGTACTGTAGGAAGTAGCGGTTCGGGAAATGGAGAAATTACACCACCTTCCGGCAATGTAGGTAGTTTTGAAGATACAGGCGACGGCTTTATAAAAATAACCCCACCTGCAGTAGGAATTACCGGTATGGATCCGACAGATCCTTTGCCCGGATTGGGAGATGAATGGAAAGGCGTATTTCGCGAAGGGCGTAAGGTAAAATTGAGTCCTTATAAGCTGGGCAAAATGGAAGTGACGTATAAGCTGTGGAAAGAAGTATACGACTGGGCGGTAAAAGCTGAAAACGGGTATACGTTTGCCAATGTAGGAGTAAAAGGCAAAGACGGAAGTGGGAGCGAAGAAGAGCCGGTAACGAAGGTAAGTTGGCGAGACTGTATTGTATGGTGCAATGCGTATACCCAGAAAACGAACAATGCTGAGAGCGAATGCGTCTACCGCAAAAGCAAGACCGATACTACGGTATTAAAAGACGCGACTGATACAGCTGCTTGCGATGCTGCCTATGCCGATATGAGTAAAAAAGGTTTTAGACTTCCTACAGAAGCCGAATGGGAATATGCAGCCCGGTGGCAAAACGAAAGTACGAATGCTGAAAAATACGGCAATGTATGGCTGACCAAACTAAACAGTGCGAGTGGAGCGAAAGACAAGTGGGATACAGCCGAAACGGGAGAAGTTGCATGGTATAGCGGTAATGCAGACAATGAAACCCATCCTGTAGGAGAAAAGCGGTCAAATGCACTTGGCTTACACGATATGAGTGGGAACGTCTGGGAATGGTGTTTTGACCGGTATGATAATAATCCTACAGCAAACGACGGCGCTTACGAATCCGGCGGATTTGTAACCGACCCGCAGGGTGCTGCTTCCGGTAATTTCCGCGTCATGCGCGGCGGTAGCTGGAACGTTAGCGCGAAGGACTGCGTCGTCGGTTTTCGGTTCTTCGTCGTCCCCGGCAGCAGCATCGGCATTCTTGGCTTTCGTGTGGGTTGTCGCCCCTAGAGTTCACACATTTTGCCGGAGAGGTAGAGCAGCAGCGGGCTGTTGAGCAGTGTACGTCCGTGTACACTGCTCAACGATAAGTTTTTCTATCGAAAAACTTACTGCTGTTTGGAACCACCGCCATCCGTGGCGGTATGCGGCGAAACCGAACAGGCAAAATGTGTAGAGGTGCACGTGTTTTGCTGTAGAGCGTGTGCATATCCGCCAAGGAGGGCGGGGGTATTAAACAGGATTTGATGAAGAAAAACGAAGGCTTATTTTAGACAATGCTGTTGGCATTGTCTAAAAACGCTGCGAGTTTGCTTATCGCAAACATCGCCTATTGATTGCACTTTTTCATTTCGTTGCAAAAGTGTGGCAATTCGCCAATCCTCGCCTTTTGATTCGCAATCCGCTTTAGCGGATAAGATAAACCGTTTCCTTACAGAACAAGCCGACAGGTCTGATAAAGGCTGCGGTTGCCGAATTTTAAGGAACGATAAGAAACTGGAAGACGGAAGCGCAAGGATAGGCTTACTGCAATAATCTTGCTATACTGCAGGTATGAACGCACCACGCAAACTACCGATCGGCATCCAAAGTTTTAAAGATTTGAGGGAAAAAAAATTTCTCTATGTTGATAAAACGGTGTATCTTTCGCGATTAGTCAATAATAGTAAGGTGTATTTCTTAAGCCGTCCGCGCAGGTTCGGCAAGAGCTTGTTTCTTTCAACCCTCGCTGCCTATTTTCTCGGTCAAAAAGAGCTGTTCAAGGATTTGTATATTGAACAAGCGGAAGAAGAACAGGCTGTACGAGAACAGCGATCGGCATGGCTGGAATACCCTGTGCTCTATTTGGATTTTAATACCGGGCAATATGAACTGAGCGGCGCTTTAGATGAAACGCTTAGCTATTTTTTAGATACCGAAGAGCCGAGATACAATCTGCAAAAGAGTGGACTCTCTCATGCTAAACGGTTTACATCCCTCATAAAGGCTGCCTATCAGCAAACAGGTAAGCAAGTCGTCATCCTTGTAGACGAATACGATAAACCGCTTCTGCAAACGATGGGTGTGAACGAAGAACTGAACGAACACTACCGTAATACACTCAAAGCATTTTACTCTGTTATAAAAACCTGTGATCAATATATTCGCTTTGCGTTTTTAACCGGCGTTACTAAATTCAGCAAGATTAGTATTTTCAGCGATTTGAATAATCTTCGTGATATATCGATGGAAGAAGACTATGCCGGTATCTGCGGTCTTACGCAAACAGAGCTTGAAGAAACCTTCCAACCGGATATACAAACACTTGCAACACGGCAGAATATGGACTATCCGCAGGCATTAACAACCTTAAAGCAGTGGTACGACGGCTATTTGTTCCATCCTGCCGGGGAAGGGATGTACAACCCCTTTAGTGTGTTGAGCGCCTTAGCCAAAAAAGAGATTAGCAGTTACTGGTTCGGCACGGGAACGCCGACTTTTTTAGTCAACTTCTTAAAAGAAGCAGGCTATTATATCCCCGACCTTGATGGCAATGTTGAGTTGAATCAAACAGGATTGGAAACGTACCGGGCGGTGGCACAGGATGCATTACCCATTCTGTTTCAAGCAGGGTACCTCACCATCAAGAAGTATATCAGCGATCTGCGGCTGTATCAGCTGGGTTTTCCGAATGATGAAGTTCGGTACGGCTTTTTGGAGAATCTCTTGCCTGCGTATTCCGGTTTAACATTGAGTCAAACCGGGGTATGGATAGGACGGTTTATACAGGACATCCGTAAGGGCAATGTGGACGAGTTTATGGAGCGGCTCAAGTCGATTATTTCCAGTATTGCATACGACAACTTCACCGAACAAAACTTGAAACTGAGGGAGCAGAATTACCAAACGGCAGTGTATCTCGTCTTTGCGCTGATGGGACAGTTTGTGCAAACGGAAGTACATTGCCACAGTACCGCCATGGAGGGCGGTGGTTCCATGCAGCAGCGATGTTTCGGCTGTGCCGAAACTCGTAGTCAAAACTATACACGGATGTATAGTTTTGACAGACGTGCAGATTGTGTACTCAAAACCGCTGATACTGTTTATATCTTTGAGTTTAAGCTCTCCGGCAACGGTAGTGCGGAAGATGCGCTCAACCAGATAAAAGAGCACCGTTATGCGGAACAGTATAAGGCAGACAGCAAGAAGATCGTGCTTATCGGCAGCTCATTTGATGAACAAGCACGCACAATTAAAGAGTGGAAAACGGAACCGCTTAAAAACTAAACCGCCACGGATGGCGGTACTGAAACGAGTTAGTGTGAAAGTCACCACTGTTTAGCTTTTATTTTCAGAACTATGCTTTGGAACCAAGGTAGGTTCTTAGGGCAGAGCCCCGCCCAAGAATGTGCGTCCTTGCACATTCTTGGGCTACGAGTTCGCAATGCGAACTCGCTGCTGCGTAGAACCACCGCCATCCGTGGCGGTACTGCGGTATGTTGATTTGGCAGGAGTGCAAACGCACCAGGTAGAGTAGATAAAAGCGCAGAATAATTGAGGCCGTGAGACCATTTGAACCGCGAAGAGGTTCAACTCTGGTTGAACGACCTCAATTATTCTGCGGGCTATTAAAAAACAACCTGATGCGTTTGCACGGGGCTTGACTTTCTTTTGAAATTATGGAATACTCGTTCAGTCTTGCTAAGACGGTTATGTAACGGGCCATTAGCTCAGCTGGTAGAGCAACAGACTCTTAATCTGTGGGTCGCAGGTTCGAAGCCTGCATGGCTCAGATGAATAGGAGGTTAAGTAGCCTAAAGGCTAGGACTTGACATTCCTAAGAATCATCGGTATATTGTTTCGACTCACTTTGTGAGCGAGAGTGGTGGAATTGGCAGACACGCCAGACTTAGGATCTGGTGCCTCGGCGTGAGGGTTCAAGTCCCTCCTCTCGCAGGATTCCACAACAGTACATACCGAGCGATATATTTTGCGGGAATAGCTCAGTGGTAGAGCGCCACCTTGCCAAGGTGGATGTCGCGGGTTCAATCCCCGTTTCCCGCTCTTACAGAAGCGATTCGGTACACCCGAATCGCTTTTTTTTTAACCGGATGTTTCCGGTCAAGAATAAAGTTCTCTTGCGAGAAACCCTTTTAGTACCATAAGGATATGCCAATGAATTTTACGAAAGAATTTACCCCTATCGAAAAGTCTCGGATGAAACTTTCGATTACCGTTAAGCAGGATGAGGTGCAAAACCGATATGCGCTTTTAACGAAAAAATATGCGAAACAGCTCCAAATACCGGGCTTTCGTAAAGGCAAAGTACCGGTAAAAGTCCTTGAACAGAAATTCGGCGATACGCTGCGCGCTGAAACGTATGACGAAGTAATTCAGAATGTATTGGAAGAAGTATTTGAATCTGCGGATAAATATTCGCGGCCGTTACCGTATTCACAGCCTGAACTTGACGGTACGCCCGATTTCAAACTTGACTCCGACTTGGTGTTTACTGTTCTCTATGATGTACTTCCCAAAGTAGAAATAGCAAAGACGGAAGGTTTTACGGTATCCGTACCCAAAGTATCCGTTACCGATGCTGATATCGAAAAAGAATTGGCGTTGATACAGGAACGCAACGCGCTTGTCATCGATTGCGGTGAGGGCGATACTGTAAAAAATGATAATATCGTAACCATTAACTATGTGCAGCTTGATGATGCCGATGCGGAAATCGAAAGTTCAAAACGGAATGATTTTGTATTTACCGTCGGTAAGGGACAGTTCCATTACGGTGTAGATGATGAGCTTATCGGTATGAAGAAAGGCGAAGAAAAGGTTATCACCAAGACATATCCTGCCGAACATATCGACAAACAGTTGGCCGGAAAAACAATCAAGCTAAAGGTTAGCGTAACTGCATTAAAACGTAAAGATTTGCCTGCTATCGATGATGATCTCGCGCAGGACGTAAGCGAAAAATACAAGACACTTGCCGATTTAAAAGCTGACATCTCAAAAAATCTTACACGCCAGGTAGAAGATGTTCTGAATCGGAAAAAGACCGACAACCTGCTGAAGCAGATGGCGGAAGCCAATCCCATTGAGTTGCCTGAGTCTATGGTTAAGGCAGAACTCGAAGGCCGGTGGGCTATGTTGGCCCAGCGCTTGGGAATGTCTCCCGAAAGTTTGGAAAAATTGACAATCGATATAAACGGTAAATTATCAAAAGCATCCGCGATGACTGAATGGCGGGCAGAGGCTGAACTCCGGCTTAAGACTCGTATCATCGTTGAAAAACTGATGGAAGAGCGGGGCATTACCGCGTCTCCGGAAGACGTTGAAGCGGAATACGCCTCAATAGCTGAGCGCACAGGCGCATCCGCAGAAGAAGTTAAAAAGCATTATGACGGAAATCCTCGTGAAAAAGAATATGTGATCGATGATATTAAAGAAAAGAAACTCTATACTCAGCTTTTTGAAAAATCGACGGTAAAACCGGGTGAAAAACTGACGGTAGAACAATTGCTTGGAGAGGGAGCTGCTGATGTCGGAACAGATGCATAGCCTTGTTCCTTATGTTATTGAGCAGACGGGAAACGGGGAACGCAGCTACGATATTTTTTCGCGCCTGTTAAAAGACCGTATTATCTTTGTTGATGGTGAAATAACCGATGCAACCGCCGATTTGGTTGTTGCACAGTTGCTTTTTCTGGAATCACAGAACCCCGATAAAGATATCAGCCTTTATATTAACAGCCCCGGCGGTTCGGTAACGGCAGGGCTTGCCGTTTACGATACGATGCAGCATATTCATCCTCATGTACAAACCATCTGTCTGGGACAGGCGGCCAGCATGGCTGCTGTTCTGTTGGCAGGGGGAAGCAAAGGAAAACGCTTTGCACTGCCTTCTTCCCGTGTGATGATTCATCAGCCGTGGGGCGGCGCACAGGGACAAGCCAGCGATATTACCATACAGGCACGGGAAATACTCCGGTTAAAAAAATTGATTATCCAATATTGCGCCCATCACACCGGAAAAACGGAAAAGGCGGTTGCCGAAGACATGGAACGGGATTTCTTTATGTCTGCGCAAGAGGCTTGCGAATACGGCATCGTCGATATGGTCATGGATAGGAGAAAAAATGCCTAAATTAAGAAGTGATTCTTCTTTAATCTGCTCTTTCTGCGGCAAGCGGGAAGATGCAGGCCGAAAAATAGTACCGGGACCGGGAGTCGCTATCTGCGATCATTGTATCCAGCTTTGTAAAGAATATTTGACCGCTTATAAGATGGCTACGCCTTTACAGCTTTCAGGGGATATTCCGACACCGATGGAATTAAAGACCTACCTTGACGAATATGTTATCGGGCAAGAGAAAGCAAAACGGGTGTTATCGGTTGCCGTCTATAATCATTACAAGCGGATTATGCATCCGCCGGCTGACCGAAATGCCGTTGTTATTGAAAAATCCAATGTCTTACTGATAGGCCCGACCGGTTCGGGAAAAACGCTGTTAGCACGGACACTTGCACAAAAGATGAAGGTTCCCTTCGCTATTGCGGATGCGACTACTTTAACCGAAGCAGGTTATGTCGGTGAGGATGTTGAAAATATCCTGTTAAAACTTATCCAGAATGCAGACGGCGATATTGCCCGTGCGGAACGCGGTATTATTTTTATTGATGAAATTGATAAGATTGCGCGGAAAAGTGAAAACGTGTCGATTACCCGTGATGTTTCGGGTGAAGGTGTGCAACAGGCTCTGTTAAAAATTGTTGAAGGAACCGTTGCTTCGGTGCCTCCGCAGGGAGGACGCAAACACCCGAATCAGGATATGTTGAAGATCGATACGTCCAATATTCTGTTTATCTGCGGTGGTGCCTTTGTCGGGCTTGATACGATCATTCAGACACGGGTTGCAGAAAATCCGATGGGGTTCGGAGCCGATGTACGGTCTTCAAAAGAAAAGGATTTGCAGGAGTTGTACGACAAGCTTATCCCCGATGATTTAGTAAAATTCGGTATTATCCCCGAATTGATCGGACGGCTTCCTATCAGTGTTTCGCTCAGCGATTTAAAGCTTGCAGACTTGCGCCGTATTCTTGTTGAACCTAAGAACGCGATTATCAAACAGTTCCAAGAATCGTTTAAGCTAGATAACGTTAAGCTGACTTTTGATGATGCCGCCCTTGACGCTATTTCTCAGCAAGCGCTGGATCAAAATACCGGTGCACGAGGTCTTCGCTCTATCGTAGAGAAGCTGATGCTGGATGCGATGTTCGAGGCTCCGTCGATGAAAGGTCAAAAGGCCTTGCATATCACAAAGAAGGTTATTGAAGAAACAGAGAAGCCTGAGTTAAAGCTGATTTCGGAAAAAACGGCATAGTTTGCCGAATTGTATTTTGTTTGGTTTATTTTTTAAATAACATCAAATACCATAAAAAAAGAGCCGGTGCATTAAACGGATGGTAGCTAAAACTTCAACCGTTAGCGCCGGCTCTTTTTATATTCGTGCCGCTTTAGTTAAAAAAATGAGTTGCGGTTTAGTTGCGATATTGTACGCAGATGAGGGCACCCAGTACCATCAGGTGAGCGGAGAGCTGCTGCAGGTAGGTTAGTAAACCGTGCACACCATGTATGCCGCTGTTAAATGTTCCGATAAAATCAATCAAAATAATATTGATGATCCATAAAACGATAAAAATAATTAAGATCACATTTAAAATTTGAGGGGAGAACGTAAAGAGCCCCATCAGCAGGAAAAAACCGGCGATAAGTTCACATACGGCAATCGCGATGATGATGATTGTGCTTATTGTTGAACTTTTTACCAGCTGTGTCAGAAAGGTAACCACCGGATTTAAATTACCGGCGCTGGATTGCATAAGACCTGTTACTCCGCTGACCAGTAAGAAAAAAGCAAGTGCAATTTGTAAGATGGTGATACCCATACTTCGTCTCATAAGAACCTCCAAGTATCTTCTGTAAGAGACATCCTAAAGCTTCGATTTTCTAAAGATGTCTTGTATAATATCGGCGGATAGCGTCAGACTTTTACGGTATTGGTAATTGAAAATGGTGGAAATTGTTTGCGCAATTCGGATTCTAAATGATTTATGAATTATTTCTCCCTCTTGCCTGAATATGTCCCGCCGTTTATACTTTCCAAAATCAAATCTAAGAAAAACCTCTAAAGTCTGAGGTTTTTAGAGGTTCACATGTGTAATAACCGCTATGCAAAATCAATTCTTCAATGTCTTTTTTCTATAGAGCCGATAGCAGTGCACGGGGCAGATGTTACGGTGCATTCACTTTCGTATGATTCGCGTGAGGTACGGACAGGCGCCGCTTTTTTTGCCTTGCCCGGCGTGCATACCGATGGTTCAAAGTTTATCGATGCGGCTATTGCAAAGGGCGCCGTTGCGGTTATTCATGAAACAACACTACCATTATATCAAGAGCATATTTGTTACGTTCAAGTGCCGGATGTTCGTGCCGCAATGGCCGCTGCTGCTGCCGTTTTTTTTGAGGAACCTTCCAAAGACTTGGCAACAATCGGAGTAACCGGTACGGAAGGAAAAACCAGTACCGTCGATTTTATCTGGCAGCTGCTGCGACTTGCCGAAAAAAAAGCGGGCTTTTCTTCAACCGTATCTTTTTCGTTTGGAGATGAGCCGGTCGCCAATCCGGCGCATCAGACAACGCCCGAATCGATTACGGTGCAGGAACGGCTTGCCCGTATGCGGGATAACGGCTGTGAATACGCCGTTGTGGAAGCATCTTCTCACGGGCTTTCTCCCCGAACGGCACGGTTATTGCATGTTCAGTTCGATGCAGGCGTATTTATGAATGTTACGCAGGAGCATTTGGAATTTCACGGCACCTTTGAACAATACCGCTACGATAAAGCGAATTTATTTCGGTCATTAGATAGCCATGATCATAAGAAAAAAAACGGAACGGTTGCGGCCTTCGGCATCGTCAATCTTGAAGACCCGTCTGCCGCCTATTTTGCACAGGCGACAAAGCAGCCCGTATTCGGATTTTCCGTGCAGAAGCATATCGATGGCGCTGCTACGGCTGTTCCCTTTTCAAACTTTGCAGGCGGCTTATCTGCCGATCACGTGCATGAAGGGGAGAACGGTTTAACCTTTACCATTCACGCAGCGTTTAACGGTGTGCAGAAAACGTATGAGGCCGCTGCTCCGGTAACCGGCTTTTTCAATGTATATAATATCCTTGCCGCGCTTATTGCCGTTCATAACTTAACGGGATTGCCGTTTGATATGCTGGTGCCGTTGCTCAATCGGCTTATGCCGGTAAGGGGGAGAATGTGCCGTGTCGAAGCGGGACAGGGCTTTGAGGTGCTTATCGACTATGCGCATACGCCGTCATCATTCCAAGCGATTATGCCGTCTGTCCGTGACCGTGTTAAAGCGAAAGGCGGCCGCATCATTGCCGTATTCGGCTCGGGCGGAGAGCGCGATACCGTTAAGCGGCCGGAACAGGGAAGAATTGCCGGAGAATACTGCGATACGATCATCCTCACCGACGAAGACCCCCGCGGCGAAGATCCTGTCGAGCTTTTGGAGATGATTGCTGCAGGTTGTCCTAACAAGAAGCGCGGCGAAGAACTGTTTATCATTCCCGACCGGCCGACTGCCGTCCGTAAAGCTTTTTCCCTTGCTCAACCGAATGATGCGGTACTCTTGCTTGGAAAGGGGCACGAAAATTCGATTATCGGGAAGAATGGCGCCGTACCCTATGACGAGTACACCGAAGCGCAAAATGCCCTACGGGAATTGCGGAGGACACGATAGAAAACCATCAATAATTCTGATGCAGAGTGCCGAGAGCTGTTGATTTTTTGTTGGGGTTTCCAAAGGGAATACCTTTTGGAAATGCGCGGAAAAAGGATAGGGTTGTAAGGGAATGGAAAAAACACCACTCTGAACGGGGGAGGGAGCACTTCCCCTTAAACTCAAAACAGCTTATCCAGCTCCACTGAAGGGGATATGTCGTAGGTAAATCCGTTGCGCTCGCAATATGCTTTTATTTCTTTCGTCAGTTTTTTCGTTGCGCCGTATTCGAGTAAATAGACGGTGAGTCCATACGTTTTACATTGAGCCAGATATTCCATAAAATATGCTCTGTCTTCTACCGGTTTTGCTCCAAACGTATTATTCTTAAAATGTATTTCGGTAAATACGCTTTCTTGATTGACCCCATGTACCACTCCTTTAATAGAATTTTGCTGCATCGCTTCGGTGATAAACGTATCTCCGCCGTTAATGATAATGGGTTTATTCTCCGTGTGTATTTTGCGTAAGAGAGTTATCAGTCCTTGATATATTTCGGGTGTGTGATAATGATAATAAACGTCGGCATTATCAATAAAAAAACCGTCTATGCCTTTTTGAGATAAAAATTGCGCTTTGTGTTTTATCCTTTTTTGCCATCTTTTATCCGCAACATTTACCCATTCTTCTTCGTCCCAATTTTCGTAGTGTCCTAAAGCGATATCCGCAAATGCGGCATAGTCGTCGCGGAATGTTTCGATAGAGCCGATGTTTAAATAAGAAAATATGTGAACGTTTCCGTTTTTGTGAAGCTGCGCGATATCTTCTTGAGAAAAAAATTCCGCATCAATTACCAGTGTTTTAATTTCTTTAAGCTGCATCACTTTTTCATGATCCATACCAATTAGCACTTTATAATCTTTGGTGCTTTCTGCAGATATACCGTTTATCACAATAATTGTAAAAAAAATTAGTGACATGTAAAGGTCTTTTACATTTCGCATGAATCGCTCCTTATCAAAATGAGAATACTGGAGTGTCCGCTTATTTCTTCGCTGTATACACTACGGCGTAATCTTCTGCACCGCTTTCGGTAAAGTTGTAATCCGAATAAGAGGCAACGGATTGGAAGCCTGCTTGTTCAAATAAAGCTAACAGTGTTTGGCGCTGTAACGGATGTAATACCGTAAAGTCCGAACCTACGGTATTGTGCTGCTTGTCGATAAACTCTATGGTAAACTTGATATTTCCGTCCGGTAAAAAATCATAGCGCCGTTTAAAAATAAAGGCGTCCCTTTCTTTATCTTTAAAGTCCATTTTTTTCTCGGCAAGGATGCGGTCGTAATTGAGGACTTCAACAATAAAAATACCGTGCTCTTGTAAAGCTTGATACACAGCACTGAAAAAACGGCGGAGTGCCGTTTCATCAGGTAGATGCGGGAGCGTATTGCCGAAACACAGTACGCCGTTACAGGTACCGAATTGCAGAATATCGGAGATGTTCGCTTGATGAAATGCCAATTCTCCGGATGTGCGAATACCCGAAGCTTTCTCTTTTGCGATTCCAATCATCTTTGCATTTAAGTCGAGCCCGTATATATCGTATCCACGTTGATGTAAACCCACCGCAAGGTCGCCGGTTGCGCAACCTGCATCACACAATCTGCCCGGCAACGGACAAAGGTGTCGGATAAAATCAAGTTTTTCCGCCTCAAGCGGGAAAAGTTCGCTGTAATGTTCTGCAATCAAATCGTATACGTTCATTCACTCTTCTCCATCGGAATAATTATGGTATACTATATCGATATAATATGCTATGGGAGAACGGTATGAGCAAAATGATGAAATGAGCTTATAATCCAATTTGCAGTTATACAGATAACAAATACGGGGTGATTGTAAGGAATAAATCTACGGTGGAAAGTTAAGCTGCAATGCTGTGTTCCCACAGGTAATAATACACCCCGATGTTCCAAAGGCCGTGTACTGCGGCTACCAGTGTGATACTTACTGCCGGATGAAGCACCTGTTTGAGCTTGAGATAGGCAATGCGGAATACGATTCCTGCTCCTGCGGCGAATATCATGGAAGAAAGTCCGAGGTAACGGTGTGCCAGTGTGAAGAGTAGGAGAGCGGGAAATTCGGTCAGGAGCAACTCAAAAGCTGCAGTAGTGTTAAATGCAGCGGATTTTTTATATCGGCATTGCTGATGCGCTTTAGACGACTGCGGCAAATCTACGGCGTTTCCCAAATTGCTTTCCGATGTCTCCCAATTTTCCTGCAGCCGCGGTTTAATATAACCGGCATAGATATGGTGCAGCCGATTCGGAGTATAGAGCCGGTATAGTATTTCTTCATACGCGGCTGCACAGATCGTGTAAAAGTAGAAAACACACTGTGCACACAATCCGATCGGCTTGGGAGGCAGGGTAAACGGTACTGCTGAAAACAGTGGAGGAAGCAATAAGAAAGCAGTTACCGCAGCGAATTCAATAAAGAGGCGTACATCGTTTTTATTAAAGCCGTTCCATTTCATCCCGTTATCGTATCGTTATTTTTTCTTTAAAACTAGGTTACCGCCTCTCGTGAACTTCTAAAAATCTGACTGAGTTTTAAGCGATGCTCTATTCTCTATCCATCCCAAGATATCGGCTTTTACTTCCTCTTTATTTGTTTCGTTCAAAATTTCGTGCCGGCCGTTCTCGTATAGTTTTAGCGTTACGTCCTGCATTCCGATGTCCTGATAGATACGGTAAAGGGTTTTTAGCGTTTTGCCTCCGTTTGAAACGGGATCTTCCGAGCCGGCGGTAATTAAAACAGGAAGATCGGCTGGTATACCTTTTAAAGCCGTCTGCATATGTAGTCTTTTAAGCCCGCGTATAAAATCCTGAAAAAAGCCTGCGGTACAGACAAATCCGCAGTATTCATCATCGATATATTTTTTTACTTCGCTTTCATCCCTCGAAAGCCAATCAAAGGCTGTGTGCGGATTTTTGATTTTATTGTTATATGAGCCGAACACCAATGCATTCATAAACTTGGCAACGGATTTTCTTCCTTTAAATACGCAGTTAAGGCTTGCTAGCAGCGAGGCAACGGATATGCTTGGGTTGGGGCCTGCAGACCCGATAAGAACTGCCGCTTTGACTGTTGTGCCATACCGTTCGATGTATTCCTGTGTTACAAAGGAGCCGAACGAATGCCCGACGATAATAACCGGAAGAGTAGGGTAGTGTTTTTGTATTTCCGCATTGATTTCCTTTTGATCTTCGACAACACGTCTGAATCCGTCTCCGTCGGCAAGGTATCCCATTAAGCCGCTTTTTGAACCGGTCTTTCCGTGACCGCGGTGGTCGGAGGCAACTACGGCAAAGCCTCTTTTACATGCCGTTTTTGCAAAATCATCATACCGGAGGGCGTGTTCCGCCATTCCGTGCACGATATGCAGCACTGCTTTCGGTTGTTGTTCCGGAAGCCATGTATAAACGGCGAGAGAAGCACCGTCGCTCATTGTCTGATATACAGTTTGCATTGTCTTTGTCCCCCATAAAAAGTCAAGAAGAAAGTATCAACTTTCGATTGACTTTTTACGCACGTTCACAACGAAGTGAGAACGTGCAGATGATATACAAGTTTGCGTTTGAGCAAACTTGAGTAAATAAAAGCCGTGCCATTTGTACGGCTTTTATTTTACACTCCTTTTTACCTTACCATGTTTCTCGGCAGGCGGTCATAATACGTAAGGCACGGTTATAGCGCACTGCTTGCGGTTCGAGCATTTTATCCGATTCAGGGCATGGATCAAGCCGTTCTTCTTCAAGCTCATCGATTTGTGTAATCTTACCCTGTATGTAATCGGTTAGCACTTCCTGTGTAACTTCCAGCCGCATCAGCATTGCGCCGAAGCGGTGATCCAACACCTCTGAACCGAATCCGCGGCATTCTTCCGTCCATACTCGCCGACGCGCCTTCGCTGTTTCGGCTAACACCGTTTTTAGCGGCTTTATCTTATTTTCGATTAATGCCTGCAATGCTTTTTTATCCGTTCCCTTATACGCCTCCCAAATATCCAAGGGGAGCCGCCACTTATAGTAAAGCGTTTTCATCATCAATGCATAAAATTCGGCAATGCTGCGCTGCAAGGAATTAGCCGTGTTGGCTGCATCCTCGATAAAGGCTTGCTCCAGTTTCTTATAGACGGCATTCATATCGGTTGTCAGCGTCCGTATGTAATACAGAAATTTTGAACCGAGCGGGTCTTGATATAACAGATACTTCGACGGCGTTATATCATAATTGTTACCGGTTGTTCCTTCAAACAAATCCGGTTCGCCCTGCCGTATCCATTCGTCAAGCCCCATGCCGGTGTAGAGTTTTAGATACTGCGCAAATTCTTCCTCTTGATATTTGATATGGCAGTCAAGGTAGGCATAGAGTACCAAGCCGAACATACAGGTATAAAGCGGAGCTTCGCTGCCGTCATCACTCCATGAAGTAACGATGACTTCTTTGACTTTTTCCTTTCGGCAAGCCTCAATAGCGGCAAGCGTTGCTTCAAGTGTTTTCTTATGATGCGGTATATATCCCGTCCAGCGCCATGCACCGCCGGCAAACATGGTCTTTTTTGTGAGCGCTCGGCATGCTTGCAGGTGGTCGCGGTAATGGTTGGTCAAGCAGCTATAGTAATCCCAATACATCAATCCTACCTGATTGGGAATAACCGGCTCAACATCTTCTTTGTTATTGGAATAGCGGCCGAAGAACATATCATCCCAAACGATGGGTTTAAAGCCGTATGTTGTACAGAGGGTTTTCATAAAAGTAAGGTGATCTTGCATAATTTCCCTCTTTTCTTTGAGTCCGTTTTCATCCAAATAACGCCCGCGGCCTAGGTTATACGCTTCGTCCATTCCGATATGGATAATATCCGAAGAAAATGCTTTACGTAACGATGCAATCATCCGGGTAAGCAGGGTTCGTACTTCAGCATTGCCGACATTAAAGATGTTATCAATATCCTTATACTTGTATTCTATGGCTTCCCACATAAAATACTGATCCATGTGAGCAAGGGTCTGAATACACGGTACCAACTGTACGCCGAAAATCTTGGCATAGCGGTCAACTTCCTGTAAATCTTTTATAGAGTACCGTCCGCGTAATGCACCGAAATAGGGAGCTCCTTCGACTTCGTACACATCTTCCATATAGAGCATAAACCACGAATGTCCCATAAATGCCATTTCGCGAATAAACTGCTTCAGCATATCGATATGTGCAACCGCATTACGGGAAAGATCGAGCATTAAGCCGTTCTTTTCAAAAACATGATCCATGCGGAATTCCAATAAACGCTGCGCATCCCGCCTTGTATAGATTTTTGAATCTTCGATTGTTTGACTTTTAAGCAGCAGCATCGACAGCGCAAAATAAAAATGCGGTACAGAATCCGCTTCAATTTCGCATACACCGTTTCTAAAGGTTGCGGAAATTTCGGAACTCTTCACTTTTTTGAACGTAACGGGGATACCGTCTTCGCTAATTCTGAGCGGATAGCTTTTCCGCAGCTCTGCAACTGCGAGCGTCATTTTCTTGTCAAGATCGGATAGATCGAGTTTTAAAGGTTTCAATGGTTTTTTTGCCGTACACATACCTTTTCCATTAATTGTGATATAATAAGTTCCATTATACCACAGTTATACTGAAATGGTAGTATAAATTTCCAATATATGGGGGCAGGCTGCTATGAAATGTATTATCGATAAAAGTATCGTTGAACTTGGGATTACAAGCGTTGTAATTGGTGTTGCGAAAAATATAGATCCGCACGCAAAATTATCCGATTCATTCTTAAAAAAGCAAAAAAAGATGGAAGATTGGGCTTTGCGGTGCGATGTTGATGAAGTTTTGAATAATCCGATTACTCAAGGGTATGCGGATTTGCTGCAAAGTGTCGGGCGCAGTATCAAAAAGTATCCGCCGACCGTTCCCGCATTTATTCGGAATATTCAGCGCCGCGGTTCTATGCCGCACATCAATAGTGTTATCGATATCTATAATGTTGAGTCATTACATTCGCTTTTAGCGATTGGCGGGCATGATCTTGATAAAATAGACGGGCAGATAGAGTTTACCGTCAATAAAGAAGCGGGAGTTTTTCTTCCGATTTCATCGACGGAAAAGCATGTTGCCGAAACCGATTATGTATACCGCGACCCTAAAGGTATTATCGCATGGCTTGGTGTCCGCGACGGTGAAAATTATAAATTTGATGACGGGACAAAAAATGCAATCTTTATTATCCAAGGGAATGCCAATACCTCTGTTGAAATACGCGTAGAAGCGCTCAAGCGGATTCAAAGCGATTTAGCGGAGTGTATGCCCCAGTTGGAGTTTGAAATACAGGTTATCGAGGGGTAGCGCTCAACCGCTATTCGCTTTTGGTTTTAAGCACCGACAAGAAGGCTGACTGCGGTAACTCAACATCGCCAACCATCTTCATGCGCTTCTTTCCCTCTTTCTGCTTTTCAAGGAGCTTGCGTTTGCGGGTAATGTCGCCGCCGTAGCACTTCGCCAACACGTCTTTGCGCACCGGATTAACCGTTTCCCGTGCGATAACTTGGCTGCCGATTGCCCCCTGAATAGCAATTTTGAACTGCTGGCGCGTGATTTCTTCCTTTAATTGCTCGCACACGTGGCGCGCCTTGTTATAGGCGTTAGGCTTATACGAAAGCTGCGCAAGGGCATCCACCGGCTTGCCGTTCAGCAGAATATCGATTTTCACCAGCTCCGTCGGGCGCATTTCGATTACTTCGTATTCAAACGACGCATAGCCGCGGCTGATGCTTTTGAGCCGATCATAAAATTCAAACAGCACTTCCGCAAGCGGCATTTCGTAGGTAACCTCCACCCGCTTTTGGTCGAGGTAGTTCATATTGGTTTGTACGCCCCGTTTTTCGATGCACAGGGAGATAATATTGCCGAGGTATTCCGTCGGGGTGATGATATTCGCCCTGATATACGGCTCATCTGCGGAAGCGATCTTGCCCTCGTCGGGGTATTCTGCAGGATTGTCGCAGATTATGGTCTCACCGTTCCGCAGATGGAGGCGGTACTGCACGGACGGCGCGGTAAAGATAACCGCTTGATCGAATTCCCGTTCAAGCCGTTCCTGTACAATCTCCAAATGGAGCAGCCCCAAAAAGCCGCAGCGGAACCCATGTCCAAGCGCAACGGAAGAATCTTTTTCATAGGTTAAGCTTGCGTCATTGAGCTTGAGTTTATCAAAGGCATCACGCAGCTGCTCGTAGTCGTTGGTATCTACCGGGTACACGGAAGAAAACACGACGGGCTTAACCGCTTTGAACCCTGCACGGGGTTCCGCGCAAGGGCGGGCTGCATCGGTGAGGGTGTCGCCGACCTGCACATCAGACACGGTTTTAATACCCGCAATAATATAGCCGACCTCTCCCGCACGGAGGGAGTCCCGCTGCACAAGGTCAAGAATAAAAACGCCGGTTTCTTCTACGCGGTATTCCGCATTGCTGTGCATAAAACGGATGGTCATGCCGGGCTTTACCGCCCCTTCAAACACCCGCAGGTGAATGATAACCCCGCGATATGCATCGTAGTGGCAGTCGAAAATGAGCGCCTGCAAGGGGGCTTCGGCAGAACCCGTCGGCGGCGGGAAGTGCTTCACAATGGCTTCAAAAAGCGCATCGATATTTTGTCCTGTTTTTGCCGAAACTGCAACGGCAATCTCGGAATCAAGCCCTAAATCGTGATCTATCTGAGCAGACACCGCCGGAATATCCGCCGCCGGTAAGTCAATCTTATTGATGACCGGCAGAATTTCGAGGTTGTGCTCAAGCGCAAGGTACATATTGGAAAGCGTCTGAGATTCCACCCCCTGCGTTGCGTCCACAATCAAAATTGCCCCCTCGCAGGACGCAATAGCGCGGGAAACTTCGTAAGTAAAGTCTACGTGTCCGGGTGTGTCAACAAAGTTTAAAAGATAATCCTGCCCGTCGGCGGCGTGGTACGGAATGGTAACGGCTTGGCTTTTAATGGTGATGCCGCGTTCCCGTTCAATATCCATGTTATCGGTCATCTGCGCCCGATAATAGCGTTCGTCGATAACCTTGGCTTTTTCAATAAGACGGTCGGCAAGCGTTGACTTCCCGTGATCGATATGAGCAACAATACAAAAATTGCGGATATGGTCAATTGAATACATAGGTTCTCTATACTATTGGAAATACGGGCGGCTGTCCAGAGCGTTTTTCGGTTAGATTTAACGTGATGCAATGCGGTCTCTTGCACTAAGCGGCGGAATTTTCTATACTAACAAGAGCCTCTTAAAAATCGATAGTTCCGGAGGTTCTTCCTAAATCAGAAACACAAAGGCATCTCTAAAACCGAAAGTTTTAGCGGTTCCTATAAGTGAGGTAATTATGAACGATATACGGTTATTATGGAAAGAAAGTATTGCACGCGCACTCACATCGATGCAGCCTGAAGGAGCTGAGGCCGTTACTGCAGAACGGATTGCAATGGAAACACCGCCCGATCCGACTCTGGGTGATTTAGGTTTTCCGCTTTTCAGTTTTGCAAAGGTATTACGCTCTGCCCCTGCTAAAATTGCGACGGAACTGTTACCTAAGCTGCAAGCTGATTCTGCACTCAAGGGAAAAGGTGAGGTGAAAGCGGTAGGTCCGTATATCAACGTCTTTTTACCCAAGGGTGAAACAGCTGCGCAAATCCTCAATGCAATTATTAGCGGAAATGAAAACTACGGAAAAACAACTACCCTTGCCGGTAAGAAAATCATGGTTGAGTTTTCAAGCCCCAATACCAATAAACCGCTGCACCTCGGACATTTGCGCAATGACGCTATCGGAGAGAGCCTCTCCCGTATTCTCCAGTTCAGCGGAGCGGATGTCTATAAAACCAACATCATCAACGACCGCGGTGTACACATCTGTAAATCGATGCTTGCATATAAGCTCTTCGGAAACGGTATCGATCCCGTAAAAGAAGGTATAAAACCCGATAAGTTTGTCGGTGATATGTATGTTCAGTTCCATAAATACAGCAAAGATCATCCTGAAGCGGAAGATGACGCACAGGAAATGCTGCGGAAATGGGAAGCGGGTGATCCTGAAACGATGCAGCTGTGGAAGACAATGAACGGCTGGGCGCTGCAAGGTATTCAGCAAACATATAGCCGCACAGGAGTTTCATTCGATAAGCTTTTCTTTGAAAGCGATGTGTTCCGCAAGGGTCGCGACGAAATTATGGAAGGCTTAAAAAAAGGTATCTTTTATAAAGACGAGGACGGTTCCATTTGGGTTGACCTTAAATCGATCGGATTTGAAAAGAAACTGCTGCTGCGTGGAGACGGAACGTCGGTATACATCACACAGGATATCGGACTTGCGATAACCCGCCATGGTGAGTGGCCGTTTGACAAGCTTATCTACGTAGTCGGTAACGAACAAATTTATCATTTTAAAGTGCTCTTCTATATTATGAAGCTGCTCGGCTATGATTGGTACACCGGTTTGTATCACCTCGCTTATGGTATGGTGAACTTGCCGGAAGGCAAAATGAAAAGCCGCGAGGGCACCGTTGTCGATGCGGACGATCTGATTACAGAGCTCAAGAATAGTGCATTAAAAGAGATTGCCTCCAAAGGCCGCGAAGATGCGGTAGGAAATCCCGAAGAAGTTGCGGAAAAGGTCGCGCTCGGTGCATTGCACTACTTCTTGCTCCAAGTAGACACGATAAAAGATATGCTGTTCAACGCTTCCGAGTCTCTTTCGTTCAACGGCAATACCGGTCCCTATATCCAATACATGGGTGCGCGTATTTCTTCTATTTTACGCAAGGCTGATACGGAAGAAGGCAAAAAAGCAAAGACAGGTGTTTGCAAGCCCGAGCTGCTTAGCTCCGATATAGAATGGGAATTACTGAAAAAACTTGAAGAATTCCCCGCTCAAGTAGATAAGGCCGCCGCTCAGTATGCACCGATGCTGATAACCAGCTATCTGTACGATCTTTGTAAGCTGTTCAGCCGCTTCTATCATGACTGTCCCATCCTCGGTGCGGAAAACGCCGATGTTGCCGCGACCCGGCTTGCGCTTGCGAAAGCAGTATACATCGTACTGAAAAACGCAACAGGACTGGTGATTGTTCCTTTCCTTGAGGTTATGTAAGAGAGCGCAACCTTTTAACGGCTGTATGAGAATCGGACGTCTGCATAGGTATTTGCAAAGCAGCGGCCGATTCCTGATACCCGGATACGAGGCAGATGAAAACCGGTTATTTAGCGGAACGGTCAAAACAGTTACAGCTGGCGGCGCTCTCCATTGCGCAGGGAATGCAAGCCGGAAGCTTCCGGAGTCATTTCCGGGGCAGGGGCATTGAGTTTGATTCGCTGCGGGAATACGAAGCGGGGGATGATATCCGCAGTATTGACTGGAACTTGATGGCACGAAGCGGCAAAACCTTTGTGAAACTGTACCGTGAAGAACGCGACCTGCGGCTTTTTTTGATTGTCGATGTTTCTGCTTCGATGGAAGCAGGCAGTACCGTTAATGCACCGCAAGAAAAAGCTTTGGAAGCGGCAGCGCTGATCACTTTTGCCGCGGAACATTTGCACAGTTATACGGGACTCCTCGCTTTTGACGGGAAGGTCGCGCGGGTATTTCAGCTCCGGCGCGGCAGAGAACCAAGTCTGCATATTCTGAGTGCTCTGGAACGGATTGTCGTTTCGGGCAGCAAAAGCAAAGGAACCGCATTGGCGCCTGCGCTTGAAGCGGCGGGAAAACTGCTGCGGCAGCGGGCACTCGTCATTATTCTATCCGATTTTAAAGTAGAAAATTTTGAAAAAGAGTTGGGGGTATTAGCACGCCGTCATGACGTTGCAGCTATCCGCATTACCGCGCCTTATGATGAAGCGCTGCCCGCCGCAGGGATATTGCGCTTTACTGACCCCGAAACGGGACTGGAGCGGCTCTTGCCGACCAATTTGCATCAGTTCCGGCAAGATCGTATCCGCCGTATAACCGAAGATACCCAACAATGGGAAAATACCTGTATACGCTGCGGAGCATATCCTCTCGTATTGCCCTACGACGGTAATACGGTAAAGCTCTTAAACCAGTTTTTTTTGACCGGCAAATACGGTATTCAGCCCTTTAGCCGATACCGGCCTCAGGCGGATACGGTATTATGAACGGGATTCTCATTCCTCAGCATATCTTTGTCGGCGATACGGCACAGTTTCTTTTTCCGCTATCCGAAAAAGAATATAAAATGTTAACCGGCAGCGGCTTTACCGTTGCCGCCCCTATTCCGCTTAAAAACATGACACAAAACGACGTGATGACAATCAACGAAATCAAGATTGTTACACGGGAATCACGGTATTACCTCGCTATTACATTTGTCCCATGGGAAACAGGCGAAATTGAGTTTCCGTCTCTTACTTTCTTACAACTACACACTAAACTTCCGGCGATTTCCGTCGCTTCGCTCTTGGGAACCGGTGAACGGGTAAGCCTCCAGCCGCCGAAGCCGCCGCTGTTGCCGCCGGGAACTGACTTTCTATTATACGGCGCAGCGGTTTTAGGTGTTGGGTTGTTGGGAGTGTTAGCCGCCGGAGTGCGGCTGCTTTTGAGAAAGCTGCGGAGAAGAACGCTTGGAACGGCAAAAAAGCGGCTTACCGCACTGCGTAAACAGTTAAAACGGCTTTACAAAGCAGCAAAGAAAATTCAAAAAGACTTACCTCCGCCCGGTGCGGCTTTCGCTACAAATCCGATTTCTGCGGATACGAACGCGATCGCTGCCGGAGAAATTCAAGAAAATACGGATAGCAGGAAAGCTTCAAGCCTTACGGATGAAATCTCAAGGAATACGAAAAATGCCATAGAAAGCTGGTATGCGGGTATTGACCGCTGTCTCCGCGAATATGTACGGGCTTTGTATATGGACAACACCCTTGAAGCCTTAACAAAGGATGAAGCATATTTTTTAAGTGCGACATACGCAGAGTTGACGGAAACCCTTATAGAATTGTTTGCTCCGAAACGGAATATAGCCGATCTGTTTTGCATCTTTTATGCTATGTTGGAACAACAGCGCTTTGCAAGCACTCTTTCCGATTTAATCCGCAACTATACTGCCGTTTCGCAGGATATGCTTAAACAAGTTCCGCGTATTGCCGAAAAAGCAGAAGCCGAATACGCCTTACTCACCTAAATAATTCATCATTTTGAATTATGAATTTGCTCTAATTTTATTGTAAATTTTGCTTGCATTTAAAAAAAACTGTGCTATAATTATTCCTATCTTTTGCAGGGAGACTCGGCTGATAGTGTTTTTCTACGCGAAGCAGCCTTTTGACGGTTTTTTTACCGTATCCTGCACTATAAGTTATAGGAGGCTTATATGTCCGTATTAAGTGTTACCAGTGAAATTAAAACACTGCGTAAAGTATTGCTTCATAGGCCTGGTGCCGAACTACTTCATTTAACTCCCGACACCTTAGGCGAACTGCTGTTTGACGACATTCCGTTCCTTAAAGTCGCTCAAGCAGAACATGACGCCTTTGCCAAGATTTTGAGAGATAACGGAGCTGAAGTTCTGTACCTCGAAGACCTTGCTGCTGAAGCAATTAAAAAACCGGAAATTAGAACAAAGTTTATTGAACAGTTTATTAACGAAAGCGATGTTTATTCCGAAAAACACAAAGAAAGCATCCGCGAACTGTTGAACAACATCAAAGATAATAAACAGCTGATTTTAAAAACGATGGAAGGCATTGATATTAAAGAACTTAATGTCAAAGGCAATGCTTCATTGGTAGACTTCGTTGCCGATTCCGATTCGTCAATGGTTGTCAACCCTATGCCGAACCTGTATTTTACCCGCGATCCTTTTGCTACAATTGGAAACGGTATAAGCTTAAATAGAATGTTCTCCGTTACCCGTAACCGTGAAACGATCTATGCCGAATACATTTTTAATCATCATCCCGATTATGCCGGTAAAGTACCCAAGTTCTATGATCGTTATGATCCGCCCCACATTGAAGGCGGTGATATCCTCAATATAAATGAAAAAGTTTTGGCTATCGGTATTTCTCAGCGAACCAGCGCAAACGCTATCGATGTTATCGCAAAGAAGATCTTCTTTAACAGCGAATCAAAGATCGAAACAATCCTTGCGTTTGATATTCCGGTAAGCCGCGCATTCATGCACTTGGATACGGTATTTACCCAGATCGATCACGACAAGTTCACAATCCATCCCGGTATTCTCGGCCCGCTCCGCGTATTCACCATCACCAAAGGTGCTGCAAAAGGCGAGTTGAAGATTGTACAAAATGATACGACGCTCGAAAAAACACTTGCACAGTACACCGGTACCGGCCATGCAGAGCTTATTCAGTGTGCAGGCGGCGACAGGATTGCGGCAGCACGCGAGCAGTGGAACGACGGTTCGAATACACTGTGTATCAGCCCCGGAACAATCGTTGTATACGAAAGAAACGATGTTACCAACGAGCTCCTTACGAAGCACGGACTGAAGGTTCTGACAATGCCGAGCGCGGAGCTTTCACGCGGACGCGGCGGTCCCCGCTGTATGAGTATGCCGCTTGTACGCGACAACTAAACCGTACATTGCCATAGAGTGCCGACACGTTCTTTCCCGTTAGATCGGATAAACAGACAGGTGTCGGTCTCTGCTGTTTTTGTACCACGGTACTCCATGTAGACTGCGGATTACCGCATTGCTGCTTGGAACGGCTGATATCTTGTCAGTGTTGTGTTGCTTGTCAAATTAAAAAGGCTGTGGTACAATTTTTACATGGGAAGCGTCTGCATACAGATAAGTATTGAAGGCGTTTCCCATATTATTTCATTACTGGGACTGTCAAAAAACTGAATTTTTTGAACGGTTTCCTTAATTTTTTAAACGCTATTAAATAATAGCAAGGAGTTTTTATGGGTGTGAATCTTTTAGGACGCAGCTTCTTAAAGTTGTTGGATTTCAGCTCAGCAGAAATCAGGTATTTGTTGGATCTTTCAAAAGAATTAAAAAAATTGAAGATGACACATACCCCGCACGATCACTTAAAAGGAAAAAACATCGTATTATTGTTTGAAAAAACTTCAACACGCACACGTTGTTCTTTTGAAGTTGCCGCTATGGATTTAGGTATGGGTTCAACCTTCCTTGATCCTGCAAGCTCTCAGATGGGGCATAAGGAAAGCATCGAAGACACCGCACGGGTTTTAGGCCGTATGTACGACGGTATCGAATACCGCGGATTCAGCCAAGAAATTGTTGAAAAATTGGCAAAATATGCGGGTGTTCCGGTTTGGAACGGCTTAACCAACGAATTCCATCCCACTCAGATGCTTGCAGACGTACTCACCGTTGAAGAGCACTTCGGTCATTTGAAGGGTATCAAGCTGACGTTTGTCGGCGATGCACGCAACAACGTTGCCAATTCACTGATGGTTGTATGCGCAAAGATGGGTATGCACTTTACCGCATGCGGCCCCAAGGATTTGTTCCCTGCCGCCGACTTGGTAAAAACAGCTCAAGAGATTGCAAAAGAGACCGGCGCTACCATCACCCTTACCGATGATGTAGAAAAAGGCTGTAAAAACGCAGACGTATTGTACACCGACATTTGGGTATCGATGGGTGAACCCGACAGCGTATGGGAATCCCGCATTAAGCTGTTGAGCAAGTATCAGGTGAACAAGAAGATGATGGCTCTTGCCAACCACAATGCTATCTTCTTGCACTGCTTGCCTTCATTCCACGACTTGAATACGAAAGTCGGACGCGAAGTAAACGAGAAATTCGGTATTCCTGAAATGGAAGTAAGCAACGAAGTCTTTGAATCTGCACAGTCAAAAGTGTTCGATCAGGCTGAAAACCGCATGCATACTATTAAAGCAGTTATGTATGCAACCTTAAAATAAAGCGAGCGTTACTACGAATATGAAAAAAGAAAGAATTGTTGTAGCGCTTGGCGGAAATGCACTTGGGAATAATCCGCAGGAGCAGCTCGCTTTAGTAAAAGAAACGGCAAAATCGATTGTTGCATTGGCAGAAAGCGGCTATGAAATCGTTATCGGACACGGTAATGGGCCGCAGGTCGGTATGATTAATTTGGCAATGGACTATGCTGCGAATGGAAGTGCGGGCACTCCTGCAATGCCGTTTGCTGAATGCGGCGCCATGAGCCAAGGATATATCGGCTATCACTTGCAGCAGGCAATCGGCGACGAACTGAAACGACGGAACGTTAAACGCGAAGTCGTATGCGTTATCACGCAGGTTTTGGTATCGGAAAACGATCCCGCGTTCACAAACCCGAGTAAGCCTATCGGTATGTTCTATACAAAAGAACAGGCTGATAAAATTAAGGCTGAAAAACCGGATCAGACATTCGTTGAGGATGCAGGCAGAGGCTACCGCCGTGTTGTTCCGTCACCGCAGCCGGTCGCAATTGTCGAACGCCCCGTTATCGAAGAGTTGGTTGCCGCAGGGCATATCGTTATTACTGTCGGAGGCGGCGGTATTCCGGTTCTGCAAAAAGCAGACGGCTTACACGGCGTTGATGCAGTTATCGACAAGGATAAATCCTGTGCAAAACTCGCAGCGGATGTTAAGGCTGATAAACTGGTTATCTTAACGGCGGTTGATCAGGTTTGTATCAATTTTAACAAACCCAATCAGCAGGCTTTAAGCAAACTGAACATTGCCGAGGCAGAAAAATACATTGCCGAAGGGCATTTTGCAAAAGGCAGTATGCTCCCCAAGGTGGAAGCATGTTTACAGTTTGTCCGCAATCACAAAGAAGGACAGGCTGTTATTACCTCATTGGCTAATGCAGGCAATGCGCTGAAAGGCGGTAACAGTACGGTTATTACCGCTAACTAATTTACGGTGCTGCGGATAAATACACGTTATTTACCGCAGCACTGCCGGTATTCCGGTTAGTATGACGTTGTCTTCTAACCGGAGCTTGCATCATATATTGTATAAAAACTGTATAATCATGCAAACCGGCTTTTAAATAAATTGGAGGAAAAAAAATGGGAAAAGATAAAAAAAAGAGGTCATCTCTCTCCGCATTCTCGATTTTGTATATCATCTTGTTTGTATTGGCGATAATCACATGGATTATCCCCGATGTTAAAAGTGCAACACTCGGAACCATCGTTATGGCATCCTACAATGGATTTTCCAATGCGCTTGACGTTTGTTTCTTCGTATTGGTACTCGGCGGTTTCTTGGGTATTGTAACAAAAACCGGTGCTCTTAACGCAGGTATTACTCACCTTGTAAAAAAATTAAAGGGCAATGAGCTTATCCTTATTCCGATTCTGATGACACTGTTCTCAATCGGCGGTACAACGTATGGTATGGCTGAAGAGACGGTTGCTTTCTACGGACTGTTGGCAGCAACGATGGTTGCAGCCGGTTTTGATTCGGTTGTCGGTGCCGCTACGGTATTGCTCGGTGCGGGTGTCGGCGTTCTCGGTTCAACGGTAAACCCCTTTGCAACCGGTATCGCTATTGACAGTATCAACAAAAGTTTTGAAGAACTCGGTATTCAGAGCAGCGTAAATAACGGTGTCGTTATTGCATTGGGTATTGTTCTCTGGCTTTCATCTCTCATCATTGCATGTGCATTTGTAATGTCCTATGCAAAGAAAGTAAAGAGAGATAAGGGTTCCACCATCCTTTCCTTGCAAGAACAAGAAATCATGAATGCGGAATTTACAAAGAAAGATACGGACGTTGCAGTTGAATATACCGGAAAAATGAAGCTTACAATGGGCATCTTCGCATTCGGCTTCTTCGTAATGATTATTTCCGTTATCCCGTGGGATAAGTTCAATGTAACTATCTTCGAAGGTTGGTCATCATTCTTAACCGGTGCTGCAATCGGTGAATGGTGGTTCGGTGAACTGGGTATGTGGTTCTTCATCATTGGTTTAATCATTGCATTTATCAATAGGTTTACCGAAAACGAAATCGTTTCCGCATTTATGGAAGGCGCAAAGGATATCATGAGCGTTGTTCTCGTTATCGCTGTTGCTCGCGGTGCTTCCGTATTGATGGGTGAAACCGGTTTGGATAAGTACGTTCTTGAACATGCTTCAAAAGCATTGGAAGGCTTGCCGGCATTTGCATTTGCACCGCTTTCATACATCTTGTATGCCTTGCTGTCATTCGTTATCCCGTCAACCTCAGGTTTGGCAACCGTATCAATGCCGATTATGGGACCGCTTGCACAGAACTTAGGCTACAACCCCGCTGTTATGGTTATGATTTTCTCTGCAGCATCCGGTATCCTGAACCTCTTTACCCCCACGAGCGGTGTTGTTATGGGCGGTCTCGCAAGCGCACGTATCGAATACAGCACATGGCTCAAGTTTGTCGGTAAAGTGCTTGCCGTACTGTTTATCGTCAACCTCGTCGTTCTGACTGTGGGAATGATGGTTCTTTAAAAATAAGCTTTGGGCGTAAAAGTCTGATACAATAGGCACCTAAAAATTTCGATTTTTCCGTGCCTATCATATTTAATAACAAAAACGGCCTATTAATCCGTTCGGATTAATAGGCCGTTTTGTATTTATACCTGCCGTTATTGATAAATCTCGATGGTAGCTTTATCCGTCAAAAGAAGTATAATCGGTATATCGATCATATATTCATCGTATAAATCCAGATAACCTACTTCGGTTGATTTTTTTGCCGTTTTCAGAAGAACTCTTTTGATGGACGGCATACATGTCTTGCTTATCAATAATTGGTATTTACTGCTTGCTAAAAATAATTGCAGCATTTCGTTGTCGGTTTTTGAATAATCATCATCTTGCAGCGAACCGACATAAATCGTCATTTTCTTTTTCCCATATTTTGGGATAAGGTCAATATCCTCTGCATTGATTGCTTTGAGTATGTCTTTATCTTTGTAGTTGATATTCATGTCGATTAGGTATCCGGCATTGACTTGATCGTTTATTTTTATCATTTTTGCACCGAATTGTTCGTATTCTTCCATGTCCGATGTGTTGAACTCAGCAAAAAGATCATCGTAATTGACGGATGGATTCCCCTGCATCGATGCCAACATCTCAATAACTGCCTTTGTGGCAGTGATGCTGATGGTGTTCTGCTCCGTCCCGTCGCTTTTACGGGTAATATGCTGCACGATATCGATACAGCCTGTCAAGCTGAGACAACATAACCCGATACAAATTAATAGTGTTATTTTTTTCATAGAGAACTCCTTCTCGTAATTCTATAAGGAGCTGGAGGGTATGTCAATCAAAAAAATAGGGTGGAGCAGTGCATCCGCATTAGACGTTGGGCCAGCATTGCCGCACTGCTTCTTTAAAGCGGAGACCGCGGTCGAACTCGTTTTTGAACATACCGAAGCTCGTAGCGCCTGGGGAAAATACAACGATTTCTTTTGCTGCAGCATTGTTATTTTGCAGTGCCGGTTCGCATTCTCTGCGGACTGCTTCGAGCAGTGTAGAAAGATCTTGAAAGGGACCGAAGTACGGGGTGTGTTGTGCTTGTAGTAGCGGTATTAATTTATCGGTACCTGTGCCGGCAAGTAAAAACAATGCTTTTGCCTTTTTAAGTTCCGGTGCAAGTGCGGTAAAGTCAAGTTTTTTGTCGGTACCCCCGGTGATGAGAATAACCGGCTTTTCAAAGGCATTCACCGCTGCCGCCGCCGCTTCGGGAATCGTTGCTGCAGAATCATTATAGAATTTGAAGTGTTCCGTTTCGTAAAAAAATTCAAGCCGGTGGGGAATACCACCGTAGCTTTTCATAACGGATGGAATCTGTTGCAGATCGGCGCCGTATAACGCAAGGGCAAGCGAGGCTGCCATGACATTTTGCTTGAGTGCTGCGCCGGGCACTGTAATTCGGGAGGGCAGCAGCAGACGGTCATCGCCCGGTGTCAGCCGTATGCGAGCTGAACCGTCGGAAGCTATCCATGCACCGGTGAGGTTCGGCGGCAACGGATGTGTACTGTACCAAAAAACCTGTCCGGCTGTTTCCTGCGCAAAAACCTTTCCCCAGCCGTCATCGTAGTTGCAGATTGTGTAATCGGTCTTATCTTGGTTGTGGTAGATAATTTTTTTGTCGGCTACATAGCGTTCCATCGAACCGTACCAGTTTTGATGATCGGGCATAATATGAGTGATAAGTGCTATTTTCGGTTTTAGCTGCGGACGGTGCGCAAGGTCGCCGAGCTGCCAGCTGGAAAGCTCCAACACAACCGGCGTGCCGGCGTGTGTTTCGGTTAAGAAGGTGAGCGGGCTTACCGTGATGTTACCGCCGAGGAATGCCGGTATGCCGCATTGCTGTAGTCCGTAGTACAGCGCACTGACGGTTGACGATTTTCCTTTACTGCCGGTTACGGCAAGCACCGGCGCATCACTCAGCTGTAAAAAAATCGAGATATCCGTTTCGATGCAGTGTGCTGCAGCAAGGTAGGGATTCCCCTCTAATTTTACGCCGGGATTTTTAATCACCATATCAGCCGTACGGAAATCTTCAATATTGTGGCCGCCGAGAGCAAAACGCACATTAGGATATTGCTGCAATTCTTCAACAGAAGGTGCAAGCTCCTCTTCGGTTTTCATGTCGGTTACGATCACCTCTTTTGCACCGTGTTCTGCAAAAAAACGCGCGGAAGCAAGTCCTCCACCGTTTAATCCAAGTCCCATAATCGTTACCGAAAGCCCTGCAATATCGTTCAAATTCCGTATCATCATTCGGCAATAATATCAAAAAAAAAGTATTTAGAAAAGAATGCATATTTTTGATTAGCATCTGCCAAATGTATCTTTTGGAAAAAATATGTTTTTAAATTGTCCTCAGCTGCAATTGCCGTGCTTCTCCTTGCCTTGACTATTATACCCTGTAAAGTTAAAATGTTAATATGAGAGATACATTGATAGATAGTGCCGTTCGCAAGATTCCTGATTTTCCTAAGAAGGGAATTTTGTTTTATGATATTACGGGGCTTCTGATAAATCCTGAAGCGTTTCACTATTGTTTGGATAAGCTTACGGGCTTTTATAAGGATGAAAAAATCGATGCGGTTGCAGCGATCGAATCGCGCGGTTTTATTTTTGCGGCTCCCTTTGCGGATAGACTCGGTATCCCGTTGATTCTTATCAGAAAGAAGGGAAAGTTGCCGGGCGATACCTATTCCTGCTCATACGACCTCGAATACGGGCAAGCAACGATCGAAGTGCACACCTCCGATATACAAAAGGGGCAGCGGATATTGCTGCTCGATGATCTCATTGCAACCGGCGGCACGCTGAATGCGGCGCGGAAAATGTTGAATCAGGGCGGCGCCGAGGTGGTCGGTTTTTGCGGCGTTATCGGATTGCCGTTTTTGCACTATGACAAGATTATCGGTGATTTACCGATTAAAACACTGATCGAATACGACAGCGAATAGGGATGAGATTTTAAAATGATTACATTAATTAAAGATATACTGACGCAGAAACCGGACGGGCAGGAGGTTGCCGTCTACGGATGGGTGCGTACCAAACGTGAGACAAAGAACCTCATTTTTATTCAGGTAAACGACGGTTCATGCTTTGCGTCGATTCAGCTCACCTTTGACCGCGATAAGGGGATCGATGCGCAAACCGAAAAAGAATTAAGCAGGATTACGACCGGCGCCTCAATTAAAGCTGTTGGTGCATTGATCGAATCTCCCGCATCGGGACAGTCGGTAGAAGTCGCCGCAAAAACGATTTTTGTGTACGGCGAGGCTTCCGGCGAAACCTATCCGCTGCAAAAAAAACGGCACACGTTTGAGTTTTTACGCGACATAGCTCACTTACGCGCCCGTACCAATACATTCGGAGCGGTTGCCCGTGTACGGAACCAAATGGCTTTTGCCGTACATAACTTCTTTCAAGAGCACGGGTTCCAGTACGTGCATACGCCGCTGATTACCGCCTCCGATTGCGAAGGCGCCGGCGAGATGTTTCAGGTAACTACGCTCAATATGCAGGAGATTGTCCGCAAAGCCTTAAAGGATAAAGTTGATCCTGCAACCTTCGCGGTTGATTACAAACAGGACTTCTTTGAACGCGAGGCATATCTGACAGTTTCCGGTCAACTTGAGATAGAAACGTATGCAACGGCTCTTTCACGGGTCTATACCTTCGGCCCGACCTTCCGTGCGGAAAACTCAAATACGACGCGGCACCTCTCCGAGTTTTGGATGATAGAACCTGAGATGTCGTTTTTCCGGCTTGAGGACAACATGGATTTAGCAGAGAAATTTGTTGTCTACCTTCTCAAATGGGCATTAACTCATTGCAGAGCCGACCTTGAATTCTTTAATGCACAGATTAAACCGGGTCTTATCGAAACGCTGGAACACGTGGTGGAGTCCAAGTTTACCCGTATCACCTATACCGATGCGGTGAAAGAACTTGAAAAACATGCTTCCGAGTTTGAGTTTAAACCGTTCTGGGGTTGCGATCTTCAAAGCGAGCACGAAAAATATTTGACCGAGCAGGTCTTTAAAGGCCCCGTTATCGTAACGGATTATCCCAAGGAAATAAAAGCCTTCTATATGAAGCAAAACGATGACGGTAAAACGGTGCGGGCGATGGATGTGCTGGTGCCGGGACTCGGCGAGATTATCGGCGGTTCCGAACGGGAAGACAACCTTGCCGCGCTGGAAACCCGTATGACCGATCTCGGCCTTGATGTCAAAAACTACTGGTGGTATTTGGATTTGCGCCGCTACGGAACCGTACCGCATTCGGGATTTGGGCTCGGATTTGACCGGCTGCTCCTCTATGTTACCGGTATGGCGAATATCCGCGATGTTATTCCGTATCCGCGGACTCCGAAATCTGCGGAATTTTAACCCCGGTAGCGTGGTGTACCGCAACGCTGCGTACTTATACGGGATGTACCGGTATGCAGCGTACCGGTACATGATGCGTTTGTATGTACCGTACTTACACGTTCCGACCGTAAAACCGGTAGTATGAGTAATCGTTCTTGGAATACCGAGGCGCTTGTGCTGTCGGTTTCTTCTTTTAGCAGCGACCACCGGAACGTGTTGCTCCTTGTGCCGCAGGAGCACGGGTGTACCATTGTACCGGCAACCCTGTTCGGCGGCGCGCGGAGTAAACTGCGGGGGATGGTTTCTACCTATCAGAGCGGGCAAGTCTGGCTCTATTCAAACCCAATAAAAAATTCAAACAAAATTACCGATTTTTCAGTGAGCGCCTACCGGATGGAGCTGCGCGAAAGTTTAGCCCGCAGCTGGTGCGCTGCCGTGTGCAGCGAAATCACGATAAAGACCTGCGGTACGGTGAATTGGCAGCTGGTAAACGCTTTTTTGGATGGGCTGTGCGTTTCCGACGATGAAGGATGCGAGCGCGGGCTCCTGCGCTTTTTATGGCGGCTGTTGCAGACCGCAGGCGTTGCCCCCGATATATTCCACTGCGGCACGTGCGGTATCGAGATTGCACGTAGCGCCGGGGTTGTAACCGGCAGTGCGGAAATTGTAAGCGTCGGTGCGGGGAGCGGCGGCAGGAGTGTAACCAATGCTACGGGGTGGAGGAACAGCGGCACATGCGGCGTCGAGATTGCAATCGACGCTGAAATTGCGGCAAACGCCGCGTCCTGCCCGGCGGAAACGTGTTGTGCCGTGTATAGCCCCGCAGAGGATGAATGCTTTTGTAGTGCCTGCCGCCGGTTCGATGCCTATACGTTTCCGCTTTCTGCAGAGGCTTTCAGGTATCTGTATGCCGTAACGGAAAAAGCTCCCGGCTATTCACGGCACTTGCCGCTCAGCCCCGCGGCCTATGGGGAGCTCAAGCGGTTCCTCTTCTTCTTAACCGAAAAGATGGCAGGGGCACCGCTCAAAACCTTTCAGATGGGGTATGTGTAATCATAAACACTCGCTTGATTTGCCGGTACGTTACTATGATACATGATCTATCACACAGAAAAATGTTATCTTAGCCCCAAAATTTGTCTTCTGCCGATTGTTGTTCGGCAAAAGTCCATACTTCTTGTATCTTGCCATTTTCTATTTTGAATAAATCGATCCCCGGATCATTGAGCTTATCCGCACCTTTCTCCGCTACGGAAACAACACTTGCAGCAACAAAACACTCGTTACTTGCAGCCCAATTGGTAATAACTTTAAATGTGCCGCCGCTCCTTTTTGCGAATTCTCCTAGACGCTCACCCAACGCCTGTTTCCCTATAATCGTACCTGAAAGCGAACTTTCGCCTCCCATGTGCCATACAACAGTATCGGACATTGTTGCAAAAGCTCCCGCAAAATCGCCCTTTTCCAGTGCATCTCGATAAGCATCAAAGACCTTCATTACTTCATGTTTCATAACATTCCTCCAGTAAATATTTAGAAGTTTCTCACTTCTCTAAGTATTATTATAGCCTTTAGTCTTGATTTTGTAAGTACGAACATTTATAATACATAGTATCAAATATAATACTTGAGAGGTTTTTTACAATGTCGATTTATGATAAGTGTCCTTTCGCTACTACTCAAAGAGTATTGCAAGGAAAATGGGCGATTATAATTTTATATCACCTGAGTACGGGTACAAAAAGGTTTAATGAACTCGAAAGATTAATGCCCACAACAACTCGAACTGTTTTAACAAGACAGCTCCGCCAGCTTGAAAGAGATAAACTAATCGACCGCAAAGTCTTTGCCGAAGTCCCGCCTCATGTTGAATACTCTTTGAGTAAATTGGGAGCTCAGTTTCAAAAAGTATTAGACGAGATTGAGGTTTTTGGTCTGAATTATATCGCCGAATTAAATAAAATACAAAAAGGAAAAAGCGAGTAGATTATGTGTGTTTTACTATATTATACTAATATATGATAAAAAATAATTAAATTTATCAAATTCAAAAATTGTCGCCGTTTTCAATTTATTCATATTTTCTTTGGTTATTTTATATTCATAAATTAAATCAGGATCATCTTTTATTACATCTGAAAAAATAAATTCTAATTTAAAAAAAATCAATTTCAGTATCTTCTGTACATATCAGATTTCCAGTTGTTTTATCAAAACAATGTATTTCTCTCTTATATCTATTAATCCTAAGATTTTCATAATTAAAAGTTACCATTGGATAATACAAACCTTTTCTAACCTTATTTCCAAATAAAATCAAAGTTACATATTTTTTTCCATTATCTTCGTAAAATTCTTCGTATCCATACTCTCGAGGTTTATATTTTTTATTTAATCTGGAAATATGACCGGTTTCATTTACAGTGTTCCAAGATAAAATCTTAGCTTTTTCAAAAATAATATCAAAATAAACTAACTTCTTTTCTTCTGAATCATAAGTCTTAACTTTTATTACAACGTTTCCATTAGTTTGTTTCAGATGGATTTTTGTATCATGCAAATATTTATATATTTTTATGAAATCAGATTTCTCAAAATTTTTTATTATACTCTTATTATATTCACGTAATGCTTTTCGATACTCATCATCATTGTAATCAGATAAATAAATATATTTTAAGAATTTTGATTTTTTTATATTTCCATAAGTTAATAACATTTTTAATCCTTTCTCAATACTTTGCATTGTGCACATAACATTGTTTTAAACGACATTGCAGATTGACCGCAATATCGGCTTTTGATATGGTGTTATGTGTTTTTTCAATTACAGTGAATCAACTTTTTTCTGATGTTCTTCCATAATCGGATCCCAATAATCACGATATTCCTGTTCGTATTGTGTGTTTTTTGCAGAAATCCCATACGCAATCAGTTTTGAAATTAGACAATATCTTAATTCAAAAAGACTTTGTGTTTCTTTCCAATAGCTAAAAACAGATGTGCTGACTCCTTTAATTATGTTTAGCGGTAAATTATCATCCGAATATGCGATTTTATATATTAAAGGCATTTTAACTACATCTGAATAATGCCAATGATGTCTATGTACAAAAGGCTTGTTTAAATATCGTTTACCGTTAATATAACACTGAGCCTCATCAATAGGCTCAATTTCCAAAATTTCTATTTCATCAATTGATTTCGGAATATACCAATGAATTTCTACCTGATGATTATTCAACACTTTCCATGTGCTTTGGTTGTCGTCATCGCCATAGTTTTGGAAAAACCAAGCTTTATCGGAGTCAACAACTTCTTTGTCCTTTAAATCCGGCTCTCTTGATCTTGAATAGGTGTAGGTATACTTTGTATAAAAATTAAAGTGATTATCTTCTCTATAACCTTCACTGGAATATGTGTTCTTATCCGGAAGAGACCAGTTTCCGCATTTTAAATATTCTTTTAATTGATTTGCCGTTTTTGGTTTAATAAATTCAAGTTGAAAATGCGATAAGTAACCGCCGAACACCCAACCGTATTCAGCTTTATCGTCTTTCCATTCATAAGGCGAAATTAAAATTTCAAGCCATGGGGCCATAATTTCGTCGATTGTTTCTTCTTTCCCAATAGCAATAATTTTTACAGGTAATCTGTGCGGTAATCCGCAAAGACGATTTGATTTTAAAGACGGATAGCCTCTCACTTTTAATCCTTCTTTTGAATTAACATACATTGTATCAATCACTTTGCCGTTTTCATAAAAATTATTTTTGTCCGCAAAAACCGATGTAATTATTAAAATCAATACTAATAAAGTTAAAAAAAATTGTTTCATATTTTTTTTCTCCAAAATTACGCCGTGTAATGTACACATAACTACTGCTTAGCCTGCATTTGCTGCAAAGAAAATATCGGGTTGAAACAGGTGTATTTTATTCTTTATAGTTATAGAAAACATAATCTGAATATCTATTTTTCAATATCCATTCATCTCTTGCTTTTATGCATTCTTTACATATATATTTTTTTCATATCTTTTCTCTTTAACTACACAACCTCCAAGTATAATATCATTACAATTTGGAAAATGATTTTCCCTAATATTTTCTACATAATCAAGATCAAGGAATTTTATAAGTCCGTATAAGATTGGTATATTATGTTTTTCCATTTTGCATTTATGTATAATACAAAGATGCATATCATTAGCGGAAATAATATTTTTTCTTTATCAATCCATATTAGTTGAGATGCTGTAAATTGTACTAATAGAAATATTATGATACTAATTTCAACTTTCTTCATTCTTTTCTTTTACCCAATCGCCCCAGTGTGGGCGTCTACATATAACTTCTCGTTTAATCTGTATTTGCGGTTTGTCTGCAATGTCAGGTTGAAGCAGGTGTTATTGTGTTATTATTCTATCAGTAAATCAATACCGTAATAGATTTTCGTTTCTCGTATTTGAATAATATCATTTATTTTCCGATCTGAATACTTCAAAATTTTTTCTCTATATTGAGATTTTATTTTTATATCCTCTATTTCTTTTCTTCTTTTAACAGACAAATCAAGAAAGCCTATGTCTTTATCTATTCCTAAAAAATTTCTTTCTAAAAGATTGGCAGCGATTCCAGTTGTTGAACTTCCCGTAAAAGGGTCTAGAATCCATGCATTTTCTTTTGTGGAAGCAAGAATTATTCTTGCAAGTAAAGGTAAAGGTTTTTGAGTTGGATGTTTGCCAAATGCTTTTTCCCATCTTGCGATTGCCGGTAAAGTCCAAATATCCCTCATTTGTGTTCCGCCATTGATTTCTTTCATAAGTTCGTAATTGAAGTAATGTTTTGATTTCTCAGATTTCCTTGCCCATAAAATAAATTCTGTAGAATGTGTAAAATAACGACAACTCAAATTGGGTGGCGGATTTGTTTTTTGCCAAGTTATACAGTTTAGAATTTTATAGCCGATTTCTTTCATAGACTGAGCGATTGAAAAAATGTTGTGAAATGTTCCTGAAACCCAAATTGTTCCAGAATCTGATAATTTTTCTCTGCACAAGGAAAGCCATTTTTTGTTGAATTCGTTATCTGCTTCAAATCCTTTTGATTTGTCCCAGATACCTTTGTTTACAGAAACTTGTTTTCCAGATTTAACAGAAACGCCATCATTACTTAAAAAATAAGGCGGATCTGCAAAAATCATATCAAATTTAAAATCGAATTGAGGCAATATTTCTGTACAATCGGCTTGTACCAATGTGAAATCATGATTTTCTGATTTAAAATATGATTGAAGCATTTATTTGAAAATTTCTTTCATTACACCATTTTCGATATCGGCAATGTTGTAAATTGTATCTAATACATCAAATGTTTCTTCTAAATTATGGCGGGCACTTTTCCAGCCTGAACCATCTGTGAACCAAACAAAAGTTACGCCTTTAATTGTTGCAACTTCATGGGCGAGTGTCTTATAGCTTCTTGAAGTTTCATTAAGTTTCGAACCTCCTGAACCATAAAAGTTTGTTTCGATTACATAAATTTGCTTGTTAGTCTTTACAACATAATCAAAGCGTTTTTCCATTTTTCCTTGATTTGAAATTGCAGATAAATCAGTATTCCACTTTTCTGTAATTTCATGGATGTACATTTCTTTGAAGTAATTTTTATCTTTAATAAAACCTGCTCTTTGAATGTAACTTTCAATCAAGTCTTCCATCAAATGACCGCCACGATTTTTGCGGCCATTTGAATCTAGCCCAATTTCAACACCTGTAACATAATCAAACAGATTGCTTATTAAATGGTTGGCAAGCAAGTCAAACAATCCTGATTTTTCCATAAAATTTACATATTCTTTTGCTGTGTAATTTGCTTTTACAAAATTGAATGAAAAACTTCCGTTTATGTCTATTACAGGAATTTTTGAAGTTCTTACAGCAAGCAAAATCGGAATACATTTTAAAGTTTCAGGATATTTTGTAAGAATTGCTTCGAAATCTGATTTTATATTTTTGGAACCGATAAGAGAATTTAAAATACTAAGTTCAATTTTTATAGAATCCACATTTACGAAAACTTTTTCAAAGTCTATGTAATATGAATAAGTTGCAATACTTTCCCTAAAAGTACGAAACCATAGATTAAAATTACGCTTCATTTGAAGTTTCATTCTCATTGTTTATAGGAAAACGACAATCTCTACAGTAGGATTGAGGTATGATTTTACCATTCCCCATATTCCGATAACCAAAAAGTTCTTCAATCTGAGCTTTACCTATCGCTATTTTTTCACAATTAGGGCATTTTGCATAATCATCTTTTCCGTATGGCATTTTTTATAGTACCTCCAAATAAAAAATTATAAGCAAGCAACTATTAATTCCGTAATTTTACCACGTTCGCTTGCCTTGCTGTTTATCATGCGTGAAGCATTTACTCTATGAATCTGATACGGTCTATATAAATCGTCAAAAAAATTATCTTGAGAATTTACATTTTTGGGATCTGAATTACTAATCAAAATTTTTGCACCTTTCGCATGAATTTCGTTTACAAAGTTTCCAAGTTCAATCTGTTCTTTATCACCGAATTTTTTTTCTGAATATGCTGTAAAAAATGAAGATTCTGTGAGCGGACGATAGGGAGGATCAATGTAAACAAAGGTATTTGAATCAATAAAATTTTTAGTTTGCTTGTAGTCGCCGGTTCTTATTTCTATATTCTGAAGAACGTCGCTTATGGCAATCAAATTATCTTCATTGCAGATTGCCGGATTTTTATAAACGCCGCTCGGGACATTGAATAAACCTTTCGAATTTACTCTGTAAAGTCCGTTAAAACAGGTTTTGTTTAAGTAAATCATCAAAGCGGCTTTTTCTAAGGAATTTTCTTTAGCTTTTATTAAATCGTTAAATCTTTCTCGTTTTTTAAAATAAGTTGTTTTTCTTTCTTCTTGAGTCTGTTTCTGATATTGGTTTTGCCAATTTGAAAGCAAATTAATTAAGTCCTCTGGAGCATTTTTTATTTGATGATAACAGTTTGTCAGTTCAGGATTTATGTCATTTATTAAAATTTCTTTTGGGCGAAATTTTAAAAGTACATCAAATAAAACTGCCCCGCCACCAACAAAAGGTTCACAATATTTTTCAATCTTTTGAGGATAAAAATTCCCTATTTCGGAAAGCAGCTGACTTTTTCCACCTGCCCATTTCAGAAAAGGCTTTACATCTGTAATCGTACTTCTCATTTCTTTAATATAGCAAATTTTTGGATGTTTTTCTATAGCTTCTTTGTTTTCTCTTTTCAAGAGGAGGTTACCTCACTTTCTCCCATAATAGTCATGTCTCTCTCGGCGGTTCACTGCATAGCAGTATCACAGTAACATTCGCTTAACCTGCATTTGTACCTTTGCCGACGCGCTTAGCGGCGGCAAAGTTGGCACGAAAGTTGCATAAAAAAAGGGAGCCGTAGGCGACCGTCCAAGCAACTTCCGTGCCAAAACAAATGTCAGGTTGAAGCAGATGTTAGCTGATGGCTACTTAACTGTCCAAAAACTATTAAGGGTATGATTCGAATTCTGCCTTTCATCAATAAACAATTTATCATAATAATTATGAATATCATCCCATGTCATATTTTGTCTGATAGCACCATCTGGATTTAACCACATACAATTCATAAGATTATCAAAAACACATTCACATGTCCGCCTTGGGAAATTACTTAATAATGAGTTATAGAACGTATCGGTTGTTTGATAATGATGAGTATGTATAAATGGCTGCCATGTTTTTCTAAGTTCATCTTCTTTTTTGATATCTATTATTTCTATTTGTTCCAAATTTCTTTCTTCACTATTTCCCCATGCTTCTTTAAGCATTCCTATTGCTTCAATGTCTGATAGTGGGGCACTGTATCCAAATATCGTAACAATATACGCTTTCCTTAAATAATGTTTTAATACATTCCAAGAATCACGAGTATACAAATCACTATTATAATTTTTTTGCTTGATAGGATAAAGTAATTTTATTGGTTTCAATGGCTGACCACATACACTACATAAATTTGTAATTAATCCACCACGCTTATGCTCTTCACATAAACCAACTGCAACATTGCCATGTAAGAATGATAGTTCAGGTAGATTATCCGTGAATCGTAATGCTCTTTGGTATGCTTGCAAAAGTAATGGATCCCAATTAAATGTTGCAACTAAATCTTTCGATCTAAGTGAAAGTAATAATAAATCATATATAGTCGGCTCATTCGGTATTTTTAAATTACTAAAGTATTCATATATTGTGCTTTCAACTTCTAACTTGACATCACTCAATTCAGGTCTATCATATAATTCAGTATATATATCTTCAATATTGTCTGATTTTGTCTTTAAATCTACTCCTTTTATTAATTTTTCGAGGCAAAGCTTCTTTAGAAATCCATTCATAACACTGATTTTATTGTTGTTTAAATCACCATTTGGAATTGTGGCTACTGATGCACCAGCTCCAAGAATTACTATATGAGGTCTATTTTTCATTAGTTTCTCGTATTTCTCAATTTCTTCTTTTTTCATAATTTATCCTCTACCTCGAAAGTATTCAGCTAACATTCGCTTAACCTGCATTTGTGGCTTTGCCGGCGCGTAAAGCGGCGGCAAAGTTGGCGCAAAAGTTGCATAAAAAAGGGAGCTGCAACAGCAGCGACCGCCAAAGCAACTTTCGTGCCAAAACAAATGAGGTTGAGCGGGTGTTAGATTTTTATTTTTAAATATTAAAATCCAACCACTATGGTGTCGTCTTCTGCATCCCCTTCATATACAGTGTACAGTATCTCTTTTTTTAATCCGAAATAGGCAGATGAGCCAATTTCCCATTCAACTGCACTACCATCAACTGTTTCAACTTTCAGTTCTACTCCTTCTAAAATTTTACTACCAGATGTTACACTTATATTAGTTGTTTGATTAGTACATTTCACTTTACTTGCATTAAATTGAATCGTTATTTCTTTTTTATCCTTCTCAGAATAATCTAATTTAATTTCATTTAAATTATTTGCATCGGAAACTTTAACATTATACCACAAATAATTAAATTCATATAATTGCTCAATATTTTTTATTTTCCATACAGCAACTTTATCAGAGGGAATATTTTTAGGAGTGAACTCCAACCCGTCCTGTTCAAGAACTTCAGAGTTTTTTTCTATCTCGCTATCATCCTTTTTACATATAACTTTTGTATCATCAAAAACTATTTTTAACTTTGCTGGGATTTTCAGAGTATAACTTACATTGATGGTATTTCCTTCTGCATCATTTTTTGAAATCTTATACCATATACCGGAAGATGTGGCATTTTCTATTTTCTTACCAATCATCCATTTATCAACGATCTTCCCAGTGGGAATATTTATTGCAGTAAACCACACCACAGCACCTTCAGCAACCATCATATCACTTGGTATCTCTGCATTATTACTGCCATCAAAACACTTTATCTTTGTTTTGTCAAATTTTATTACTATAGTATTCGGATTGCTTGAATTGCCTGAACCAGCGGGATTTTGACATCCTGTTATCACAAGTACTGCACTAATTATTAAAACTAATGCGCCAATTATTGAAACTACTTTCCTCTGTTTCATGTCAACCTTCCTTTCGCAATGTCTTTTTCCATTGCGAGTTCTATTTCTCAGTCGAATGCCTGTTTCGATTGATTCTGTGCTCGCTTGCCTCTAGGCAGGTCAATCTAACATCTTTTCGGCCCTTCCTCATAATATCATACGAACGCCCCATCTGTAAGCTAAACTGTTACAAGATAAGAAATTAAATTTTTCTTCCATAATAAACACCGGAACACATCATCAACAACCAGATTAGGCCTATCTTCGCTAAATGGGATAAAGGCGAATCGGTGTACTTGAGGAAACACCCATTGCCATGCCCACGCTTTACCTGCAGCGGGATATTTTTTTGCAAGGGCAGAGGGAAGATTAAAGTTTCTCTATATATTTATCTCTGCGTCAGGGGTGTTGATTTTTTTCCACGTTATATAATCTTTTTTGACTTTCATATCTTTTAGCTTATTCCATGCCTCTAAAGCATCTTCTCTTGTTGCATTTTTTTCATTTGCCAGATAATCACTGATGAAGTTATTAAATTTACAGGATGGAATTTGAGGAAGCTTTCCTTCCGTTTTGTTTAACCGAATGTATTCACAAATGACATCATTATACGTTATTTTTTCACCATGAGAAAGTTTGACTTCAATCCATCGATTAAGCCAATATTTTGCCCCTGATTTCGGTTTTAATCCTCGAACTCGTTTATCCATTTCACTATGTATGAATTCCCATGTTTCTTTTTTGTTGCTAAAATTTTCAACATAAGTATGACTATTCAATATGTCTCTATTCCGGCTTTTACTCCGATAACAATTCTTTTTATTCACCGTTCCGGTTTCCAAAAACTGAATAATCATCTCTTCAAGCTGATCCTTTCGTATTTTTGAATCAAAAGGAATTTCAAGCGATTTTGCTAATGCTTTGAGTTCACTCATGTACCAATATTTATTCTCAAATGCTTGTATTGTCATAGAGCTTTTTTCTTATGTACCGTGATTATTGTATAACTGTATGCATTAACAGTTATCATACTATCATCAATACTGATATCCTGATTTCTGTGCACGCCGCGTCCGGCTAACACCCCATTACTGCACCGTAACTTCTGCGGTGATTGGTTCCGTCAAGGAACGTATTTTTTCGGTGCTCAACGGTATGTTGATCATTTCGGAGGGAATCATGCGGGTAATCCGTTTTGTTGCAAGCACCGTGTTGCCCGATTTTACCGATACGATTGAGTTTTGGTAGATGGCATCCACCCGCATGGACAGGTTCACCCCGTCGGGCATGTGCGTCAACACCTTGCGCGGCATCACATAGCGGATACCTTTGCCGAGCGTACAGGGAACGGAAGCCGAATCGGTCAGCGCGCCGAGCGCGTACAGTCCTGCGTGTTTACCGGCGATTCTGCTTTCCCGTGTTACAAAATCGACGATGTCGTGTACATGCAGCACATTACCGCAGGCGAATATTCCCGGTATCTCTGTTTGCATCGCGCTGTCAACCATCGGTCCGTTGGTAATCGGGTCGAGTGTGACACCGGCTTTTACCGAAAGTTCGTTTTCAGGGATCAGACCTACCGAAAGGAGGAGTGTGTCGCAGGGATAATATGTTTGTGTGCCTTCAATTTCGTTAAAATGCGAATCGATTTGCGAAACGGTAACGCCTGCCAACCGGTTCTTTCCGTGGATAAAGCTGATATTATGGCTTAACAAAAGCGGTATACCGTAATCCTCCAAACATTGGGCGATATTCCGGTTGAGTCCGCTCGAAAAAGGCATAATCTCTACGACGGCTTTTACCTTTGCACCTTCGAGTGTCATGCGCCGCGCCATAATCAATCCGATGTCGCCGGAGCCGTAAATGACAACCTCGCGCCCCATGCGGCAGCCTTCCATGTTCATCATCCGCTGTGCCATGCCCGCAGTATATACACCCGCCGGACGGTACCCTTTTACGGCAATCGCGCCCGCAGTGCGTTCGCGGCAACCCATCGCAAGCACAACGGCTCCGGCCTGTATGGTTTTAAGCCCGTCCATCCCTGCCGCAGTGATAAGCCGCTCCGGCGAAATATCGAGTACCATTGTATTCAGCATTACCTGAATATCCGTTTGTGCAGTCTGCATAATAAAGCGCTGCGCATATTCCGGCCCGGTCAGTTCTTCTTTAAATTCATGCAAGCCGAAGCCGGCGTGGATACATTGATTGAGGATGCCGCCCAATTCGCGGTCGCGTTCGATAATCAAAATTTTTTTTACGCCGGTTTCCCGCGCGGCGAGGGCTGCTGCCAAACCTGCGGGGCCGCCCCCGATCACTACAACATCATATTTCATCATGCTCTTTTTCCATTTAAGATTTTGAGGAATTACCGCTGCGGATTTCACTCTCTGCGGTGTTCTTTAACCTTCCCAATACGATCTCCGTACCCTTGTCCGATTTGGCGATGTTTTCCATCGGCAGCTGTAATTCCCTGCTGAGGATTTCCAAAACGCGCGGCGTACAAAAGCCTCCTTGACAGCGTCCGGTTCCGGGACGTACCCGCCGCTTAACACCGTCAACGGTACGCGCTCCGGCAGGACGGCGGATTGCTTCGATGATTTCCGCCTCCGTTACCGTTTCGCAGCGGCAGATGATCCGTCCGTAGAGCGGATTTTCCGCAATCAGGGCTGCCCGCTCTTCGTTGGAAAGGGCGGAAAACTGACTGATACCTTTCCGTGCAGTAACAACCTGCGGCTTTTTTATCAGCTCCGCTCCTGCATATTGCAAAAGCTCCACAACGTATTCGGCAATTGCCGGCGCCGAGCTCAATCCGGGAGATTCGATACCTCCGGCGTGAATAAATCCCTTTGCATGCTTTGAAGCATAGATCATAAAGTCGCCGGTACTTGGACGGGCGCGCACACCGGTAAAGGTGCGTATGGTTTTTCGGAAGTCGAGCGCCGGTACCGATTTTTTTGCGGAACTGTCAATCTTGTTCAGACCGGCAAGCGTTGTCGAAGTATCCTCGCGGTCGTCAACGTCCTGTGCCGTCGGTCCTGCCAAAAGGTTGTTATCATAGGTGGGAGTTACCAGAACACCCTTGCCCATTTTGGTCGGCGCCTGAAAGATAACGTGATGCACCAGATCGCCGCATACCTTATCCAACACACGGTACTCACCTTTGCGGGGATTGATAGTGTAATCGCAATCGCCGATCATCGCGGCAATCTTATCCGCGTAGAGTCCTGCGGCATTGATAACATACCGCGCGGTAAAAACTCCCTGCGATGTCGTTACGGAAAAAGTATGTTCTTGCACCAACGTTTGTGCAGTTACAGCGTGAACGGCGGTATCCTGTGTTGGCGCATGTTGAATATCCTCATCTATTTTTTGTATGCCGGTTACCTCGGCATTGCATATCAGCTCAACGCCGTTTTCTACCGCATTTTCGATAAAGGCATACGTCATCCCAAAGGGACACACGATACCGGCAGTCCCGCAAAATAGTGCTCCCTTCGTCTCGGGCGAAAGGTTCGGCTCTTCCGCTAAAGTCTTTTCCCTATCCCAGATCTCAAGCTCCGGCACACCGTTTGCAATGCCCCGTTCATAGAGCTTTTTAACTTCCTCCATATCTTCATCGGAGAAAGCAACAACTAACGAACCTATCTGCTTAAAATGAAATTGCAGCTGCGGCGCAAGGCGGCGGATCAATTCATTTCCGCGTACATTGAGGCGGGCTTTTAATGTGCCCGGTTTTGCGTCAAAGCCTCCGTGCACAATAGCGCTGTTTGCCTTGGAGGAACCTTCGCAAACTTCCGAATGTTTTTCGAGCAGAGCAATGCTCAGCCGGTACTGCGACAACTCGCGTGCAATAGCACACCCGACAACACCCCCGCCGATTATAATCACATCATACATGAGTTAGTTTTCCCAGTTCATGGCACGTCTTATCGCCTTTTGCCAACCGGCATAGCGCTGTGTCCGCGCCGCTTCGTCCATTTGAACGGTGAATGCGCGGCCTACTGCCCAGTTGCGTTTAATTTCTTCCATATCTTTCCAGAAGCCGACTGCCAGTCCCGCCAAGTACGCAGCGCCGAGTGCGGTTGTTTCCAGCACCTGCGGACGGTGCACCGGTACGTTCAAAATATCGGCTTGGAACTGCATCAAAAAATTATTGACCGCCGCGCCTCCGTCTACTTTCAGCGCCTTGAGCATAATGCCGGAATCTTTTTCCATTGCGGAAAGGACATCCCGTGTCCCGTAGGCAATCGACTCAAGGGTGGCGCGGACAATGTGTTCACGCTTAGCGCCGCGGCTTAAGCCCACAATCGCACCCCGCGCATACATATCCCAATACGGAGCGCCGAGACCGGTAAAGGCGGGCACAACGTATACGCCGTTGGTATCTTCTACCCGCTCTGCGTAATACTCCGTTTCGGCGGCGTCGTACACCAGTCTTAACTGATCCCGCAGCCATTGCACGGCTGCTCCCGCTACGAAGATACTTCCTTCAAGCGCGTAAGTTACCGTGTCTTCGATGCCCCACGCAATGGTCGTTAACAACCCGTTCTGCGAGATAATCGGCGCAGTGCCGGTGTTCATCAGCATAAAGCACCCGGTGCCGTAAGTGTTCTTCGCCATGCCTGCTTCGAAGCATGCTTGTCCGAACAGCGCCGCCTGCTGATCTCCCGCGGCTCCTGCAATGGGGATGTCGGCGCCGCCGAAGGTGCGTTCATCGGTTTTGCCATACACGCAGCTTGACGGTTTTACCTCCGGCAGCATTGAACGCGGAATATTCAGTTCCGTCAGAATTTCATCATCCCATTGCAGGGTGTTGATATTGAACAGCATGGTGCGGGATGCGTTGCTGTAGTCGGTAACGTGTACCTTGCTGCGGGTTAAATTCCAGATGAGCCACGTGTCGATATTCCCGAATAACAGTTCTCCCCGTTCCGCCCGCTCGCGTGCTCCCGCTACATTATCAAGTATCCATTTTATTTTCGTGCCGGAAAAATAGGCGTCGACAATTAGCCCTGTCTTTTTCCGTATCGTATCCGTCCATCCCTTTGCTTTGAGTTCGTCGCAGATTGAAGCGGTACGGCGGCACTGCCACACAATCGCATTGTATACGGGCTTTCCGGTATTCTTATCCCACACGACGGTGGTTTCGCGTTGATTGGTAATGCCGATTGCCGCAACCTCATCGGGGCGCGTTCCGGTTTCTTCCAATACTTGCCGGGCAACACCGCTCTGAGTTCCCCAAATTTCCATGGCATCGTGTTCCACCCATCCGGACTTAGGAAAAATCTGAGTAAACTCTTGTTGTGCAGTAGCGATAATCGTACCGGCTTTATCAAATAAAATAGCACGGGAACTCGTTGTTCCCTGATCAAACGATAAAATATATTTTTTCATGCTATGATATACTATAAAGCGGTTCAGGCAATTATGCAAGTTCAAGGATGCATACCAGCCTTACCGGATAAAAATGTTGCCCCCTCTTGACTTAAAATCTCAATTGAATTTGTATATGTAATAAACAGGAATGGAGCATTTAGAGTGTTAAAAAACAGAGATCTTAGATTTTTCAGCATTTCCTGTCAGAGTCTGAGCGGAGGTAATTATGAATGAATTTAACGGCGTGGCCGATACGATGCTGATACCGATGGCTGCGCGGATCTATGCGTCTAAACATTTTCCTGAATATTTTTATGATGAAACGGCTTTGTCGTTGGAATCAAAAATTCCGGCGGGAACATTTGAGCGGATTTGGAAATCATCGTCTCAATATACGATGCTGGCTTCGGTCGCTCGCTATTATAATTTTGACGAGATGATAAAAAATTTTTATGCCAAGCATGAAAAATGTAATATCATTAATCTTGGAGCCGGATTGGAAACTGCCGCGTTTAGATTACCTGAAATCAAAGCTCCGTTTTACGAAATTGACTTACCCGAAGTGATAGCGTTGCGTAAAAATATTTTGAATACGAGAGAAAACGAAACGCTGATCGATGCGGATATTTTTAAGCTGGAGTGGACGGATGGTATTGACACTTCTATCCCGTCCTTGCTGATTGTATCCGGCGTCTTTCAGTATTTCCGCGAAGAAAAAGTGCTGGCTTTTTTATCCGCGATTAAGGATCGCTTCCCGAAGGGGGAAGTAATTTTTGATGCGACAAATGCAATCGGTATAAAGTATGCCAATAAGTATGTACAAAAAACAGGTAACACTTCGGCGCAGATGTATTTTTATGTAGATGACGGTTCTGCCTTTGCGCAAAAATGCGGCATGGAACTCATAGAACAGCGTTCCTTTTATACTACCGCGCGGAAGCTGTTAAAGCATAAATTAAAGCTGTATACCCGTATCGCGATGAAAGTATGTGACGATGGAGGCAGAACCATTATTCTGCACTTAAAATTGAATTAAGGGGGGAATTACTTCCTTATAAGATAAACCGATAGACTTGCCGGTTTATGGGTATCCACAAACTTTAAGCTTTCCTCTTGTTCAATTAGAAAAAGTATGCGATAATAAAAAACAAATGGCTGTTAGTGTAAGACTCCCGGATATTTTGCGCACTTATGCTTTGCGTTTTAATAGTCCATTTGTGGGGATTAGCGAATTAACCGATTATTTACGAAAGTATGCTCAAAGAAATATAGCTGAAAAGCCGGATCTTGCTTCTTTCATTGATATATCGGAAGCAAGATTGGTAACGGAGCTGGAAGCTCTTGAATCGGAAGGGAAAGTAGAGCTTATTGACGATAAACGGAAGGGTAAAGTTGTCTTTGTTCCGTTCTATTTCCTCGATAAGGTAACCCGTCAATACGAGACGATTCGGGAAAAGCCGGAATTGCCTTTCCCGCTTGCCAGCGCGATACCGCAGAATTTTTCCAAACGGTTTCTTCGTTATATCAGGATTAATACCGATTTTACCGAACTGCAGCCGGAAGCTGAAAGCAATACCTTTCTGTATCAACTTATGTTTCCGGATGACACACCTCCGCTTATCTTCCCGGGGAATTTTTCTACCGATCAGATGCTTGATCTTGCGATTGCAAAATTACGCTTCTTTTTTCAGAAGGATGAATTACGGGATTTTATTCAAAAGAAGTTGATAACAGCAAACCCCGGAAAAGAATATTCCATTAGAAAGTTTATTCTTACGATTCAAGCCCATTCTTCCGAAGCCATGTATACGTTGAAAAAATCAGGCGATGTATATTTGTATTGGAGCTATCTTTGCTCGGTTGTAAAACAGGAATTTTCGAAGAAAACCGAAAAAATGAGCGATGAAATCACCATTTTGCAGGCTATCTTTATTATTGAATACCTGAATAACTATTACCGGAATAAGACGCAGCAGTCGCTTCAACGGGAAACTGCACTAAAGAATCTTGATTTGGCACTTCAAAAGCCTCCATATTATTTTAATAAGGCTGCCATTGTTAATTTTAAAGATTCCCGCGGGGTACCGCTGCTCGGGCAATATAGTCAAGAGGATCTTGAAGAATATATACAGGAAAAAACTGCTGCTGACGGCGATACTAATTTACCCGACCTTCTTAGCTTCAAAACTCCTGATGGCGAGCGGTATTACATCATGTTGGATAAAACGGTGCCATTGATTATCTCACTGGTGAACGATAACCGGAAAAAATTACGGGATGTTTGCTTAAAGAAATGGTATCAACAACTGATACGGTTTGAACAATCCGATGCGATGCACACCGATTCGGCATTTAATCAGTTATTAAAGACCTTATGTGCGGAATACGTACCGGTATTGTATGCATTACTAGGCGCCTCGTTTATTCCTATGCTTTCAGCTGACAAACGTATTACGGAACATCAGGCTGCAGAAATTCGGAGAATATTTTCCCGTGACCGGTTATTGTCCTATACCGACTTATTTATGATGAACAGGCAAGAACTTTTAACCGATGCAAAAATTCTCTTGCCTTTCTGGTATACGATTCCTATTTTATCTTCTATCATCGCTTTTTTTATGCGCCCCAAGAAGTCTCGTCACGCTGCTCGGTCGGGAAATTCTAAGTCAGGATCTTTACCGCAGCAACCGGGAACCACGAATAAAAAAGTTTCGCCGCGGGAAATTGCGAGCGAACTGCAGGCTGAATTTATTCCTGAAAATAAAAGTCTACAGGATTGCATTATTGAACAGCTCGATCTGTGGAATACGATTATCGATCCGGTAATTAGAAAGCAAAATACCGAGGATGTGAACTCTTTTATCAGAGATCAAGTGAAGATAGCGCATAGGACGCAGTCTTTTTTAAAATTAACTTCCGATCGTATTCGTAATCTGGCGGATGCAATTGTCAGTACGCCCGGTTTGGCAAAAGTAAAAAATAAAGGGGCACTAAGACTTTATACGGAATATTATATCTTATGGCTTGTGCTGCATTCTGTATAAGTATAAGAAAAGAATGCATATCCTCTATTCGATAGCCTTCTTTTTTTGTATCTTAACAATGTCTGAACTGATAAATACCGGTTAACCGGTAAATAGCTCAGTTCATATTTTATGGAGGAAATTGGTATGGCTGTACTACATTTAAATCAGGAAAATTTTGATAAGACAATCAATGATGCTGAAACGGCATTGGTAGATTTTTGGGCGCCGTGGTGCGGGCCTTGTAAGATGCTTGGTCCCGTTTTTGAAGAAGCGGAAAAGGAAGTTAACGGAAAAGCCGTTCTCGCGAAGGTCAATGTAGACGAACAGCAAGATCTTGCTGTAAGATTCGGCGTTACCAGTATTCCGACGCTCATCCTTTTCAAAAACGGAAAAGAAGTTAAACGCTCTCTCGGATTTATTGATAAAGCCAAGATACTCGCATTGCTCTAACAAGCAGGTAATCACCATACCCCGATGCAAAGTCGGGGTGTTTTTCTCTCCGCATCAATAAGAACATATTTTAGGAAATACCGACCGGTCGAGCGGTTTCATCTTACGGAACGCCGGTCTTTAGATACCTGCCTTATATACCCGTTTTAACGAAAGCGTTTTTTTTGTTTCCAATGATACCCTTGCAATAATACCGCAGAATAGTGCTTCTCCGGTTTCCGGTATGTCAAATGTCTGCGGGGTAAGTGTGAGGCTTCGAGCTACAGCAGCTTCAATAGAGCTGCCGATGATCGAATGGAATGCCCCTATCATGCCTGCATCGGTAATGTAGCCGGTGCCGCCTGCGAGGATACGTTCATCGGCGGTTTGCGTATGAGTATGAGAACCGAACACACAGGAAACACGCCCGTCAAGATAATAAGCGAGGGCTTCTTTTTCCTGTACCGATTCCGCATGGAAATCCACCATAACTATTCCGTCAGCCAGTTCCGTTAATAAACGGTCAGCCGTTTGGAAAGGGCAATCGATCGGGCGCATATTTTCCCTTCCTTGCATATTCAGTACCGTCAATGTCCCCTGCGGTTTACGCACGGTGATGATGCCGCTGCCCGGCGCAAGCGGGTAATTTGCAGGGCGCAGTATCCGCGGTTCCTGTCCGAAATCGGCTCGCAAGTCAAACCGCTCCATACTGTGATTCCCGCCGGTAATAACATCAACTCCGGCAGCAAATAACCGCTCGGCTTGTTCCAATTCTATGCCGGAGCCTTTCGCCGCATTTTCTCCGTTTACGATGATAAAATCAAGTTTTTCAGCTTTAATCAGCACCGGTATCACTCGTACTGCAATATCGACGCCGAGTGTTCCGCAAATATCTCCGCCGAAAAAAAGAGTCAGTTCATCCATTTCGTAGCGAAATACCCTATATATTCACAAGCAGCTGCATTGCACCGTACTCTTTGGTCGAAATCATTTTCAGCTTTTCCGAAGCTGTTTCGATATACCTTCTGTCCTCAGTCTCGGCTGTTTTTTCAAACAGTGAAATAATCTCCGACCAGTCCTGTGCAATTTCGACAAATGCATCATACGCATTTCCGATATTCTTGTTGCCGGTAAACAGATACGCTTCTTGCAAAAAATCACGGTAGAGATTCCTAAACAATGCTCCGCCAGTGCCGGCCCGTTCCATCAGCATCGCAGTTGTTCCAAACTCATCTTTTCTGTTTTTTGACGTATCATACCAATGAAGAAGCACTTCCGATGCCTTTTCAATACCTTTGTATGCTAAATTTTTAATCGGCGGGTTGAGGTAGGTTGTTGCATTATTCCGAATCGCTTGTACAACAGCGTTTTCCAGCGGAACGGGCTTTTCCCCTTTCTCAATTATATACGAGCGGTTTTTTGAGGACATCGGTCCTTTTTCACTTCGGGCACGTTCTAAACTTTGAAGCGAGGTTATAACCGCTGTCCCTTGCTGTGCCGTATCAACTAAAAAGGCAGAAGTTTCATCATAGCCGGTCATAGCAACATAATGACCTGCAAAATGAATTGGATGAGAAAAATACTCAAGGTGATAGCAGTCCAGTTTGAGTCCAACTGCTTTTCCGCTGTCTAACAACGCTTTTACCGTTTGCCACGCTTTTGGCTTTGAGGCCGTCTCCAAAACCGTCAGTTTTAAACCGAGATTCCGTGTGATATTTTCCGTTACCAGATCAGGTTTTATTCTTCCGCCGATAAAGGGGTAATCCATCGTTTTCATATTCCAAATAATAAACCCGAGTCCCTCGCCAAGTCCGAATAACATCGGTTCGCTTAACTCAATTCCGAGTTGTTTTAAGAGCGTTCCTGTAGCAGTTGTTTCGCAATGCTGTCCGACAAACGGTTTAAGCGCTATTTTCATTTTGATACACTCGCTCCCCTTATATTTTAAACACATCGTACACTTTTTTGAGGGCGGCGGCGAGGGCGTCGATGTCTTCCTGCGTGTTGTAGATGCCGAGGCTTGCGCGGCAGCAGGAGTTGATGCCCATGTAGTCCATTAGCGGCTGCGTGCAGTGGTGTCCGCTTCTGACCATAACGCCTTGCTCATCCAGAATATACGCAGTGTCGTGCGAATGGACGTCTTTGACGTTAAAGGCGACGGTGGGTACCCGCCGCTGCGCATCCGTATAGTACGCTTCTACAAAGTCGAGGCTTTTTAAGGCGGTTACGAGTGACTGGTGCAATCCTTCCGCATAGCGGTGTACTTCCTCAAGTCCGAGTTTTTTCAAAAAGTCGATACTCAACTGTAAAGAATGAATCGCAGCGGCATCTAAGGTACCGCCTTCGTACTTTGCGCCGCCTGCTTTAAATTCGCTGGTTTGTTCACCGACATAATCAATCATGCTGCCGCCGTAAAGGAAGGGCGGCATTTTTTCGATCAGTGTGCGCTTGGCATACAGCACTCCGGCGCCGAACTCCGCATAGAGCTTGTGTCCCGAAAACGCGAGGAAATCGCAATCCCATGCCGCAACATCATGCGGAAAGTGCGCGATGGACTGTGCCGCATCGATAACGACGACGGCGCCGTACTTATGCGTCTCCGTGATGATCTCCTGTACCGGAAAGACAACGCCGGTGGTATTGACGGCGGCGGTTACCGCTACAATCTTGGTGCGGCTGCCGAGCAGGGCTTTAAAACCCGCCATATCGAAGTTGCCGTGTTCGTCAAGGTAGACATACCGCAGCGCGGCGCCGGTTTTCCGCGCAACGAACTGCCATGGAATAAGGTTTGCGTGATGGTTGGCAATCGAAATGATTATTTCATCGCCGGCATGGAGCTGCTCCAATCCGTAGCAGTATGCAATGATATTGAGCGATTCGGTTGCATTCTTGGTAAAAATAACCTCGCCGGAATCGTCGGCGCCGATAAAACCGCTTACCGTAGTGCGGGCGGCTTCAATCAATGCGGAGGATTCCATCGCAAGGGTATGGGAGCCGCGCCCTGCGTTTCCGTTGCTGCGGGTGTAGTACGCCTGTACGCCGTCGAGCACTGCCTGCGGACGCTGCGCAGTTGCGGCAGCATCCAAATAGTGAATATTCCGATTTTGCAGCAACGGGAAGTATTGCTTATACATAATCTCTCTCCAAGGTAAACGCATCAGATATTTTATTGTATTCCCCGCAGCATAAGTGAGCCTGTTCAACCAGAATTTCGCCGCGTTGCGTCTCAAATGGTCGCCCAATCTCACTTATTCTGCGACTTTTACCTATTCACCTGATGCGTTTACCTTTTTTCTAAAAAATAAGGCGCGAAATTTTATGTTTATAAAATTTCGTGCAAAAGGAAAGCAACCGTTTTACCTATTTCCGATGCGGTTGCCCGATATTCGCTGCCCCCGTTTTTTCCGGAACGGTACCGGATGCAGCCGTTTTATCCGCTTGCGCCTGAATCTGCGTTGATAGACGTGCATCAAATTCCTCGTTCAGCCGGTTCCTTATTGCCTCATCAGGAATACTGTTAAAGACGGGGCGGAATGCAGCGTCGATAATCAGTTTTTTTGCGCTGAGCTCGTCGAAGCCGCGGCTCATTAAGTAGTAGAGTTTTTCTTTATCGATGGCGGCAAAGCTCGCGGCATGCTCCCCGATAACGTCATCCTCATCGCAGAAGATGGTCGGGATGCTCGTACCGGCGGCATTTTTATCAAGCATGATACTGTTATCCGCAAAGCGGGCGACGGAAGCTGAGCATCCCTTATTCAAGAAAATATTGCCGCGGAAAACCTTATGAGCCTCGTTTTTCAGCGCGCCGCGGGCTTTTATCTCCGACAGCGTGCTCTTGCCGTTGATAATCAGATTATGTTCAAGATCCATCCGGCGCGTTTTATCGACAAAGTACAGCGGGAAGATGTCCACTTCCGCCCAATCTTCCTGCATATAGGAAGAATAAGACACGCCGTTTTTTTGCGAACCGAGCTGTATGTCGTGAACGGTTACCCGTGCTCTTTCGCCGACATCCATCCGCACTGTTTCAAAGTTGAGCGCGGTGTCTGCAAAGTTTTGAATTTTGATAATCTCGACTGCGGCATGTTTCCCGACACGGATACTGATAAGTCCGTTCCGATACGATTGCAGCGCGGGGGATTTTTCGTCGGTATCGAAGTAGAGGATGAGCCGCGCCGCAGCGTTATCTGCTATGTCGATATAGCTCTGGTCAAACAACACGGAATGAGCCGCGTCAACGGTGAAGCGTACGAAAAAGTCCTGCATCGCTTCGGGTCTGTTCTTATCGTATTCAGCGTTATCAGCTTCAATTTTGAGGTAAAAGCCGCTGTTCCGCTTCGTCTGCACCTCATCGGTAAAACGTTTCCCCAGTCCGCAGTTTTTTTCGCGCGGAGACTTTTCGGTGTTGAATATTTTAGCCACCTGCTCCGCACTGCATGTTTTGAGGAAGTCTTCAATCGGCAGATACTGCGCGGTTTTAGATTCCGTATGAAAAAAGATACCGGAAAAAGGAGCCGCCGGTACATCCTGTATATGATAATCGAGCCGTTTAAAATAGTTATCGTTTCTCATCAGCCTATCGTCCCCTCCAGCTCAATGGAAATAAGGTTATTCAGCTCGACGGCATATTCGAGCGGAAGCTCTTTGGAGATCGGTTCGACAAAGCCTTTGATAATCAAGGATTTAGCCGTCGCTTCGTCGAGTCCGCGCTGCATGAGGTATAGAATCATCGAATCGCTGATGCGTCCGATCTTCGCTTCGTGTCCGATGTCGGCGTCATCGGTATGGTTTTCGATAATCGGGATGGTGTCGGTGCGGGACTCGTTATCCAGCATCAGGGATTCGCATTCGGCGAGCGCCTTTGCGCCGGTTGCATCCTTACCGATAACCAGCAAGCCGCGGTAGTTCGACTCGCCGCCGTTTTTCGCAATGGAGCGCGAGTGCATTTCGGACACGGTATTCTTTCCGATATGGACGGTTTTAGTACCGGTGTCGAGACACTGCCCCGCGGAAGCGAAGGTAACGCCGGTAAACTCGGAGCGAGAGCGGTCTCCCTTCAAAATACTCATAGGATAGAGCATTGTTACGCGCGAGCCGAACGAGCCGGACACCCATTCGATAGCGCCGTCTTCTTCTACGATTGCCCGCTTGGTATTCAGGTTGTAGAGGTTCCGCGACCAGTTTTCGATCGTGGAATAGCGCATGGTCGCCTTTTTGCCGACATACAGCTCGACGGCGCCTGCGTGGAGCGCATTTTTATAGTACTTAGGTGCGCTGCATCCTTCGATAAAGTGCAGATAAGCGCCCTCATCGACGATAATCAGCGTGTGTTCAAACTGCCCTGATTGGTTCGCGTTCAGTCTGAAATAAGATTGCAGCGGGAGTTCGACCTTGACGCCCTTGGGTACATACACAAACGAGCCGCCCGACCATACCGCACCGTGCAGCGCGGCAAACTTATGATCGTTGGGCTTTATCAGCTTCATAAAATGCTCGCGGACAAGATCACCGTAACGCAGCACCGCCGATTCCATATCGAGGTACACAACCCCTTGGTCTGCAAGGTTTTTCTGTAAGCTGTGATATACCACTTCGGAATCATACTGCGCGCCGACGCCCGCCAGCGAGGTTTGCTCCGCTTTGGGAATACCGAGCCGGTCAAAGGTCTGTTTAATCTCTTCCGGCACCTGATCCCAATCTGTAGCCATCGGCTTTTCATCGGAAACAATGTAGTGAATAATCTCTTGAATATTGAGGTCGGAAATATCGGCGCCCCAGTCCGGCATCGGCCGTTCAAAAAAATACTGCAAAGATTGCAGCCTGAGGTCAAGCATCCACTTGGGTTCCAGCTTGCGGGCGGAAATCTTTCGCACCACGTCTTCGTTCAAACCGACACCGGTGGAATACTGATAATCGATTTTATCCTTTATATCGTAAATGCCCCGCTCAATATCGGAGATGAAGGTGCGCTTTCGCGTTTGGAACAGGGGCGAGCGAGAATCTCTAAAATCATTACTCATAGCCGCTCCTACATCCCTGCGTATCCGTGCTTTTGAATATGCTCTACCAGCTCGATGCCACCAGTCTTTACCAGTGATCCGTTAATCAACACGTGGACATAATCGGGCTTTAAGTAATCGAGCACCTTGCTGTGGTGAGTGATGATTAAAATACCCATGTCCGGCGTTTTCAGTTTTGCAACGCCCTCAAATACAATTCTGGTGGCATCGATATCCAGCCCTGAATCCGTTTCGTCCAGAATAGCGAGCTTGGGCTGCAAGACTGCAAGCTGAAGAATTTCGTTCTTCTTTTTTTCGCCTCCGGAGAAGCCCACATTCAAACTGCGATCTGCGTACTCGGGATTGATGCTGAGCGTTTGCATTAAACGCATCAGTTCTTTATGAAAGGTGAGCGCCGGGATTTTTTTACCGGTGACGGCTTCCTTTGCAGCGCGGAGAAATTCTTCTACTTTTAAGCCCGGAATTTCTTCGGGATTTTGAAAAGAAAGAAAGATACCTTTTCGCGCCCGCTCAAAAACGGGCAGATCATTGAGTAATTCTCCATTAAAGAAAATTGAACCCTGATTCACCTGAAAGACGGGATTCCCGACAATCGCTGCAGCAAGCGTGGATTTTCCGGCGCCGTTCGGCCCCATAACCACGTGTACCTCGCCTGCGTTGATGGTCAAGTTCAAATTATGCAAAATCGGCTTTTCATTCACCGATAGATGTAAATTTTCTATATGTAATAGCGGTTTCATTCGCAACTCCTTCGTGTGAAATATATTACTGAAATATTATAACAAGATGCAAAATACGTTACAAGAGTTCACAAGAAATGAGCATTACACGGGCACATTGATAGGAAAGGGCAACCGCAACAGGAATATTTTAAACGCTTGCCTAAACCCCGAAAATATGCTACATTCGCTCCGTTGTTTCGTAAAGGACGATTAACTCAGCGGTAGAGTGCTACCTTCACACGGTAGAAGTCACTGGTTCAAACCCAGTATCGTCCATTTTATCTTTCTCATTATTTACTACGACACTACAATTCAATAGTGCTACAATCCGATATCGATTTAATTAAACTTTTAAGATTTGAGCTGCTCCTTGCCGAAGCATCATATCCGCAAGCACAATGGCAACCATCGCGTCGATAACGGGCATAACCCGCCGATAGAGGCAGACATCATGCCGTCCCGTAATAGCATGACTTATGCAATCCCCGCTTGCGGTTTCCATTATCTGTTCTTGCGCAATTGAAGGCACCGGTTTTATGACTGCCTGAAACACAATGTCTTTTCCGTCGGAGATGCCGCCGGCAATTCCGCCGTGATGATTTTTATCGATAGCATTTGCTTCAGAACCGGACATACGCGCCAGCTGAAAGCCAGCCCCGAATGCAATACCCTTAACGCTACCGATGGACAGCACCGCCTTTGCGAGCTCCGCTTCAAGCTTATCAAAGACCGGCTCGCCGAGGCCGGCAGGAACATTCCGCACCGTACATTGTACAATAGCTCCGGCGGAATCACCTGCCTGTTTAATAGCTGCGAGTTTACTATTTATTTCCGAAGGGAGTTCATCCGTTGCAGAGATTGGGTTACAGGGGATACCTGCAATTTCTATTGCTGAGGTTTGGATAGTGATCGGGAGGATGGAGCCATGCTGCGGGCGGTTTTCTCCGGAAGCGGATGTGCCGTCCAGCGGTTTACCGTCAGCCTTGCACGCCGTATACTGTGCGGGATGCGGTACCGGATAGTGTGCCAGCACTTTCTTTGCGATAACGCCTGCAGCAATTCGTGCAGCGGCTTCACGCCCCGATGCGCGTCCGCCGCCGCGCCAGTCGCGGCGGCGGTATTTTGCCTCGTAGGCAAAATCCGCATGACCGGGACGGTATAGGTCTTTTAGTGCTTCATAGTCATGCGGACGCGCATCGGTATTGCGCAAAAGCACCGCGATCGGCGTTCCGAGGGTTTTGCCTTCAAATACGCCGGAAAGGATTTCGGGTATATTCGGTTCCCGCCGCGCGGTTTCAAACGTACCCGAAGGTCGTGCCGTATTAAATGCAGCGGTAAAATCTTCAAGTTCCAGCGGAATACCGGCGGGGCACCCGTCAACGACAACGCCGATTGCGGCTCCGTGGCTTTCGCCAAAGGTAGTAACTCTAAAAATCGTTCCGAATGTATTTCCTGCCATGGCGGTAGTTTACTTTAAATACCAGCAGAGCACAAGATCACCGGAGGGCAGAATGGGGAAAACATTGAAGAAACCGAATTTACCTTTTTGTAAGGCTTTGACAGTAGTGTTGTTTCTCGATATTCTCAGGCTATCTAAACGCAATTTCAGACTGATACTTTTGCTTTATTTTTTTGAGATTGTGTCTAAACACCTCTTTTGTATTTTTCATCTCACTGCTGAGTTCAATAAGCTGATTTCCTATTGTTTGCAATGCCGCAGCGGTCTGATCAAATTTCATACCTGCTAATTCGCGGCAGGTATAACATTTTAACAGCTCACCGATGCTTTTTAATTCTTCTGCAAGCGGATTGGGCAATTCTTTCAAGAAAGCGTTAAACAGCTCGTGTAAAATCTTGTTTGTTTCTTTTAAAGCGAGACTACAGTTTTGCAGGTCTTGCAAAATAGAGTTACTACTATTGTTAGGTTGCAGTTCACCAAGTTTTTCGGAAATGGTATCCAGTATCTTTTTTAGTTCGCCGGAGTATTTACTTGAAAGACTTGTTATAAAAGGATCTATAGCTGCAATACATTGATTCAGATTATCAATTACCGCTTTATTATCCTCGCTATACGATATGTAAGGATTTTCTTCAAGCTTCCGTATATATGTTTCTATCTTTTCAATATAATGGGAAAGGTTGGCATTCGCTTTAAAGTTCTCTAACTCTTTTATGGCTTTATCAAGCAGAGGCAATAGATCATTTTGCAGAGGCAATAACTTTTTATCATCTTGTAGCTTAATCTTTACATTCGGTAGTATATCCAGCCGTGTATCGAAATTTGTATCAATAGATTCGATACAGAGGCTTCGCATGATCACAAGTTTTAAAACGTCGATCAATTGTACCATAACGTCCTTTAGTTTATTGGTGCTTGAACATTTTGAGCTAATTACAATCAATTCACCAATATATTTCCCAAGTGTTTCGTATATTCTTTTTTCATCAGGAAAGAGTGTGTTCCAGTCAACGCCTTTCTTTTGCAGTTCATCTAAAATACCTTTTTTTGCTTCTTTATCAATGAGGATGCGCTGCGGTAAAAGCCATTTTTGATTTATTTTTTTCTGAGCCTCATAGAGTGATAAGCCGAAAAGACAGAAAGCTCCTTCTTGTTTGATAATGCGGTCATTATTTTTTTTCGTCTTAACGCAGAGAACCGTGCTTAAATGATCATACTCTATATTATTTTCCGGGAAGTTCATCCGCTCTTCTTGTATAAGGTGATGCAGCTCATCGCTATTTATTTTTTTTCTCGGTCCTAATTTACACAAATTACTTAGGATTGCAACCTTATCGCTGTTGTAGTATTCGATATCATCTTCCGGAACGACAAAGATAACCACTTCTCCGTCAATATCAGCATGGGCATTACAGGCAAAATACAGTCCGACATACGGGCTGCTTGATATGTCCAGCAGGCGGGTAGGCATACCGAAATGCTGCATTTTTACGAGCTTTTCCAACGCTGTCGGATCATTGATAAACTCTGCATGATTTTCTACCACGGTATCGTTAAACAGTTTGTCTTCATAATCCAGTAAATTGCCATCACGGAAAATGGAGGCAACATTTTTATAGGTATATTGAGCGTGTCCGCGGTAAAATATCTCTTTACGCGCTTTTTTGCAGTCTTTAGTGAGTTCCTCTACCGTTTGAATAAAGTCGTTGAGCGAATCGATTTTAGTTACCAAGCTATCGTTTGCGGTAGTATTGTTTGTCGGCATACTTAATCTCCTTCTTATGTGTTTTATACGCAAAGTCTTGTCTTGTATTCATGTCTTTGCTCTCGTTCCGCAAGGGCTTGCCCCCTTTCGGGACAAGCCCCTGCCACCCGTGCAGCTTAAATGCTGCACGGATTTCTTCTACGGTTGTTCAATAATCTTGCTTGCATCAATCCCGTAGTCAATCAGCTTCTGCTTTACATTGCCGCCGGATTTAACCTTAAACCGTGCTTCGGCATGGATATTGTAAAAAGGATTGCTTTCTATCTCGGTTATATTCACCGCTTCGATAGTGATGTCTTTGAGTCCTTTGCAATTGTAAAAAGCAGTGCTTCCGATTTTGGTAAGCCCTGAAGGAAGGGTTATGCTCGTCAGCCCCGTGCAGCCGGAAAAAGCAGCTCTTCCGATTTTGGTAAGGTCCGCAGGAAGGGTTATGCTCGTCAGTCCCGTGCAGTCTCTAAAAGCATCTTCTTCGATTTTGGTAAGCCCCGCAGGAAGGGTTATGCTCGTCAGCCCCGTACAGCCGTAAAAAGCAGCGCTTCCGATTTTGGTAAGGTCCGCAGGAAGGGTTATGCTCGTCAGTCCCGTGCAGTCTCTAAAAGCATCTTCTTCGATTTTGGTAAGCCCCGCAGGAAGGGTTATGCTTGTCAGCCCCGTGCAGCCTCTAAAAGTACTGTATTCGATTTTGGTAAGCCCCGCAGGAAGGCTTACACTCGTCAATCCCGTGCAGCCTCTAAAAGCAGCGCTTCCGATTTTGGTAAGGTCCGCAGGAAAGCTTATGCTCGTCAGTCCCGTACAGCCTCCAAAAGCATCTTGTTCGATTTGGGTAACACTCGCAGGAAGGGTTATGCTCGTCAGCCCCGTGCAGCCTCTAAAAGTACTGCTTTCGATTTTGGTAAGCCCCGCAGGAAGGGTTATGCTCGTCAGCCCCGTGCAGCCTCTAAAAGTACTGCTTTCGATTTTGGTAAGCCCCGCAGGAAGAGTTATGTTTGTCAACCCCGTGCAGCTGGAAAAAGCCCCGCTTTCGATTTTGGTAACACTCGCAGGAAGGTTTATGCTCGTCAACCCCGTGCAGCGGAGAAAAGCATCGTTTCCGATCTGAGTAAGCCCCGCAGGAAGACTTATGCTCGTCAGTCCCGTACAGCCTCTAAAAGCAGCGGTTCCGATTTCGGTAAGCTCTGCAGGAATGGTTATGCTCGTTAGCCCCGTGCAGCCGGAAAAAGCATCGCTTCCGATTTCGGTAAGGCCCGCAGGAAGGCTTATGCTCGTTAGCCCCGTGCAGCCGGAAAAAGCAGCGCTTTTGATTTTGGTAAGCCCCGCAGGAAGTTTTACCTCGGTAACTTTTACGCAGCCTTTAAAGGCCTCATATCCAATGTATTGTACATAGGCGGGAACTTCGATTACCCCTTCGGCAGTTGTTTTACACGATTCGACATAATACCCTTGCCAATCTTTTCTAATGGTAAGTATATCGTCGGTTTCAAAGGTTACCGAAACGGTCTTGTCTGCTTTTACCGTATGGACTTTAACATAGCCGTGTTCGGGGTCGGTATTGACGTTTTCCCACTTTAAGAGCCGGTAGCCCGTTTCGGGAATGGCGGTAAAAACGATGTGCTTGCCCTCCGCCACTTTTTGCGTACCGTCAAAGGACGCCCCGTCAAGCGTTGCGGTAAGACTGCCGTGTTCCGGTTGGCTAAACGTTATGCGGTACTCGGGCACATTGATGAATTCGACCAACACGTGTACCGCTTTTGTAACGGTGAGGGTACGAATTGGTTGAGTGTCTGCATCTTCCCATCCTGTCCATTTCCTTACACGGTAGGTCGGGTCAGGTTCTGCCGTAAAGATAATAATTTTATCCTTTTCTACCTCGCCGCCGGTAAACGGAGCGCCGTCAAGGCTTGCTGTTAATGTGCCATTCTGCGGGGTATCAAAGATAACGTTAAATTTTGGAACCGGAATAACCTCGACTCCATACTCAAACTCTACAGAAACAGCCGCATTTTCTTTTACCGTAAGCACAACCGTTTTATCCGTACTTGCAGGATTATCCGTTCCCGTCCATTTCTTTACACGGTATCCGGCGGCAGGAACAGCGGTAAAGACGACTGTTTTCCCTTTTTCTACCTGCGCCTTGTTTTCCGTAAAGGTAAGCGGCTTACCGTCTACTTTTGCGCTGACGCTGCCGTTCGCTGTAGGAGGGGTAAGAGTAATCTCAAACTTCTGCACCGGAATAACAGCACTTTCAAACTCTACAGAAACAGCCGCATTTTCTTTTACCGTTAGTACAGCCGTTTTATCAGTACTTGCAGGATTATCCGTTCCCGTCCATTTCTTTACACGGTATCCGGCAGCAGGGGCTGCGGTAAAAACAACAGTTTTCCCTTTTTGCACAGCGCCGCCGCTAAAGTCTGCTCCGTCTAGCTTGGCACTCAGCGTACCGTTCTCCGATATTTTTGTAAAGCTCACCGTATATTTTTCCGTAAGACTTTCTATATCAATAAACTCGACGCTTACGGCGCTCTCTTTTTCTACTATTAAGCCAACCGTGGTATCGGTACAGCCTTCTTTTCCCGCCCCCGTCCATTGCTTAACGGTGTAGCCCTTATCCGGTTCCGCCTTAAAAAGCACTGTCTTGCCTTCCGCTACAGTTCCACCCGTAAAGTCTTTTCCGTCAATACTTGCCGTAAGATTTCCGTGTTCGGGTTGCGTAAATGTAACCGTATGCATAATTGCCGTGCATTCTGCGGTTACTGAAACGCCTGCCTTCACGGTAAGACTGACCGTACCTTTATCACCGGCATTTTCTATCCCCGTCCAGCGTGAAACCTTCATACCGCTTTGCGGATGAGCGGTAAAGGTTACGGTCTTTCCGGCTCCAACGAATTCCCCGTTTGTAATTGCCTTTCCGTCTACACTGGCGGTAACGGTTCCCCCGATAGCGCTAAAGCTAACCGGATATGAATTAACCGTAACAGACGGCTGCTTACAGCCTGCGTATACAAACACAAATAACAAGAGGTTTAAAATAGCCGCTCTTTTTATTTGTGTTCCCTTTTTTTGTGTACGCATAGTACACCTCCTTTTGTATGTTGATGTAATTGAATGGAAAAACAGGAAACCGGTATAAATGCAAAAACCGTACTGAAGGCATACAAAGCAGCCGGTACGGTTTGCGGTAAAAGAAAAAAGGTTAAAAATGTATAAATTATTGTAGTATAAAGAGTTATTTTAATGGGGGGGGGGGGTAAGTCTTTAACAGATAATGAGTTGCCCGCCTCATCCTTTTATCGTTGAAGAGGGAAAACGCCCTTCTGTTAACGGTAAGAAAAACGAATGATCTGTGCGACTTCTTTATCTGCATAGGGGATATGGTATAGTGGAAGGTGGCAAAAGTCAAGGTTCTTTTGAAAATATACGGTGCGAGGTTTGTTATGCGGTAACCTTTTATATCTTACGGATGTTTTAGATATCATGTGTACAATATGCATGAAAAGGAGAGAAAGCCGTAAGGACTCCCTATGAGTACGGTACACACGATTAACAACCTTACAGGAGAATAATATGAAGAATTTTAACCGCACTTTACGTATAAGTGCAACAATCGGTTTTATTTTGGTGCTATGCTGCTTGGCGTTTGCTGTCTATGCGAAGGATAAAGATAAAAACAAGAAGCCGGGAATCAGCTATGAGGCCGACATCGACTATCCCGTTTTTGAAAAAGAACCCCTTCTCAATGCCCAAGTTTCCGATGTTGTTCAGAAGGCACTTGAAGCCTTTAACAGCGAATTCTTTTCTGCGGAAGCGCCCGCCTATCCGCAAGGTTTTCAATTCAATATCGACAGCAGCTCGGTATACGAAGATTCTAAGCATATCAGTTTTCTCTTAACTGTCTATCAATATGTCGGCGGCGCAGCACATGGCAGCACCACCCTTATTCCGATAACCTACAGCAAGCAAACAAAGAAGCTGCTTTCATTGGAAGAAGCTTTGCAACCGGCAAAAAAAGACTGGCTTGCAGCTCTTTCAACTGAGGCACGTAAACAGCTGAATGCTCAAGTTCAAAAGAAGACCTTTAGCTCCGACGAAGATTGGATTAACAGAGGCACGGAACCTACAAAAGAAAATTTTGCGGTCTTTAAGCTTGAAAAAAATTCCGTCCGCATTGTTTTTAGTCAATACCAAGTCGGGCCGTATGCTTCCGGTATGCCGGAAATTGTTGTTCCCCGCTCGTTGTTTAAGTAGGTTTGTTACAGCGTAGATTTTTTATAATATTATGATATGATGCCGGTATGGATCACGTATATTCGATACAAGAGATTACTGGCATTATCAAATCGCTTTTTGAGCAAAATTTTACCTCCCTCCGCATCGCGGGAGAGATTTCCAACTGCCGCTCTTCAAGCACCGGGCACCTCTATTTTACCCTAAAAGATGAAAAAGCCGCATTGCAAGCGGTTATGTTTAAAGGCCGTACATGGACACTCGGCTTTGAGCCGAAAGACGGACTCAAGGTTATTGTATCAGGTTCGCTGTCGGTATATGAGCAGCGTGGTTCGTACCAGATAATCATCGAAACGATGGAGCTTGCCGGAGAAGGCGCTATTCTGAAAATGCTGGAAGAGCGGAAGCAGAAACTTGCGCGCGAAGGCCTTTTTGACCGAGACAGGAAGCGCCCATTGCCGTTTTTTCCACTCCGTATCGCCGTGATTACCAGCCCAACGGGCGCCGCCCTGCGCGATATACTCACTGTGCTTTCGCGCAGGAACCGCACGGTAAGTGTTACCGTGCTTCCCGCTCCCGTGCAGGGGGCGGAGGCGGCTCCTGTGTTAGCTCGTCAGCTGGAAACCGCCAATCGGTATAAGCTTGGAGAGCTTATCATTATCGGAAGAGGCGGCGGCTCCTTGGAAGACCTGTTGCCCTTCTCTGATGAGGCTGTTGTCCGTGCTGTAGCCGCTTCTGAAATCCCCGTTATCAGCGCAGTCGGGCACGAAATCGACTGGGCGCTTACCGACTTTGCAGCGGATGTACGCGCGCCTACGCCGTCTGCCGCCGCCGAACTTGCCGTACCGGTCTTGGATGAAATTACCGATACCATTACTCAAATACAATCCGATATGCTGCACAGTATCGGCAGCGCTTTGGAAAGAATACGGCTTACGATTAAAGGGTTTACACCGGAGTCGCTTGAAATGAAATTCCGCCGTATCGAGCAGCCGCTTTTAATGCGCCTTGACGATGCGAAAGAAAATCTGCTGTACACAATGCAGGCGCGGCTGACTGACACAAAGCACCGGCTCGCCTTGCTGACCCGTACCATTGAAGGGGCAAACCCGCAAGAAATTCTCAACAGAGGGTATTCTATCGTCTACAATCGGCAGACGGGACTTGTACTCCGCCGTGCGCAGGATGCAGCAGCTGCCCGTGAACTCCGCATTAGACTCGCCGACGGAGAAATTGCCGCCTCTACCGAGGAGTAAGCATCAATCGAATGGCAGGCGTTAAGCGAATGGCCGTGGGGAGATACTTTTGAGGTAATCTGAAACGGCGGTTTGGCAAGAGCTTATTTCTCTCAACATTGGAAGCCTATTTTCTCGGAAAAAAAGAGCTGTTCAAGGGATTATATCTTGAAAAACTGGAAGAAGATTGTGCTGATTGGTGCGGGATTTGATGAGCAAACGCGAACGATAAGAGACTGGAAAACGGAGTATCTATGTTATTAACCATAACGGCGGAAGGAGAGAATGCCGCAGCTTTAAGCTTTTTGCTGCACAAGCATCCCGATAAATTACAGCAGGTTGAGCTGTCAGTCGGTGCTGCCTATATATTTTATCCGGAGTGCGGAAAAGAAAAAGTAACAGCGGCGCTCCTTTTGGATATTGATCCGATCGGCATGGTACGTAACGCAAAGAATTTTGCCGGGAAAGATTTTTTACTGGGGCAGTATGTCAACGACCGGCCGTATGTTGCGTCTTCTTTTATGAGCAGTGCAATTTCAAAGGCGTTTTCGAGTGCGATGAACGGCAGCTGTAAAGAGCATCCTGAATTTATCGATATGCCGCTTGCCTTAACCGCCAAAATCTCCGTGCTGCCGGCGCCGCGGGGCGGTGAACTGTTGATTAAACGGCTCTTTGAACCGCTCGGGTACACAGTTGAAGCGGAACGGCACCTGCTCGACACACAATTTTCCGAATGGGGCTACGGAAAGTATTTTACCCTGACACTTAAAAATACCCTGCCGTTGAAGGATTTACTGTCGCACCTCTATGTGCTCATTCCTGTTTTGGATAACGAAAAGCACTATTTTATCACACAGAATGAAGTTGAAAAATTGCTGCAAAAGGGCAAGGGCTGGCTTGAGCAGCACCCTGAACGGGAAATTATTGTTTCGCGGTATTTAATCAACCTAAAATCGCTGGTGCGTTCCGCCTTTGAAGTACTGCAGGCAGCGGAAGACGGCATCATACCCAGCGCTGATGATGAGACTGAGCAAGATGAACTTACGAAAATAGAAGATACTGCTGCCGCTCACACTCAGCTGCAAAAAGAAAAGAAAGAGCGCCTCCATGACATACGGCTCAAACTTGTTGCAGAAAAACTGAAGCAGAGCGGGGCTGCAAGCGTTATTGATTTAGGCTGCGGCGATGGCAAGCTGCTCAGACTACTCTTAAAAGAAAAGCAGTTTACCCGGATTGCCGGTACCGATGTTTCTTATTCGGAATTAGAAAAAAGCCAAGACAAACTCCACTGGGAAGAAATGCCTGAAAAGCAGCGTGAGCGGATTTCGCTCTTTCAAAGTTCACTGACCTATCGGGATAAACGGTTCAACGGGTTTGATGCCGCAGCCGTTGTTGAGGTAATAGAACACCTCGATCCCAACCGCTTGCCTGCGTTAGAAAAATCCCTATTTACCTACGCAAAGCCTCAGACCATTGTGCTAACCACGCCGAACCGGGAATACAATGTGCGGTACGAAAATCTTTCTGCAGGAAAAGTGCGGCACAGCGATCACCGGTTTGAATGGACACGCTCGGAATTTGCAGCATGGGCGGAACGGGTTGCGCGTGAAAACAATTATACGGTTGCATTTTTCCCAGTCGGTGAAGAAGAAGAAAACATAGGAGCACCGTCCCAAATGGCGGTATTTACGTATGGAAATTAGAATACCAAAAACAGCCTTAGTACTGCTCGTGGGCGCTTCCGGCTCAGGCAAGAGCAGCTTTGCTAAAAAACATTTCGCCCAGTATGAAATCGTTTCGTCGGATGCGTGCCGCGGTATTGTTTCCAATGATGAAAATAATCAGGCAGCCTCAAACGATGCCTTTGAACTGTTCTACTATATTATTTCAATGCGGTTGAAAAAAGGATTGCTCACGGTTGCAGATGCGACGAATATTCAGCCCGATGCACGGAAAAAACTCATCAGCATTGCCCGTTCCTTTCACGTACTGCCTGTTGCTATCGTCTTTGATATGCCGCAGGAGTTATGCGAAACGAGAAATCAGCAACGCACAGACCGGAACGTTCTGCCCCATGTTATCCGGCGGCAGCTGCAGGACTTAAAGCGTTCCCTCCGGAGCATAAAAAAAGAAGGCTTTAAAAAACTCTACACATTCCGGTCGGAAGAAGAGGCCGATAACGTGCCCGCGATTGTGCGGGAGAAGCTCTATAACGATAAGGCTGAGCTGCATGGTCCCTTCGATATTATCGGGGATGTACACGGCTGTTACGAAGAGTTGATTGAGCTGCTGCAAAAACTCCGCTACATAATAGAAGAAACGGCAGATGACGGCACCAACTACGGCTTAAAAGTCAGTCATCCTGAAAACCGCACGGTCATTTTTTTAGGTGATTTGATTGACCGAGGCCCCGCATCGCCCGCCGTACTCAAACTGGTTATGAGCATGGTCAGAAGCGGTATAGCGCTCTGTGTTCCGGGCAACCATGATATGAAGCTCCACAAAAAACTTACCGGGAAGGCAGTGCAGGAAAAACACGGCTTGGCTGAAACACTCCGGCAGCTTGAAGGTGAACCCGATGCATTCAAGAACGATGTAAAAGAATTTTTGTACGGGCTTGTCAGCCACTATGTGTTGGATTCAGGAAAGCTCGTGGTTGCCCATGCGGGGCTCAAAGAAGAGATGCAGGGACGCGGTTCGGGAGCAGTACGCTCGTTCTGTTTGTATGGAGAAACCACCGGAGAAACGGATGAGTTCGGCTTACCGGTGCGGTACAACTGGGCAGCGGAATACCGTGGACGTGCAAAGGTTGTGTACGGGCATACCCCTGTACCATCCGCACAATGGCTGAACAACACCATCGATATTGACACAGGCTGTGTTTTCGGCGGCTCCCTCACCGTGCTGCGTTACCCCGAAGAGGAACTCGTTTCGGTACCGGCGCACAAGGTGTACTGCGAACCGGTGAAGCCGCTTGAGGCTGAATGCTGCAGAACAGGAAGTGCACTGATACACGAAGCCGCTATCGCAGAAGTTCCGGCAAGCAACGAAGCTGTACAGCCGTCGGTCAATATAGCGGCAGTGCACGGGGCATCCAACGTGCTGAAAAACCTGCAAGCGGCCGGCAGCAACAATACAATCATGTCATTGCAGCAGCAAGATGATGATGTACTCGATATAGAAGACGTAACGGGGCGGAGGATTGTTCAAACACGGCTGAAACACAACATTTTGATTCGGCAAGAAAACTCCATCGCCGCTCTGGAAGCGGTGAGCCGGTTTGCGGTAAACCCTAAGTGGCTTATCTACCTGCCGCCTACCATGTCTCCCTGTGAAACAAGCGCACTCGACGGCTTCTTGGAATATCCCGCCGAAGTAATCGGCTATTACAAAAACCGCGGGGTTCAAGCGGTGGTTTGCGAAGAAAAGCACATGGGTTCCCGCGCGGTACTCGTTATCTGCAAAGATGAACAGACCGCAGCGCACCGCTTCGGTATTACCGGGGAAGGCTTCGGTATCTGTTATACCCGCACGGGGCGGAATTTCTTTAATGAGCCGGAAACCGAACAAGCGTTTCTAACCAAAGTGCGGGATACCTTAACCCGCTCAGGCTTTTGGGAAAAGCATCAGACCGATTGGGTGTGTCTGGATGCAGAACTGATGCCGTGGTCGGTAAAGGCGCAAAGCCTTATTCAGGCGCAATATGCAGCAACGGGATCTGCGGCGCTCAATGCACTTGCGGAAGCGGAAGCCGTGCTGCGTGTAACGGCACAGCGCGGTATAGAAGGCGCTCGCGAGATGCTGCATACCTTTGCAGAGAAAAAGCATGCAGCGGAAAAATTTGTTTCCGCATACCGCGCCTATTGCTGGGAGGTTACCGGCATCGATGATTACAAACTTGCGCCGTTCCATATTTTAGCAACGGAGGGCGCCGTCCATGCCGATAAAACCCACCAATGGCACATGGAACAGATCGCCGAGATATGCCGTGCGGATTCCACGCTTTTTAAACTGACACCGTATAAAATGGTGCATTTGGACAATGAGGCGGAAATTGCCGATGCAGTAACGTGGTGGCTTGAGCTTACAGGTAAGGGCGGCGAAGGAATGGTGGTAAAACCGTATCAATTTACCGCTTACGGTACAGACGGTACGCTTTTGCAGCCTGCCGTAAAATGCCGCGGAAAAGAATACCTTAGGATTATCTACGGACCCGAATATTGCAAGCCGGAAAATCTTACCCGGCTTAAAAAACGGGGATTAGCAAAAAAGCGGAGTCTTGCCCTCCAGGAATTTGCCCTCGGTATCGAAGCGCTCGAACGCTTTGTACGGAAGGAACCGCTTCGGCGCATTCACGAAAGTGCATTCGGCGTGCTTGCTATGGAAAGTGAGCCCACCGACCCGCGGCTGTAAAAATAATCCGGTGCGGTTGACAGCTGATGCAGTTCACTCATGCAGTTGACGCTGTACTAAAGCGAGTTTTTTTAGTATGTTAGTACGTCAACGGTTTTTATAGCAACCGTATTTTCATTACTAGGGCATTTCTGAAAATCGAATTAAATTTTGAGAAATGCTGTAAACTTATAAAGGGCGGATGAATGAATACTTTTTATAACACGGAAGAAACGTCAAAAGAAAAAACAAACGATAGTGCGAATGAGCAGCTGATGCAAAAATTCTTGAATACCCGTCAGATTATTCTGTCGGGCGAAGTGAATAAAGAACTGGCGGAAAAGGTTATCCGTCAGCTTTTGATCCTTGAAGCCGATTCCGCTTCAAAACCGATTTATGTGTATATCGATTCTCCCGGCGGAGATGTTGATGCCGGTTTTGCGATTTTTGATATGATCCGGTTTATTAAGCCGCCGGTTTATACGATTGGTATGGGATTGGTAGCCAGTGCAGGTGCGCTTATTCTTTTAGCGGCACCGAAGAACTACCGGCTTGGGCTTCCGAATAGTCACTACCTTATCCATCAGCCGTTATCCGGTATCAAAGGGGTTGCGACGGATATCGAAATCCATGCAAAAGAAATTGAAAAAATCCGCGCCAAAATAAATGCGCTTATCGCCGAAGAAACCGGTAAGGATGTAGCGGACGTTGCTAAAGATACCGACCGCGATTACTGGCTTTCGGCAGACGAAGCAGCCGCTTACGGGCTCATCTTACAGGTCATTAAAACCCGCAGCGATCTTCCCAAAAAATAAAATCAGTACCGCCATGGATGGCGGTGGTTCCATATAGCAGCGACGTTTTTGCTGCGCAAAAACTCGTCGTTGACCAGCGTACAGGGACGTACACTGGTCAACAGCGCCACGGATGGCGGTGGTTCTATACAGAAGTAAGTTTTTCGTCAGAAAAACTTATCGTCAAAACGCCCAAGGATGGGCGGGGTATTAATCAGGGGTGAGTTTTGGACAAAACTCGCCTTTTCCCAACATACACGGACGTATGTCGGGAAAAAGTGTACATGGATGTATACTTGCCAACAGCACCACGGACAGCGGCGTTGAAGCGGGTGTTAGAACTTATTTTCCAATATAAAAACTTTCATGACTGTATTCACACCATTTTTCATACATCTGAATATATTTTTCTTTGATAAATTCCTGTATCTTTCTTAATTCTTTATCCGTAAATAATACCCGGCAACCTTAAATGAAAAATATTTCGGCATATTAATCTTCCATATATTTTAAACAGCTTTGTAAATGTTTTTTTGAAGCTGCTATTTCTATATCATCCATATTTGTTTCTATCAAAGTCCCATCAGGTTTAAACACTGCGGCACCGTAACCATTATTCAGATTAAAAACGCTTATTCCTTCGGGAATTTTTTTAAATGCAAAACCATTATCAATGACATCCGCTTCATGAGCAATTTTGTATAAATCAGGCATATCGTACCTCAACTTTTTTGATTGCAGATAAAAAATCTTCTGCCTCAATATATAAATTTTTTAATATTGGGATTAAATCAATATATTCTTCTTCCGGTTCAGAATTATGAGTATATTTAGCTAATACTTCAAGATAACCATTATCCCAATGGAGAACCTTTTCATATTTTTCCAGCGAATACGGTGCTACAAATTTTAATCGAGTCTTATTAAAAGAAAATAATGTATAGGAACCATCATTGCTTAAATAAGCTGTGTCAAATCTACTCATGTTTCAATTATAGCATAAAAATTATAACATAAACTACTTATAAAACCATAAATACTTAAAATTACAGTAGTTCTAACATAGGCCTGATGCACTCTCAGCTCCACACAAGCGGTCGTTTGTTATCGGACAGCCGCTTATCAAGATATTCCTTATTTAGGTGCAGTTCTTTTACTAATGTGCGCATTTGATCGGCGGAGAGTAAATTCTGTTCGGCAAACAGGAAGATGAGCGCCCGTTCCGCAATGCAGGGAACACGGAGCGCATTCATCCGTTCCGGAGAAGGATTGGCACAATCGAGATATTCGGTCTTAAACGTATTAAACAATACGGAATGCTCCATATCATCTTGAATTGCTGCCAGCTCTTGCATAAGCGGCTGCATATTTCCTCTGCTTGCTTCTATTCCGAGCGGCTTTAGCGTAAAGAATGTGTATTGCTTGCCCGGCAAAAAGTGGTGCTGGTCACAGCGGGTACAGTAATTCGGTTCGAAGGGGTCTTCTTTTTTGCGGTCTCCGCCGATGATAATCAGCGGATCAAAATAAAGGGCTGGGCATTCAACGCCGTTTACAATGTAGTACCGATAGGTGTTGTAGCCGTTTTGCAGACAGTCGGGATGTTCGCAATAGGCGGAGAACGGATATATTTCCGTTGCCGTTTCTACCAGCAGCCGTGCCGTCGCATTAAAAATTTCACCGCGAAAGTTTAACAGCAAGGTCGGCATAACAAATACAAGCCCGCGCCGATCGCTTTCTTTTTTAATCACATACGCGAGCCGTTCGTCGTAGAAGGCTGCTTCATCGATAATCCATGTACCGATATGCGGATTTTCTTGTAACAGTTTTTCAAGCGAAAATGAATTGCCGACCGTTGCAATATTTCCTCCACAGCGTTGATAGCCGCCGCGGTAGGCGAGGGCATCATCGGGATAATCGGGGAACCGCTCTTTATCTAAGCTGTAGCGTGCAAAAAAGGTATATCGCCTATCCGCCGAGCCGACACCGCTTGCAGGGTCAAACAAGTCTTTTTGAGAGTTTGCTCCGCTGGTCAGTTTTTGTACTGCGCCGCTTTTGGTACGGGCGACTTGCGCATCCCGCCATACGTGTCCCGCATATTCCGTTTTTCCCGACCCCATCGGCCCGACTACCAGAATACGGCGAGAGGCAGTGGTAAAGTCAAAATGAGCTTTCGGCTCATGCATCAATAAAGAAGGAAAACCAAGGTTTTTAAACCATGCATTAATCTGTTCTTGCGCCGGTTCCAATTGCATTTATAAAGCTCCAAATCGTGAGAAGGGGAATACCCGCAGTATCGTGGTACCGAGTATCTTTTCTGCAGGGACATATTTCGGTTCGACATTACTGTAAAACCGGATGGATTGTGTATCGTTCTTATCAACAGAAGTCAGTTTAAAACCAGTGGTATGGCGCATATCGGTTGAATTAAACCGGTTGTCGCCCATCATAAAATATGCGTTTTCGGGAATGTACTCATCCTTTCCCGCAGGAAAGACATTCATGTTGCGCTGATTAGTCCATGCAAGATAAAAGGCATAGGTTTGCGCTTCTTCCAAAAGTCTATTCCGCACTTCGTCGTTGATAAATTGCTCTGCCGTAGCGTTTGCACGGAAAAGTTCGATATTACGGATAACGATTTTACCGAAGCAGAGTTTGATAAGCGCATTTAACTGCGCAAACCGTTTTTCATATAATGACGCATGCTGTGCTTCGCTGCTTTGCCAGTAGGGAATCCATCCCGTCATAAAGCTGCGGAACCATGCAAGCCCGCCGTTGGTCGTTAAAATTTCGCGGCTTATCGTGTCGTTGGCACGGAAGAGGGTGAGTATCTCATATCCCGATCCCTGCAAGAAATCCGCCGCTACTGCCGTATCCTTATTATGCTTTAAAAGCGAAAGCCGATTGATAAGCGATTCTGTTTGCTTTACCGCATCGGTTAAGTTGAGTTCTTTCCGCTGAGCTTCGACCGATTCCAGCACACGCAAGTCTGCGGCACTGATGAGTATATCTTTGATTAAACGGCGTTCCGATTCAGGGAGACTTGCTAAATCCCAGTTGGCATAGAGCCGATCTTCTTCTACCGGTAAAAATTCCGTGTCGCCGCGGTGCTTAGCATACAATACTCCGTCAACCAGCATGAGTTTTTCTCCGGGTAGTCCGGTTACCCGCTTAACCAACGGATCCGGTTTCGGTTTGCCGTTTTCATCAGTATTAATATTCACCTGTGCAAGCGTAAGCATATAGACTAGCTGCGACATAAAGGTTTTAAGCTGTGCCTTGGGTGTGTCGGGGTAATTCGGGTTGCTGAAAATAACAATATCGCCGCGTTTATATGTTTTCCATCGCGGCAGTCTAAAAGAAGAAAGCGGAAAAGCGGGTCCCGAAGGAGTTTTAAGGCCGACAACCGTATCACCGATCATAAATTGCGGCACCATAGATTCCGTTGGAATACGGTATACTTGAAAGATAAAGATATTGATGAGTAACACAAAAAAGATCGCGTAAAAAGCAGCATCGACCCATTCCAACAGTTCAATTAAAACTCGTTTTATTATTTCTCTAACCGGTTTTTTTCCGCGGTATCCTGTTAAAATGATTTTTATTATTTCGCCAATTGACGTTCCCTTGCTCGAAGGAATTTTTTTCTTTTGAATGGGTTGAATATCCGGAAAATATTTTTGTAAATTTTTATTTTTCAGATAATGAACGGTCACTGCTTTCAGAACAACGATACCGAACCACATCAGTGCAAGAATGGCATCCATTATATAAGGCGAATGTTCTACAAGTGCGCGGGAACACACAAAGCAGGCAATCATAACAAACGGCCAATAATCGAAGAGCTTTCTCGTAAAAACAAGTGAGATATAGGTTCTCTTTCGGTTTAACTTTAATTGTGAATACACAAGCACTGAAGAAAAAATGATGCCGGCTATGCTCCCCGCGAAGGCTAAGCCGTGCATATTCTTGACAACTAATAGCAGAGAAAAAACAAAAGACAGTCCTGTACAAACGCGGAAAAATAGTGCCATGAATAACCCCTTCAACAATTTTTACACACAAGATACTTCATTACTGTAAGCGGCTTATTGTAGCGGTTATTATTTAGAATGTCAATTTTTCGGTTTGTGCTGTATCCATCGTCTTGTTGCACTTTTGTACACCATCACTTGAACAGTTGGTGGTAAAGTGATAGTATTTCAGCATAAAGTTATTAGAGAAAGTTGATAAAAAAGGGAAAATAAACATATCAGCATTTCTCTATAGCAACGGCAACTGCCGGCTATGCATCCTACAACGTGAAGCTCTTCACTATAACAGCGAATTTTATATCAGCTATTCACTGCTACAGGAATAGTTCTCCACGGCATTGATTGAGAGGCACCTTAAAAATTTCTGTTTTTTTAAACACCTTCTAATGCAGTAGTTTGATGCAATTTTATTGTCTAAAGGAGATGCTTGACAAAATGGATGGAAAAAGTATAATACCCCCCCCCCCCCCCCCCCGAAAAAGAATTTTCTCGCTACGATATAAGCTTGTTTTACTTTTCGGTGCATTGATTTTAGTTGCCGGTATTGTGCTGGCTGTCTTAGCTGTAAGAACTGCTCGTAAAGCGGTAATAGAAAAAATTACCGTTCACCTTACCGATAAAGCAACTGATATCGCGGCTATTGCAGACGGGAGAATGTCCACTGTTATGCAATTTATTGAAGGCCTTGCCCGTATGCCGTTCTTACGTGACGAAACTCTTACGCTGTATCAAAAAGTTCAAATGCTGTCTGTAGAAGCGGAACGTAATGCAAAAATAGATTACTTCGGAGTATGCGATCTGCACGGCAATCGCTATGATACACGTGACACTCCTACAATTGTAAATGATCGGGAGTGGTTCCGTGCCGCTGTGCAGGGAAAAACTTATATTGCGGAGCCTGCGCTTTCACATATAACAAATAATATGCAAATACTTTTTGCCGTTCCGATCTATGATAATGCTAATACTGTTATCGGCGTATTAAATGCGGCGGTACCGGCGAAACAGCTGTCCGATGACATCAAAGATATTGTAGTCGGTCAAAAAGGATATTGTTATATTATAGATTCGTCGGGTACTGTTGTCGCGCATAGAGATTTCTCGTTGGTTCAAAACTATGCTAATTCACAAGAAATGGCGAAAACGAACGCATCGCTTACGTCTCTTGCTGCATTTGAAAAACAGGCTCTGACATCGCAAGTTTCTTCCGTAGGATACTATGAGTATAACGGTGTCAATAATATAGCCTCTTATGCGACAATACCGTTAACAGGGTGGACTGTTATTATAAAAGCTCCGGTCAATGAATTTATGGGTACCGTCAATGCATTGCGAAACGGGATTCGGCTTATTGGAATTATTATTTTCCTGACAAGCCTTATCATCGTGTATATTATCGCCTATAAAATGATACATCCTATTCAGGCGGTTGTCGCTGCATTGCAGGATATTGCTCACGGTGAAGGAGATTTAACCGTTCGTTTGCCGGTTTTCGGAAATGACGAAATAACGAATTTATCCGCATACTTCAATGAAACAATAGAAAAGATTGCTTTATCGATACGTGCTGTCAGTGCCAGCGGAGACACGATGGAAGAAATCGGTAGCGAACTTGCCTCTAATATGACCGAGACGGCAAGCGCTATCCATGAAATCAGCACCAATATTACAGGTGTAAAACAACAAGCACTAACGCAAGCGTCAAGCGTAACCGAAACAGCTGCTACCATCGAAGAGATCGTCCGGACAATTAAACAGCTGAATACCAGTATCGAAGCACAGGCTGCAAGCGTTGCACAATCATCTTCTTCTATAGAACAAATGGTTGCAAATATTGCTTCAATCACAAAGACACTAGAAAGCACCGATGGCGTTATTAAAAAGTTGGCTTCTGCAACCGGTGACGGCAAAGAAACAGTCGTAACCGCTAATACCGTAACGCAGAAAATTGCAGAGGAGTCGGGCAGCTTATTGGAAGCGTCAAGCGTCATTCAACATATTGCTTCCCAAACAAACTTACTTGCAATGAACGCCGCCATAGAGGCCGCCCATGCCGGAGAAGCCGGTAAGGGCTTTGCGGTTGTCGCCGACGAAATCCGAAAGCTGGCGGAAGATTCCGCAACGCAAGGTAAGGCAATAACTGCAACACTGAAAATATTAAGCGGAGAAATCGAAACACTTTCGGATTCTTCCAGAACCGCTGAAGAGAAATTCAACACTATCTTTAATTTGGCGGAACAGGTAAAATCGATGAGCGACCATTTAACTGAAGCAATGCGCGAACAGGAAAACGGTAGCCAAGAAGTTCTGACTGCAATTAAAAAGATTAATATGGTAACGGTCGAAGTAAGCGCGGGTTCCGAAGAGATGCTGAAAGGCGGTGAAGGCGTTGCTGAAGAAATGCATAAGCTCAACGACCTTACCCGGATTATTACCGACAGTATGAATGAAATGGCAGCAGGGGCAGTGCAAATCAGCAATGCCGTACAGGAAGTAAACGAAATTACGCAAAAGAATAAACAGAATATTGAAGGTTTAGTAGCCGAGGTTAATAAATTTAAAGTTTAACCGACTGTTTTACAAATACATCAAAAGGGAGGCGAATTTGTTGTCTGCCTCTTGATGTATTTTACATATTTTATTTTCTTCTTAGCAGCTATAGGTATCTCTAAAAACTTTAATTAGATTTAACGTGATGCAATGCGGGGGCTTGTCATAAATGTATCTATTTTATAAAATGGATGCGTCAGTATTAAATATTTATTAAAGACGAAGTAAAATGGGATCGGATAATAAGCATTTTATTAAAGTAACTGAAAACGCACTCACTCCTCTCAGTTCTGAACAAAAGGTAGTATTAAATCGGCGCGGTAACCAGCTCTTTAACGAAGGCTTTATAAACGAAGCTCAACGTATTTTTATTACTACCGGCTATTCGGATGGTCTTACAAGGGTCGGTGATTATTACGCCGCACAAAAAAATACGTTGGAAGCACTTCGTATGTATTGCCTTGCAAAAAATAAACGCAAATCAGAACCGATCATTGATTCGCTTGTTCGGCTCATTAGAGTGTTAATAGATACTGAATCCAAAGGAGTAGAAAATGTTTGAAAGTGTTGAAAATGGTTATTCCGAGCAGACCGACTCGTTATTTCCTGCATCATTAGATCCCGCTCAAGAACTTCCTCATGCGGAAGGAACCGATGAACTTACAAAACTTTCACGTGAGGGATATCTTTTCTTGAAAGCAAATGAAATTGATCGGGCGGAAGCTGAATTTAAAAAAATGTTGGAGCTTGATGAAAATAATAACTATGCCCTTGTCGGACTTGGGGACGCTGCGCGGAAGCGGAATAAATGTAAAGAAGCCGCAGAATATTACAGCGAATGTTTACGGCACCATCCGGGGAATAATTATGCGTTATTCGGATTAGCCGATTGCTATAAGAATATGAATTTATATGCGAAGGCAATAGAAATTTGGGAACAATATCTTGAACATGATAACGCAAATATCACCGTCTTTACCCGCGTTGCCGACGCATACCGAAAGATACATGATTTTCAAAATTCAAAAAAGCTCTATTTAAAAGTACTTGAGATTGAAGAGAATAATCCCTATGCACTTATCGGTTTGGGGCATCTTCATTATGATTTTAAAAAATACCGCGAAGCACTTGTCTATTGGCAAAAGATTTTTGATCAAAACCCCGACAATGTTGATATCCGAATCCTAACATCGATTGGCAACTGTTATCGAAAGATGAAACAATTTGATCAGGGCGTCTATTATTTTGAGAAAGCGCTTGAGAAAGATCCCGATAATTTTTACGGTCTGTTCGGTCTTGCGGACTGCTACCGTGGTATGAAGCAGCAGCAGCATTCAATAAAATATTGGGAAGCTATTCTTAACAAAGATCCGAATAATAAGGTTATTCTTACCCGTATGGGCGATGCGTATCGACATATCGGTGATTATGACAAAGCCGAACAGATTTATCAGCGTGCGCTTGATATCGATTATGATTCCTATGCGATACTCGGTCTTGCGATTTTGTGCAAGATACAGGGAAAATATGATGAAGCGATAACCAGCTTAACGCATTTGTTGCAGGCAGACCGGAAAAATTACCGCATTTACCTTGAACTTGCCGACTGTTATATTCACATAAACGAAAAAGCAAAAGCGATTGAAGTGCTGCAAGCGTTCCAGCAGTATGGTATTAAAAACCAAGCGGTAAGCGACACTCTTTTTTCATTACAAAATTAAGGCGTATTGATTGGGACAGAACGATAACACCGTTGCGGAAAAAACAGCCATTTCAGGGATGTTGCCGGAAGAAATTGGCGCGGTCTGTAATTTACCGCAACGGTTTCAGCCTATGCAGATTTTCCAATGGATTGCGCGCGGGTGTTCATCTTTTGAAGACATGACAAACCTTCCGCTTAAAGAGCGGGAGCGGCTTGCCGGTGAATATACACCGCGCAATACCGTATGTGAAACCGTGTTGAAAGATCCTGACGGTACGGTTAAACTCGGCATAGGCTTGTATGACGGCAGCAGTATTGAGACGGTACTGTTGTTTGATAAAGCCGCGCGGAAAACCGCCTGCGTTTCCTGTCAAGTCGGTTGTCCGATGGGCTGTACTTTCTGCCAAACAGGACAGCTCGGCTGCTTGCGTAATCTTGCTCCCAACGAAATTGTGGAACAGTTTTTACATCTGGAAAACATCTGCGGTAAACTTGATAATATCGTGTTTATGGGCATGGGAGAACCTCTCTTGAACCTCGACAGTATTGCGAAAACCATCGCTGTTCTTACTCATCCAAAAGGCAGAAATCTTTCACACCGGCGGATAACGCTTTCTACCTCCGGTATTTGTAAGGGCATTTATGAACTTGCGGATAGACAACTTGATATCCGTCTTGCCGTTTCTCTGACTACTGCGGACGAAGCGCTCCGGACAACCTTGATGCCTGTTACAAAGGCTAATCCGCTCAGTGAATTAAAAAAGGCAATTCGCTATTTTAATGATAAAACCGATAAGCGGGTAACCCTAGAACTTGCTCTGCTTAAAAATGTAAATACTTCCTATAAGGCAGCGCAGCAGGTACGTGCTTTTGCCGAAGACCTCAATGTGCATATCAATCTTATCCCGTGGAATCCCGTGCAGCAATTACCATACAGCACTCCTTCTGATTCGGAAATACGCTCTTTTTACAATTACTTAATGGCAGAAAACTTAAATGTAACGGTTCGGCAAAAGCGGGGCAGAACAATCGGCGGCGCTTGCGGTCAATTAGGTAAAAAAGGCTCTTCAAAATCGACATAGCCTGCTATAGAGCAACTCTAACTATGTTTTCAGCACAATATCTTTAGTATATAAAAAAAGCACCGGCTAATCTGCAAGATTAACCGGCGCTTTAATTAACTAAACATTTAACAGCAACGGGACTGTCTCAAAAGTTGGTTGCTTTTTGGACAGCCCCTCGTTAAATTTTCAGTATATCCGATTTATTGACCATCCGCGGGAACGCTCCAGGTCGTGGGTTCGTTTCCCTCTCTGTCTATAACCTCTATATCTGATGCAGGAGTGATCTTGTCTACATAGAATTTGTAGGACACAGGCTCCGATACGTTACCAACGTTATCGATTGCTTTTACATCGATATTGTAAACAGTGTTGGTAGAGAAATGAAGCGGTTCGATATATTTAACATAATCCGCATCATTGATTTTGACATACAATGCATCTACACCGGAAAGCTCATCGGTTGCACCAAACGCAACAGATTCTTTTGTAGAAACGATAATGCGTCCGTCTTCGTCAACAACATCAGCACTCGGGAAAATCATGTATGCATCATCTTTATTGATAAGACGATCGCTGTTTTCAATGAAAACAGTGGGAGCCGTCGTATCAACGACAACGGAGAGTACTGCGATCGGAGCTAAGTTACCGACATTATCAACAGCCGTGTAATATATCTTTGCAGCACCTTCTTCGTTTACAGAGTAATAAGCATCTTCATCTTCTTTTCCATTACCATGGAGTGCTAAAGAATCCAAATCTGTACCGATATAGGCTCCGGCAGTTCCGGAACCGGTTAAATCATCGGTTGCCGAAATATACCACTTGGTATTTGCAGAACAGTAAGCAGCCAAACCTTTGTAGAATAACGGTTCAGTTGTATTCAGTGTGGTTTTGGGCGCAGTATTGTCGACAATTACCGAAAGGGTTTTTGCAACTTCAAGGTTTTTGCTGTTGTCGAAACCGCGATATGAGATATCGTGTTTACCTTCTTCCAAGATCTGGAAGGGGTTGCGGTAAGTCATAAAGCTTGAACCGTCAAGTGAGAATTCAACAAAATCGAGACCTGTTTCTTTATCTGCCGAATTGAGCTTAAAGAACACATCGCTGTTGACAAAATGTTTATCACCGTTGCGGTATTGCATTGCCGCGCGTTGATAATCAGGGTTCATTGTTTCAGGCACTTGTGCCCAAACTGAGAAGCAAAGAGCCGCAAAAGCAGCGGCAAAGAGTGATTTCTTCATAAATCCTACCTCCAAATACTATAAAAGATGACTCCGCATCCTTTTTAATAATAAATTTCGACTCTGCGGTTGTGTTTCCGTTCGGAAATGTCCGTATGAGATCCTGCAGGGTGCTCAGCCCCTTCCGCCGATATGGTAATATTACCTGCTCTAAAGGCACCTGTTGATTCAAAATACCGTGCGACGGCATTTGCGCGTTGTAACGACAGTTTCTCTTCTTCTTTTGTGCTATCTAATTTTGCACAATGTCCGACAATTTTTATCTGTGTTACATTCTTTGCTTTCAACAGTTCGGCAATACTGTCCAACTTATGCGCAGTGAACGTATCAATCTTATACGTCTTCGGGGCAAAATAAACCGTTGTTTCGTTATCGGTATTATTTTTCCCATTTTGCTGCGGTTCGGCAGTTTTTTCTTCCGCAGGAGCAGTTTCAACCTGCTGCGTTTCTGCAACGGGTTTTTCTTCCTTCGGTTGCTTAGGCTGTGATGCGCATCCCATCACAATTGCCGCGATCAGCAACAGAAGAATACCTTTTAGCTTGCTCAAATTTTGACCTCCTCAAAATTCTTGTATAAAGAGCATCTTTAAAAACCGAAGCTTTTAGAGTCTCTTATCGTTTTTATAGGTTCTTCTTAAATTCACTAATGCCGTTTTTATTTTAAATTGACGTTTTTTATTGAGATTCAAAGAATATCGGCCGATACTCTTGCCAAAGGATATGTTATTAGAGCGGAGTATTCTTTTATCCGCCATTAAGCCTCTATGATCAGCGCTCCTACACCGTATGTGTCATACTATCATCCTCATCTTTTTTGTCAAGCCTTTTTATAGCAAAAGCTGTTTCTCCGTGCAGATTTTTCGTGTATTATTTCACAAAAAACCTGATAATATGAGGTACTATGATGACGGAACATGAAAAAAAGGTAAAAAGAATTGCAGTGGTTACGGGGGGCACAAGCGGAATCGGTTTGGAAACGGTCAAAGCTTTGAACGATAGGGGCTATGTCGTGTATACTGTGAGCCGAAGGGGACTCGATGGTTATATGCCTAAATGCGAAGGACATTTTTCAGCTGATGTGACGGATGAATGTGCTTTGACCAAGGTTTTTGCCGAGGTATGGGAACGGGAAGCTCGCTTGGATGTCTGTGTCTGTGCTGCCGGCTTCGGTATTTCGGGTGCCGTTGAGTTTACGAAGCTTGAAGATGCAAAAAAACAGCTGGATGTAAATTTTTTCGGCGCTTTTTTAACGATGAAAGTCGCAGCTTCCTACATGAGGAAGCAAGGTTTTGGAAAGATTCTTGCGGTGAGTTCGGTTGCGGGAGAAATTGCCATTCCCTTTCAGGCCTTTTATTCCGCTTCCAAAGCAGCACTTGGAAAATTATTGGAGGCGTTTGCTGCCGAAGTCTTTCCGTTTGGTATACAATGTGCGCTTATTATGCCGGGGGATGTTGCGACTCCGTTTACGGATGCCCGTAATAAGTCGAATACCGGTAACGATGTGTATTCCGGAAGGATCACAAAGAGTATTGCAAAGATGGAACGTGATGAACGGCACGGCATACCGGCAGATAAACTCGGTGCTTTTATTGCATTGTTAGCGGATAAAAAGCGGATCGGTTTCTTTCATCCCTATAACGCTCCCTATGCGGTGTTGATAAGTCTGTACCGTTTACTGCCTCGTCGTTTAGCCCTCTTTATTGTTCGCAAGCTCTATGCCGGTTGAGGAAAAATAAGAATTATTCTTGATTTTTCCATGAGAATGATTATATTATAACTATAATTGATGTATCAGTAATGATAAATCTATCATCAATGAGGAGTATTATATGAGCAAAACAGGAATTTTTTATGCAAGTAAAGGCGGCGTAACCGAAACTTTTGCAAAACAGATTGCAGAAAAGCTGGGAGCCGATATGCACAATATGAAAGACACGAAAGTAGATGCGATAGCAGACTATCAGAACGTCGTGCTGATGTCCTCGAGCTATTTCTTCGGTTCTTTAATGGAAGACTGGGGCGGTAAAGTAAAACTGCTGCACACCGTTGATTTTGCCGGAAAAAATGTAGCGATTGTCGGTGTCGGAAGTCAGGAACGCCATCCCGACAGCTTCTGCTCCGGAGCTGCCGATTTCTATGATAAGCTCCGCTTTAGCGGCGCTCACTTTGTCGGCGATGTATGCCCCTGCGGATATGAATTCCAATTCTCCCGTATGGAGAGAGGTGGCAGAATGCTCGGTCTGTGCTTAGACAAGGGCGATGCTAAAGTGAACGAAAAAATCGACGAATGGGTAAAAGCCGTTCAGCCGGTATTTGCAAAATAACTTTTGTTGGTAAGATTTGTTTCGCATCTTTCGGAATAGAGATGCCTATTACAAGCTTCCGGAATAATATACATTGAGGTTTCTCAGATATTTCCGGAAGCTTTTTTATTCCTCAACGGTGAAGGTCGTCCTGCAAATAGTGTGAAAGGGGCAGCCCATACAATCTTGCCATTGTACGGCTGCCGGTTTTCTAAAGTCTTCCATACCGACCTGTTGCGCGTATTCTTGAGCAATTTGTAAAAAAGCCTGAATCGACGGTTCAAATTCTTCCCTCGTTTTAGAAGAACGGGAACTATCCTGAGGTATCACCTCTTTATCGTTGACGATGTACCTTCTCTCTTCTTTCGTAATACCGAGAAAAAAAGCATGGAGCACTTCCTGTTTCAGTCTATTTTCTGCAAGGAAGATGTACATCGGCATTTGGAAATCTCGCATAGTTTCCGAGGTATAGTCTGTAGCGGACGGAACCTTGCCGGTTTTATAATCAAGGATGACGGCGCGGCCTTCAGCTTCCTGATAGGCGATGCGGTCTACGAGCCCGTGATAGAGGATGTCTCCGCTCCGGTACTGCAGCTCGCCTTCCATCATATACGGCGCATAGCCGTCCAGTTTTTCCGCGTCAAACGTAAGCACAAAGTCAACGCTTTTTAAACTGCGCTTTTTAATCGATTCGATAAAAGGCGCGGCGAGCGGCCCTCGGAAATCGGTTTGGCTGTGAACGGTCTCATTAAATATCGATTCAGCCCACTCCCTATAATCGGCGAGATGCGCAGAGATAAACACCCTATCGTTTTCCCGTATACGCTGATAGAGCCGCTCCAAAATACGGTGGCAAATGATACCGATATAGCGCGGGTTGAAAAGTTCCGCATCAGTGTCTTCTTCGTCGATGGAAAGTGCCGACGACAAAAACCATTGAGCCGGACAGCCGGAAAAAAGATGTAAGCCGCTTTGACTGATGCGGAACGCTCCGTCCGTATAGTGTCCGGCTTTGAGCTTTTCCGAAAGTACCGGCAGGCTGCCGTTAAAAGGTTCGGTTAAAAAGGAAAAGCCGCGCTCTTGTTTAATACCGGCGAATTGTTCAAATCCCGCTTTTTGTACGGAATACAGCGCTTCCGGCGCAGGTTCTTCCCGTTTAAAGAAGCAATATTCCTGCAAAAGAGAGTCGCTGTCATTCACGTCGGGACGGGGAGCAAAGGCGGTAAAAATACCATTGCTGACGGTAAAGCCCGAAAAGGTTTGTTCGGAAACGGAAAACCGCACGGCGCCGTATGTTGCATACACCGCAAAAAAGGCCTGCGTTGCATCTTTTTCGACAACGCCGAGTTCTTCCCGTTTGTCTTTCCGTAAGAAGGGAAGTTTTTGATAGATCACCCTGCTTGCCTTTTGGTTGCAGTTGAGGACAAAGTGATGAGCAAAGGGCGTGGCGGCCGCGACCCTAAATGGAAAGATACTGACCGCTCTTCCGGTATTTTGCGGTACATAGATTTCGCGGGAAAGTTGAGTGGTAAAAAAGCGATAGGGCTGTGCAGGCAGACAGTCGGCAAAATCTTCTTCAAGCTGTATCAATTCCTGCATAAGCGTGATACAGCGGCCGATGACGGCATTGTCTTCGGCTGAAAAGCCGTCGGGATTCAGATACTGCGCTCGAAAGAGAATGTACTGCCGCCGCATTTCGGAAAAGCTTTGAGCCTGCACGAACCGCTCCGCAGCTTTCATAAAGGGGAGGAGCCATTCCTTTGCCTGTGCTTTTTCGGCTTGTTCTTCCTCAACACTGCTATGAGGATTATACGGGATAGGGAGTTTAAACGCCTCCTTCCAGACGTTTTTATAGTGCCCTTCATCCTTCCACGAAACGAGACAGTTGTTTTTTATGCCGAAATTGATGAGTGCTTGTATCTGCGCGGGATGCTTCCACGGAATATGAGGATTGAGCAGCAGCGGTTTAAGGCTTTCAAACGAGTAGTGTTCCTGTACGCACTGTTCAAGCAGCGGAAAGAGCTGCCCCGCCTGCTGTTCGCCGAGTTTAAACCCGAGCCGAAATTCGGCAGGGATATTCCGCAATGCAAATTCCCGCTTGAGATACGGTACGGTATCTTCAATACCGGCAATGCTGAGCGCAATATCATCGGCGGGAACTCCGTTTGTCAAAAGCTGCTCAACTGCAAGCGCGGTTGACCGGATTTCTTCCCGCATGGTACCGAATTGGATAAGCGGCGTTGTTTCCGCTTGAAAGGAAGGGGCGGGGAGTATCGACAGTTTTGGCCGTTCTTCCAATAAACCGTGGTATTCGTCAAAATCTTCCATTAATTCGGGATAGAGTAAAATGTACTGTTGCGCATGCGGGATAAATTCCGCCCCTGCCCAAGAAGGTTCAAAGAGCCGGTGCGCATCCAAAAATTCCGTATACGCTTTTTTCAAAATCCGTAAATCGGAGAACTCGGCATCTTTACCGGCTTTATGCTGCACCGCGCGTTTTTCCCAGTGATCCAACTGCGGTAAAATACCGGCAATCCATTGTGCAAATATGGCGCCGTCGGCTGCGTAGTCCGCAGGGATGATGTTCTGTAGAAACGGTTTTTCCGCCGCAGCATTGTCGGCTGCAATATGATGCGCAAAGAGCAAGCGGATAATTTGAGACACCGGGTTTTTATTTTCCGCTTGAGCGATACAGCACTCCGCCTTAAAGGCATCCCATGCAATAAACAGTTCAGCAGGAACTGCTGCAAGGCCGGTCAACGCAAGCGCACGATGCATCCAAAGCCGAGCCGCAATCCGTGACGGAAACACAAAACACGTGCGGGCGTCCGTACCGTAGCGGTGGATACAGTCTTCTATAGTGGAACAGCCGGATATGATGCGCATAATAACCTCTTTAAATATGTGAAACCTCTAAAAATCTAGCCGACTTTTTAGAGATGCCTATGATCTGGTTTCTATCAACGATGAAAGCTCGATAATGTATTATACACAAAAAAATCGGATTGAGCATCTCTTAAACTATACTAAATGCAGGTTTCTTGTTCGTATGCGCTTCTGATGATATACTGACACGGTATAAGGAACGGTTCATTTTCCGCGACTATCGGGAAATATCAAGAAATGGAGGTTTGAGATATGAAATACTTGCGATATTATGTATATTTTTGCATATTGTGTATCAGTGTGATGTCATGCGCAAGTACCCCGACTACCGGAGCGCTTTACTTTCCTATTACCGTATTGGCAGGTGTTGCCGATTTAACCGTTGCAACGGATGGAGAAATACAAGCAGATGCTAGTGATAAAACCGAAGCCTTTGCAAGAAATGCAAGAATGCTGAATAAGGATTTGACTTTTGATGAAACAGAGAAGCATACTCAAAGAGAATCTCCGTCCGAATACGATTATCTTTCAAATATTCAGTTACAACCGCGGAGGGACAGTGCGGAAACGGCGAATCAGCAAAAAAATGATATGGAGCCTGTTTCTTCGATTAGATTGCAAAAAGGTGAATCATTTTCTACGCCGATACCGGTGCATAAGAAACTAACGGTCGTTGTTGAAAATAAGGATAGTAATGAACTAAGGTTTATGTGTACCGGCAAACAGTTCGTCTTGCAGCAGGGAGAAATGGTGATGCTGCATTTTCGGTAAACAACAGCCGCTGGTCATCACAGTAGCCTATGAGCGGATACGCTTGGCTTAACCTCTCTACATGAATACTAAAAAAGCCTGTTCTTCCACAAAGGAAAAACAGGCTTTTTGCATCACAGCTTAAAAATTACAGGCTGCCTTTTGCCGCTTTAACCGCTTCGGTCAGCATCGGAAGTACCTTGAACAGGTCTCCTGCAATACCGTAGTCGGCTACACCGAAGATCGGTGCATCAGCGTTCTTGTTGACTGCGATGATGTACTCGGAATCCTGCATACCGGCAAGGTGCTGAATTGCTCCGGAAATACCGACTGCCACATAGATGTGCGGATGTACGGTTTTACCGGTCTGTCCAACCTGATGGTTTGCATCCATCCAGCCGGAGTCAACAACGGCACGGGAAGCCCCGACAACGCCGCCGAGCGCCTGAGCCAAATCCTCAGCAAGTTTGATACCCGCTTTGGGATCTTTACCGATACCGCGGCCGACGGAAACAACCACATTTGCTCCGATCAAGTCTACAATGTTTTTTGCGGTTTTCTTAATTTCAAGGATATCAACGCTGATATCGGCTTTGGAAAGCTCAACTTTCGGTTTTTCAACTATGGTCTTTGCTGCTTTTGCCGAATCAAAGTCCTGCTTCTTCATAACGCCGGGACGCACGGTTGCAATCTGCGGGCGGAAGCGGGGGCATACAATCGTTGCCATCAAGTGACCGCCGAACGCCGGACGGGTCATCTTCAAGTTTGTGTTTACCTTAAAGGGTGTCTTTTCGACATCCATCGTCGAGCTGGTGCGGAGGAATTCCTTGTATTTTTCAGTATCGACATCGAGGTGCGTGGTGTCGGCGGTCAATCCGGTATGGAGCCGTGCGGCACAGCGGGGACCTAAGTCGCGTCCGATGGTTGTTGCACCGATTAAGAAAACTTCCGGTTTTTTATCCCGTACCAATGCGGTAATCACTTTTGTATACGCATCGGTTGTATAATCGGCAAGAAGATCGTGCTCGCAGTAGTACACCTTGTCGGCGCCGTAACCGCCGAGATTCTTTAACGCATCTTCTTTAATACCTTTTCCAAGTACAACGCCGCAGAGTTCGCCCTTTAATTCATCGGCGAGCTTCCGGCCTTCGCTCAATAATTCAAACGAGGTGTTGAGGATTTCTCCGTTGCGCTGTTCACAAAATACCCACACGCCTTTGAAGGCTTCAGTGTCTTTGCTATCGTAAGCCATTTGTACATTCTCCTCCTTCATTAAATGATATGTTTTTCTGCCAGCATACCGACGAGCTTTTCACAAGCGGCTTTGTCGGCGCCTTCCATCATCGTACCGGCGCCTTTTTGCGGCGGGGTAAAGGACTTGTATACGTTTGTCGGAGAACCTTCCAAACCGATCGTATCTTTATCGATGAGCGGGTCGTCCTTTAAGGTTTCATAATTGTATACCTCATACGGCTTTGAGTAGCATTCCATAATACCGCTGACGCTCATATAGCGCGGTTCGTTCAGCTCTTTGATACAGGTGATAAGACAGGGTGTCTTTACCTTGAGCATCATGTAGCCGTCTTCGAGCATACGCTTTACTATCAGCGCGTTGCCTTCTTTTTTAATATCAGCTGCGTAGGTGATCTGCGGCAGCTCGAGTTTTTCAGCGATCTGCGGGCCTACCTGTGCGGTGTCCCCATCGATTGCCTGCCGTCCGCAGAATACAACATCTTCCGGCCCGACACCGACGCGGCGTACAGCTGCTGCCAAGATCTGACTGGTAGCATACGTGTCACTTCCGCCGAACTCACGGCTGGAAACCAGTACCGCCTTGTCAACGCCACGCGCCAACAGCTCACGGAGCATGCTCTCTGCAGGGGGCGGCCCCATCGAAATAGCGACAACTTCACAGCCGGTTTGATCTTTCAGCTGCAGCGCCGCTTCGATTGCATTTAAGTCATCGGGGTTGGTGATGGTCATCATCGAAGCGCGGTCAAGCTGCCCGTTTTCTTTGACGGCAACTTTTCCGGATGTATCGGGAACTTGTTTTACACAAACAATAGCTTTCATCTGTTCTTGTCCTCCTTAATTGACGCCGAGGTTTGCGGCAATAACCATGCGCTGAACTTCGCTCGTGCCTTCGTAAATTTCCGTAATCTTTGCGTCGCGCATCATCCGCTCGATCGGGTAGTCGCGGGTATAGCCGTATCCGCCGAAGAGCTGTAAACAGCGGCGGGTTACATCGCTTGCAACTTCCGCAGCGACGAGCTTTGCCATTGCCGCTTCTACAGAATAACGGATATTGGGATTCTCATTGGCCGCTTGTTTTTTGCAAGCTGCTGCATAGACAAGATACTGTGCACCCTGCGTACGGGCAGCCATATCGGCAATCTGGAACTGGGTGTTCTGCTGCTGGCTGATGCGCTTTCCGAACTGGACACGCTCTTTTGTATATTTGATGGTTTCTTCGATAGCACCTTCCGCAATACCGAGCGCCTGTGCTGCAATACCGATACGTCCGCCGTCAAGGGTTGTCATCGCGATAATGAAGCCGCGCCCCTGTACGCCGAGGAGGTTTTCTTTCGGTACGATGCAGTCTTCAAAGACCAATTCGCAGGTTGAAGAACCGCGGATACCCATTTTCTTTTCATGCTTACCGATGGAGAATCCGGGGAAACCGCGCTCTACGATAAATGCGCTGATTTCTTTTACGGAGCGGCCTTTTTTATCTTTTACCGTGCCGGTTACCGCGATAACGATAAAGACGTCGGCATAGCCCGCGTTGGTGATAAAGATTTTACTGCCGTTGAGTACCCAGTGGTCACCGTCGAGTACTGCAGTGGTCTGCTGTCCTTGAGCATCGGTACCGGCTCCCGGCTCCGTTAAACCGAATGCACCGATCTTTTTACCGGAGGCAAGATCCGGAACATACTTCATCTTCTGTGCTTCCGTTCCGAAGTGTAAAATCGGATCGATACAAAGTGACGTATGTGCGGAAATGATAACACCGGTCGTTCCGCATACCTTGCTCATTTCTTCTACACACATGGCATAGGTTAAAACGTCAGCTCCTTGTCCGCCGTACTGTTTCGGAACGGGAATACCGAAGAATCCCAGCTTTGCCATCTTTTTGACATTCTCTTCAGGAAATTTTTCCTCTTCGTCGACTTCGGCAGCGATCGGTTTTACTTCGTTTTGCGCAAAGTCACGAAACAATTGCTGCGCCATGAGCTGTTCTCTGCTCAACGTAAAATCCATGTTGAATCTCCTTCGTTTATTGAATTTTATTAAAAATCTCTACTTTATATAGAGGCTTTTCTATAGTATAATAATCTTCGTTGTTGTATCCAAGCACATAATAGTAGTATTTTTATAGATAGATTATATCAGCAAACCGGCAAAATGGATAGAGGAAGAATCGTGTTTTATCATACTTTTTTTCTCTTGAGCCTTTGCGTCGGGGGAGAATGATTATATGACAAGAATAGCCATAGCCGCGCTGGTGCGGAATACTTCGGCCTTTTTTGCATCAAATGCGACAAAATCATACCAATTCCGTGCCGAACAGCTTCGTAAGCTGGGAGCCGCTGTTCGCGCGTATGAGCAGCGGATAAGCGATGCACTCTATAAGGATTTACACAAGGCGCCGATGGAAACTTACCTTACGGAAATCGGTATGGTGCAGGAAGAAGTCCGCTTTCTATCGAAACACTTGAAAAAATTGATGAAGCCGAAACGGGTACGCACGCCGCTCAGTCATTTTTTAGCATCGAGTACGATTTATTACGAACCGTACGGTACTGTATTGATTATGTCGCCGTGGAATTATCCGGTCAATTTAACGCTGACGCCGCTTGCCGGTGCGATTGCCGCAGGAAACTGCGCGGTGATAAAGCCGTCGAATTACACTCCCGAAACCTCAAAAGTAATCGCCGATTTGATTGCGGAAACCTTTGATCCGGGCTTTGTTACGGTTGTAACCGGCGGACGAGAAGAGAACGCCGGGCTTTTGGATCAAAAGTTCGATTACATTTTCTTTACCGGCGGTACGGTAGTCGGTAAGCTTGTTATGGAGGCCGCCGCACGGAACCTGACGCCGGTAACGCTCGAACTCGGCGGCAAGTCTCCCTGTATCATCGATAAAACCGCCGATATAAAAGCAGCGGCGCGGCGTATCCTTTTCGGTAAGATACTGAACGGCGGACAAACCTGCGTCGCTCCCGACTATGTGCTGATTGACGCAGCGGTAAAAGAAGCGTTTATCGAACAGTGCAAGGCTGTCCTTCATGAATTTTTACCGACGGATGCGTATGCCTCATGCAATATGACGAGGATTGTCAACGACAAACATTTTGAGCGCCTTTCCCATTTAATGGAAGGAGAAACGGCTGTTATCGGCGGGGAAAAGGATGTGCACGGGCGTTTTATACCGCTGACGGTATTGGATAATATCAGTTTTGAATCGCCGGTTATGCAGGAAGAAATTTTCGGCCCCATCTTGCCGCTCATCCCGTTTACCGATTTGCAGTGGGCTGTCGATCAAATCCGTGCCCGCCCGAAGCCGCTTGCCCTCTATCTCTTTACTAAAGATGCCGCCGTAGAGCGGAAGATTTTGTCGGAAGTATCGTTCGGCGGCGGGTGCATCAACGACACAATCGTGCATCTTGCAACGCCGTACATGCCCTTCGGCGGGGTCGGGACAAGCGGTATGGGAAATTACCACGGAAAACAAAGCTTTTACACATTCAGCCACGAAAAGAGCGTAATGAAAAAATCCTTGCTGGTAGACTTACCGATGCGCTATCATCCCTACAGCGAGAAAAATTTCAACCTCGTTAAAAAGTTTATGTAGGTGCATACCGGACAGTGTATCCGGCTGTGCCCCGCAAGCTGTCTTGCGTGATTTTGCCTAAACCGGTATATTTCCAGATATTCCGGTTACTGATATTTTACGAGGTTTATTTATGGATGCACTCTTACATGATTTCTTAATGAATTCATCGGTTGTGATATCGTTGATTGTGCTTGTCGCAAGTTTGTCTACGCTGAGTAAGGGTGCGGATTGGCTGGTAGACAGTGCAGTTGCCCTTTCGCTTAAATGGGGAATGCCCAAAATGGTGATCGGCGCAACGATTGTCAGTCTCGGCACGACCCTGCCCGAAGCGTCGGTGTCTACATTGGCGGCAATTAAAGGCAATGCGGAGCTTGCGCTTGGAAATGCTATCGGCTCGATTATTGCGGATACTGCCCTCATTATCGGACTTGCCGCCATGCTTGGTACGGTGCCGGTAGATAAACGGCTCATTCATCGGCAGGGTACCGTGCAGTTTTCGGCAGCGCTGCTGTTGACGCTTGTTTCGCTCCCCTTCTTTTCTCCAGGCAGGGAGGGGAAAATCTATCAGTGGATGGGTTGGATATTTGTCGTGCTGCTCGCGTGTTATATGTACATATCGTTCCGCTGGGCAAAAGAATCTATGGAAGAGAGCGAACAGGATACGGCGGAAGAAAATCAAAAGCCGTTGTGGCTGCTGCTTGTGTGGCTGGCTGTCGGAATCGCGGTGGTTGTGCTCTCGTCTAAAATACTGATTCCTGCGGTAGAAGTTTCCGCCATAAAAATCGGTATTCCGCAGAGTATTATCGCGGCGACCTTGGTTGCGTTCGGTACGAGTGTGCCCGAATTGGTAACTGCAATTACCGCCGTTCGGAAAGGACACGGGGAACTCGCGGCGGGCAACATCATCGGAGCGGATATCTTGAACGTTCTCTTTGTATTGGGTGTAGCGGCTGCGGTAACCCCCGCCGGTATCCGTGTGCCGGTAGATTTTTACTATCTGCAATTCCCGACCATGCTGCTGGTGCTCGGCATTTTCCGCTTTTGTTCAACGCGCCAGCGCAGCGTCATAACTCGAATGCAAGGTGCGTTTTTATTTATTTTTTATGCCGCATACATTGTTCTCAATTTTACATTAAGACATATCACGGGTTAAGGGCGGCAAGGCTGCCATGAATATCATTTTATTACGACAGGAAGAACTTTCAGACAGGAATTTTTCTTTTGCCAAAACTGATGACCGCTTTTTACATATCAAAAAAGTGCTGAAGCTGGGTGTGGGTTCAGTATTCAAGGCGGGGATCATCGACGGCAAAAAAGGAACGGCGGAAATTACTTCCTTTTCCGATGAGTTGTTGACTGCACGGTTTACCGTATCGGAGCAGGCGGATGGAGGAGACGATGTTTCCGCGTTGCCGCCCATCAGACTAATACTCGGGTTTCCGCGTCCCATTCAGCTGCGCCGTATTTTGCGTGATGTTGCAGGGCTTGGGATTGAGGCTCTGTATCTGACCGGTACCGAGCTGGGGGAAAAATCCTATCTAAAGGCGGATATCGCTGCGGAAACGGAGATAGAGCGGCTGCTGATTGACGGATGCAGTCAGGCCGGAGATACTCATATTCCGAAAGTGTATCGAGCTTATAGTGTACGGCATTTTTTCGACCGGTATGAGGATGATATCCGTCCGGATCATCTGCGGGCAGTGCTCGATGTTCCTTTTCAAATTGACCAATATTCTATTGAACAAAATCGCATTAACCAAGGTCATATTGGGCAAGACCGTATTGAACAAGCCCATAGTGAACAAGGCGACACACTCTGCGTCCCTACGATGTATCCGCTGCCTCAGCTGCAGTGGGACGGAAAACAAACGCTTTGGCTTGCCGTCGGGAATGAGCGGGGCTGGAGTCTGAACGAACGGCTGCTGTTTGCAAAAAAGCAGTTCACTGCCTATACTATGGGACGGAGAATTTTGCGCACGGAAACCGCCGTTACTTCCGCTGTTTCAGTGTGTCTTGCAAACTCGGGCGCATGGGATACGAGAGGAGTGCAATGAATCAGGATCAGGTAAAAGAGATATTATTGCAGATTGAAGAGTCGGGGCTTGAATTTTCGGTAACATTTACCGGCAAGGCGAGCAAGAAAGTCAACGGGCTGTATAAAAGCGATACACATGAGATTCTGCTGCACAATAAAAACTTTTCCGTCGATAACGAACTGCTGTACACCGCTATTCACGAATATACGCATCATCGGCTCTGCGAGCTGGACGGTACCCGTTCCGGCCGTGTACATACGCAGCGGTTTTGGAGCTATTTTCACCGGCTGCTGCAAAAGGCGGAGGAAAAGGGGCTATATAAAATCGCTATGGAAGAATCGCCTGAACTGCTTGAACTGACGGATACAATCAGGACGACCATCATGGCGGAGGACGGCAAGCTGATGAAGGAACTCGGCAGGCTTTTGAGCAAGGCGCGGGCACTCTGTAAGCAAGCCGGTGTCCGCTACGAAGATTATATCGACCGTGTGCTGTGCCTGCCGCGCGCTTCCGCTGCGACGATTGAGAAAATACATGCGTTCGATGTAAAGCCGGAACTCGGCTATGAAGCGATGAAGGTGGTTGCGAATATTGCAAACCCCGATAAACGCGCCGCAGCAGAGGACCTTTTTTTACAAAAGCACAGTCCTGCGTTTGTGCGCGACAGTGTAAAAAATAAACCGCAGGATGAAGACCCGCGGCGTAAGTTGGAAAATGAAAAGCGCCGAATTGAGCGCACGATTGTCAGCTTGCAAGCGCGGCTCAGCGAGTTGGAAGACACGCTTGCAAAGATGCCCGTAACGCCGTTTATCTTTTGTTTTTTCTTTTTGCTGCGGCTGCTTTCTCCCCTCGCTGCGGATAATACCGGAGCCGGGCAAATGCAAATACCTGCGATACCGGATATTCCTGAAGTTACTATCGGCGGAGGTATTACTCGGCCGCCTGCACCTCCCGTTATTCAGCCTCCGGCGTTTTTGCAACAAAAACGCACCCCATCGTCCGCAGCAGGGGCGAAAGGCAAACAGACAGGTAACGCCGCTGCCGCTTCCGGTAATTCCGGTAAAAGCGATATAAAAAAATCAACGGCGCTAAACGGACTCAACGCTAAAACGCTGGCGGCATTAAGCCAGAACAGCGGCAACCTGACGCTGCTCAATAATTTGCTTGGCACTGATGCGGGATTAGGCGGCAATGCAGGTTTGGGCAATGTAAGCGGTTTGCAAACCGATACGGGCGGCGCTGTTTTAACAAAGATTTTAAGCGAACTGGAAAAACTGCAAGCGCAAACCGCTCAAAAAGAGAATACACAAACCGGTCAGGCTGTACAGAAAGCAACTGTATCAACCGGAAATACCGGTGCGGAAACCAATGGAAACAATGCTGCCGGTACTGCTGGAAATACCGGCGCAGACAATGCGGCAAATACTCACACTGCGCTTGCACAAGGGGCTGCGGCGGAGCTTATTCGGTTGCGGATAAACGGTAAGGAAATTAAAGACGATTTGGTTTATACATTTTGTTCCGCTCCCGCCGCAAACGGTTCGTTCTTGTATGGAGCAGACCGCCGCTTTACGGCTAACGGCGCCGAGCTGAATGAGACCGCTTATTTTCTGTGCCGGAAGACGGAAGCTCAGCAGTACGAGATTACGATGGATTTACGCCAAGAACCGCTGAATGCAAACTCTTTTCTGTATAAACTCTATCAACTCAGTCCCGTATCGGTGGAGCAAACTTCGGACATCATCTTTTGGCATTATAAGGCTTCCGATCTTGAGGTAGAGTTGATATTCAGAATTGTGCATCTCTAAAAGCTCGGTTAGCTTTTAGAGATGCACGACGAGTTTTGATTTAAGTCATTACATTGTAAAGACTTAAATCAAAACATCGCAAATAAATTTAAGGGAAACCTCTAAAAACTGCGGTTTTTAGAGGTTTCTAATTAATGACATGAAGGCGTAACAAGCCGTACTGCATATAAGCAGGCAATGCCGAGCACTGCCGCTGCGGGGAGTATGAAGCCGCCACCCAGCGAAATAAAAAAGTTATAAAGCCCGTGAAGAACAACCGCTGCGAGAAAGACGAAGGCAGCTTTCCGCTTTGTTTCGGTAGATATCATCGATGCATAAAAACAGCCGAGCGTCCCGTGTAATAGGGCGGCGGTAACAAGCCGGAAAAACTGCACGTTGGAATACCGCAAACTATACGAGATATTTTCAAAACCGCTAAAGACAAAGCCGAAGAATACGCCAAGCAGCATACTCTGTGTAATCCCGAATCTTTTTTTTAAAACCATAGCGGCCGTTAAACCGAATGCCGCTGCTTTAACGTCTTCTTCTATCAAGGCTGCCGTAATAAAGCTGTAAAACAAGAGCCGCACCGCTTCCGATTGTTTTGCAATACCGGCATCTAAAAAAGTATGCACACTATGCTGGAGCGCAAGCACCGGAAGCAGTGACGCTGCTGCTGCAAAGAATACGACGGCAAGCGCATAAACGGGAATATGTTTTTTTATTGCAATACAAACTGCTGCCGATGCCGGTAAAAATGCGGTTATCAGCAGCTCGATAATACTCATGCCGTACGAACCGCTAGCAAATCTTTCCGCCCGAGACCTTTATGTCGGAACCGTGTTCGACGATGGCTTCAAGCGCGTGGGTAATGCCGCTGACAATTGTTTCCAAGCTCATCGAGGGCGTAAGCGCCGGTTTCCCGATTACCTGTTCGGGCAGGAACGGAATATGGATAAAGCCGCTTTTCATCGGTTTCCCTGCCGCCGTCCTTTGTGCCGCAAGGTGCGCGACACCGTAACAGACATGGTTGCAGATAAAAGTACCTGCCGTGTTGGAAATTGAAGCGGGAATCTTATGCGCTTTTATGTTTTCAACGATAGCCTTTATCGGAACGGTAACAAAATATGCAGCGGGGCCGCCTTTTATCACCGGTTCATCGATCGGTTGATTCCCTTCGTTATCGGGGATGCGGCAATCGTCGATGTTGATACCGATTCTTTCTACGGTAATTTCAGATCTGCCGCCTGCCTGTCCGATGCTTAACACCACATCGGGATTTTCTTTCTCGACCGCTTCTTTTATCTTTGCTAAAGATTTTCCTACAACAGTCGGAATTTCAAGTTTGATAATCTGCGCGCCTAAAATGGTATCAGGCAATCGCTTAATTGTTTCCAGGGCGGGGTTGATTTTTTCTCCGCCGAAGGGATCAAATCCGGTAACTAAAATTTTCATCATGGCTCCTAAAAGGCGAAGATTGACATCAAGATGATGTGCACGATGATCAAGGCAACCGACATAAAAGCTTGCGTTTTAATAAGCGTGTATTTATTTTCGGTTTCCAAAATTGCTGCGGGAACGATGTTGAAGTTCGCCGCCATTGGCGTTAAAAGTGTGCCGCAGTATCCGCAGGTCATACCGAGTGCACCGACAACTGCCGGATTTCCGCCTTGCATAATAACAAAGGGAACGCCGACGCCGATGGTAATGACGGTAAAGGCGGCAAATGCGTTACCCATAATCATCGTAAAGATTACCATGCCGAGGCAGTATGCGATAACACCGAGAATGGGTACTCCTTGCGGCACAATACCGCTTGCAAACTGGCCGATGATTTTACCGATACCGGCAGTTGCGAATATCGCTCCTAAAACGCCGAGTAATTGCGGAAGTAAGCTGGAGGAGCCGACTTGCATCAGCATCTTTGAAGTATCGTTGACGGTATTTTTTAATGTCGGTTTTGCCAACACCACCGCGAAAATCAAGGCGATAATCGATGCAGCGCCGACGACCTGAGCGGTTGAAAAACCGAAGATGATTGTCTTACCGGCAGCATTGGTTCCAAGCGAAATGTTAAAACTTTTGACCTGCGCCAATAGCATTGCTACAACGCCGATTAAAACCGCCGGAATAAAAATCTTATTGCCGACCTTTTGCGAATTTTTTTCTACCTCTTCTTTTTCGGCAGTCGGGATGTCTGCAATCTTTACTTGTTTTGTTAAAGTGAGGATGCCCAGCAGAATTAATAATCCGCCGATAATGGCTCCGCCGTTCGGAATGTTCAGTACAATGACTTTGCCGAACATGAACAATAAACCTAAGATACTCCAGAACAAGAATGTCCCGATCGGATTCTTTTTATCTTTTAATGAGATGAATGCGGTGATAATGGAAACAAGACCGCAGAGGCCGTAGATAATTTCGTCGATAATCATGCTGTGAGAATGGATAAAACTAAACATCGCATTTCTCCCCTTTTCTTAAGTGCTTTTCGAACAGCCAACACTGGACAAGCGCGATGAGCACCATCGCAACACCCGCTAAAATGGAATACTTTGCGACATCGATATTGCTGATATCAAGCCCCTGTTCCTTCAAGGTGCCGGTAATCAACAGAACACCGGATGCAACGGGAAATATGTTTTGCCCGAAGAAGTTTCCATAATTTTCGGAAGCGCCGGCAAGCCCTTTGATTTTTTCAATATCTTCGTCAGTCAGTTTGATACTCTTCCGTGCGGCTCCCTCAGCCATCGGCAAAATGAGCGGACGGATAAACTGAACATGCCCGCCCAACCGAATTGAAAAAGCGGAGGCGATCGTTCTGATTACAATGTAGAGCCAAATAACCATACCGGCGCTTGCACCCTTAATCTTTTTGATACATTCCGCCGCACGCAATTTTAAACCGTAGCGTTCCATAATGGCGATAACAGGGAACGAAATAAAAAATAAGCTCATATAACGGTTATTGACAAATCCCGTTCCAATTGCATTGAGCACTTCAACCAGTCCCATTTTTGCAATTAATCCGGTAACGAGACCGGAAATTAATACGACTGCGACAACGTCAAGTTTTAAAATAAAACCGACGATGATAATCGCAATGCCGATGAGAACAAAATAGTTCATATCATCTCCTTCTGATAAATAGTGATGAAAAAAGAACGGAGTTTTGAGAGATACATGATAACCGTAACTTTTTCAGAACACATTTTATCAAACTTACAGCCTGCTGTCTATTTAAAATTTTTTACATCGCAAATTAAATCTAAGGAAAACCTCTAAAAAATATACACTTGACAAATGACTAAAATGTATATACCATTAAGTATGGATGATGGGTTGTTTGAATGGGACAATGAAAAAGAGTTATATTATGATGCAGTCAATGACACTTTCGGAAGCTAAAAGTATGCTTACACAACAGCGGATAGAACAGTTAAAAACACTTGCTGAACAACCGATTGATACATCTGATATTCTGGAGCTAACACAAGAAGAGTTTTTTAAAATGTATCGTCCAATAAAAAACCGCTTTCAATCCGTCTTGATTCGGACATTATTGTATGGCTTAAATCATACGGTAAGGGGTATCAGAGCCGAATATATACCATTTTACGCAATGCAATGGCAGCGGAAAAACAAGCAGCACAGCGAAGATAATCCATTTGACACCGGTCAAACTTATGTTCAGCGAAGTACACGGACGTACTTCACTGAACGAGCGACGCAGTAGATACGCCGTCTATTTTCAAAAGACCGATTTGACTAAACGTGAAGGATAGCGTAAAATTATCCGTTATGTCCGCTTCATTAAAACCGCTTATCATTCAAGGCGACCGCTCTATATTGCTCGACGTTCATGCGCCGGAAGCAACGGATGCGCGCTTTGCACTTATCCCCTTTGCAGAACTTGAAAAATCTCCCGAACACTTGCATACCTACCGCTTAACCGGCTTGTCATTATGGAATGCCGCAAGCGCAGGTTTCACTGCCGAAAAGATTACGGAAACGCTCAAACGGTTTTCCCGTTTTGATATTCCGCCTGCCGTACTCGGTTGGGTGGAAGAAACGTTCAGCAGGTACGGAAAGATTAAACTAACCGAGTGTGAAGATGATTCGTTTTTGTATTTGACGGCGGAAAACGATCGGATATATCAGGAATTAAAAGCTTCGCCGAAGCTTGCAAAGTATCTGGTTGCGGCGGAAAAACCGCGTTCGTTTTTAATTGCGCTTTTGAACCGCGGTACGGTAAAACAGGCGCTGCTGAAAATGGGCTGGCCGGTGCGCGATGAGGTTCCATTGAAAGACGGTGCGCCGCTTGCGGTTGATTTACGTACGCAGACAAAAAAAGAAAAGGATTTTATCATCCGCGACTATCAGCGGGAAGCGGCGGAAGCATTTACCGGCGATAAGGGGCCGGGAACAGGCTTCGGTACGATTGTGCTGCCGTGCGGTGCAGGTAAGACGATTGTCGGTATGTTGGTTATGTCTATGCTGAACACTGATACATTGATTCTAACCACTAACACCGCCGCGGTGCATCAGTGGAAGCGCGAGTTAATCGATAAAACCGGACTGGAACCCGACAGCATCGGTATTTATTCAAGCGATACCAAAGAGATTAAGCCCGTTACCGTGGCGACCTATCAAATTTTAACATGGCGGCCGGACACCGAATCGGAGTTCCCTCATTTTAAGCTATTCCGCCAACGGAACTGGGGCTTGATTATCTATGACGAGGTGCATCTACTTCCGGCTCCGGTGTTCCGCATTACCGCGGAGCTGCAAGTGATTAGGCGGCTCGGCTTAACGGCAACGCTGATCAGAGAGGACGGCTGCGAGGGGGATGTGTTTAGTCTCGTCGGTCCGAAGCGCTATGACGTGCCGTGGAAGGAGCTGGAAGAAAAGGGCTGGATTGCCCACGCCTATTGTACGGAAATACGCATCCCCTTGCCAGTCTCTAAAGAGATTGAGTATGCCGCCGCCCCCTTGCGCGAAAAGCACCGGATTGCGAGTGAGAACGAAGCAAAAAACGAAATTGTTCGGCAGCTGCTTGCACGGCATACCGACGACCAAATTTTGATTATCGGACAATACATTACACAGCTGAAAAAAATAGCCGAAGCGGTGCATGCCCCGCTCATTACCGGAAAAACGCCGAATGCCGAACGGGAAGTGTTGTACGACTCATTCAGAGCGGGCGATATTTCCGTACTGGTGGTTTCCAAGGTAGCGAATTTCGCAATCGATTTGCCGGACGCTTCCGTAGCGATTCAAATTTCCGGAACCTTTGGAAGCAGGCAGGAGGAAGCCCAGCGGCTCGGACGCATTCTTCGCCCTAAAGAGCGCGATTCGTTTTTTTACACGCTGGTAACCCGCCATTCCGTCGAAGAAGAATGCGCCGACCACCGTCAAAAATTCCTTGCGGAACAGGGCTATGCCTACTCGCTCATCACCGACGCGGATTTCGCCTCCGGTACATGCATACGATAGTGCGATGGAATCACTAAACTTCCAATTATAATTGCTTCAATAAAAACCTCTTCATATTTTTCCCCTTGTGCCGATATTGAGTAGAGAGGTTCTTATGATTAGAGGTTGGTACACTGCGGCAAGCGGTATGAACGCTCAGCAAAAACAGTTGGACGTTATCGCTCAGAATTTAGCAAATGCCGATACGACAAGCTATAAACGGGACGTTGCGACCCATAAAAATTTCCCCGAATTACTGATACGGCGCTTAAATGATGACGGCGTTGTTAAAAATCCCTTCGGTTCCTCAGACATTGCACCCATTATCGGAAAGCTCGGCCTTGGGGTGGAGCTGAATGAAATCTTTACCGAGTTTGAGCAGGGTTCCTTAAAGCAGACCAATGCCGCCTCCGATCTCGCGCTTGAAGGCAAGGGCTTTTTTTGCGTGGAAACCCCTTACGGTGAACGGTATACCCGCAACGGAAACTTTACCGTCGGCGTTGAAGGCTATTTGATGACCAAAGAAGGCTATCCCGTCCTTGGGGAAAACGGCCGTATCTTTTTACAGGATAAAGAATACAAAGTGAATCAAAACGGGGAGGTTCATGCGCGGCCGATGACCGAACCTGATTCGGATGCAACGCTGACCGACCGGCTTAAAATCGTTACCTTTGAAAATGACCGCTATCTGAAAAAGCACGGTTCCAGTTTTTATCTTGATACACCCGTGTCGGGGCCTGCTATCGCTGCGGAGGGAGGCGACCGTCCCGTTGTGGTACAAGGCTTTGTCGAAGCTTCAAATATTAAGGTAGTCAACGAGATGGTACGCATGATCGAAGTTAACCGTGCGTATGAAGCAAATCAAAAGACAATTCAATCCGAAGATACGATGATGAGTAAACTTTGGAACGAGGTTGCGAAAGTAAAATAGCGTAGGAGAAGTAGGAGAATAAGATGGTAAGAAGTTTATGGACAGCCGCAACCGGCATGAATAGTCAGCAAGCAAATATCGATACGGTTGCAAACAACCTTGCAAACGTGAATACCAGCGGTTTTAAAAAGCAGCGAGCAGAATTTGAAGACCTGCTGTATCAGACCATTCGGGCAGCGGGAACGCCTGCAACCGAAGATACGATTACACCTGTCGGCGTGGAGATGGGGCACGGTGCAAAGCTCGCCGCAACGCAGCGGAATTTTGAACAAGGGTCGCTGCAGAACACAGGTGTTTCTACCGATGTGGCTATCGCAGGAGAGGGCTTTTTCCGTGTGCTGCAATATGACGGCACCTATGCCTATACACGGGACGGTTCCTTTAAAATCGATGCCGACCGGCAGTTGGTAACCTCAAACGGACTCCGCTGTTTGCCGGAAATTATTTTCCCGGAAAACTATCTTCCGCACACAATCGCAATCAGCCAAGACGGCCGGGTATCGGTGCGGGTAGGGGAGCAGGATGATCCGGTAGAAGTAGGTCAGATTGAGCTGTACCGCTTTCAGAATCCGGTCGGACTTTCCGCTCAAGGAAGCAATTTGTTCCGGCAAACTCCGGCATCGGGTCAGGCTATCGCAGGGCGCCCCGGCTTTAACGGATTCGGCAAAACCGAGCATAAATTTTTGGAAATGTCGAACGTCTCTACCGTCAGCGAAATGGTCAACATGATTGTCGCACAGCGTGCTTATGAATTTAACTCGAAAGCCATCCAAACCAGCGATAATATGCTCGGCACCGCAGTCGGCTTAAAGCGGTAGTATTCCTTTTGTGCGAAATTTTTCTGAAATTTCGCATATTTTTTTATTGTAGAAAACGGGCAACCGCATCAGACCGAGTAAATAAAAATCGCAGAATAATAGAGGTTGGGCAAGCATTTGAACCGCGAGGTTCAACTCTGGTTGAACAGCCTCTATTATTCTGCGGGCTGTTAAAAAAAACAGTCTGGTACGGTTGCCCTGATTGAAAGGAGCACAACTATGATCAGCGCAGTGCAGCACAATAACCATATCTCATCACAGCATCCGGCGAACAAACATACTGCAAAAAACACGCAGAGCTTTTCTCAGTTGCTTGATTCTTTAAAGACCGAATCCGCACGCTTTTCTACAGCGAAGGAATCCGCTCATTCAAATCTTTCGACGCGGCTGCCGGGTGAGTATCTAAGCTCATTTGAAATCGTTAATCCTACCGATGCAGACCGCGCGGCACAACCTAAAGGTATGGGTGCCGTTTCTGCGGCACAGCACTCCGGTGCAAAGGCCACTATCGATAAAACCTCCGAACTGTATCAGCAAGCACTTGAGCTTGAATCCTACTTTGTCAAAATCATGCTCGACTCTATGCGGAGCACCTTAGGCAAAAATACTCTTGCCGGAAAAGAAAGCTTTGCCGGCCAAATGTACGACGACATGATGTACGAAGAGCTGTCCCGCACGATGACCAAAAACGCAGGGCTCGGTCTTGCCGATCAAATATACTTACAGCTGAACGGGCAAGCGTAAGGAATCTCTGTCCCAGCAATTCTTGTTAAAGCCTTGAAACGCCGGTTAATTCAGAAACGAATTAATCGGCATTTTTTTATTCTTGACATTGGTAAAAAGTTAGCGTAGGATAACTGTTATTTTTAGATACACGAATGCCTATCTATAGGACATCTCTCAAAACTATAAAAGGATATGATGATGAATGAACAAAAGCATACTCCGCCTCTGCAATTAGGTGCTATACAAGAGACGATGCTGATACCGGTTACGATAAAAGCAACTGAGACTCAGCGGAAAAATGCGAGGATTAAAGATTATACCGCTGTAAAAATTCTTGAGACCTTGCAGTGCGATACTTCAAAATACGACAAATTTATGAGCCATGAGGGAGTTATTGCACGCACGATTATGTTTGACCGGGAAGCTGCCTCTTTTATTGCAGCGCATCCTGATTGCACCGTACTGAATCTTGCGTGCGGACTTGATGACCGATTCTCCCGTGTCGATAACGGAACTATCCGCTGGTTCGATCTTGACCTTGCCGACAGCATGGCGGTACGGCGTCAGTTCTTCTCCGATACCGATCGGAGAAAGATGCTCATCGGATCCGTACTTGATACTGCATGGGTTACCGCGGTAAAGAGTTCCGGTAACTACAAGGAACCCTCTTATGTATTGATCATAATAGAAGGGCTTCTCATGTATCTGACGGAAGCCGAGGTTAAAGAGACCTTTGACATTATTGCAGACTTTTTTCCAGAAGCACAGATTATCACTGAGCTGATGTGTAGAGCCGCAGCAGGATTCTCGAAGCACCACGATACCGTTAAACATACCGGTGCGGTATTCCGGTGGGGTATTGATAACGGGCATGAGCTTGAAGCGCTGTGCCCAAAGCTGAAGCTGCTTAAAGAAGAAAGCTTTAATCTGGAAATGATCAAATACACATTCCGCGGCTGGCTATTCGGTAATCTGCCTAAGTTCAAGCGGCTGAATAATAGGCTTGCGGTATTTGGAGTGAATGCTTACTCTCCTACCCCCACCGTTTCGGTATAGACTTCAATATCCCCCGACACGGAATGCAGGGGGATTAAACGATCCGTACTACTGAATTAAAAATACTGCCGCTTTGTCTCTGTGCGGGGATGTAAAATCCATTCTACATCGGCATCGGTAAGCGTCATATTATAGAATTGTTTATAATATTCTTTTATTTTTTGATTCATATCGATATCGCCGAAAAGGTCGGGTCGGGCTGTTTTCGCAAACCACCACATAGCAAGCGGAGTATCGGTTGTGGGCGGCCACCAGCGGTGCATTCCAAACGGAAACTTAAAGACTTGCCGGTTTTTAACGGCATTTATACCGCTCCAATCATGTCCGGGAGCTGCAGTGTTGTTGTATAAATTATCCGGTGTCTTATCGGAAAAGGTTAAGATAAAGACCTGATCAGGCTGCCATTCATATATTTGTTCCATATTGATAGCACCCTGAGTTGCCTTCCCTCCAAGGTTTATTCCGCCCAGCAAGTTCGCCCAGTATTGCCCGAACGATTTTTTTCCGGCAGAGGCGATGGTTGTGTCCGAATACTTACTGATAAACAGAATCTTATTCGGAGAAGAGAGCGGATGTTTTGCAATTCGTGCTTTAATTTCCTTTTCAACTTGTTCGCCGTAGGCAATAATCTGTTGAGCAGGGCTTTCCATTTGCAGTGTTTGAGCCATTGTATCCATCCACGATTTAAGGGTTACAAGCGGGCTTGCATCCCATCCGGTACTCGGATGCGCTAAGGCTACAGCAGCAATCCCTGCTTGCCGGAGAGGATCCGCAACCGATGCATCCATATAAAAGACAACATCCGGTTTGAGCTTAATCAGCTCTTCCAAGTTGAGCTTTCCGCCGGTATAAAACGAAGAGGAAATATTTTGGAAGTCCGGGGCATATTTCGAAAATATGCTGTACTTTGCCCCATTGACGGAATCGGGGGATACACCGACAATGTTACTCGTTTTACCTTGCTGAAACACGGTTAGAACCGTCGGTGCCGGCAGTGGACCTAATACAACGATTCGTTCGATCTTATTGGGAACCTCTACCGAATTTCCCTTAAAGTCTACAACCGTGTGAGTTCCTTCTGCAGCACTCATCGCCGCGGTTCCGGCTGTCTTTGCCGGTTCATCTTTTTTACCGGCGCCGTAGACACCGCCCAACACAATAGAAAAAAACAATACTGTTATTAGTAGTTTTTTCATACCTTACACTCCTTCTGGTAAGTAATTGTTTTATTTCGCTAAAGATACCGCCGTTACAGCGCTGTACGGTATCCCTTTATGCGAAGCCTGAAGAATATCAACGTGCACCTGAAAAACATCTTCCATTATCTCTGCGTTAATAACCGTCTCCGATTGCCCGAATATACTTTCTCCGCTGCGGGAGAGAATGAGCGACTTGTCGGAAATACGCAGGGCATGGGCGGGGTAATGGGTGTTGAATACGCAGCATAAGCCGTCAACTTTTGCAAGCCGGTGAACCGTTTCCAAAATGATAAGCTGGTTTCGGAAATCCAAGTTTGATTCAGGTTCATCCAGCACCAGCATCTCCGGCTTGCTGCACAGTGCCCGGGCGATCAGCACCATTTGCAGCTCCCCGCCGCTTAAACGGTTGCAATACTTGCCGCGTAAATGGGAAATGCCTACTGCTTCCATCGCTTCTTCACAGTATTGTCTATCCTTTTCGCCCGGCACGCCGAACAATCCGATGTGTACACTGCGTCCCAATAGAATCATCTCCTCTACGGTAAAAGCAAAGGGGAGATATTTTGCCTGCGGAACATAGGCAATACGCCTCCACAGCTGTTGTGTAGGAATTTCTACAATATTCTGTCCGTCAACCGTACTGGTACCGGAATTCCATTGCAGCATCCCCATCATGCAGCGGAGCAACGTTGTTTTTCCGATACCGTTGGGGCCAAGGATGGATAATATCTGCCCGCTCTCTATCGAAAAAGAAACATCCCGTAAAACCGGTGCGCCGCCTTTAAATGCAAATGTCCCATTATGAACCGCGAATATCACTTCCAGCCGCCTCCCGTCCGTTTTAGCAGTATGATAAAGAAAGGAGCTCCTACAAGGGCTGTCAGAATGGAAAGGGGAATTTCCGACTGCGTTGCACTGCGGGCGACTGTATCTAACAGCAGCATGAACACAGCACCGATGCTGGCGCTTGCAGGAATAACCCGCCGGTTATCACTTCCGAAGAGCATCCGGCATACATGAGGCACCACGAGCCCTACCCAGCCGATTTGTCCGCACATAGAAACACTGGAAGCAATAACCGCCGCCGATGCGATAATGATCAGTAAGCGTATTTTTCGGAGATCGATCCCCATAGACTTTGCTTCATCATCAGATAAGGTAAGGATATTGCATTTCCACCGTGCAAGGATTAAGATTACCGTTCCTGTTACAATAATCGGCGCTCCTACGGCTAAACCTTTCCATGTGGCATTATTCAGACTCCCAAGCAGCCAATAGGTAATTGTCGGGAGTTTTTCTTCAGAATCTGCCGTGTATTTAATGAGCGATACCATTGCCTGGAATAGCGCAGACACCACAACGCCTGCTAACACCAGCATAACAATGGAGTTCTGCTGCTTTATTTTTCCTGCTTGATAGGTAAGGTATAGGGCAAGAATGCCGAAAACAAGGGCACTGAGCTGTACAATCAGCAGGCGTTGATCTGCCAGCAGTGCCAGTGCGGCACCGAAACTTGCACCTGAGGCAACTCCCAGCGTATCGGGTGAAACCAGAGGATTGGAAAGCAGCGCTTGTAACCCTGCTCCGGCACTTGCCAATGCACAGCCGCAGAGCAGCCCTAACAGGATGCGGGGCAGTCTAATACCGATGATAATTTGAGCTTCGATATTGTCTTTTGCCAGAGCAATACTTTTATGGACAATGAGCTGTGCAATAGCGCGGACAGCTCCGCTTACCGGTACCGAATATCGTCCGATGCAGAGGCTGATTGCCATCGCAATAAGCGGTGCTAAAAACAAGAGACATCCAAATAAAACGGGATACAGCCGCCGGTTCTCTTTTTTGATCATTGTTGACATTGGAAAAAAGTTAGCATAAACTAACCATGTATTCTGTTGCCGTTGCAACAAAGAAGGAAAAAATGCTTAATTTTTGTACAGCTTTTTTAGCACATTCTGCGGTATTTAAAGGTATCCCTGCTCAAGAAATTGATAAAGCTGTTTCCTGCCTTCACGGATTTTATCGGTTACTTGAAAGCGGGCAGGAAGTACATCCTATAGCTGATACTATCCCTTACGCAGGCATTGTGATTACCGGCTGCATTCATGTAGAACAAATCGGTGTTGATGGGAAGATCATACTGCTTAAGCAAGTGCAAAGGGGAGACCTGTTCGGCGCAGAACTCAGTTGTTTAGGGCTGACAAATCCATTTTTACGTATGGTAAGTGCTCAAAAATCAAAGGTGCTGTTTATCAAAGTGCCGTCTGCACAAAATAAGACGTGCCGAACCTGTCCGTATAAGATGACTGTTTTAGAGAATATCCTCAGGGAAGTTGCACGTGAGGCAGTATATCTGAATCTGAAAATTCAGCTTCTTTCACAGCCGACACTCCGTGATAAACTGCTGTTTTACCTGAATGTAATGCATGACTCGCAGCACTCTCATGCTTTTACGATCCCGTTTACGCGGGAAAAACTGGCACAGTTTATTTGCGCTGATAGAAGTGCGGTATCGCGGGAGTTGAGCCGTATGCAGCGCGAAGGTATTATCACAATTGAGGGGAAACAGATCAAGTTTTTGTTGCGCCGGCAACAGACGGTAAACGGATAAATTCGGTATAAGTAATGTATGGAAGATTTAAAGGCTATTTTGGATATAAACCGTGCGTTGTATAAAAGATTCGGCTTACCGCTGCCGGTTTTTGATGAGCTTATTACAGGCTTCCGCTGGATGATGACAGCTGATACCAACTCACATATAAGCCTTGCGCTGCGTGTTGAAGAAAATATAAGCCCTGAACAATATGCGAAAATTGCAGCGGAGCTTTACGGTAAGCCGGTAGACGTATGTATCGAACTGCTGCTTAAACAGCATGATCCTCATCTACGGAATCTCATCGTAAGCTTAAGCAGTTTGATGAGTAAGCCGCTCAATACGGCGGAACTTTTGGCGAAGCGCAGCATTGTGAGGACGGAAGGTCTGCAATTCCGGTATCAAACGGAAGGAAAAAAGGTCGGACTTATCGGGTTCGGTGTTTATATCAACCGTTTTTTGAACCGCTGTAAAGAATTTCATGTGTTTGATTTACGGAAACCGGAAACAATTCTAAGTTATCACTATAAAAACGGGCTGCATCGGTTTCCGGAAGGCATACAATGGCATCTTGGACATAATGCCGCTGATTTTTGCGATATACTCAGTACGCTTGATATTATCATTATGTCAGGCAGCACTATTGTGAATAATTCATATACGACATTGCGGCAAGCGGGAACCAATGCGGAAATTGTAGGCTTGTACGGACCGAGTTGCGAGCTTTGCCCCGATTACTTTTTTGAGCAAGGGTATAACTATATGTTTAGTACCTCGGTTAGGGATAAGGAAATGTATTTGAAGACTGCCCTCGGTGCAGAGCAGACATACCGGGAATTTGACTATATGGATATTTATGAACTTGAAAGGAAATAAGATGAAAGAAAAACGAATATTTTCCATTGCAGAAGAGCATAAACCGATAGTGGGGTGTACAACGTCAGAGGCGGTATTGCAAGGCAGTATGTGCAGCATGTCAGTGTTTTCTATTGCAGCGGAGACCAATATCAGCCCCGAAACTTATAACTATCCTAAGCTTTGGAAGATAGAGCAAGGGAGTGCAGATGTTATCTATCTTAGTGAGCATACTCAGCCGCTGCAGTACGGCGAGCTGTTTGTGGTGCCGGAAAATATTCCGGTCGGCATACAAAGCAGCGGCGGATGTATATATTCGGAAATCATATTCAATAAGGAGTGTTCTATGAACAAAATTTTGAAAGGCGGAGAGCTTTTTGTCTTAAAAGAATTGCTTCCATACAAGGAAGCAAATATCGTCAGCATGGATCTTGTTGATGACAAAAAAACAAAATTTGTGCTGATGTCGTTTGATGCGGGTACGGAGCTGCAGCCCCATGCAGCTCCCGGGGAAGCAATTGTATTCGGGCTTGACGGTGAAGCTATCATCGGTTATGAAGGCAAGGAATACCGCATACATGAAGGTGAAAACTTCAAGTTCGATAAAGACGGCAGACACTATGTAAAAGCAGTGGGTAAATTTAAAATGGCGTTGCTGCTGATTCGCGAATAGTAAGATCGTACAAAAGGAAAAGGGCATCTCTCAATTAACAATCGAGGTGTAGAGGTGTCCTTCTCTATAAAACTTTCTGTAGGAGATTATGATGTACGAAGCTGGACATGTTTTTTTAGCAAGAATCGGTAAAACGACGCTCCGTCCGGGCGGTATTGAAGCTACCGAATGGCTGATTGATCAGGCTGCAATAACACAGGAGACAAAGGTTCTTGAGGTTGCGTGCAATAGAGGGCGCACCATGATTCAGTTGGCACAGAGATTCGGATGTGCCGTTACAGGTGTCGATCTTGATGAAAATGCCTTACAAAATGCGAAAGCCAATATCGAAAAAAATAATCTACAAGAGAAACTTACGCTGATACACGGAGATGCAACGGCATTACCGTTTGAAGATAATAGTTTTGATGTTATTATCAATGAAGCAATGCTGACCATGCTGGTGGGCGACCGCAAAGACAAAGCTCTCAAAGAGTATTTCCGTGTGCTTAAACCGGGCGGTAGAGTAGTAACACAGGATGTTTTTTTTACCGTTAAAGACGCGGCACAGCAAAAGGAACTCAGAATGGGTCTAAGCAAGACTATTAACGTAAACGTCGAGCCGCTCGATGCCGAGGGGTGGAAGAGCCTTTTTTTCCGGAACGGATTTACCGTAACACAGAAATGCGGAATGATGACCCTGCTCAGCCCCCGCGGTTTGCTCCGAGATGAAGGCTTGTGGAATACGCTGCATATTATCCGGTGTGCACTCAAGAAAGAAAACAGAGTAATGTTCTCCAAGATGTACCGTTACTTTAACGGACACAAGTACGAACTGGGCTATATCTGCAACGCGGGCGTAAAATCGGCAGCGGTCTAATGCTTAGTGTTCAACTCAAAGCCTCACTCCCGTTTATTCCGCCGTATTTGCGCCTACCGTTTCGGTGTAGACCTCTTTGTTGAGCACTTCCAGCGACAGCTTTGTTCCTTCCGGAACGGTGTACGGTACGGAATATGCGCCGCCCGGATGCCGGAATGAGGTAAGGAGATCCTTATCCCCGTTGGGATACGCCGCATAGAGCGAAACGGTAAAGGGGTAGGGGAACTCTGCCAGTGTTGTTTTGAGGATACCGGACACCATGCCGTCTGCCGGTTCCGGCAGGGAAACGGTCAGTGTTACCGGAGAAAATACCGGAACTTCGCTCTGTGCTGCGGCGCTTTGCTGTTGTACGGTAATATCCGTTCCCGTTGTGCTGCCTGCTGTAAAGGCAAAAGTTACCGCAGCTCTCTGCATTACCTGATATATTTTTTTTAGATCGGCGCCGGCCATATTGGGAACTTGGGTTGTTTCTGCTTGCGTTCCCTTGCTTACCACAAAGGTCAGCTCCATATTATTCGCAATCGGAGTTCCCGCTGCGGGTTCCTGCTCAAGGATGGTTCCTGCGGGTTCGGCGCTGTATTTTGTCAAATACGGCTGTTTAATCTGGAGGTATTGGCGGCTGCCGGAGGTAAACAACTCCCGTATCCGATTTTGTACATCTTCGATGTTCTCTCCGATATAGTTCTGTACCGTATCGATGACAGTCCCTTGGCTTACCACCAGCTCGATCCGTTTGCCGCCTTTGACGATAGCCCCCGGGCTGGGATCCTGCTCAAGGATAAGCCCCTTCTCATCTGCTTTTTGAGAATAGCGGAGCTGAATGCGCGGATAGAGCTCACGCGCCTGCAAATCGAGCAGCGCTTCGGGTAAATCTTTACCGACAACATTCGGTACCATCACTTGCTCGGCACTTTTTAACGAAATAAAAAAGACCAGCGTCGAAACCGCAACAAAAACGATGAGCATCACCAACGATGTAATAACAATTGTTTTTCCGTTTCCGCTGATATCATCAGCAATATCACCTATACTCATACTTAATCCTTAGATTTATGTTTCCGGAAGAGATCGGAGCGTCGTTCCGATAAAGCCGGCTGCCCCGTTTAAAAAATCCTTCCATTGCATTGCTTTTTTTGTTTCCTTCTGGAGTATCTGAACTGCCAAAATACTCTTGCCTGTTTGTACCAATACGCCTTCCCGTTTATCAATGCCGAGTACCAGTCCGGGTGTTTCGGGAGATTCCGCCGCTGCGTTCCCCGTATACGGATGAGCCTGTATAATAGAAAGTTTTGAACCCATCCAATAGGTAAAGGCTCCCGGCCACGGGGTGTAGGCGCGTATTTTTCGATCTATTGCGCCGGCATCATCTTGCCAGCACAGTAATCCGCTATCTTTTTCCAACAGCGTACAATAGGTTGCTGCTGCATGATTTTGCTGTGTTGCGGTGACAGAACCCGTTTCTACCGTTTTAAGCGCTTGCACGATGAGCGAAGCGCCGAGTTCTGCACAGCGGGTTAAGAGCGTTTCGGTCGTATCGGACGGTTCAACCGGCAGCTCTTTTTGAATAACGATGTCTCCCGCATCCATTTCCTGCGCCATATACTGAACGGTTACACCTGTTGTGCTATCTCCTGCAAGGATTGCTGCCGGTACCGGACTCGGTCCCCTCCATCGGGGCAGCAGGGACGGATGAATATTGAGCGCTCCGTGTGGAAATAATGCCAGCGTCTTCGGGCCGAAAATCTTTCCATACGCAAAACATACCATTATATCAGGTCGGAGCGCCGCTACTGCTTCGCGAAAATCCGCATTTAATTTTTCCGGTGTAAAGACCGGTACCTCTTGAGCGATGACGCCGCGTTCTTTTAGTTCGGCAACCGCCTGCGCTACCGCAGAGTCTGCATATTTTTTGCCGCGTCCGACACGGGCGGGCGGAGCCGTTAACACGCCGGCAAGAGGATAGGTCTTTGCTATTGCTCGCAAGGCCGGGATTGCACAATCGGGAGTTCCGGCAAAAAAAACGTTCATTATGCACGCGCCCGCTTTTTTGCTTCGCGCTGTTTTTTGCGCTCTTGTTGTTGAGTAAACTTTGCAATGAGGTTATCTCGTTCTTTTTCGGATAGCCGGTCAATGAAAAGGACTCCTTCAAGGTGATCATACTCATGCTGGATGACCCGCGCGAGTAAACCGGTTGCTTCTATCGTCCTGCGCCGTCCGTTCATATCCTGATATTGCACGGTAACGGCTTCGGGGCGAACAACGTCCGCATACATTTTAGGGATGCTTAAACAGCCTTCTTCATAGCTGCATTGTTTTTCCGAAGTGCCGACAATGAGCGGATTAATGAATACTCGTTCCACGCCGTCATCGATTTTTACGATAAAAAGTCTTACATTTTTTCCTATCTGAGGCGCCGCCAAACCGATACCTTTATCCTCATCCATCGTTATAAACATTTCCCGTATCAGTTCATGCAAGGCTTCATCAATATGCTCTACCGGCTTTGAGGGCTGCCGGAGCGTTTCTTCACCTAAATACAGTACCTTCATCGCGCATTATAGTACAAAATTTATGCCGTGCGGTCAATGTGTTTACAAAGTGAACGTACCGGAAATCTCTGTCCCGCATCTATCAGCTACTTGACTTTTTTGGGGTTATTTGGCATTATCGCCTGTATTCACGGTGGGTGTAGTTCAGTGGTAGAGCGCCAGATTGTGGATCTGGTTGTCGTGGGTTCGAACCCCATCACCCACCCTTTTACGTTTATGCTCGTTGTGCATCACTAAAAGCTAACTGAGTTTTTAGTGATGCACATAAATTAGTCTGTTTTGGGCATGAGCGAAAAATGCGCCTGTAGCTCAGTTGGATAGAGCAACGGACTTCGAATCCGTAGGTCGCACGTTCGAGCCGTGTCGGGCGCACGTTTTTTACCCATTCATATTTTTTACAAATCCCGTTACTCATCACTGGATAAATCTTTTACATACAAGAGTCCTTTCTGCTCAAACCCTTCCCGTTCAAGTAGCGCAATCACATGAGCCGGTGCGCAAAAGTCGGCAAATATCAGTACATCAGCCAAAGGTTTGGCATACGTACAGGCTCGCTGTAGAAGCTCTTTACCGAGTCCAAGCCCCCGATACTCAGGCAATACCCGCAAGAACGGAATACAAAAACTTTCATTAAACGGGAAGGCAATGACGGAGCAAACCCCGCACAACCCGTTTTCATTGTATGCAGTGATATACACAGCATTATGCTGAGTTGTACCGTACTTCTGTCCGGCTGCGGCGCAAACATTCGCATCAAAAAATGCTGTGTATCCAAGTAGGCTACCCGCTTCAAATGCTGCCTTTTCGTCAAAGTCGTCAAAGGATATTATCTTATCACTGTCGTCGGATGTTGTTTCCGTTTTACGGATAAAATTTCGCAAAAGTTCGGTATTCAACGCATCGTATTTTTCAATCTGAAACGTAAAATCTTCCTGTAAAAGCTGACTGTCCGTTTCATCTTCAAAACTGATTTTTTCCAGTCCCCAGAGTTTTCGCAGATCATTATACCATTCGTACACGGCAGCATTCATCTGCTGATCCTTGAAGCGGTACCATTCGCGTTCAACAGCAGGTGCGGTTTTCAGCGCTTCTTTATACCGGCGAAAGACGCCTTTCCGCTGTCCGAGCGCATTGAGCAATGCCTCCCGCAGTAGCGGATTATGCACCAGTGCAGTAAACTGCTCCATCACATGGAAACCATGCGCGGAAGTCCATTTAGGAAGATTGTAATAGCGCTGTTCGTCGATAACCGTTTCATAATTATCGCCAATGGTATCTGCAGCAACACAGACACCTTCAAGTGCATCGAATAAAAGAATTTCCGTTTGATTTTCCATAGAAAAGATAATATCGTTGAGCATTTCGGGGGATAAAATAAATGTCATACCATTTGATTATATCATAAAATAAGTGTAATATGTAGCGGATTATCTCTAGGGCATCTCTAAAAACTCGGTTAGCTTTTTAGAAGTTCCCTCTGAAAGATGGGAGGTCGTATATGAGCGATATTGTGTATATTGAAGGACGTGAGATTCTCGATTCTCGCGGAAATCCTACTGTTGAAGTTGATGTTGCATTGAGCGACGGCAGTTTCGGACGTGCCTGCGTTCCGTCGGGAGCATCTACCGGCGAGTTTGAAGCGTTGGAAATGCGCGACGGTGATGCAAAACGCTACGGCGGCAAGGGTGTGTTAAAGGCTGTTGATAATGTGAATACCATTATTGCGGAAGAGCTTGAGGGAATGGATGCCTTGGAACAGGCTGAAATCGATCAGACTATGCTCAACCTGGATGGAACACCGAATAAGTCAAAACTCGGCGCCAATGCGATGCTCGGCGTTTCGATGGCGGTTGCACGCGCTGCTGCCGACTATGTCGGTTTACCGCTGTACCGTTACTTGGGCGGCGCACATACACTGCAAATGCCCGTGCCGATGGCAAATATCATCAACGGCGGCAAGCATTCCGACAACAAAATCGACTTTCAGGAATACATGGTGATGCCGATCGGCGCCGAATCCATTCACGAAGCGGTGCGCATGACGGCGGAAGTGTTCCATGCTTTGAAGAGCCTTTTGAAAGCAGACGGCAAAGCTACCTCTGTCGGTGATGAAGGCGGTTTCGCTCCGGATATCGATAACGAAGCGGCGCTGGAGTATATTATGAAGGCGATCGATAAGGCAGGCTATAAGCCGCGCACCGATATTGCCATCGCGCTGGACTGCGCTTCTTCCGAATTGTTCGACGAGGGCGGACGCAAGGGCTATAAATTCTGGAAGTCTAATCCGGATAAGCTGTTCACTGCGGATGAGATGATCGAAATCTACAAAAAGTGGATTAACACCTATCCGATCGTTTCTATCGAAGATCCGCTCGATCAAAATGATTGGGAAGGCTATGCCCGCCTGACCAAAGAACTCGGCAGCAAAATTCAGATTGTCGGCGACGACTTCTTTGTTACCAACACCGAACGGCTGCAGCGCGGTATTAAGGAAAAGGCCTGTAACTCCATTTTGATTAAGCTCAATCAAATCGGCACGGTTACCGAAACCATCGATGCGGTACGTATGGCGCAGAACGCAGGCTATACCGCCGTTATTTCTCACCGCTCAGGCGAAACCGAGGATGCGTTTATCGCCGATCTCGCTGTTGCGCTGGAAGCAGGACAGATCAAGACCGGTTCGATGAGCCGCAGCGACCGTATTGCAAAGTACAACCAGCTGATCCGCATCGAAGAAGAACTCGGCTGCCAAGCCCGCTATGCAGGCGCCGCAACCTTCGCACGGTACGGGTTTTAATATCAATTAGATAAAGGATTTATTTATGAAACAGATTATTGCAACAGACAAGGCGCCGGCCGCAATCGGGCCGTATTCGCAAGGGACAGCCGCAAACGGCTTTATCTTTACCTCCGGCCAGCTGCCGATCGATCCCGCTACGGGTGCTTTTGTTCCGGGCGGTATTGCCGAACAAACCCGCCAATCGCTGATGAACCTGAAAGCGGTACTCGAAGCAGGCGGCAGCAGTTTGGACAAGGTGCTTAAAACAACCGTGTTTTTAAGCGATATGAACAACTTTGCGGAAATGAACAAAGTGTACAGCGAGGTATTCGGTACCGGAAATTATCCGGGGCGCTCAGCTGTAGAAGTTGCCCGTCTGCCGAAAGACGGACTGGTCGAAATTGAGGCAATCGCTCTTGCGTAAGTTGATTTTAGCGCTGCCGCTTGCGGCAGCGCTTGTTTTTTTCGCTTGTACAAAACAAAAGACAGAAACCGAAACGTCGCCGGCACAAAAAAGTGCATCGGCAGCGCCGGTTGAAGTTCCGTCCGCCAATCATTGGAAATATTTCTCCGTTGCCGATAACGGTTCCGTGGAATTAAAAAATACCGATGCTGTTTCCGAAATACCTGCCGCAGTGTTTAAACCGTGGACGGAGGCGGTTCAAGTTGCCGATTTCGGTTTAAATAACGGGAATGCCGTTTTTTTAATCAATAAATGCGGACTGTATCCGATTCGTTCTTTACAATCCAGCGCGAAGCTTCCGGTTGGACATGAGCTTTTTTCACAGGCTACCGCCGGAGATCTGTATACGGTTGACGGGCAGTTTTTTATCCGCATTTACCAAAATTCTATCTTTTTATCGCGCGATACATCTGAAAATACGCTCTTTTTATTGCGTGCCGATTCCGGATTCTCATCGTATACACCCGTGGCTGATGTAACGTATCTGCATTTACCGAAAGGAGCACAGTGTAAATCGCTTGAACAGGTTGGCGGTCAATGGTATGCGAGTTTTAAGGCTGATAACGGAACGGATATTTCCTTCTCGTATGTAAAATGCAGTAACTTTGCTTCCTTTATGCAGAAGGATGCCTATAAACATATCGAACAACTGTCTGCAGAAGAATTTAGAGCAGCCTGTGAGCCCCCGCTTTATAACCGGATGCCGGATATGCTCAAAGAATTAGCGGACACAATCGAAAGTAATAGAGATTTGTACTTGAAAGTATTCACCGAAGATTCGGCGGATGGTAGCGTTTTCTTTAAACCTGCACGGAATCAAACAACTGATACTATGGAAGAGAGGGTTCCGGTAACCGTTTATGCAGTTCAGTATTCCCTAAGTGACGCTAGCCGAAGTGCTGCTCTTCTTTTACCTGACGGAACGTTGATGCTTAATGCGAGCAGGCGCGGTATCCGAAAAGTGCAGCTGCCGTCTTTACCGGAAAACTTTAGCTATACTGCGTTTTCTATCTCGGATACGGCCATTACTGCCGCGTGGGAAGAATCGATATTCTATGAAATCGGCCGTGCAGGAATTTTTACCGCTAAGTTGAGTGAATTAGGACTGTAAAAGTCTAATGTTTGTTTTCAGCCGCTGAAAAACTGAGCGGCTGAAAACGGCTGAACTTACTTACGCAAACTTGCGGATTATATGCACTTATCGTGCACGATTGCTCTCACCTTATGAGAACATCCCTCTGCCGTTTTGCGTCGGGGTTGTTGATTATGAAGGGAAGCCCGAGCAGCAGCTCGTCGATGCTTGTGATAAGATGCCGCGGACGTATCTTGTCTTTAAACTCAAGCAATTGCTTAAATATGTAGAGAGATTCATCAAGCACCTTGCCGATCAATCCCGGGATCCTGATTCGTACTTGCAGCGTCCATCGTGAAATAAAAATCATTGCTTGCAGAACAACTGCTTTTTCCAAACCGTTCATCAAGGCTCCGCTTGTGAGCGAGAAACTTCCTATCGAAAACAGTTCTCTTCCTACCGGAATAAAGATATGACACGCTACTATTCCTACCGTCGAAATACAAAGCGGCACCCAATATATTTTTTGTTTTTCTGCAATACAGAGCAAAAAGCCCGCAGTAAAAATGACAGCCTTTGCCGGTAAGCCCGGTATAAAAAGGAGTGCAATCAACAAGGTGAAGCCTGTTATCAATCGGAGCCGCGGATGAGCGGCAGGATTCGTATTGTCCGGTAGCCGAACGTATAACGGGGAATCTGTGTCCCGTATATGGGCATACCATTCGGATTCCGCTTCAAAGCTTTCGCAAAAAATACCGAGGATTAAAGACGTTACCGCACCGATAAAGAGAAAGGGCGGCACCATATAGCGGATACCTTCTCCGAAAATAAAGAATCGCCCGATAAAAAGCTGTATGCAGTTTGATACAAAGGCACCTGCCATGCTGATCCCCGCAAGCGAGAGCGCTTTACGGGGAATTTTATGCAAGGCATACATCATAAGCGCGGCACCGATTGTCCCTGCTGCCGAAAACAGGACGAGATAAGAAAAGAGCGTTCCGCTGATAAACGCCTGCCCGAGAATTTTTATCATCGTCAGCAATAAAAACGCCGGAAACGATAACACATCAAGTGCGAGCATCAACGGAACATTCGCAAGACCTATCCGCAAAAACGGCAGCGGCTTGGGAATAACAAATTCAATAGCCGAAAGGAAGAAACACAAGGCGCCGAAAACCGGCACCAGCGCATCCTGTTTTTTGTTCATAGTATAGCCGGTTTAATGACAGCCTGAGCACCCGCCGCAGCCGCCTTCACCTGTACCGCAGCTGCTTCCGCAACCGCCTGCGAAGGATTGCTGAACTTCTTCAAGCTCTTCGGGTGTAGCATCCCGCACACCGGCAATCTTTATATCGAAGTGTAGTGTCTTTCCGGCAAGCGGATGGTTTGCATCCAGTGTGATAATATCGCCGTCAATGGCGGTTATAACCACATGATGGCCGCTCGTTTCAAATTCCATACCGACTTCCAGCTGGGTGTCGGGCGGAAATTGGGCACGGCTTACCTCAAAGACCGCACGCGGGTCGATTTCACCGTAAGCCTGCTGCGGCGCTACCGTAAGCGAAAAACTTTCGCCCTCCTCGCGTCCTGCAAGGGCTTTTTCCAAGCCGGGAATAAGCTGGCGATAACCGTGAACATAGTCCAGCGGTCCCATCTGTTCCGATGAATCCAAAATCTCTTGGTTATCATCTTTTAAGGTATACTCAAGGGTAACCAAACAATCGTCTGCAATTTTCATGCTGAATATGATACCGATTTTCCTACGTTCAGGCAAGGCAAAAACTCGAAATGCGTTAGCTCTGAATCCACATCTTGACCTCTATAGGCCGTTTATGCTATATTTTGAAATCAACCGTTTAGTTTTGATGGTATGCACCCGTTCATATATCATCATACAAAAATCTATAAAATACGCGGAGTTATGTATCATGTTTAATGATAGATACTTCCGCAGAAATGTAAACAGAGGTTTTTATGTACGCACTTTTTGAATATAAAGGCAAACAGTATAAGGCTGAACAAGGTTCCAAGATTCTGGTAGATAAGATCAACGAACCGCAGGGAACGGCTATCGATATCGATACCGTTTTACTGGTTAACAATGACGGTAAAGTGTCTGTTGGAGCTCCCTACGTTGCGGGCGCAAAAATTTCGGCAACGGTTGAAGAGAGTATGCGTGATAAGAAGGTGATCGTATACAAGTACAAGAGCAAGAAAGACTATCACCGCACAATCGGGCATCGCCAGCACTACACCTATTTAACGGTTAATTCGATTACCGGGGTGTAAGCGCGGAATGATACAAGTCCTTTTGGAGCTTGATAAAAAGGAGCATCTCCTTTCCGTTGAAGCTTCCGGTCATGCGAATAACGGCGTGAAAGGACATGATATTGTGTGTGCAGCCGTAACGATCCTTTTAAGGACGACTGTACAGGCGCTCGGTTCCGTGCAAGCTGATGTCAGTGCGGAACGGCGCGGTTCGCTTTCTTTTCGGGTACTTAACTATGACGAAACGCAAAGCGAAAAATTACGGTATGCAGCGGAGTTTTTATGGCTTGGGATAGCTTCTTTACAGGAAGAATATCCGCAAGCAGTTCAATGCAAAAAGATACAGCGGTAAGCACATAGATGCTTATCTGATACGAGGAGGCTACTATGGCACGGAAACGAGGCGGAAGCGGTGCAAAAAACGGACGAGATTCAAACCCTAAATATTTGGGCGTTAAGGTATACGGCGGACAGACGGTAAAAGCCGGTTCCATTTTAGTCCGTCAGCGCGGAACTCCCATCCATCCGGGCGATAATGTCGGCCGCGGCAAGGATGATACCTTATTTGCAACTGTAGACGGTACGGTTGTGTATCATCACCGCAATGGCAGACATTTAGCATCTGTAACGCAAGCGTAGGGATGGACGAGCGGTTAATTCCGCAATGATATAGAAAACCTCTAAAAACTTCAGTTTTTAGAGGTTTTCCTTAGATTTAAGTTGCGATGTTTTAATTTCAGTCATTATAATATCAAGACTGAAATTAAAACTCGTCGGGTAACTCTAAAAATCTAACCGAGTTTTTAGAGTTACCCTGTTGTAAGCCGGCTCTAATGCCGGCTTTTTTTTCGAGAAGGAAACAAGGCGATGATTCAATTTGCGGATGAGGCTTTAATCGAAGTTTCATCGGGAAAAGGCGGGAACGGCTGTATTGCTTTCCGGCGGGAAAAGTATGTGCCTAAGGGCGGACCTGCAGGCGGCGACGGCGGGCGCGGCGGCGATGTGCTGTTTGAGATTAAACGGAATATGCGCACGCTTGTGCATTTACGCCATAAGCGGGTATTCCGGGCTAAAAACGGTTTGGATGGGCAAGGCTCAAAACGATTCGGTGCGAAAGGCGCCGACTGTGTTATTCCGCTTCCGCCGGGCTGCATTATTAAAGATGCCGATACCGGTGAGCTTGTCTACGATTTCGGCGACCGGACGGAGGGTCTTATTCCTTTCTTGACCGGCGGTAACGGCGGGTGGGGAAATTGTCATTTTAAAACCTCCACCAATCAAGCGCCGCGCACCGCTTTGCCGGGACAGGAGGGCAAGACCCGCCGGCTTAAAATTGAGCTGAATATCATCGCCGATATCGGACTTGTCGGCTTTCCCAATGCCGGTAAGTCATCACTATTGGATTACTTTACCAATGCCCGCCCTAAGATTGCGCCCTATCCGTTTACCACCAAAATACCGAACCTCGGCGTACTCCGTATTGATGAGGAACAGGATATTATCATCGCGGATATACCGGGGATATTGGAGGGCGCTTCGGAGGGAGTCGGCCTCGGTATCCGGTTCTTAAAGCATATTTCGCGGACGGCGGGGCTGGCCTTTTTGATTGACCTTTCCGATGAGAATTATTTAACCGCGTATGATACTCTCTGCGGAGAGCTTGCAGCCTATTCGGATGAATTGGCTGCAAAAAAACGAGTTATTATCGCAACCAAGCTTGACCTTGAGGGAACAAAAGAGCGGCTCAAGACCCTGCGGGAAAAACTTTCCGATGTGCCCGTACTCGGTATTTCGGTGTTTAACCGCTGGGGATTGGACGAGGTTCGCGATGCGTTTGTTGCGCTGGTAGAAGAGCTTGCTGCAGCGGATGCGGATAAGAGCGCTGAAGCTTCGGCAGAGAGTGTCGCCGGCGAATGCGTACACGGCACCGCATCCGGTGATGACTGGACGGCGGCCGGTTTATCGGCAGATATGGCTGCGGGCGGTGTGTTCGATTTCGATAGTGCTGCCGGAAGCAACCATTCTAATGCCGCCGGCGGTATGCAAAAGACTATCGTACCAGCTGCGGCAGACAATAACTTTATGCATGCGGAACTGGAAGACCCCGTTTACGTGCAGCAGGAAGGTTTCGGTGCAACGGTGAGTTTAAGCCGCAAGCGGAAGGGTAAAAAATGAGGCTCGCCGTATTGGGCGGATCTTACAATCCTATTCATCTCGGCCATTTGATGCTTGCCGATGCGGTTTCGCTCCGTTACGGGTACGACACCGTAGCCTTTATCCCCGCGTTCTTATCACCCTTTAAAGACGGACACTCCGGCTGCACCGCCGAGGACAGACTCGCAATGGTGAAACTCGCAATCGCCGATAATCCGGCTTTTTACTGTGAACCCTGCGAGATACAGCGGCAAGGTGTTTCGTATACCATCGATACGTTAAAATTCCTAAAGAAAAAATTTCCTCAATGTGAAGGGAAAATCGGGTTGATTATCGGCGATGATTTACTGGAAGGTTTTACCGGCTGGCGTGAAGCGGTGCACATACCCGATTATGCCGATATAATAGTAGGAAACCGCATTATAGACCGGTATTCTACGGAACAAGCCGACACCGCGGGCAAGATTCCTCATTTGAGAGTAGATAATGCCCTGCTGCCGGTGTCTTCAAGCGGAATACGGGCAGCCATACAAGAAAAAAAGAGCTGGCGCTATCTTGTACCTTCAGCCGTATACTCGTATATTAAAGAACATAAACTCTATGAATGATATCCGTATTGAAAAACTCATCACAGTACTGGACCGGTATGCACGCCGCAATCTTTCCGATCACCGCTATGAACATTCATGCAGGGTTGCCTCTTATGCGGAAGAACTTGCCCGCCGGTACGGTTACGGACACAGGCTGCAGCGGCTTTGTTATCTCGCCGGTATTTCCCACGATATGTGCAAAGAAAAGCCCATCGGCTTTCTACTCCGCACGGTACGGACAGACGGGCAGCCTGTTACGCCCGATGAAGCAGCGAATTCCGAGTTACTGCACGGGCGGGCAGCAGCGGTTTTATTGCAGGAGCATTACGGCATTCATAAAAAATCGCTTTTAAATGCGGTACGCTATCATACCTCCGCTTCTACCAAGTTTGATGCGTTGGGGCGGATCATCTATATTGCGGATAAAATCGAACCCGGCCGGAAAAATTGCGATTACTTACGGGAAAAAGTTGAGCGGCTGACGCTCGATGAGCTTTTTCTTGAAGTGCTGAAAGAGGTTATCGGCTTTGTGGAGTCAAAAGGAAAAAAAGTGCAGGCGTGTACCTATAAAACATATCGATTTCTAAAAGAGAGGCGGATGCAAACAAGCCATCGGGAGGTAAGGAATTGAAAGAGGGAAAAAACATCATCTTTTTACTACTCATCTTAGCTATGCTCATTCCTTCTGGGGTGATTGTGGCACGGAATCTCAATGTTGACCCTATCAGTACCTCTCTTTCTGAGGATAATGTGCTCAAGGTGCTGTTTATCATCGAACACGACAATGTGCCTATTTCTACGAATGTTATTGCGCACTATTCGCAAACACGGCGTGCTGCAATGTTCGATATCCCTGCGAATATCGGATTGATTTTGCCTCAACTTGGACGTACCGGCGGTATTGGCTCGCTTTATACGGAAAAGGACGCGGCTGTTTATAAGAAAGAAATTGAAAAACTGAGCGGTGTTGACATTCCGTTTTATATTGTGTGTTCGCTGACCGACTTTATGTATTTAACCGATTTGCTCGGCGGTATTTCGGTTTTTATTCCTTCTTCCGTCGATATCGATTCCGAACAATATGGAAAGATTTTGCTCCCCTCCGGTTCGGTACTGTTGGACGGCGATAAGGTTCGCGACTATTTGTTGTATGAAGATGAGGCGGATGCCGAAGGTGAGGCGGTAACCCGCAAGCAAAAAGCGGTATTGGCCTTTCTCCGCAGTTTATATGAGCATCCCGAAATGCTCGAAAAAGAACAGTTTAAGGTGTTCAGCCCGCTGCTGCACAGCAATGTTACCGGCGGAAATTTAAAACAGCTTTTGGAATACCTTTGCAAAATCGATTCGGAGCGGTTAGTACCTCAGCGTTTAACGGGCGCCGTGCGTATCGTCGATTCAAAGGAATTACTCTTTCCGTTCCGCGACGGTCAGCAGATAAAGGAAATTATCGGACAGACGCTTGCCGCGCTTGCTTCAAAAGAAGGTACAACGCTGGAGCGGGTGTACGCGTTGGAAGTCTTAAACGGCACTGATATTAACGGACTTGCACGAACCGCCTCCGAGCTCTATCAAAGTTTCGGGTATGACGTTATCCGTGTTGGAAATGCGGCGCAAACGGGAGTGGAGCATACGGTTTTAATCGATAGAATCGGGAACGAGGCGGTAGCAAAGATTGTCGGACAGGTTGTCCGTTGTGAAAATATCGAATCTGCCCAAATCGGTGATGATCATTCCGGTAGCGAAACGAATGTTGACTTTACGTTGATACTCGGTAAAGATTTTAACGGCTATTCGGTACGGCAAAAAAAATAGAAGAGAGGATGAGAAAATATTATGGAAGTTAATTTTGAACAGGCAGCTTTAACATTTGGAACGATTTTGCGTGATCTTAAAGCGGAATCAGTTGTAGTGCTCGATTTACGAGAGGCGCATATTTGGACGGATTTTTTTGTGATTGCGACTATAGCGAGCGGTAAACAGGCCGGCGGTCTTGAAGGCAAAATTATGGAAGCGGCGAAAGAAATGCAGATTGAAGAATACCGGACTATCAGAAAAAGTCCGGATGGCGACGAATGGAAACTGCTCGATTTCGGCTCCATCGTTGTGCATTTAATGAGTCCTACCGCACGGAAATTCTACGACCTTGAACGCTTGTGGTATGACAGCCCTAATCTGTTAACATAAGGGTTAAAGTATCGGCGCTTCTTAAAAATAAAATCTTGGAATTCCGATAATGGTTGCAGGAGTATTGTAATGAAAAAACTCATTTTTATGATATTGACCGCACTGTCGGTACTCATGGCACGGACGTATGCGGCTGCGGATACAGCTCCATCAAAAACAACTGCCGATAAAACCGTACCGCAAGTAAAACAGCAAGCGGAACAGGATGCCCAAAGGAGCGGAACGGAAAAACCGGAAGATAAAAAACAAGAGCTTGATGAGATTGAAAAAGCCCGGCAAGCATTGCAGTACGGATTGGAATCGGAAATACTTGAGGTAGTCAATAAGGTTGAGAAGCGTGATTTTGAAACGATGCAGGACGATTTTAACCGCCTGTTTATGGAGACAAAGAGTCCTGCCGTGCGAGAAGGTCTTTTCGGTTTATACCAAAAATATAAAAACACTCAACTGACGGAAGCTGCGGTTGCAGTATTGGCAGACTATGAAGCCCAACAGCGGACGCTGGTAAAGGCGGTGCTGTCTTACCTTGCAACGGTAAAGCCAGAACTCACTCCCGCCTTAAACGAGGCTCTGCAAAAAATGCTGACTCAAGATACGGCGGAGTATGGTGCGGAAACGGTTTCCGTATTAGGCGAAATCGGCAGTGATGAAGAGGCTGTCTTTTTAGCAGACTATTTTGATAGCTTGACAATTGACGATGCAAAGCAGGAACTTATTTTAAAACAGACGATTATGGCTGCGCTCGAAAAGCTGCACAGCGAAGATACCCGTGCGTTTTTATCGGAGCGGGCGCAGGATGAAAATGAAAATATTTATGTTCGTTCCAGTGCTATTGCCGGACTTGCCCAAATGGGGAACCCCGATATTGTGCCGCTGCTGGCGGAGTTTTTTGAACAACCGGAACCGCAGCTGCGGGAAGCCGCAATACGGGGGGCCGCCTCTTTCGATACGGATGAAACCCGAAAGCTCATCTTGCAGGGATTTAAAGACAGCTATTATAAGGTTCGGCTCGAATCCTTAAAAACCGCACAAAAGACAAAGATGGCGGAAGCAGCGCCGTATGTATTATACCGTGCAAAGTATGACCCGACGGATGCGGTTCGCTTTGCAGCGGTAGAAACGCTGGCGGTATTGAATACGGCAGAAGGCAATACATGGCTTGCCGAAACATTCCGTGATTCTAAAAAGAGCGAAAAACTGCGAGTTACTATTCTGAGTTCGGTGTTGAAGCACAATTCTGCGGCGCTTGCAGCTGATTTGGATACGGTGGTGCTGGCGACCGTAACGGATAACAAGCAAAAGAAACTACGGTATGAGTTCGGTAAGGAAATTGCAAAAATCGAAAATACTGCAACGGCAGAAATTTGCAAAGCTTTTTTACAGAGTGATGATGTATTAACCAAGAGTATCGGGCTTGATATGTTTAAGACGAACGCTCCGGCGGATGCCCGTGCCTTAGTGGAAGCCATTGCGCAAGACGAAAAACAAGGTGCACTGCAGCGCCGCGCCCAGCGATTGCTGAAATAACGGGTAAACGGTATTCTTGCTGCCTTGGTGTACGGCATATCTTGGCAGCATGAGCCTCCCCCGATGAACCTGCTGCCGACATCGATAGGCGGCAATCTACGGCTTGCATAAACTTTTTCTTTATGGTATTCTCTATATAGAACTTTATTATCCTTATAAATCTAGGCAGGAGTCGTTCAAACGGCTCTTTTTTTGTTTACGGGAGTTGATGCAATGGAATATGTGCAAAAAGAAACCGTTCCGTATTTTACCGATTATGAACAACTGGTTACCGGTCTCGGATACAAATTGGTTGATTTACAGGTTGTTCATCAAAAAACAATGTGGTTGGTAAAGGCCGTTATCTACAGTAAAAATGGAGTCGGGATAGACGATTGTTCAAAGGTACATCGGGCGTTATTATCGCGTGCAGAAGTTCTGCTCAATTCTCAAGATATTCAAATGGAAGTAAGCTCTCCGGGGCTTAACAGAGTAATAAAAAATGCAGCGGAATTTCAAGCCTTTATCGGAGAAAATATAAAGGTGTTGGAAGTTTCCTGTCCCGATTGGCTTGAGGGTGAATTGCTGGCTGCGGATTCGACGGGTATCTGTTTAAATATTTCCGGCGGGCAAAGGGATATCCGGTATGCGGATATAAAAAAAGCGAAATTGAATAAGATCTAAGGAGTCGTGATGGCTGGGGTAAGTATTGAAGATGTCCGTAAATTCGCGTTAGAAAAAGAACTGGATGAAGATCTTGCATTTAAAATTGTTGAACAAACATTGAAAGCTGCATACAAAACGGCTTTTAAGACCGATGTTAATGCGGTAGTTATTACCGGTGATGATGCAGTAAGCATTTATGCACGTAAAAAGATTGTTGATGATGTTGTGAACCCTGTGCTTGAGGTAGATATAGAAGAGGCAACAAAACTTGCGCCTGACTGTGAACTCGGCGATGAACTTCTTTTTGAGCTGGATCCTAAGGATTTTAAGCGCGGCTCAATTCAAGCGGGTGTGCAGCGCGTGCATCAATCGACGAGAGAGATCCAAAAGGACAGCATTTATTCCGAGTATAAGGCGAAAGAGGGTGAGATTATCATCGGCTATTATCAACGGAAGAAAAACGATAATATTTATGTCGATCTCGGAAAAGTTGAAGGGCTTTTACCGCGGAAATTTCAACTTCCACAGGAAATATATCATCCCAATGATAGAATAAAAGCGCTTATAAAAGAAGTGAAAAAACACCGGCAATCAAATGTCGTACAGCTTATTCTCTCCCGCACCGATCCCGATTTTGTGCGCCGTTTAATGGAACTTGAAGTTCCTGAAATTTACGATAATATTGTTGAATTGTACAAAATCGTCCGCGAACCCGGCTACCGGACAAAGGTTGCCGTTATCTCTCATAGAGAGGATGTGGATCCCGTCGGTGCTTGTGTCGGTCCGAAAGGTACCCGTATTCAGACGATTATTACCGAGTTGGAGGGAGAAAAAATCGATGTGCTTGAATATTCGAGCGATCCGGCAGTATTTATTGCCAATGCCCTCTCACCGGCTGAAGTATTGGATGTTGTTATCCTTGATGCGGAAAAGCGTACGGCGCTTGCCGTTGTTGCGGAAAGTCAGCTTTCAATTGCCATTGGAAAGCAGGGCTTGAATGTTCGGTTGGCCAACCGGCTGGCAGATTGGAGTATCGACGTTAAGACTGAAAAGCAGTTCCAAGAGATGGATATCCATGCTGAAACCCGTAAGGCTGCTGAAGAGCTGTTTAATGATGAGGCTGTTTTACTGACCGAGGTTGAAGGTATTGACCCTGATGTGTTAGCGCTCTTGCATGAGAATCATATTGAAACGGTTGAGCAGTTCTTGGATACTTCGCATCAAGAACTCTGTGCGCTTCCCGGTATGTCGGAAGAAAAAGTTAAGACTCTTGAGGCATTGATCAACGAATCATTTGAGATCGTCGATGAGAATCAGGAACCGGAACAGGAAGCCCAGCCTGAAAATCAAACAATGTCTGCACCTGCTGAAGATGCGGAAGAAGAAGTATACGAATGTCCCGAATGTGGGGCACCGATTACGATCGATATGACAGTCTGTCCTAACTGTGGTGTCGGTTTAAGTTTTGAATATGAGGACGAAGAATAGGAGTTGTATGGCAGAAGGTATCGAAAATACTCAGGAACAAAAAGTTATTCTCAAAAAGGCAAAGCCCGATTCTGCATCGGTAGCGGCAGCCCAGCCTCAAGTACAGCAGGCCGTAGAACAGAAACCGGTACGGACAATAAAACGTAAACTGAAACCGGTAGCGCATCCTACGGCGAACGCAGCTCCAGCCGGCGCAGCAGGAAATCGTCCTGCCGGCGAGCAGAAGCGGCGTCCTGTTGTATCTTCAACTCCTGCGGATTCTTCCCCTCAGGTGAAAAAAACACCGGAGCATTCGGCGCAGCCGTCGGAACGAAAAAGTTCTGCTTATACGCAGGGGGAAGAAAACCGCCGCGTACAAAAGCATAGCGGCGAACGCACGGAACGCTATGATAGGAATCGATCTGAAAAGCCGATGCGGAGAGAAAATACCGAAACTCAATCTCAAACTCAACAGACACAATCGCAATCGGATAATAAGAATCAAATCCGTTCACTGGATTTAAGCAGCAAACGGCCAGACCGCCGTGCGGGAAACCTTGCGGGTGGATCCAAGCCGATGAACCGGTTCGGTAACCAAGGTAACCGGCATAATAAGCCCGGCTTTACCGGCGGACAGGGACGAACCCAGCAGCAACAGGATGGACGCGGCGATCAGAACAACCGCGGAGGACGTCCGGGCGGCTATTCATCGGATAGACCGCGGACAGGCGGCTTTAATAAGCCCGGTTTCCAAGGCGGACAGAATAGAGGTGGTGCCGGCGGTCGTCCGATGTCAAGCCCGATGCCGCTTGAAACCAATAAGCAGAATACCAAAAAGGCGTTTAAGGGCAAAAAGACTTATTCACGAAAGGATCAGGAAAGCGAGTTCTTTGAAGAGAAACTGCTGCAGCAGAAGAAAAAGGCTAAAGAAAAGGTAAGCGCCGTTCCTAAGAGCATCGAGATGATGGAATCCATTTCCGTTGCAGAATTAGCTCGAAAGATGAACCTCAAAGCATCGGAGCTTATCGGTAAATTGATGGAAATGGGCATGATGGTAACGATGAATCAATCCATCGATGCGGATACTGCAACCATCCTTGCTTCGGAATATGAGTGTGATGTTAAAATCGTCAGCCTCTATGATGAAACCATTATCGAAACTGTCAACGATGAAGATGCAGAGTTGCTTACCCGGCCGCCGGTTGTTACCATCATGGGACATGTTGACCACGGTAAAACCAAGACGCTTGATGCTATCCGCAGTACCAATGTTACCGCCCATGAGTTCGGCGGTATTACCCAGCATATCGGCGCCTATATGGTATCTACCCCCAAGGGAAATATCACCTTCCTTGATACGCCCGGCCACGAAGCATTTACAATGATGCGCGCGCGCGGCGCCGAGGTTACCGATATTGTCGTATTGGTAGTTGCGGCCGATGACGGTGTTATGCCTCAGACGATTGAAGCGCTGAACCACGCGAAGGATGCAAAGGTTCCGATAATCGTTGCAATCAATAAAATCGATAAGCCGGAAGCAAACCCCGATAAAATAAAAACCCGCCTCGGTGAACTCGGTCTTGTTGCCGAAGAATGGGGTGGAGACACGATATACGTTCCCATTTCAGCCTTGCAGAAAAAAGGTATCGATGACCTGCTCGATGCAATCCTGTTACAAGCGGAAGTATTGGAACTGAAGGCAAACTATAGCTGCCGTGCGGAAGGAAAGGTTGTTGAATCTAAGATCGATCACGGACGCGGCGTTGTCGCAACGATTATCGTACAGCGTGGAACCCTCCGAACGGGCGATCCCTATGTCGCAGGTGTTTATTCCGGACGTGTTCGTGCTATCTTTAACGACAAAGGTGAAAAGATCGACGAAGCAACGCCGAGTATGCCGGTAGAGATTTTAGGACTTGAAGGAATGCCGAATGCGGGCGATCCCTTCCAAGTAACCGAATCCGAACGCATGGCTCGCCAAATTTCGTTAAAACGGCAAGAACTCAAGCGGTTTGAAGATTCACGTAATGTGAAGAAGGTAACGCTCGATAACCTGTATGAAACGATCACCGATGGTGAAGTCCTTGAACTCAAAGTAATTATTAAGGGCGACGTACAGGGATCGGTAGAAGCCTTGAAGCAATCGCTTGAAAAACTGTCTACAAAAGAAATACGCTTGAATGTTATCCATGCGTCTGCCGGTGCTATCAATGACTCCGATGTTATGCTCGCTGCAGCGGATTCCAATGCAATCATTATCGGCTTTAATGTTCGTCCCACATCGCAGGCAAAGGCGCTTGCCGAACAGGAAAAGGTCGATATTCGTAAGTATAATGTTATCTATAAAGCCGTTGAAGAAATTCAGCAGGCTATGGAAGGAATGCTCAGCCCCGACATTAAAGAGAACGTTATCGGTATGGCTGAAATCCGCAGCGTCATTAAAGTACCTAAGATTGGCAATATCGCCGGTTCATATATACTTGAAGGTACGGTAAAACGGAGCAGTACGGTTCACCTTATCCGCGACGGCATTGTGGTGTTCTCCGGTAAGCTTGCGTCCTTGCGCCGATTTAAGGATGATGTCAAGGAAGTGGCTGCAGGTTACGAATGCGGTATTGCGCTCGAGAACTTCAACGATATAAAGGTCGGCGACCAGCTGGAGATTATCGAAACCGTCGAGGTTGCCCGTAAGCTGACTGATACACAGCATTATGAAGCCCCCGAAGCTCATACCGGTAACGGAGAAGCAGCTGAATGAGTGAGTTCCGTTTGGATAAACTCGCGGAGCAAATCCGCGAGGAAATTTCTCAGTTGATTTTTTCAGGGAAGATAAAAGATCCGCGCGTTTCCAACTTTCTTTCGATAAACAGAGTAGAAGTGTCCGGCGACCTTGCGTACGCAAAGGTGTATGTTTCCAGCTTTATGGATACGCATAAGACAAAGCAGGGCGTTCGGGGTTTGGAAAACGCGGCGGGATTTATCCGCACAAGCTTGGCAAAAAAGCTGCATATCCATCAGTGTCCTCAGTTTACCTTTATCTATGACGAAAGTATCGAAGAGGGCTTTAATATGGTGAAAAAACTTGAAGCCTTAGAAGCCGCCTCGGATTCCGGGAACAATGCCCAAAAGTGAACCCCAATTTATTATCCCTTTTGCAAAACCGTCCGGTATAACCAGCTTTACCTCTCTTTGGCAGGTAAAACATGCGCTCGGTACTAAAAAAGTGGGGCATACCGGTACGCTCGACAGCTTTGCTGACGGTTTACTTGTATTGCTTTCCGGGAAACTGACCAAACTTGTACCGTATATCACGGATTTTGATAAAACCTATCGCGTGCTGTTCTATTTCGGGAAGGAAACCGATACGCTCGATCCCGAAGGCACCGTCATCGCCGAAAAGCCGCTTCCGGTGTATGCCGACTTCGTTGCGGCGATCAAGCAGCTGACCGGAACCATCGAGCAAGTGCCGCCTGTTTATTCGGCGGTAAAGCAGGCGGGGGAGCGGCTTTCCGATAAAATACGGCGCGGAGAAACGGTAACCGTACCGCCTCGAACCGTTACCATCTATAATATCGATATCGAAGAAATTTTTTATGCACCGAAAGTTGATACGGATGCCGAAAAATCCGAAGCAGGCGCAGCTCAAAAAGTGCTGGGCGCGGTGCTGTGTGTGCGCTGCTCCAAGGGAACGTATATCCGTTCATTGGTGCGGGATATTGCCCATCGATGCGGTTCTGCCGCGTATGTCTATGCGCTCCGCAGAACGGCAGTTGGGCCATTTACCCTTGAACAGGCGGCCTGTTTTTCGGCGCTGCAGCCTTTCGGAAGCGCTGCAGTGAGTACGGAAGGTGCACCGTATTCGGTTACCGAAGAAGAGATAAAACGGGCGGCGCTGCCTTTAAATGAAGAAATCGCCGGTGCCATGCATTTTCAAATAGCGGTGCTTCAAGAGAAATATTATGCTGCGTTTATGAATGGAAAGCCCATCAACGGGCACTGGTTTACAGGTACGCAACCGCTTTCTGACGGCGGAACTATCGCGGTGTTTTACGAAAAACGTTGTGTAGGTCTGATCATAAAAAACGGTAACCGGTTTCATTATCAAATAGTATTTAACAGGGGCACTGTAAACGCATCAGATGCGTAAATTGATTTGTGCAGCGTATATTACAAAGAATCTGAGGCGTTTGCCCTGATAGGCTGGCTGGAGTGATGAAGATTATCTATTGGGATGATTTAATAAAAGGAAAAAACTTGTATCCGCAAGGTTCCGCTATTTCGATAGGTGGGTTTGACGGGCCTCACCGCGGGCACGAGCGTATCTTGTCGGCGGTGTTAAAGGCTGCACGACATAAGGGCATTCCCGCTGGAATCATCACTTTTTTCCGGTCTCCTCGGTCGGTTAAGGCGGGAAATACTTATGCAGGCGATGTTTCTACACTGGAAATGCGACTGCAAAAATTTGCCGAGCAAGGATTTAGCTTTACGGTGCTGATTGACTTTTCCGCTGATTTCGCTAAAATAAAAGGTACTGTTTTTTTTGACATACTAATAAAAACTATCTGCATAAAATATCTTGCCGTTGGCAGTGATTTTACCTGCGGGTATCGCCACGATACGGGAGTAGGGGACTTACAGCGCCTTGCTCGTGAAAGGGGCTTTTGTTTTGATTCCATTGAACAGCTTTATTCGGCACGGCAGGTGCGTATCAGCTCAAGCGCAATACGGCAGGCTGTTGAACAAGCTGATTTCACCCTTGCAAAAGACCTTCTCGGGTATCCTTTTTTCTTAGATGTCGAAAAAATAGTCCAGCGGAGAGAGAACACTGTATGGTCTATCGAAAAGTCGGCTGTAACACAGATTCTCCCACAGAGCGGACAGTATTCAGCCTGCGCGTATTTACGGTCGGGGGTGATTATTCCCGTACAGGTGAAAGTTACGGATACTTTGCTTGAAGTTTCCGGAGAGACCGCAGCGCCGGTTCCGTTTGCCGCGGAAACATTAATACATAAATTGGAATTTATACGGAAGGAGTAAGAAATGGCACTTACAAAAGAACACACTGCATCGGTTGTTATGAAATTCGGTGCAAACGAAAAAGATACGGGCAATACCAAAGTTCAGATTGCGTTGTTGACCGATAGGATCCGACAGCTCACCGAGCACTGCAGAATCAATAAAAAGGATAAGAGCAGCCAGCGGGGGCTTTTGGTATTGGTAGGACAGCGTCGGCGCTTGCTGAAGTACTACAAGCGTACCAACCTCGAAGGCTACCGTGCCCTTATTAAAGAGTTAGGCTTGCGCAAGTAAGATACACGCTGCTTAATGTACCGGAAATTGCTAATAGCGAACGTTTTAGTAATTTTCTTTAGATTGTTTTAAGCGGCATAAAACGGTTACCTATCGGGAACAGGTAGGTAGCCGTTTTTTATAAGTAGTTTGAGAAATTGTAATTAATAGAAGGAAAGCTTATGAGACAAAGAGTAACGTATAAGATCGGAAATGAAGAGTTAATTTTAGAGACAGGTCATCTGGCAAAACAGGCAAACGGCGCTATTTATGCGCAATTCGGCGGAACCGCAGTGTTGGCGACGGTGTGTGCGTCATCTACGGCAGTTGAGGGACTCGATTATGTACCGGTAACCGTCGATTATAATGAAAAATACTATGCAGCAGGAAAGATACCGGGCGGTTTTATCAAGCGTGAAGGCCGTCCTAAGGATAAAGAGATTTTAGTTTCGCGGCTGATCGATCGTCCGATGCGGCCGTTGTTTGAAAAAGCATTCGGGCGGGAAATTCAAATTGTACCGACTTGTATTTCCTCGGATATGATCAATCCGCCGGATATTTTAGCGGTTATTGCAAGTTCGGCTGCGGTTGTTATTTCCGACATTCCGTTTAACGGGCCGGTTGCGGGCGCTCGCGTGGCATACCTCGACGGTGAGTTTATAATAAACCCGACCTTCAGCCAGATTGAAAAGGCTGATATGGAAATCGTTGTTGCGGGTACTGCCGAAGGCATTACGATGGTAGAAGGCGGCGCTCACGAGGTTTCGGAAGAGGTTATGCTCAAGGCCTTGGAAAAAGCGCATGAATTTATCAAAGCGATCTGTGCGTTGCAAAATGAGCTCCGCGCGGCGTGTGGCAAGGAAAAACTGCCGCTTGCACCGGTTAACGCAACGCTTGCAAATAAAGATGCCATTTACGCAAAGGCTTACCCCGAACTTTCTAAAGCCTTATATACAAAGGGCAAGGTAGAGCGCCGCGAAGCCTGCGATGTTATCAGAAAGGCGCTCGCCGAAGAATATGCGGAGCAGCTTACCGATGAAACACAGGCGAAGCTCTTTGCCGCTTTATTCGACGATATGGAATACCATATTTTGCGCGAAAACATACTGGAAAAAGGCTTGCGGGTTGACGGGCGCGGCTTGGAAGATATCCGTCCCATCACCTGCGAGATTGGAGTGCTGCCGCGTCCGCACGGTTCTGCGGTGTTTACCCGCGGGGAAACACAGTCGCTTGCCGTTGTTACGCTCGGTACCGTGTTTGACGAACAAGTTTATGATGATATCGAAGGCGACCGCCGAGAGAATTTTATCCTGCATTATAACTTCCCGCCCTATTCGGTCGGTGAAGTAGGACGGCTTGGAACCGGACGCCGCGAAATCGGGCACGGGCACCTTGCGCACCGCTCGCTTATGCCAATGATTCCGTCCAGAGAAGCGTTCCCGTATACCATCCGCGTGGTTTCCGAAATTCTGGAATCCAACGGTTCTTCGTCAATGGCAACCGTGTGCGGCGGTACGCTTTCACTGCTGCACGCCGGCGTTCCGATGAAAAAGCCGGTAGCCGGTATTGCGATGGGACTTATTACCGACGGAAGCCGCTTTGCGGTACTCTCCGATATTCTGGGCGAAGAAGACCACCTCGGCGATATGGACTTTAAAGTTGCCGGTACCGCAGAAGGTATTACCGGCTTCCAGATGGATATTAAAATCGCCGGCGTTTCCGCTGAGATTATGCAAAAAGCGCTCGAGCAGGCAAAAAAAGGCCGGCTCCATATTCTCGGCATTATGAATCAGACTATTTCCAAACCCTCCGAGCAGGTGTCTAAGTATGCGCCGCGGATTGAAACACTCAAGATTCCGGTTGATAAGATCGGAGCGCTCATCGGGCCGGGCGGAAAGATTATTAAGGCGCTGTCCGAACAATACCATGTAACAATCAATACCGAAAACGACGGTACGGTTACCATCTACGGGCGGGATTCTTCGTCCGCGCTCGGCGCCAAAGCTGCGGTTATCGGCATCGTAGAAGATCCTGAGGTGGGCAGAATTTATGAAGGAACCGTTAAGTGCATCAAGGATTTTGGCGCCTTTATCGAAATTCTGCCCGGCAAGGAAGGCCTCTGTCATATTTCCAAGCTTTCACGCAGCCGCATCGAAAAAGTGTCCGATGTGCTGCAGGAAGGACAAAAAGTACCCGTCAAGCTTTTGGAAATCGATAAGCTCGGCCGCTTAAATCTTTCGTATATCGATGCCTGTGAAGAGCAGGAAAAAAACCGTTAAGCCGCTCATTGAGGAAAAAAACGGTGAGTATTGCTGATGGGGCAGTAAAGGTTTTTTCCGTACTCAAGGAAGGAGCCTTGCTGCCTGAATATCAAACACCCGGTTCCGCAGGAGCGGACTTATATGCATACCTGGCGGAACCGATAACGCTGAATCCGATGGAGCGTAAGCTCATCCCAACGGGGCTTTTTGTTGAATTGCCTGTGGGGTATGAGCTGCAAGTACGCCCTCGGTCGGGGCTTGCGCTAAAATACGGTATTACGGTGCTCAATACTCCCGGTACGGTTGATTCCGATTACCGCGGAGAGCTGTGTGTGCTGTTGGTAAACTTCGGCAGCGAACCTTTTACCGTACAAAATGGCGATAGGATTGCACAAGCCGTGGTTGCTCAGGCGGTTCAGGTGAGCTTTGTACAAACTGATGCACTTTCAAAAACAGGACGGGGCACCGGCGGCTACGGCTCCACCGGAATCGCGTAACTGAACGCAATGGAGCCGTTATAAAAAGAAAAATACCCCTGCTACTGTATTTGGAGTTATCGGCATTTTTGCGTTTCGGAGATTAAAAGAAGAAGATGATGGGCATAAGACAAAGGCTGCTTTTTTTATATATTATAAAAGAAATGCTGCTGTACTTTTTTGTCTGTTTTTTGTTTTTGTTCTTTATCTTTTTTGTTAATAATATTCTGCTGCTGGCAGAAGATGTCTTATCAAAACAGGCTCCCTTTAAGGATGTCGCATTGTTGATGCTGTATTCGCTGCCTGCAGTTATCGCAAATGCTGCTCCCTTTGCCGCCTTAATCGGTATATTAATGGGGATTGGCCGGTTTGTCAGCGATTTGGAATTCCTTTCTATGAATGCGCTTGGCGTTTCGCCTCGTTTTCTGATGCTGCCGGTACTGCTGGTCGGTTTAGTTGTTTCGATAGTTTCCTTTTTTACCAACGATGTATTGCTGCCTGCCAGTGCCGTCAATTTTAGACGAGTCTATTGGGATATTGCAACCTCAACTCCTGCACTGGAACTTTCCTCTTATTCCATAAAGCGCAATCGTAATGCGGTTGTTGTAACGGGATTAATACAGGATGGAAAAATCCATAATCTTTTGATTGTCGATAAAAATGCTGATAAAGCATTCCGTATACTCGGTACGCAGACTGCGGAAATTGAAAAATCCGATGATCCTTCAATCGTGATGTCGCTTAAAATGGCTCTGCCACATCTTCTTATTTTAGATCCTTCCGATAAACAAAAATATGATGCAGTAAACGGCGACGCAGTAACCTACAACGTGCTTGCAAAGAGCATTAAGTCCTCTTATTTTAATACAATCGGTCCGTCCGAAATGTCCTCATTTGACCTCTATAAGGATATAAAGGAAAAACAAATACAAAACGAAGACAACCGGATACTCAATTTGTATTGGATGGAATTTCATAAGAAGTTTTCCATTCCTTTCGGTGCCTTCTTTTTTGTGCTGCTTGCCTTTGCCATCAGCAGCGCCGGTAAGGTACATAATCAGGGTGTAGGTTTTGTGTTGGGGCTTTTAATTGCCGTCGCTTATTGGGCGCTGTTTATGGGTGGGCAGACGCTCTGCTTACGGCTTGATTGGAATGGGACTATCGCTATGTGGGTACCCAATATTATGGTATTTGCCGCCTCTATTGCACTGTTGGGGAAAAAATTATTCAAATGAAAATTCTTCAACGATATTTGCTGCAACTTTTTTTCCCCGTCTTTGTGCTAACACTGTTATTTTTTATTTTGCTGTTGCAGCTCGGCGATCTCTTTCTTAATCTGGCGCAGTATTTACAAAATCAAGTACACTTTGTTACGCTGCTTCGGGTAATGTATTTGTATTTGCCAAAATGTATATCATTTGCAATGCCGCTTTCGGTATTGTTTGCAAGTTCGTATACAATGGGAAATATGTATGCAAAAAATGAGCTGACATCGATTTTTGCCTCCGGTATGCCGCTCGCCGTATTGGTAGCTCCACTTGTACTGTGCGGATTTTTGTTATCGCTTGGGATGTTTTATTTTGAAGACCATATCTTAATTCATTTTCAGCGGCAAAAAATTGCGCTGGTAAATTCCATCTTGGAACCTCAACAGAATTTGAACAGCAGTGATGTGGTTATTTTATCCGAGTCGGGAAAGATTGTATATTTTGCCGATTACTACGATGATAATCAAAAAGAATTGAGCAATGTACTGATTGTCATGCGTACCGAATCGGGAGATATTTCTTCCGTTGTAAAAGGAAGTTCGGCTCATTGGCAAACCGATCACTGGGAAGTGTCTGATAAATCTATTTACACCTTTGCTGCCGACAATGATGTCCTCTATCAAGATACCATCGATGAAACTCTTTTTTCCGAACCTCCCGAAACCTTCCAGCGGAATATTACCTCTATTGATGAAATGACTGTTGCACAAGCAAAAGTTTTTATCGATAACCTAAAAAAGATGGGGTTGCCCTATCATGAATATCTTTCTCAATATTATCGCCGCTTTTCATTTCCGTTTACGACATTCATTGTTTTATTTTTTTCGGTTTCCATCGGCGGCCGGTTTAAAAAAAATATCCTGCTGATGAGTTTACTCTTCAGTTTAGCCCTTGCAGTTCTCTATTATGTTACCGAGATGATGACCATGGTTTCTGCAAAATGGGAATATATTTCTCCGCTTGCCGGTGCATTTCTCCCTCTTTTAATTTTCACGCTCTTGAGCGTCGCAATGCTTAAAATAGCGCGTACGTAAAAATCATACCTGCTAAACTTCCGTTCCAGAACTAACCCCTAGAATTACGGCGGGTTCTTAGGGTAGAACCCTAAGCCGTTATTTTTCTTTTTAGGGGTCGTAGGGGGCATTTTTCTTTTTATCGGAAAAACTATTTCTAATGCTTTTGAAAATAGACGATGCAGATACGAGGCGCGAGCACAAATTAACCGCAGGCGTATCTTTGATACGTTGAGGATTAATTTGTGCGCAGCAACGAAGTAGATGCGCCGTATATTTTCAAAAGTCTAGGTTTTGAATTTAGAAACTTCTACAACTAAATTCTCAATACTCTGCTTATTCTGCTGCGTAATACCGTTAACTTCCTGTACTGCGTTATTGATTTGTACGGCGCCGGAAGCCATTTCATTCATACTGTCGGTAATAACACGGGTGAGGTTATCCAGTTTTCGCATTTCTTCCGCAACACCTTCACTGCCCTTCAACATTTCAGCGGAACCTGCTTGTACCTCCAATGTTACCATATTGATGTTTTTGATCGCGGTAAGCACTTCTCTACTGCCGTGTTCTTGTTCGCGCATTGCCTCGGTAAGGCTGTTACTCATCTCTTTAACCTGTTCGGCAAGGGTAAAGATTGTATTGAATTTTCCTTCGACGATTCTGGAAGAATTTGCAAGCGTTTCAATTTCACCCGATAGCGTTTTAAGCGTTGTTGTTATTGTTTTGCCTTGAGCGGCTGAATCTTCGGCAAGTTTGCGGATTTCATCTGCGACAACCGCAAAGCCCTTGCCTGCTTCGCCTGCGTGTGCGGCTTCTATCGCAGCATTCATTGCCAGCAGGTTTGTTTGCGATGCAATATGTTGAATAACGCTTGAGGCTTCTATCAGAGACCCCGACTCTTCGGCAATCTTTTTGGTAACCGCATTGGAGGTTACCAATGTATCTTTTCCGTCTCCCGTAGCGCCGGTCAGGCTTCTAATCGCCTCATCGGTTTTACCGAGCGTTTGCCCGATCGATGTAATGTTTGCAACCATTTGTTCTACTGATGAAGAAGATTGGGCAACACTCGCAGCTTGCATTTCGATACTGCCGTTAAGCTGCCGAATAGTGCGTACAATCTCTTCGATAGTAGCCGCTGTTTCGGTAACGCTTGCCGCTTGGGTAAGCGCTTGTTGCTTAACGCTTTCGATATTTGCATTTATTTGGTGTATAGCGCTGGCAGTTTCGGTCATATTGCTTGCAAGTTCTTCGCCGACACCCTGCATAACGTCCGAACTGGCTCCGACTGCTTTAACCGATGTGCCGATTTTCTCTATTGTCTGATTAAAGTAATTGGAAAGATCTGTTATCTCATCTTTGCCTACAACCGGTAAGCGTACCGTTAAATCACCTTCTCCTTGTGCAATATCTTTTAACGCCTCAACCGCGGCCTTTATTGGTTTTACTATTTTATACGCAGTGATATAGACAACCATAATTGCAACCAGCAAGATGACGACTGTAATGACAGAGAGCGATTTTTGCATAACCGCTATACTGCCTAGAAATTCATGTATGGGGGCGGAAAGAATAACTCGCCATCCGGTACTTGCAATTATTCCGAAGGCTGCTATTTGCTCTTCGCCTTGCCAATGAAAGTATCCTGTATCGGGCGCTGTAGATTGCAATGCTCTTTTTTCAAAGGCTGCTATTTCGGCAAAGGCGGTATCTCTTTTTGCTTTTTCCATGCTGTTTTCTTGGGATTTTACCGCCTCAATATCAGGATCTCCGATGGTATTGCCTGAGAGCCCTATAACATAGCAGTCCCCCGTTTCCCCAATTACAATATCGGATATCATTTGGGAAAGACCGGCCGCGTCTACCCGTGCATATAAGACACCGATGATGTCCTTTTCGTCGTTATAAATCGGAACCGCGAAAAATGTGAAAAGTTCATTAGTTGCACGTGAAATCATCGGCTCCGTTACAAATGATTTTCCGTTGAGCGCGGATTGATAATATTCCCGATCAGCAACATTGGATTGTCTCCCATCGGTAAGCCATGCATTTCCTTCTCGATCGCAAATTCCGAATGCATTTATTTTTGAATTACTGAATGCGAGTTCATTTGCAAGGATAGAAATTTTTTGTTCATACGGGATGTCTTTTCGGAGAGCTTCTTGCCGTGCGATAGCTGTAAGACTGGCAAAAAAAGTATTGATGCGTTCATCTATCAATGATGCGGTGTCTTTCGCTTTTTCGGTCAGTTGAAGATGAACTTTTTTTATCATTGCATTTTTTGAAATCGTTATTGCCGTAATTCCTAAAACGGAAATTGCAAGCAGCATGAGTAACCCGAATACACAGATAAGCTTACGTTGAATTGAAAAATATTTTCGGGGGCTGCGAATACTGATTGTGTCCTTCATGTTTTGTCGGTCTCCCACCTATAAAATGTTAAAGTATCGGTTTCTTCGAATAAATATCGTCTGTATCGATACTTAACAAGATGCGATTATATTCATAAACATATTTTTGTGCAAGACCATAGCGTATTTTGTATTTTAATTGTACAGATTGCGGGATAGTATAAAGAGGGGCCTAAATGTATGGGGCGGTTAAGCTTCTTTTTTCTTTATTGCGACCTGATCGATTCGCTGTCCATGCATACCGAGTACCGTGCAGATATAAGAACCGGTATCGATGCTGTCGCCGAGGCGGGGAATGGCATCAAGATGGGCAAGCAGGTAGCCTGCAAGGGTGTAGTATTCTTCGGTCGGATGGCGTTCAATATCATTTAAAAGCCCGATCGCCTGTATTTCGTCAAGGCTCATCTGTGCACTGACAATAATACTTCCGTCCGCTTGCCGAACGGGGTGCTGGCCTGTACGGCTTGCAGACTGAATACTTCTATTAAACAAGCTTTCCAATAGACCGTCTTTAGTGATAAATCCTTCGATGCCGCCATATTCGTCAATAACGCAGGCGCTATGTGTGTTATGCTCGTTCAGTAATTCAAGGGTATGCTTGATGGTTTGTGATTCGGGAATGAACAGCGGTTTTGTTAAAACTTTTTGCAGATTCGGCGGCGGCGTTTCAAACCTGCTTTGCAAATAATCCCGTGCGCTGACAATACCGATAACTGCATCGATTTTGCTTGCACATACCGGAAAATAGTCAAAATTTTTGTGCGTCTTTATCAGTGTAAGAATATCCTGACTCTTATCCGTAATATCAATCCATACAATATCGGAGCGGTAGGTCATGCAGCTGCCGATTTTTCGCGTATATGCAGACGGTTCCTTTTCTTTTGCCTGATATTGCGGCGGTAATGGGAGGTTCATACGGTATGTGCAGCGTAAAAAATGCAGAGCATAAGGTTCGAATCTTATCGATTATAAACTGAGATCGACGAGAGCCGCAGTGCGCGCCGTACCGGCATAGATACTTTCTTTGTGTGCATAAGGCCGCTTCAGCGATGCAACTTGCTGCCGTAAACCGGTAATATGTGTTTGCAGAAGCTCACGATTCTTTTTATTTTGAGCCAAAACCCTTTTTTGTAAGTCATCCAAATCCGTTTTAAGATGAGGAATATCCGAATGATCCGTATTCTTGCAGATATTGGTATACATATATTCCAGTGGATCGATTACTTTTTGAATAGTAAATATTTCGGCAATAATGGACTCTTCCAATTCCGTGTGCTGTAGGACAGCATCGGTGTTTTCGTCGGAAATACTTTTTTCTTGCTTTTCCAATACTGTCAAGTATTCGCGGAATTTAAGCCGCTGCTGCTCTAACAGCGACCTGAACCGTTTGAGAACGGCGATCCGTTCGGCAATTTCGGAATCATTAAGCGTAGCTGTATGCATGGCCTTATCCTGCTATATTTACACCGGAAGCAACCGGTTTTATTTCTGTTGCAGCGGCGGCAGTTGAATTGACAACATGATGCCATGCTTCGCGAAGTTCTTCCATCATGCTGCGTACCGTAATAAGCGGCTGCGGATCCTTTTGCATATTGGCTTGAAAAAGCTGTTGGTTAAAGAAGGAGTAAAGCGATAAGAGATTTTCGGCAATTTCTCCTCCCTCATCCATATTTAAGGATGCCATCAGCTCGGTAATAACATCCTGCGCTTTTAAAATGTACTGGTGAATGCGTTCAATATTTTCCGCTTCAATTTTTCCATCAGGCATGCCTTCAATGGCAAGGGTAATATTTTTAATACCCTCATCATACAGCATAATGATCAGAGATCCCGGACTTGCCGTTTTTACACGTGTCTCTTTATATGCCGTTAAGGCTTGACTGTTATAACTCATTTTTAATCCCCCATGCGATCGCGTGTTCCTTCTATCTTATCGGCAAAAGAAACGGTCTGTTGAGTCCCTCCGTGAAAAATCTTTCGCATTCCTTTATGGGAAGCCCCAAATATCGCAGCTTTTAGAAACGCCCCCTATATCTTAAACTTTCTAACCTCAGCAGCAAGATTTTCGATGCTTACTGTGTTTTCTTGCGCAATACCGTTAACTGCTTGTACAGCATCACCAATCCGTTCGGAAGCGGCAACCATGCCGTGCATGTGTTCGCTGATGCTCAGTGTTATTTGATTTAACCGCTGCATTTCTTGTGCGACCTGCTCTCCTCCGCGCAGCATCTCGGCGGAAGCATCGCGGACACCGCCGGTAACTTCGTTAATATTCCGAATTGCCGTCAACACTTCGCGGCTTGTATTCTCCTGTTCGGCCATTGCGGTAACAATTTGTTCTTCTTGTTGAGAAATTTGGTTGACCGATTCATATACTTCAACAAAGCTTTTTTCCGCTCCTGCTCCGGCGGTGGTTAAGTTGCTGATTATTTGTATTGCATCCTTTATAACGGTACCGATCTGTTTTCCTTGTGTATTTGATTCTTCGGCAAGTTTGCGGATTTCGTCGGCAACAACTGCAAAGCCTTTACCTGTTTCTCCGGCATGGGCCGCTTCGATTGCCGCATTCATAGCCAATAAGTTTGTTTGGCTGGCAATATTTTGGATAACCTGGCTTGCTTCCAAAAGCGCTTCGGTTTTTTCGGCAATTTGCCCGACAACCTCATTAGCATACCTTACTCGGTGTTTACCGTTTTTAGTTTGATCATAAACCGTCTTGATAACCGTATTATTCTTTCCGAGGCGGTCTGAAACGGCGCCGATATTTGCGACCATTTCTTCTATGGCGGCTGATGATTGTGCAACGCTTTCCGCTTGTCTTTCAATACTTTGATCCAGCTGCTTGAGTCTTTTAATGACCTCTTCAATTGTTGCAGCCGTTTCGGTTACGCTCGCGCTTTGGTCTACCGTTTGATTTTGTACTAATGCAACGCTTTTTTCTATTTCTTGTGCCGCCATTTCAGTTTCTGCCATATTTCCGGCAAGTTTTTTGCCGACCGTTTGCATAGTGCCGGTGTTATGTGAAACTGCCTCTATAACCGATCCGATTCTTTCAATGGTTTGTTCAAAGTATTGGGCGAGTTCAGCTATTTCGTCGTTCCCTTCAACCGACAGATGGACGGTTAAATCGCCCTCCGCTATGGACATGAGCGCATGGATAACTTTTTTGACCGGCTTTATAATAAATTTTCGGGTAAACCCGGTAATTGTTACTACAAAAAGGCAAAGGATTACAATGAGAATGATCGCTGTTTTAAGGAAAAAATCCGTTCTTCTTGTTAAAGTATGTTCGATTGAAAAACAGAATTTTGCATATCCGATTCTTTGTCCGGAAAAGTCTTTTAGCGGATAATAGGCAAAGGCATCGTTTTTTTCAGTGCGGATCATTCCGTCATCGGGCAATGTTTCCGTGATTTGTGCAGCATCCGAATCAACTTTGCTTTCAAAATTCGAACCGATGAGCTGGTAAGTATTATCCAATGTCCGCGCAACGACCGTTACTTTTAAGCCGTCTTTTAATACTTCCGGTGTTGTCGTTAGAACGAATTGGTCGATAAATGCCGTATTTACTGCACCTCCGTATTCTACCGTTCCGAGCATTTTTCCTGCCGTATCAAAAAGTGGTCGTACGACTCTAAAACCCAGATCGTTCACTCCAACTTCAAGTCCGTAAATTTCTTTTTTTTGCGTTTGGGCAGCTACGATGGTAGCCCTAAAAGAAGAAAGGCTGTCGCCGAATTTTGTAGGATTCTGAACACGCAGAAAAGAGACTGCCGACGGCGTATGAAAATGGAATTGCTGCGCTCGGTATTTTTGCTTTATATCGGTAAAAATCGGCTGCGTTAACTCCAGTAATTTTGCTCTGTCCCGTGAAGCAAAGGCTTGAACAATATCATGATCCCTGGCGATGTTGTCTAAAAGGATGCGGCCGACAAGCGAATAACTGTTTAATTCGTTATAAAACGCAGAGTATTTAAGATCTGCGGTTGCTTTAATTTGATTTTCCGAAAACCGCGTGATGCTCCGCCAATCTTTATAGGCAATAATTCCATACTGAAGCAGCAGCAGCATGATAGTAACAATGATCAGTTTTGTACCGATGGATCGAACCTGTTTTTTACTGAAATGCAGTCGTTGAAAATGAGCGTTGTTTTTGATCATACTGTGGTGGTCTCCTTTGAAAGGCTATTATGTGAACTTTATACGAATAGTGTCAATGTGACAACCGGTATCCGGTATATTAATCAAAGAGAAAGTAGTTGAGATGGAAATATGAGTGGGAAAGAATTGTTGTTGTGTGCTACAGCGGATGAAGGGAGTCGAACCCTCGTCTCCAGCTTGGAAGGCTGGGGTAATAGCCGTTATACGACATCCGCAAAAAATATGAAGCTACTATACCGGAAAACTCCTGATATGTCAATCGGAATCTTTATTTTTCCCCTTTGATTCGATATACTCTATACTATGATTAAATCATGCATTTTTGATTTGGATGGAACATTGACCGATACCGTCCGGACACTCGCTTATTTTGTCAATACCGAAACGGCAAAGCACGGATTACCGCCTGCGCCGGTGGAACAGTTTAAGTATTTTGCAGGAAACGGGGCTCGGACGCTTATTCATAGAGTTTTGGCATATCACGGCGTTACGGATGCTGCGCTAGAAAACAGTATTTTACAGGATTACAACGTAGCCTATGATGCCGATTTTTTACACCTCTGCTCTTTGTACGACGGCGTCGCCGATATGATACAAGAGCTGCATGGCAGGGGGATTCAACTCACGGTTCTTTCGAACAAACCGCAGCCGACTACGCAAAAGATCATCAAAGCTTTTTTTGATGAGGGCATATTTTCTGTTGTTTTTGGACAGCGGGAAGGGGTTCCGCTCAAACCGGATCCTACCGGCGTATTTGAGATTTTAGGTCTTTTACACCGCCAAAAACAGGAATGCCTCTACATCGGGGACACTGCCGTGGATATAAACACTGGAAAAAACGCAGGCTTGACAACCGTCGGTGTTCTGTGGGGCTTCCGCGACCGTGCCGAACTGGAAGGCGCCGGTGCAGCGCATATAATCGCAAAGCCGCTAGAGCTGCTGCCGCTTGTACCCGCAATCCGGTAATTAGTCTTTTTTCAAAAATAGCACAAGTGCAATCGTGCAGATAATGACATATCCGGCAATGCTGTAACGGTCGGGAACTTCATGGAACAGTAAAAAACCGAACGCTGCGGCAAAGAGGATTTGAGTGTAGTCGAAAACCGCGATACTTTTTGCCGGTGCATAAGAATACGCCGCGGTAACGGTAAATTGCCCTCCTGCGCCTGCTGCACCGGTTGCAATCAGCCAGAAAAGCTGCTGTAAGCTCATCGGCGCAAAACTGTAGAGGAAAAAAGGCAATAACATCAGCATAGAAGCAGCCGAAAAGAAGAACACTACAAATGTACCGGATTCTTTATGCGTTAACAGATAGCGCACACAGGTATATGCACCGCCTGCACAGAGACCTCCGAAACATGCCACTGAGGCTGCAAAGATATGACCCGATCCGGCAAAAGCAGGCTTGATAATTAAGAGGCTTGCGGCAAATGCGCATACCGCTGCAAGAAGCCGGGTAAATCGGATTCGCTCCTTTAAAAACAGAAACGAGAAAAAAATGGTAAAAAACGGCGCAAGCTTTGCCAAGATAGAAGCATCGGCAAGCGCTAAGTGACTGACGGCATAGAAATTGGAAACTAAACCGGCAGTGCCCAATACCGCCCGCAATATAAGGAAGGGGATATTTTTTTTCTGCGGCAGTACAAATTGACGGTTCTTTATCAAAACAAAGAGTGATGTACAACAGGCAATACTGTTCCTAAAAAATGCTTTTTGGATAGACGGTAAATCGCCTGAAAGCTTTGCGCATAAATTCATTATAGTAAAAAAGAAAGCCGAACAAATGATGCACAAGATCCCTTTTTGTGCGGATGTCAATCGAATACTCATAATACCGGTAAAGTATAGCAGAAATGAATACGCGAGGTAAACGCATTAGGGGAACAGGAAAAATGCATCAGAGCTTTTTTAATATTCCTTCAAAATAAGAGAATATGTTAGCAAAATAAGTGCTTATGCATAAAAATACTGTTTTTTTAATATTTTTTCTCTTTTTATGCATATTTATGCATATTTATGCTTGACATTTTTTATAGAAGGTTTTAGTATCAAATTAACGGTTGTTTTTAATATATAGTTTAAAAGCTGCCGAATGTAGGAGGTATCAAGCTATGATATCCTTACACTATCAAAAGGAGTTGAATATGAAAAAAAACATGTATGCCGTATTTGTTTTATTGGCTGCAGCGCTCTTTAGCGTATTCGCTATAGGGTGCAGTAAAAAGACGGAAACAAAACCGGAACAAACAGACTCGGCATCTAACGGAAAAAAGACCGCCTCGTACCATATCGGTATTGCAACGGGAACCGTTTCTCAATCGGAAGATGACCTTCGCGGCGCCGAAAAATTGATCGAAATGTACGGTTCCGCTAAAACCGGCGGTATGATCCAGCATATCACCTATCCTGATGACTTTATGTCTCAGCAGGAAACAACCATCACACAGATTGCCGCTCTTGCGGACGATCCGATGATGAAGGCTATTATCGTAAACCAGGGAATTCCCGGAACCGCAGAGGCGTTTAAGCGCGTTCGGGAAAAGCGTCCCGATATATTGCTGTTTGCCGGTGAACCGCACGAAGACCCGCTTGTTATCCAAGCGTCTGCCGATATGGCAATAAACAATGACTTCGTGTCCCGCGGCTATACGATTATTTGGGCTGCAAAAGAGCTCGGTGCAAAGACTTTTGTGCATATTTCTTTCCCGCGGCATATGTCGTATGAAACGCTCGGTCTCCGCCGCCAGATTATGGAAGCTACCTGTAATGACCTTGGGGTAAAGTTTGTGTTTGAAACCGCGCCCGATCCGACAAGCGATGTCGGCGTTGCCGGTGCACAGCAGTTTATCCTTGAAAAAGTTCCGCAGTGGATTGAAAAATACGGCAAAGAAACCGCATTCTTCTGTACGAACGATGCCCATACGGAGCCGCTCTTAAAGCAGTTGTTACAGTACGGCGGTATCTTTGTTGAAGCAGACCTTCCTTCCCCATTAATGGGATATCCGGGAGCACTCGGTATCGACCTTACCGAACAGGCCGGGGACTTTGCAGCTATCTTAAAGAAGGTTGAACAGTCGGTTATCGACAAGGGCGGCGCAGGTCGCTTCGGTACGTGGGCTTACTCCTACGGCTTTACGGTCAGCGCAGGTTTGGGTGAATATGCTCGTCGCATTATCGACGGAGAAGCGGAGAAAGGAAGCCTCAGTGATTTGTCAAAAGCGCTGGGTGTCTTTACTCCCAACGCACGATGGAAGAGCGCCTACTACACGGATGCAAATACCGGTGTTCGCGCAAAGAACCAGGCATTAGTATTTATGGATACCTATATTCTCGGAAAGGGCTTCTTGTCTACAACCGAGCAAGAGGTACCGCAAAAATACTTAAATATGAAGTTTAATAAATAGTAGAGAATGGAAACTATTTAAAAAAAAGCCTCCTCAGCAGAACGGGTACATGGAAAGTTTTGAAGTGTACCCGTTTTTTTTTGCTGAATTTTTGCTAATGGTGAAGGATTGTAGGAATTTATGAATAATGATGAAGTTATCTTATCCATCGATCATATTACGAAGGAATTTTCAGGAACGCCCGTTTTGCAGGGTGTGAGTTTTGATGTCCATGCGGGAGAGGTGATCGGGCTGGTAGGAGAAAACGGAGCCGGAAAAACGACATTGATGAGTATTCTGTTCGGTATGCCGGTGATTGCCGAAACGGGCGGCTACGGCGGAACTATTCGGCTGCAGGGGAAAGAAGTCGTTTTCAAAACGCCGTTTGATGCCCTCGGTGCAGGCGTCGGAATGGTGCATCAAGAGTTTTCGCTGATTCCGGGTTTTTCCTCCGGTGAAAATATTATGCTGAACCGTGAGCTTGAGCAGGAAAGTATTATTTCCGACCTCTTCGGGCGGCGGCTTACGACATTAAACCGTAAAGCAATGCACGAACGTGCACAGAGTACGCTTAATCAACTTGGAGTGTCTATCAGCGCACAAACGCTCATCTCCGAAATGCCGGTTGGGCACAAGCAGTTTACCGAAATTGCCCGCGAAATAGACCGCGATAATGTGCGGCTTTTAGTATTGGATGAACCGACCGCCGTCCTCACCGAATCAGAGGCGGAGGTACTGCTGAAATCTATCAAAGCATTAGCGGAGAAGGGCATCGCGGTTATCTTTATTTCCCACCGTCTGCATGAGGTTATGGAAATTTGCGACCGGGTTGTCGTGCTGCGCGACGGCGTTTCAATACAAGACACGGAAACCTCAAAGACGAATATACAGGCGATTGCAGCCGCGATGGTCGGAAGAAAGGTTGAGGGGCAGACCGCCGAAAGGACGGTGCGCCAGTTTGACAAAACCATCCTCGAGGTAAAACATCTGTGGGTAGATATGCCGGGCGAGCTGGTTAACGATGCGACTTTCTCCGTTAAAAAGGGAGAGATATTCGGCATCGGCGGTTTGGCCGGGCAGGGAAAAATCGGTATTCCCAACGGTATTATGGGGCTGTTCCATGCGGGTGGTGAAGTTATCTTTAAGGGGAAACCGCTCGATATTACCAAAACCGCCAAAGTACTTTCGGAGGGGCTTGCCTTTGTGTCCGAAGACCGGCGCGGCGTCGGTCTTTTGCTGGACGAAAGCCTTGACTGGAATATCGCCTTTACCGCTATGCAGGCAAAGCATAAATACTTAAAAAAATATCTCGGCGGGTTAATCACCGTCCGCGACGAAAAGGCGATGAAGGCGCTTGCCGACGAGTATATCAAGATGCTGCAAATTAAATGTACCGGTTCCCAACAAAAGGCGCGGGAGCTTTCCGGCGGCAATCAGCAAAAAATATGCTTGGCAAAGGCTTTCTGTCTGGAACCCGATTTACTCTTTGTCGCAGAGCCGACGCGGGGTATTGATGTAGGCGCCAAGGCGTTGGTATTGGACGCAATCCGCACGTTAAATAAAGAAAAAGGCGTTACCGTTGTGATGATTTCGAGTGAACTTGAAGAGCTGCGCTCTGTGTGTGACCGTATTGCCGTCGTATTCCAGGGCAAGGTTGCGCATATATTGCAGCCGTCCGAAGATCCGGCTGAGTTTGCGCTTTATATGGCAGGAGTAAAATAGATGGAACAATTAAAAAAGCAAATTGCGGTGTTCGGTTGGCCGCGTATTATTATTTTCTTATTCCTCTTGTCGCTGTTTATTGCAGCGCCCTTTGTGAATGTCAGTATCGGCGCTTCCCTGTCGGATACGATAAACCGCTTTGGGATGAATGCCCTCTTGGTGCTTGCGATGGTGCCGATGGTGCAGGCAGGCTGCGGTCTTAACTTTGGGTTATCACTCGGCGTTATCGGCGGGTTGCTCGGTGCAACGCTCGCAATGGAACTGAACTTAGTCGGATGGGCAGGCTTTTTTTCAGCCGTCTTATTCACGGTACTGATATGTGCGGTGATCGGCTACGCTTACGGCAAGCTCTTAAATCTGATTAAAGGCGAAGAGATGACCATCGCTTTGTATGTCGGCTTTGCTGCGGTTATGTTCATGTCGATTTTATGGCTGCTGTTGCCGTATACCAATCCGACGATGGTGTGGGGCTATGCGGGAAAAGGTTTACGTACAACCATCACGCTCGAAGGATACTGGCTGAAAATACTGAATAATTTATGGGCGTTTCAAGCAGGTTCATTCGTGTTTCCGACCGGGCTTATTCTCTTTGTCTTTGTCTGCTTTTTTATTATGAAGGTATTTATGAAGACACGGACGGGAACGGCATTGACTGCAGTCGGTTCAAATCCCGAATTTGCGCGGGCGAGCGGTGTGAATATCAACCGAGCGCGGATTATCAGTACGGTGTTGTCTACCGTTATCGGCGGTGTCGGGATTTTGCTGTATCAGCAAAGTTTCGGCTTTATTCAGCTGTACCAAGCGCCGCTCTTTATGGCGTTTCCGGCGGTAGCGGCTATTCTGATCGGAGGAGCCTCGGTCAATAAAGCCTCGATTTTAAACGTAATGCTGGGAACATTTCTGTTTCAAGGTATTTTGACAATGACTCCCTCCGTTATTAACAGTGTGCTGCAAACCGATATGTCGGAGGTTATCCGTATTGTCCTGTCAAACGGTATGATTTTGTATGCACTGACGCGGAAGACGCAGGCGGCGAGGTAGATTATGGTATCGTCTAATATGCTTAAAAAAAAGTGGGAACATTTTTCCGCGGTTGATTTTATTCTGGATAATTTGGTATCCATCATATTCTTGGTTATTTCGTTCCTTGCCATTCCCGTGTCGGGTTTGTCGGCGCACCATATTATCGCCGAAATTTTAACGCGGATCGGCAGAAACTCCTTTTTGGTGTTCGCGTTAATCCTGCCGATTATGGCAGGGATGGGTATCAACTTCGGGATGGTGCTCGGTGCGATGGCAGGGCAGATCGGCCTTATTTTTGCAATGGACTGGAGTATCGGCGGTATCTACGGATTGGTGTTCGCAGCCTGCATCGGAATGCCGATATCCATCTTGCTTGGGATTGTTGCCGGTTCGGTGCTGAACCGTGCCCGCGGGCGGGAAATGGTTACGAGCTACATCCTCGGGTTTTTCTTTAACGGGATTTATCAGTTCTTTGTGCTGTACATACTCGGGTCGGTTATTCCGATGCACAATAAGGCGATTATGCTTTCCCGCGGCTACGGAGTACGTAATACGCTTGAGTTGGCGCCCGTACGGCAGATGCTCGATACGGCAATTCCGCTGACGATTGCAGGGTTTAAAATTCCGATTCTTTCGTATCTGATTATCATTGCATTGTGTTTTTTTATCGTGTGGTTTAGAAAGACAAAGCTTGGGCAAGATATGCGGGCAATCGGGCAAAATCAGGCGGTTTCGCTGGCCTCCGGTATTGCGGTTGAGCGGACACGGATTATTTCGATTGTTATTTCGACGGTGCTTGCCTGTATCGGGCAGATTATCTTCTTACAGAATATGGGAAACATGAGCACCTATAACGCGCATGACCAAACAGGGTTCTTTGCCGCCGCAGCAATCCTTGTCGGAGGCGCTTCGGTGAATAAGGCAAGCATTAGAAACGTCTTTATCGGCATTATCTTGCTGCACTTTTTGTACATCGTTACACCGATGGCAGGACAGCACCTCTTTGATTCTGCGATGATCGGCGAATACTTTAGACAGTTTTCCGGCTATGCGGCAATTGCGTTATCGCTTGTCATGCACGCAGCGCGTAATCAAAAGAATGCGGAAAAACAGCGGGCTACGCTGCGGGCCGAAACCGGGAGGGCATAATGATTCGGGTACGTTCAAAAAAAGGTCAGCGGCTGGTTAAAATAGGCTTGGTTGTTTTTTATTTGCTCATTATGGCGCTTATGTTTTTATTCGGCCGCTCTCATACCGTGCTGATAGATAACAATAGCGATCCGAACGGCGCATATAAAGCGATTGACGGCTGTACCATTTCGTTTAACGGTGAAAAGCCTATCGAGATGTTTAAGGGCGACCGCGATAAAATTATGCTGCGGGGTCAGACTCATCATGTAAAGGTCAGCTTCTTTAACGGACAAGAAGATGTTACCGGTACTATCACCATTCCGCTTTTTGAAGATGCGGTGATGGTGTCAATTCCGGCCTTTACGAGAGGCGAAAATGCCGTTACTCACTTTGAGCTGTATGCTCCGGCGGAAGAACGGTAATGATGAGACCTGTTCGATAACTGCGTTGCCGAACAGGTTTATTCTATATTTTCTTGAGTGCGGCAACTTCATCGGGGGTAAGCTCTCGGCAAGAACCGGCAGGTAATTGCCGGTCGAGTACAACGCCGCCCATCGAAATCCGCTTGAGGTAGACTACTTCATTTCCGAGCGCTTTTATCATTTTTTTTACTTGATGGTATTTCCCTTCACAGATATGCATCAAAAACGCCCATTCCGTTTTTATGTTTTGAGCTTCCGTGCGCTCAAAGGTTGCGGGAAGGCAGATGAAGTTTTTTCCGAGCGGTAATCCTTGACTACAGGCTGTTTGGGCGGCATTAAATTCAGCTTCGGGGAAAGGGGCTACCGTTTCAAGATAATAGCTTTTGATACAGGCTGATTTCGGAGCGGTAAGCCGGTGGGTGAGTTCCCCGTCATCGGTAATGATGAGCAGCCCTTCGGTATCGAGGTCGAGCCGCCCGATGGGGAAAAGATTCATTGCGGAAAAAGGTGGCGGCAGCAGCTCCATAACGGTGCGGTGCAGCGGATCGGAGGTAGAAGTAACAACCCCAGCCGGTTTGTTCAGCATAAGGTAACAGCAGGTACGGAGATACAGTTGTTCCCCGTTGTGTAAAAGCGTATCGTGTTCAGGGTCAAGCAGCGTCCCTGCATCGGTTACCCGTGTGCCGTTGATTCGGAAATCTTCTTTACGCAAAAGCCGCCGTATATCTTTCCGCGACCCCAATCCGTTCGCAGCGAGTATTTTATCTATTCTTACAAGCATGCTCTGTAAATGGCGTTTAACCCGTAGTCAGGCGGCGGTACAGTTTCCGTACACCTTCGGTTCTGTCTTTCAGTAGTGCAGTAATGCAGGGGCGCCCGATCATGACCTGCGTTGCACCGAGCCGTTTCGCAGCGGCAATATCCGCGCGGCTCCGCAATCCGCCGTCTACCCACACCTCGCCTGCAAACTTACGGAGCGTACTGCCGTACTCGGCTAAGAAATCCGCCGTACTGCCGCGCCTTGTTTCTATCCTGCCGCCGTGATTGGAAATAACGGCAATATCGGGACGCAGCTCTTTTACCAGCTCCACATTTTCGGGTAAAAATATTCCTTTAATTGCAAAAGGCTTTTGTGCATACCGCTGTATTTCTTTCAGACTCTGTGCATCTTTTTGTTCAAGCTGAACCAGGTTGCGCATCGTTACAATATTATAGGAATCGATATCGATTCCTATCAGATCGGCAGAATCGCGTACCCAATCTATCCGTTCAAAGATACGGGGATTAGGATACGGCTTAATGAACACCGCTCCGGTTTTTCCGTACCGCTGGAGGGCTGCAAGGCCTCCCTGTATCTTTGCATCGGGGTAGCCGTCTCCAATGCTGAGCAGGAACCCTGCTTCGGCACAGGCTTCAATTAAATCGAAATAAAACGCGGCCTCGTCTTCGTAGCCGACATTTTCGACACCGCCGGTAATAGGCGCCAATCTAATGGGAGGCAACACATCATCACATAGCGTATCGCTATAATATTTTCGCCATGCAGAACAGTTGCTGATAAAATTGGCGCTTTGAAATACGCCGCCCATTCCGGGCAGCTCGCCGAGACAGCCGTATCCGTCGCATTCGGCACAAAAATGACATTTATATCCGCTCATGATTTTCTACAATAGGGGGTAGCATTTTATTCATTTATAAATTACGTTTCAGTGCTATCTTGGCTTCAAACATAGAAGCTGGAGTACTGTAAAGAAGCGGGTAAAACGAAAAACGGAAATCAAGATCGCACGGTCCGATATTCAGTGTATAGAACGGCGTAAAGGCGAGTACTACGAGCTGCATATTCGTCGGGCGTGTTATCGGCAGGGCAATCAGACTGTGAAATCCCCCCTGCATTTTATTTAATTCCATCCTTCCAAAACCGAAGAACATATTTAACCCGCCGTAGAGCTCATTATGAACGATAGTAAAAGGCTTTATAAGCGGTGCAGCAGGAAAAAGCCCGCCGGATTGAGTGTCCCGAATCTTGGAAATAAAGAATGTAAAATCAAAGTCCATACGTTCAAGTGCGATACGCGGTTCAAAAAATGCAAAGAGATTGCCGATAAAATCCTGTTGCAGTGTTGCGCTTCTAAAATTCGTTTTATGCAACCCAACCTGCGTAAAAATACCGACATTATCATGAACGGTAAAAAGTGCCGAAGCTGATGTGGCAAGAGATACTTTTGCCGCTTTATCGCTAATATGAAAGGAGAAGTTTGCATTGATAAGTGCAATATTGGTAAAAACACCTCCCTGTGCGTATAGGCTGTATTCTTGTTTATCATTTATCCCTCCGTTCCAGCTGAAAGAGCCTCCTACATACCCGGTATTCAAAATGAGTCCTGCAGCACTGACACCTAAGCCTTCACGAGGACGCGGCGGTGTAAAAAGCGCGGCAATATCGTTTTCATACATTTTTACCGGCCGTATACGCTGCTTAAGAAAATAAAAACTATACTGTTCGCCGGTAAGACTTTGGTGCTCTCCCGTAAAGACTGATAAAATCAGCGGCTGGCCTATAAAATTCGGAAAGTTCAGAGAAAAATCAACACAGGTGAATTGTCCCGGTATCCGCGACAGTTGTTCCGGATGGAAAAAACGCAGCACATCAGGAATATAGAGCGCAAGGTTTAAGTCGCTGTAAAAACGTTCTCCGTGCAGTAAACGGAAATTAACGGACGATTCTTGGACTATACTGAATTGTGACAAGCCGCCCGGCTGTTTACCTGCCAATATCCCGAAGTTAAATTCAGGCACATTAACCTCTAAGGCTGCGGCGGTGTATATCATCGAAAAACAAACAAAGATACGTGCGATAAATTTTTTCATTTCAAACTCCCTTTACAGTTTCGGTATTTTTTCAGTGCTGCTTGATTCCTTTTCGCAAGCGCAGAGAGAGCATCTCAAGTAAAATGACAGTACCGAAAATAACGTAGGTGATAACGCCGACTTCCCGTATATCATAATAGAGATTCCCTGCCATGAATAAATAGTACCCGATACCGCCTGATCCTGCAGCGGCGCCGATCGCAACGGCATTGATAAAATTAATTTCAAAACGGAAGAATGTCCATGAAATAATGGAAGTTGCAGCCACCGGAATAACCGCTTGCGTAATAATGCCGGAAAATCCCGCCCCGCATGCCCGCAAAGCATCGATCGTGTCACGGTTAATCTGTTCAAAGCTTTCGGAAAACACTTTTACCAAATAGGCAATGCTGTGAAAGCACATACCGATAACGGCGGCATCGGTACCGATATTAACCGTAACCGAGAAAACCAGTACCCAAATGATGGTGGGGATTGACCGGATAACTGCGGTGATAATGCGGATTACTTTTACAACAGCCGGAGGGGCAATGTTGCGGGCAGCTCCGAGCGCCAAGAAAAACGCAATAGCGGCGCCGCCGATTGTTGTTAAAATCGACAGTGCGAAACTGATGCCGAGTGAGTACACGAGTTCACCAATCGGTAAATGATCTGACCGCTTCGGTTGTAAAAAAAGGATGCGCCCGTAATGGAGCAGATTATCCCATGAACTTTTCCAATCGATTGTTTCCTGCGCAAGGAGCAAGTATCCCCAGATGCTGATGCCGAAAAGAACTGCAAATACAAGAGAGAGCGTATATTGTTTTTTTCTCGGCAATCGGCAGCGGTCAATATTGGTATGGGTTTTCATAGTAAGATCCTTCGTATCCTGTTGGAAATACTGTCGATGCAGAGTACGAGTATCATCAATACACAGATGATGAACCCTGCTTCGGGATAGCGGAAGCTCTTAAAATACAGATTGAAGAGAAATCCGATACCCGTACCCGTTAAGATACCGATCAGTGCCGAGTCTCTGACATTGGTTTCTATTGCATAAAGCAGCCATGAAATAAAAAGCGGGAGAACATTCGGTAATACCCCGTGAATGATAATCGGCATATACGGTACACCGGCCGCTTCCAATGCCGTATACGATTCTTCCGCATGAGAGTCTATAATTTCGGTAAATGCCCGCGTTAAATGTCCTGCCGTGATAAAAAAAAGAGCCAAAAAACCGGTTATGGCATTTTGCTTAAAGGATAATAGCAAGAGAATAGACCATGCGGGGAGGGGGATGTTTCTAAAAAAAGATGCCGCGCCGGAACAGACAATACGCAGTACACGGAAGCGTCCGGTTGTTTGAGAACCGGCAACTGCCGCTATGCAGGCAACGCCAAAAGCCGTAGTTGATGCCGTTATCGCGATAACGGCGGTGTGCAGCGAAGTCTTAAAAATAAGCGGCAGCACCGCAATCGATTGCGCCGATGGGAAAAAGTTTCGTATCAGCCAATACAGTCCGCGTGGGATGCCGGTTACCGCATTCCATGCCGTAAGTCCCGTCATAATTGCCGAAGCAACATATAACACGGCAGCCGTGAAAAAAAGAGTCAATGTTCTTACTTTCTTTTTTTTGAAGAAAGCTTCCGAAGAAGGTGAGTGACGGTGCCGGTGTGGTTCAAAGGCATGGTATTGTCTGCCTATCGGAATATCAAATTTCATGGCCGTCTTTCTTTTCGGTATGGGATCCGGAAGAAAAAATAGCGTGCAGCGCTTCTTCCGACAGTTCTTCCGGTTTTCCGTCAAAAACCACTTTCCCGTTACCTAAACCGATAATTCTGTCGGAATATCGTTTTGCATATTCAACATGATGCAGATTCATGATGCAGGTAAGATTCCGCGTTCTGACGATCTTTTCGATATAATCAAGGATATCTTGTGCGTTTTGCGGATCAAGCGAAGACACCGGTTCATCGCATAAGAGTATTTCCGGATTTTGCATCAATGCCCGTGCAATGCCGGTACGCTGTTTTTGGCCGCCGCTTAAATCCGTACAGCGCTGATACAGGTAGTCCGAAAGGCCGAGTTCTTCGAGTATTGCCAACGCCTGCGCTCTTTCCTTTTGAGGATACAGCCCGAACAGACTTCGGTACAACGGCAGTGCGCCAAGGCAGCCGTGGAGCGTGTTCTCCAGAACGGTGAGCCGCTCTACCAGATTATAGTTTTGGAAAATCATTCCGATTTTTCTACGGAGTTGTTTTAAGCGGCGCCCGGTCATTTTTTGCAATGCTTCGCCATCGATTTCAACCGTACCGGCAGTACAGTCGATGAGTCGGTTGATACAACGGATAAAGGTTGTCTTACCCGCCCCCGAAGATCCGATAACGGAAACGATTGTTCCCCGTTCAATCGTAAGATTGATGGAATCAAGCGCACGTCTGCCGCCGGTGTATTGCTTTGAAACATTTTTAAAAGTAATCAATAATTCAAACCTTATTTGTGCGGAGGGTTTAATACCCCGGCGTTTTACGTCGGGGTATATCGGTTACATACTCAAGCAAGATATCAGCGGGTATTCATTACTTAGTAGAATTTCTAATCTCATCATACCAGGCATCATCGGTAGCAACCAGCCGCGTTTTTTCGGAGTACTTAGGATATATGCCTTTTTTACCGGAGCCCTTTACGTTAAAAATGCCGGGATTATTTGCCGTCTTATCAGATGTCAGCGCATCCCGTATCTTTTGTATATCAGAGGCTGAAACCGTGTTCGTATTGACGGTAATCGGGGCATTTAAGACGGGAATTGAGCGGATGACAGTCATTTCACTTCCTGCAAAGGATGTGAAGGGTTCGTCGGCTCCTACGGTTACGCGGTAGACGGCGCCGGTTTTATAATCTTCCCCTTCGAGCAGTTCGTACACGCCGATTGTCTGCGGGATCGCAAAGGCTGCCGCATCAGCATCACCACGGAAAAGATTGACTTGTGAGCCCTGATGAGAACCGGCAAACAGCACTTTGGAAAATATCTTGTCGCTCAATATAAGATCGTCGGTGTTATCAATAGAAAAAGCCGTTGCCAAAACTTTTGCGGGAATAATAAAACCGGAAGTAGAACTTGCCGCTACAAATGACATTTTTTTACCTTTTAATAGACTTAAATCAAAACTGCCGTCCGCTTTTCTATAGATATCGGCATCCTTCCTCTGTACGCCGATGAAGCTGTAATATTTCGCATCATCAAGCGTTCCGCTGGGCCCCGAATTCGTTGCAACGGGAATAACAGCACTGTTCCGTTTATGTGCAGTAATGTATCCTTCGGCTCCGACATAGGCCATATCAGCCTTACCGGAAACGAGCGCTTCCAATGCGATGTTATAATCGGTCGTTGTAAGAATTTTAACGTCTCGGCCGACAGCTTCTTTTAAAATTTCTTGGAATGCAGCACGGGCATCCTTCATGGATTCGCTTGATTCATTGGGATAAAAAACCATGGTAAGCGGCCTTTGTTCCTTTTTGCTGCATGAACAAACAAGGAGGGCTGATAAACAAAGTACGAAAAAGAACGGTTTAACATACCGCAACAACTTTCCGGCATTTTGGCGGGACATATCACCAATTAAAAATGATTTCATCACTTTCTCCAAATTTGAAGGACTGCTAAAGTAGTTTTTAGCGGTTCCTTTGAGTCAATTGCGTGCGCCAGTCTACTATAATTGAGGGCTTTATGCAATCGTCTGCTATGGGATCCGCTTTTCTACGGCATGGATAGTATTATTCCGGTTTTTGTGCTAGTATCGCCGCATGATCGGATTCTTTCTCAAAAAAAATTTTTTTGACGGGTGGGACAATTTTCTTCTGCTCGCTCTTTTCAATATTGCGGTTATACTGATTGTCTTTTTATTTTTCGGTTTAGCTTATTTACTTTCAGCGGTATCGGTGCTGCCGGTACTCATTTTGGTTATGTGTATCATTGGGATGGGGGTGCTGCTTTTAGCCGTCTCCAATTTGATGTCGCGTATTGCCGATTATAAATCGTTTTCATTGAAAGAAATCGGCGGCGAAATCAAACATACGTGGCGGCACGGTGTTTTATTCGCAGTAATCGAAACTTTTTGTTGGATCGTTGCCGGAGTCGCCGTTCCCTATTATTTTTCGTTTCAAAATTTCCTCGGTCTGTTTCTCGGTGTTACTGTCGTATGGATTTTTGCGGTGATACAGCTGTCGCTTTTATGGTTTTTCCCGATACGGAGCCGGCTGGAATCGAATTTTGGCAAGTGTCTTAAAAAGTGCTTTATTGTTTTTTTTGATAATACCGGATTTACGCTTTTTATGCTGCTGTACAGTGTCGTTCTTATTATCATGACCCCGTTCTTAGCTTTTTTGGTGCCGGGCTTTTCAGGCCTCTTGCTTGCATGGAACAATGCCTTTAAACTGAGAATGTATAAATATGATTGGATTGAGCAGCATCCTGAAATACCGATTCAAACTGCACGGAAACAAATTCCGTGGGATGAGTTACTGGCGGAAGATCGGGAAACACTTGGCAGCCGGTCTATTCGAAATTTTATTTTTCCGTGGAAAGACTGATGAATATAGGGACATCTAAAAACTCGGTGGATTTTTAGATATCCCTCATAATGATTTTGATACATTTGACAATACTAGGGAGGATATGATGAGTGTTCATATTGGAGCAAAAGAAGGTGAAATTGCCGAACGGATTTTGCTGCCGGGCGATCCGCTGCGGGCAAAATTCGTTGCCGAAAATTTTTTGGAAAATGCACGCTGTTACAATGAAGTCCGCGGTATGTATGGATTTACCGGCACGTATAAAGGAGTGCCTGTTTCCGTGCAGGGAACGGGCATGGGGCAGCCTTCCATTTCCATCTATGTGAATGAGCTTTTCCGTGAATACGGCGTGCAGAAAGCTATCCGTATCGGTACGGCGGGAGCCTTGCAAAAAGAGATTCCGTTGCGGTCTTTGATTATCGGAATGAGCGCGGCGACCAATTCAGGTTCAAATACGCTCCGTTTCCGAGGAACCCAGTTTGCGCCTACAGCGGACTGGAAGCTCTTAAAGCATGCCTATGATGCGGCTGTCCGCTTAGGGTATAGTCCCTTGGTTGGTCCCATCGCTTCGTCTGATGTGTTCTATGACGAGCTTGAAACGTGGAAACTCTGGTCGAAGTACGGTCTTTTAGCGATTGAGATGGAAGCCGCCGAGCTGTACACCCTTGCCGCACAGTACAAACGGCAGGCGCTCGCGCTGCTTACCATATCCGACAATATGGTTACCCATGAAGAAACCACGGCAGAAGAGCGGCAGACATCGTTCACTGCAATGATGCAAACCGCACTTGAGGCAATTATCGCCGAATAAATAGACCTATTCGATAACTGCGTTTTCGAATAGGTCGACGAGTTCTAAATCGCACAAATAGTACGATTTAGAACATCGCATTTCACGGTAACCTGTTCAGAAACGGAAGTTTCCGAACAGGTTTAATATAAATCGAAAGAGAACGGGGATATCTCAGAAGCCGGTTACTTTTTTGATAACCCGTTTCCTACTTTTTTGCAAAATTGTAAGCCATTTTGTTATTGGTGATGCATATATATGGTATGAATATCATCAATAACAAAGCGCCTGATGGCGAAATCTCCTACCTTTTTGAACCGGAGACGGCGCTGCCCGATACGGAAAGCTGTCCCGTGATTTTTGAATCGGATAATCCCGAATACAGCTTGGAAAAAACAGCCGATGCCGTTTCTATCTGCGCACAGACCGTATTCGGGATTCCGGCGTTGTACCCGTGGCAGCGGCTCGTGATTGCCAATATCCTCGATGCCGTACACGCTGCCGAAGCGGTCGGAGCTGCCACAGAGCCGGCTGGAATTTCTACAGCACCGTTCGTAACCGCGGTACCGCAAGCAGAGGATTGCTTTTTGTCCGGCACGGGAGAACCTTTAAGCGAACTTTACGACGAAGACGGCGTGTTGCGGGGCAGGCAGATCGTCTTGTTGCCGACCGGTGCGGGAAAATCGTTGTGTTTTCAGGTGCCGGCGCTGTTGTTGGATAAGCCGACACTCATTATCTATCCGCTTTTAGCCTTGATGAGCGACCAGATGCGCCGGATGTGCGAAGGCAATCTTGAACCGGTGTTGTTCCGCGGCGGCCAGAGCGGACAGGAACGAGCCGCGCAGTATGCCCGTCTCGAAGGTACGGACGGTAAACCTCCTGCGAAACTCATCATTGCCAATCCCGAAATTCTGATGCAGGAAGAAGTGTTAAACCGTATTGCAAAGCGCGGCATTGCCCACCTTGCTATAGACGAGGCGCACTGCGTTAGTGAATGGGGAGACAGCTTTCGGCCTGCCTATCAAACGCTTAAGCAGGTTATCGAAACGTTGAAACCGCCCGCCGTTACCGCTTTTACCGCGACAGCAGGAAACGAGGTATTAAAGCGTATCGGTGAGGTACTCTTTGACGGACGGGCGCATCTGGTACGCGGAGAGTCGGATCGTACCAATATTGCTTATTATGTACGGCAATGCCGCGTAAAGGCGCCTGCCCTCCTGCAAGAGGTTATGCAGCGGCAGCGGCCGATGGTTATTTTCTGTGCGACGCGGAACGGTACGGAACAAACCGCTGCGTTTTTACGCTACACGTTGCGGGATCGGGCGATTCGGTTTTATCATGCAGGTTTGCAGCGGGATGAAAAAGATGAGGTGGAGCAATGGTTCCATCAGCACGATAGCGCGATACTGGTAACGACCTGTGCGTGGGGCATGGGCGTCGATAAAAAGAACGTACGCACCGTGATTCATCTGAATGCGTCGCCCACCGCCGAAGCTTATGTACAAGAAGCGGGCAGGGGAGGGCGGGACGGAAAACCTGCGCAGGCGGTGTTACTGTGGAGTCCGGAAGACAAGGCACGGATTGCGCTGTTACCGGAAAAGCAGCGGAAACGGGCGGAAATACTCGTTAATTTTGCCGAAAGCGGCCGCTGCCGGCGCGAGGTTCTGCTCGAAGCGCTCGGAGAAGTGCGGGCAGTTCCGCTTCATGCGGGGGATGAAAGTATTGCCTGTTCCGGCTGCGATATCTGTAACGGAACCGCGCTATTATATCCGCAGGATGAACGGGAATTGCTTTCGTTTGTGGCGGCAAATAAGCGGAAATTTACCGCTCCGCAGCTTATCCGTCTATTACACGAAAATCTCCCGCTCTGGCGCGCCGGCGACATTAGCAGCCTCATTTCACAGCTTATCCAAGAGCAGAAAATCCGCCCCGCCAATGCGTTTTTCTGGAAACGTGCGCTTGTATGTTAGGGTAAACACATCAGGCTTTTTTGAATCCCCCCGCAGAATTATTGAGGCTGTTCAACCAGAGTTGAACCTCTGCGCGGTTCAAATGGTCTCACAGCCGCAATAATTCTGCACTTTTTATCTACTCAGCCTGATGTGTTTATCCGTCTGCTAGGAAAAAGTGTGCGAAATTTTAGATAAAATTTCGCACAGAAAAAAGGTAACCGTTAAAAAAATTCCTAGTGCAGTTGCCTGCTCTTTTGCTCTTGTGTGGGGGTAAAAAAAACTGTTATAGTGTCGGTATGACGCTTTATGAATATTATATGGTATTTCCTGATGGCGATATGCAGGAGGTTTCCGATGAACTTATGGTCGGATCTCTGTACGATATCAATGGTAGGCGATTAATGCCGCCGCTTCCGACAAATAAGATGATTGTGTATCAGGTATGCGGGAAACGTACCCGTGAAGAAAGAGGTATTGTGGCAACCTATTACGCGCTGGAACAGTTGGATGCTGCAGAATTACGTGCATACGTCTAACGAATGATCAACACCTATAATGAAACACACCTGCACCGCACCCTAAAAGACTTGTACAGCAGTGACAGCGCCGTGCAGGAAACATCGATAGAAGGTTTTATCTGTGATATTTACGATACAGGGCGGATAATAGAAATACAAACCTCCAAACTTTCCGCTCTACGGGTTAAATTGGAAAAGCTTTTGCCGCGGTATCCTATTCAGATTGTTTATCCCATCATAGAAAATGCCTATATACTGATGCTTAACGAAGACGGCAGTAAACGAAGCTGCCGGAAAAGTCCGAAACACGGGAATTTCTATCAAATTTTTAGAGAACTGTTAGGAATTGTTCACTGTCTCGATAATCCGAATCTTACAATACGGATTTTGTATGTTGATTGCGAAGTTATCAAAATAGATGATAAGCAGGGGAGAAGCAGATATAAGAGACCGCGTATTATCGATAAAAAGCTGTTAAAGATACATCGGGAGGAGGAGTTTCACGGTATCGATAGCTTGACTGTTCGGCTTATGGCAAAGCTGCCCGATGCATTTATCAGTACCGATGTAAGAAAATTAGGCGCCGGTGTCTATGCATCATATATCCTATCGTTTTTAAAAAAATGTCAAAAAATAGTCTTTTATACAAAGGTGGGGCGCTATCATGTATATAAAAAAACCGGTACCGAATAGGTACCGGTTTTCAATCGATTGATACGAGTTAGAACAGCGGTTTACCAGCTGTCTTTCATATCGTCATCATCGCGCATATCAACTTCATAGAGGTCGGTAACAGCACGGAGATCATCGAAGTAGATGTAGTAATTTCCATAAGCTTCCCAGGGATTGCATTCAATGCGGAAACCTACAATCTTTAAGCCCATGCTGGTGCCGTAGTGATAATCTTTTTGTACAATTCCCGTTCCTGCTGCATTCTGCGGGGGAACCGCAACGGTCATCAATTTCCATCCTGCATGATTCAGTTTTCCTACATAGAGTTCAAAGCGCTGTCCCATATAATCTTCGAGGATGAGCTTTAAAACATGCGGATAACTTCTTCCGACAACCCAAACGCTGACGGTTTTAGTAATACCTTCGACCGGAATCGGTTTAACGGCACGGACTTCAAAGCTGTTATAACCACGGCGGTAGAAGGACACCTTTGTACCGTAAACTTTGCTGTCAGGAAGATTCAAGTTTTCCTCGTCCGGAATTGCTTTCTTCTGTTTGGGTGCGCCGTCAAACAAACGTCCTTGAATAACGCCTTCGTCAGACGACATGGAACAAACCCAAGAGCCTTCATTTTCGAACTTATCAACTGAAACTTCTTTTAAGCGCTGTTCTGCAGATTCAACGCCGATGCGGGAAGCATCGACTTGATCCAATGCCAAACCATCGCGAGTGTTCTCTTGAGCAAATGCAAACAACGATAATGCTGATAATAATGCTGCTACGGTAAAATATTTTTTTGTCATTATTTTCCGCCCTCCTTATTTGAATCGGCATCATCAAACTTGGCATTCTCTAACTCAAAACCGTCATAAGAAGCTGTACGAGTATTTGTTAATGCCTTGAATTCATCAAAGAAAACATAAAAGTCATCAACATTCTCTGTAGGCTGAGTGCGGATTCTAAATGCGACAAAGGTCATATATTTAAGCTGTGATAAATAGCGTGACCGCTGTTGAATATTCGTGGGAACGGTAACTGCTAAATTTTTCCATCCATGGTAATTTAATGTTCCGACCGGTAATGTATGTATCCGTCCGTTGCAATCGCGTACCAGAATTTCAAGGTCATACGCATAGCCTGCGCCCCAGACCCAAAGATCAAATCTTTGGACAACCCCTTTTAAGGGGATTTCATAAGGAGCGGCATTATCGCCTGAGCTCTTTGTCGGATAAAGATCGACCCAGTTATCGCCTTGGCGGTTAAATTTAAACTGCATTCCTAAAAATTTGTATTCTTTATCGGAATCGGATTGCATAACCCGCAGAGCGTTCGGCATTCCGTCAAAATACTTTAAAATAGGATAACCTTCGGTGATAAACTTGCTTCCAATAGCATTCCATGTTATCTCTGATGATTCGGGGGAGTCAAAAGTCTCCACCATATACGTTTGATAATTAACACCGCTATCCTGCGCTGCCAATGGAGTACAAACGACTGCAAACATCAGAACAAAGACCGTAATAACAACGCCTTGTTTCATTCACAACTCCTTTTATTTCCGCCGATATTCTAAGAAATCATACCCATTATAGTCTGAAAAGAAAACTTTGTCAAACAACTCGGTAATCCCCAAACCTCATGGAGCATCAATTCCGCAGCGGATGAAGAACTCTGCCTACAGTATCGGCAGAGTAAGCAAAATATACAAGGGCTAGACGTTTTTTTTTTATTTTTTGTTAGGATGTTTAGCCGGCGTTTCCTTGCCGGTATAGTATAAAGTGGAGTACCGCACCGATGAAAGTGAGTCCCGCTAAAATAGAGCCGTAGATGAGCGGATTCCCTTTAAAATAATGAAGCCCCAGCGCAAAAGTACCCAGTATAAGGATTCCTATATATAGAAGAAAGCAAAGGACGCAGGCAACGGCGTAATAGAAGGTGATATCGGTACAAAAATGTAAGAGTGCATCCAGAATAAACAGCGCGCTTGCATACAGAATGATGCAGAGTACAATAGGTATGATGCGGAGATGTGTGCTTGCAAGAAATAGCTGTTGATATATCTTTACGGTAAATAGACCAAATAGCGCTGCCGGAACCGGTAAAACGTTAAAACCGGAAAAGATCAAGGCGATCAATAATACAATGCAGAAAGGGATAAGGGTATCCACAAAGAAGGAATAAAAAAAATAACTGCCTAACGAACCGATATAGCGATCCACTCTTGCAGAAAAAAAAGATACAATCAGTAAGAACAGCGTAGCCGCGGTAATACCGACAAAAAACATAAAGATATGCTTATTTTTTTCTTCTAATTGAAAGGCGTAAGAGAAAAAAATGAGCGGAAGACAAAATAATAGTAAAACAGCCATACCCAGTTAGAATATCATAAAATGATACGATAGACAACGCTCATTTTGAATCTGTGTTGAACACCAAAACTACCGGTGACGGAATACTATAGAGCAGGAGACCATTCAAAATGTTCTATCTTTGAACAGCCTCCTATTCATTTTCTCGGTAATACAATATTGTACCGCCGCCTCTTTTACGGATGGCGTGCAGCTACTCCTTTTTCGATCAGTGATATCAGTTGATCTTCATACCAATCTTGGGAATAGGGTGCATGCTGGCGGACAATCGGCCGAACTTTTGCTTCGATGGTGTCCTTGCAGGCTTCGCAAATATCATATTCGCGGATATGCCAATAGGTTCTTCCGGTTATGGGATTAACCAATTCTTTTTTGCAAATGTCGCAATGTAAAGTTTTCATAACGATGCTCTCCTAATAATAAAGCTTGTATACAAAAGCATACCGTATATTCGTTTTTTTGTCGAGATAACCGAACAAATGCACCCAGGCTATTTTTTAATAGCCCCATATTTTTATAGCACTTCCACCTTCCAGTCTCTTATCGTTCGTGTCTGCTCGTCAAAAGAACTTCCTATCAGTACAATCTTCTTGCCGTCTGCCTCGTACTGTTCCGCATAGCCGTTCTTTTTTATCTGGTTGAGGGCATCTTCCGCGCTGTCGTTACCGGAGAGTTTAAGCTCGAAGATGTATACAGCATCGGCAGTAGACACTACGCAGTCCGCACGTCTGTCAAAACTATACATCCGTGTATAGTTTTGACTACGAGTTTCGGCGGAGCCGAAACATCGCTGCTGTGTGGAACCACCGCCATCCATGATAGTTCTGCCCCTTCAACGCTTTTGCAAATAGACGATGCAGATGCTAGGAGCGTACAAAAAACACCCGCAGGCGTACTTTTTGTACGTCGAGGACTGTTTTTTGTGAAGCGACAACGCAGATGCGCCGTATATTTGCAAAAGGATATTTTCAAAAGGCTGTGTCGTTGATATTATTCAGCCACTCCGTACACGCCGGTACTACGGAAGCAATGCAGCCTTCTTTAAAGGGATTTTTCAAGTTGGCCAGTTCCACCAGGCGGAGGAAGGAGTCGCGGCCGCCCGCTTTACAGAGACGCAGATAATCTTCCCAGGCCGTTTTGCGGTCGGAAAGGCTTTTTGCCCAGAATTGCAATGCGCATACTTGAGCAAGTGTGTAATCGATGTAATAAAACGGCGTACTGAAGATATGTCCTTGGCGCATCCAATAACCGCCGCGGTTCAAGAAATCGTTATCGTCGTAATCCCGTGCAGGTAGGTACTTTTTTTCGATACTGCGCCATGCAGCTTTTCGTTCTGCGGGGCTTGCTTCGGGATGCTCATATACCCAGTGTTGAAACTCGTCTACCGTAACGCCGTAGGGTAAAAACAGGAGCGCTCCGGATAGATGGGTAAAGCGGAACTTATCGGTTTGCTCTTCAAAAAACAGATTCATCCACGGCCATGTAAAGAATTCCATACTCATCGAGTGTATTTCGCAGGCTTCGTAGGTCGGCCATACGTACTCCAGCAGGCGGGCATTACGGCTCTGATAGGCTTGGAATGCGTGCCCTGCTTCATGGGTCATTACCTCCACATCGTGCTGCGTATTGTTAAAGTTGGCAAAAATAAACGGCGCCTTGTAATCGGGAATTGTGGTACAATAACCGCCTGCTGCCTTTCCTTTTTTTGCAAGCACATCGAGCATCTGATGCGAAGTCATGAAAGTAAAAAATTCATCGGTTTCCGGGGAAAGTTCCGCATACATCTTTTTGGCATTTGCCAAAATCCAATCGGGATTGCCGTGAGGAATCGCATTGCCGGTGGTATATTCAAGCGGTTCATCATAGTAGTATAGCCGTTCCAACCCCAACCGTTTCGCCTGCCGTTTTCGTAAGTTCACGGCTATCGGCACAATTTCGCGGTAGATTTGATTCCGATAGGCAGCAACCATCTCGGCATTGTAGTCGGTTCTGCCCATCCGGTCGTATCCGAGCTGCACGAAGTTTTTGTATCCGAGTTTTTTTGCGATGCGTGTACGCACTTTGACTAAATTATCGTAGATGGAATCGAATTCTGCTTCGTGTCCCGCAAAAAAACCGTAGTAGGCTTTTGCCGCTTTTTCCCGTGTTGCACGGTCTTGATCCTGCATAAAAGGAGTCAGCTGTGCGAGCGTGCGTTTTTCTCCTGCAAATTCGATTTCTGCCGAAGCGATCAGTTTGTCGTAGCTGCTGGTAAGTTTGTTTTCTTCCGCTAAATCTTCCATAATAGAGGGTGAAAACACCTTCATATCAAGTTCGGTCATTGCGAAGATATGCGTCCCGAGTTCTTTTTCCAGTTCTTGACGAAAGGATGATGCAAGCAGCTTTTTGTTAAAGCTATTGGTCATTTCGATATAAAACGGGTTTGATTCATCAAAAAACGTATTTTCGGCATCGTAAAAACCGTCACGGGTGTCGATACTGTGCCGTATTTCCGCAAGGGTCTGCATAGTTTGATAATGAGATTTGAGTTTTTGCACTTCATCAATAAGAGCGATTTGCTCTGCAGCCGAATGTGCGGCTTCGAACTGCTGTTCCGCTTTTTTAAATGCCGTTTTTAATGCCTCCATATCGGGGCGGGTATAGGGAAGGGCGGTAAATTGCTTCATTTCCGGTGTATTCATTATAGGCTCCTATGCTTTTTATAAAATTATACGGAGCAATTATAGCATAAGGCCGATATTTAGGACAGCATCAGAGATTCTCAGTAGAAATTCTACTATGCACTTGACGAATATGCGATTAGTTTGTATACATACAGCAATCAAAATATAAAGTTCCCTGATGCGTTGCATCAGTGAATCCCGCATTTTTTTATTATGGAGTCTACTTTTGAAGAAATTTTTACCAGTCTTTTTTTCTATCTTGACTGTTTTGCTCATTATAGGTTGTAACAACAACTATGCCCCGTTCCGTCCTACTGCCGATATAGTATTCGAACCTGCATTGCCTGAAAATCCTCTCCGACTAAGCGTTAACAAAACCTGTCAAATCCATGCAAAGGTAATATATGATAATGCAACGGATAAAAACCTTATCTACAGTTCAGCTGATGACAGTATCGCATCTGTAGATGATAAGGGGGTAGTTACTGCTCATAAAACAGGCGATACAAAAATTACGATTAAAGCTTCAAACGGTGTTTCTAAAGAAATTACCGTAACCGTTACTACAACACACATCCCTGTTACGGGTATTGCTCTTCGCTCCGGTGAAACTGCTATTTCTGTAGAGAATGGAGCTACCCGTCAAATCGGCGCGTATGTTGTGCCCGAAAACGCAACGGACAAAACGCTTACCTATAGTTCGGATGATGAAACAGTTGCAGTTGTAAATGACAAAGGGGAGATTACGGCAAAACAGGATGGCAGTACGGTTATTACCATAACAGCAGCGGATGATCCGACTGTATCAAAAAAAGTGAGGCTAACCGTTACGAAAGCTACTGTCCGTGTTACTTCTATTGAATTTAACCCGCCGCTTCCCGCGGAACCGATTGAGTTGTTTCTCAACGAAATATATAAGTTTGATATAAAGGTATTGCCTGAAGGAGCTGAGAATAAAAATCTTACCTTCAAATCCTCCAAGACCTCGGTAGCATGGCTATGCGGTGATGGAAACAGAGATGTAAAAGCTGACGGAGAAGGAAAAGCAACGGTAACTATAACCGCCGATGATAATCCTTCTGTTAGTGTGGTTGTTCACTTTAAGATGATGCGAAAACCCGAGGGACCCTCAATTAACATAGAAACACCGGTCGTTGAGTATGAAAGTGATGAAGCAAATATCACCGTTGCGGTAAAAACGCTTAACGGCAAGCTCGCATATACGCCTGAGGTCGTAGGAGGCGGAACAGGTGAAAAGGCATGGCTTACCTTTGTTAGTAAAGACAATACGAATGCAAACACAGATACGGTACATTTACGTCTTAAGCAAAACAAAACCGTATGGGATAGAACGGCATACATCAAATTTAAAGATAACACAAATAAATATATCATTTCCGCAGGTAAGGAGCTTCAAGTAGAACTTACTCAAAAAAAGAATGATAATCCGAATGTAACGATAAAGTGGGTTGATGGTATAGGTGAGCCTAACCCAAGTGAGAAAGAACGTATTCCTGTTTATGGTGGTGAAAAGAAAGTTTATTGGAATGATGATAAGATTTTTTGGTGGAATGAAAGTACTACTACCAAATGGTTTAATAACAGAAAAGTGTCTCTTTTAGGAATAGCTGCTCCTGAAGGTGCAGACGGAAATCAATGCTGGGCAAAAACCGCTTCAAATATGTTGCATTGGTGGTTTGTGCAGAATGAAGCAAATATAAACAAATACATAAAAAACAAATCGCAAGAAGAAAAGGATAAATACGCACACTACTACAAAAGAGAATTGCCAACAGCAAGAGAAAAAGAAAAAAGCTATATAGCAAATAGTTTTAGAATACAAGCGAGTAATAGTCAACAAGGTAATTATACTATAAGTGGACTTGCATGGTATCTTTATGGCAATCCAAGTGTATCAAATAAAAATTTTGAAGGACCATCCTTGTTCAAAGATATTTTCAGCAAAGAAAATACGCCTATTAAAGTTGAAACTGTAACTGATCAAACTAGTTTTAATGAAATAATATCTAAAGCTCTCGAGTCTAAAAAAGCAATCGGGATAGATATATGGGGTTCAAAGGGTGTCAATGATTATGCCCATGCTATAACGCTTTGGGGTGCCGCTTTTGATGAGGAAGGAAACATCATTGCAATCTATGTTGTTGACAACAATTTTGAGCAGAATAGGATATTCCCGTACGGAATCTGGTATAAAGAAGGTAAACCGTATTTATTTAACTATGGCGTAAATAGCTTTGTGCAAAATAGATATGTAGGTCGAGTAACTACCCTGGATAAAGGTGAAGCACAGTGGGCAGAATGGAAGAGCAACCACCCCTAAAATAGCCTTTACAAATAACAACACGGTAGCGGTAAAAAGTTCAGAAAGAGCTTTTTACAGCTGCGTAGTATGCAAATACATTAAAAACCGTACAGGATTTTGAACAAGCAGACACATTCATTATGAATGTGCCCGCTTTTTTTATGGGATGGGGGTATCATAAAAATAAGCGGGGTACGACAACTTTCTATTTGACATTATAGCCATATCGTTTTATTCTAATAACGATTACTAATACGAAAATCGTCTAAGAGTAACCGCTTCTTTCGAACGATTCAGTATATAAAGGGATGAAAAAAGTATGGCAACAGAAACAAAAAATACGGAAGAATTGAACACCGCTTGGGTACAATGGGATAAAAAACTGGAACTCGGTATTCCGCGAATCGACAGTCAGCACCGTAAGCTGGTGGCAATGTGCAATGAGCTGCGTGAAGCGCTGATGAACCGTCAAAAACGGAGTAAAGACGAATGGCTGGTGACCGTAGGTAACGTACTGCGGCAAGCAGTAGATTATACTCAAACACACTTTATCGATGAAGAAAAATTGATGAAGGCGTGTGGCTTTTCCGGCTATGAAGCTCATAAACAGCGGCACAAGGAGTTTGTCCAAACAATTACTCGGGTATTGATGGACTTTGACGAAATGACCGTAACGATTGGTTTTGAGTTTGCCGACTACCTTAGGGATTGGATACTGTCGCATATTGCTTACGAGGATAAGCAGTACTGTCCGGCTATGCGCTCCTTTTATCACACGTTGCAGGAATACAGCCAACAGAATCATACAGCCGATTCAACTGCCGGACAGCAGCCTTAGATTAAATCCTTCGTACGAATAAAAAAATATTTATATATTGGCGATGCGACGTTTATATGCTATTATAAGACAGTAAAGGGAACTTCTAAAAAGCTTCAGTTTTTAGAAGTTTTCCTTAGATTTACTTGCGATGGAGATGTATGAAATCATTCGTCCGAACGTTTGAACAGACAATTCCGCCTCGCGATATGCAGCTCGGCGCCGTGTATGATGCCGCCGCTCAAAGCTGCCGTTTTTCTTTATGGGCGCCGAATTCCCGCGATGTGTCGGTAAACCTCTATCAAAACGCCGGTGATTCAGAACCTGCTTTTACGGTTCCGCTTCGGTATGACGATGTAACCGGTCTGTGGTGCGGCATCTTTGCGGAACGGGATCCGGAACTGTTCTTTTACGATTACACGCTGACAAACGAAACGGGAACGCATACCGTGCTCGATCCGTACAGCCTCTCGATGGCTGCTTGTACCGGCAGCGGCGGTATCGGACGGGGCGCTATTATCAACCTGCAAAAAGAAACGCTCAAACCGGAGCGGGAATATCCGTATATCACCTTGCAAAAACGGGAGGATGCGATTATTTACGAAGTGTCCGTCCGCGATTTTACCGCAAGCCCCGACTCCGGCGTTAAAAATATCCCCGGTACGTATAAAGCCTTTATCGAAAAAATCCCCTATTTACGCGAATTGGGCATTACACATATTCAGCTGATGCCGGTACTGAATTTTTACTACACGGACGAGACAAATCAGCAGTATGAAGATGCCGGTACTGTGCACAACAACAACTACAACTGGGGCTACGACCCGCATAACTATTTTACGCCCGAAGGCTGGTATGCAAGCGAGCCTGAAAATCCCGAAAGCCGCATACGCGAATTGCGGGAGCTGATCAATGAGTGCCATCGGGCAGGGCTCGGTGTAGTGCTCGACGTGGTGTATAATCATGTTGCGCGTACCGATCTTTTCGATGCGATTGTTCCGGGCTATTACTTTCGGACAAATCCAGACGGCAGCTATACCAACGGTTCGTGCTGCGGGAACGATATTGCCTCGGAGCGGCCGATGGCACGAAAGCTTATTGTCGATTCGGCTGTACACTGGGTGAAAAACTATAAGGTTGACGGTCTCCGTTTTGATCTGATGGGACTGCTCGATACCGAGACGGTGTTAGAGGCATACAACTGCTGCAGGGAGCTTAATCCGTCGGTACTGTTCATCGGGGAAGGCTGGAAGCTGTATAACGGAGCCGAAGGTACCGTCGGTATGGATCAGCGGTACATGACCGAAACCGACAGCGTTGCCGTCTTTAACGATGAATTTCGCGATTTGGTAAAAGCAGGCGGTATGAATGAAGAGGGCAAGGGCTTTTTAACCGGCGGCAACGTCGATCTTAAACAGCTCTTTTGCAATTGTATCGGGTTACCTCAGTGTAACTATACCGCCGACAGCCCGGGCGATAACGTGCAGTACCTTGTTTGCCACGACGGGCTTACGCTGCACGACTGCATCGCTCATAATGCAGGGCTTGATGAACGTATCCCCTCGCAAAAGCGGGAGCTGATTGCCCGTATCAAACTCGGCAACGCGCTGGCGCTTACCTGTCAAGGGATTGCGTTCTTACACGCCGGACAGGAGCGGGGGCGTACCAAGCCGAATGTGCACGGAACAGCGGAAGAATGCACCGGCGCTTTTGTCCGCAACAGCTATGACGCTTCGGACAGCGTTAACCGCATTGTGTGGACGCTCGATGATGATTACGCCGAGCTGCTCGCATACACGCGCGGGCTTATCGCGTTGAGGAAACGGTTTGACGTGTTTAGAATAGGAAATGCCGGACGCATTGCACAAGCCGCCGCGTTTTTGCCCGCAGAAGATGCAGCGGTTGCTGCATCGGGTGATTGCAGCGGTAACCGATGTGCCGTAAAGAGTGATGACGGAGCATTGTCCGAAACGGAGAAGCAGTACGGGCAGGCATTCGGGTACACACTCGACTGGACGGATGGCACGTGGTTTTTGTTGTTTAATGCGGCGGGAACGGAACACTGTTTTACACTTGGCGGCGCATTACAAAAGCCTGTGTTTTTTGTCGACGGAGCGGCGGCATCGCCGGACGGCATTGCACATCCGTCCGGTATACGATTTGAGCAAAACCGGATCATACTAGATCCGTACACTGCGGCTATTGTTCGCAGTGAAGAGGGTATCTTTTAAAAACCAAGGTTTAACTTCAGCAGCTGCAATAAGGCTGCCGAAGTTAACCGTCGAGTTTGCCGTTCGGCAAACATCGCTTATTGACGTGTGCGCTTTTCGCGCACCAATTCGCCCGCCTTCAAAATTGATATTTTGTTCGGCTGTCGAATTTATAAGAAGGTTTTTTTAAGATTCCCGATAGATTTTTTTCATAACAGATTGGAGGTGTTATATGAAAAAAGCAATTATAGGACTTTCTGCCTGTGTATCATTGATGCTTCTTCTTGCTCTTACGAGCTGCGGTGGAAGTTCCGAGAAGAAGGACGATAAAGCCGGCGCTATGAAAGGCGAAACGGTTACCATCAAAATATGGGAATCCGAAGGCCCCGAAAAAGATTTTATGCTGTTTGCTGCGGAAGAATACAAGAAAACGCATCCGAACGTATCCTTTGTGTATGAACCGGTTCAGTCGACCGATGCGCGCACAAAGATTGAAATGGACGGCCCTGCAGGTGTAGGCGCGGATATCTTTGTTGCACCGCACGACCATATCGGCGCCCTTGTCGCAGGCGGTCATATTCTCCCCTTTGACGATGCGTCCATCCTCGACAACTTTATTCCCGCTGCATTGACATCCGCCGCGTATGAGGGAAAAAACTACGGGTATCCGCTTGCAATTGAAACCTACGCATTGTTCTATAATAAAGACTTGCTGCCGGAAGCTCCCAAAACATGGGAAGAGATGGAAACATTTGCAAAGACATGGAACGATAAAGCTCAAAATAAATATGCATTGGTCTGGGGTGTCGGAAACGCATACTTTAACTACATCTTTATGAGCGGCTTCGGCGCACCGCTTTTCGGCCCGAACGGAGATGATCCCAAACAGCACAACGTCAATAGCCCCAATGCTATTACCGGCTTAACCTATTTCCAGAGCCTTCGCAAGAAGATGCTCGATGTTCCGTCAGGCGACATTACCGATGATTTCTGCAATTCCTCGTTTACGGAAGGTAAAGCTGCGATGATTATTACCGGCCCGTGGAAAATCTCCGATTTTTCAAAAACGGGTCTCAACTACGGTATTGCACCCATTCCGGTATTCCCCGGTATGACCAATCCTCCGGCATCGTTCTCCGGTCTTCGCATGGCCTTTGTCAGCGCTTACAGTGATCATCCGACGGAAGCGCAGGACTTTGCAAAATTCCTTACTTCAAAGCCGATATTGGAAAAACGGTATGAAATGACCAAGCAAATTCCGCCCCGCTCCGATATCACCATCAGCGATCCGTTGAGTCAAGGTATTTTAGCACAGGCACAATACGCAACACCGATGCCCACCATTCCCGAAATGGGCAAATACTGGTCTGCAATGAATGCAACTTTTACGAATATCTGGGACGGCGGCAATGTTGCGGAAAAACTGAATGCCGCTGCTGCTACAATGGAGTCGATACAATAGGGTATTGGGGCTGTCCAAAAACTGAAAGCCTATCGACTTTTTCTGTAAGGAAATTATTCGTTATATCCGCTAAAGCGAATTGCGAAACAGTTTTTGGGCAGTTTCCTTGGATATAGGTGCTTGGTATGCAGTTTTCGGCAATAGAACATCGCAGTATGGATAATTTTTGTTATCCGCTCAATGAAAATGAACTTATGATCGGCATTAAAACCGGCAGCGACATACGGCGTGTATTTATTATATACGGAGATCCGTTTGACGGTTCGGTAACACCGGACGGCTGGGCATGGGAAGGCAAACGACAGGAAATCACCCGCAAAAAAGATCTTCCGTATCATACATGGTGGCAGGTAACGGTTACGCTTCCTTATGGACGGTGTAAATACTGCTTTGAACTGCACGGTCAAGATGAAAGCGATGTCCGCTACTGTCTGGAAAACGGGTTTTACACGGCAGATGAGCTTGTTACGCTGCGCCGGATAACCGGTAATTTTCCCGGTTTTGAGTTTCCGTGGCTGGACGGCGCCGAATGCGTCCGCGTACCGGATTGGGTACCCCACATAGTGTGGTATCAAATTTTTCCCGATCGGTTTTGCAGGGATACAGCCTCGCAGAAACTGAATGCTCTGCCGTGGCCTGCTGCCGAGGATGCCGTTACCAACAATGAACACTATGGCGGTACGCTTCGGGGTATTATCGAAAAGCTCGACTATCTTGCCGATTTGAACATTACCGGTTTATATCTTAATCCGGTTAATGCTTCGCCGAGTGTGCATAAGTATGATACATCCGATTATTTGAATATCGATCCTGCATTCGGTACTGCGGAAGACTTATGCATGTTGGTGAAAGAAGCCCATGCACGCGGTATAAAAGTGATGCTGGACGGTGTCTTTAACCACTGCGGCTGGGACTTTGCACTGTGGCAGGATGTTGTCCGCAACGGAAAAGCCTCGCCGTATTTCGATTGGTTTATCGTACAAGAATGGCCGTTTGAAACCGTTGCAGAACCGGAATGTGAAGCCGCCGCGAGCCGACCGTCCGGTACAAACGGAAAAAGCGGACGATACAGCGTTTTTGCGTATGTCGATACGATGCCAAAGCTGAATACCAATAATCCTGCCGTCATCGATTATCTGCTGAACGTATGCGAAACATGGGTGCGCAGTTATGATATTGACGGGCTCCGGCTCGATGTTGCGAATGAGCTTTCGCACACATTTTGCAGGCAGCTTTATCGGCGGATGCGCAGTCTTAAAAAAGGCTTTTACCTGCTCGGTGAAATATGGCGCAGTGCCTTGCCGTGGCTGCGCGGCGGCGAGTTGGATTCGGTAATGAATTATCCGCTCGCGCTGTGCTTTTGGAAATTCTTTTACGATAAAACGCTGCCTGCCCTGACTTTGGAGCAGGACATAAACGCTGTTTTTACGGCCTATCCCGAACCTGTTACCGTAGGCCTGTTTAATCTGCTGGACTCCCATGATACGCCGCGCCTTTTTACCCGCAACGGCGGCGATGTGTCCGCCGTATGGCAGCAATACGCCCTGCTGTTGAGCCTGCCCGGTTCGCCGTGTATCTATTACGGCAGCGAGGTTTTGCTTGCAGGCGGAAATGATCCCGATTGCCGCCGCTGTATGCCGTGGCAGGCTATCGAAGCAGGTGAATACGCCGAACCGATGAGCATGATGCGGCAGTTGATTGCTTTGCGCTATACGCATCCGGCAATGACCGCTTCCGGTTACTCATATCTGCATGACGTGCCGCTTACCGAAAGCGAACCGAATAGAATTATTCATTTGCAAAAGTATGCCGAAACGGTAGAACCTGCGGAAACTACGGAGACCGTTGAAAGCGCGGAAATTCCGATTACGCGGAGCATAGACCTCATTCTCAATTGCGGTACGGCTCCGGTATCAATCGCACAGGTAATAGATGAAAAGGCACGGGTATACCTCTCCCTGCGCTGCAGGGATAAAACGGTACAGCCCGGCGGCTTTATCTTTTTTGAACACCTCATCAACCGATGAACTTCCGTGTACATCGGTTGATGGCGAATTTTGGCAATGCCAAAATATCGCTTCTGTTATAACCACCGCCATCCGTGGCGGTAAAGTTTGCGGTGCAAACTCGATTATTTACGGGTGCGCCGTCCTGAACTTCGGAGCAAAGCTCCTCGTTGCAGGACATGCGCACGGCTAAAAACTTTTTCGGATGTTTAAACATCCTGCAAAAGTTTTTATAGGAGGAGTTTTAATGGCTACAACGACCTTACAAGGCGCTGCCGTTATCGACAAATCAATTATCAAAAAGACATCAACCGCATCGACGTGCTTTATGGGGCTCGGTCAGATTCTCTATTTAAAGCAATACGTGCGCGGCGCCTTTTTCGCTTTGATGGAATTGGCGGTCTTATTTTTGATCTTTTTTGATCAGACGGTTATGCAGTTCAATGGAAAAGGCCCTATCGTGCGGAGTCTGATCGGCCTTATCACACTCGGAGATGAAAAACCGAATGTCCCCATCAAGATGAAGGATCATTCCATCTTCATGATGATCGGCGGTCTTATCACCGTATTGCTGCTCGTCGTGTTTATCTGCGTGTATGTCGCGAACGTGATCACTGCGAAAAAAACGGCAGCATATATCGTCGAAAAGCAGCGTTATCCATCCGTTGAGGAAGCCCGCAAGAAGTTTGTCGAATCGGCGTTTCCGTATCTCGGATTGAGCCCTGCGATCCTGTTGATGCTGTTTTTCACTGTTTTGCCGCTCATCTTTTCGGCGCTGGTCGCCTTTACGAATTACTCATCGCCCAAGCACATTCCGCCGAACAACCTTGTCGACTGGGTCGGTTTTGAAAACTTTATCACGATGTTTAATTCAAAGATGGCAAACAGCTGGTTCTCCGCCTTCGGGCGCGTCGCTCTGTGGACGGTTATCTGGGCATTCTTTGCAACCACAACCTGTTACTTTACCGGTATGATCTTCGCGGTTATCCTCGTCGACAAGCGCATCAAGCTGCCGAAATTCTTCCGAACCGTGTTTATCCTACCATATGCTATTCCGGTTATGCTGAGTTTGTTCATTTGGGCGAACCTTTTAAACGGAACATTCGGCCCCATCAACCGCTCGCTGATGCAGTTCGGTCTTTTGAGTGAACCGATTAAGTGGCTTTCCGACCCGTTTATGGCAAAGATTACGATGCTGTTGGTCAATATTTGGATCGGTTTTCCATATAGTATGATATTGATTACCAGCAATATGACGGCCATCCCTGCGGATATTTATGAGGCGGCAACCATCGACGGTGCGAATAAATTGCAGCAATTCTTCCGCATCACCCTTCCGTTGGTGTTGTTCCAAACGATGCCCATTCTCATTATGCAGTTTGCTGCCAATATCAACAACTTCGGTGCGGTATTCTTCCTTACTGCCGGCGGTCCGAATCTTGACGACAGTATTCAGACAAAGGCGGGCGCAACCGATCTGTTGATTTCGTGGATTTATAAACTCACGTATGATACGCCGACTTTGTATAACCTTGCCTCGGTACTTTCCATCCTCGTGTTTGTCGTGCTGGTGCCGTTCGCAGTCTATAATTTTACGCATACCAAGGCGTTTAAAGAAGGAGAACTGTAATGAAAAAGCATTCTCTGAGTACCATACTGGTGCTGATTATCCTGTATACCGTCCTTATTTCGACGGTGCTCTTTGTCCTCTATCCCGTTGCCTTTACCGTCGGCGCGGCGTTTACCAAAACCAATTCGTTGGCGGCAACAAGCATTTCTCCTATTCCCAAGGAACCGTCGGTGTATCAGTTTAAACGGCTTTTAACACCTGCCGACAAAATCGTCGAAGGTACAACCGATGTACGTGGTACAAACTACGTTAAATGGTACGGAAATACCCTCAAAATTGCGGTGTTCAATGTTCTTTTGACCTTGGCTGTCTGTGTAACCGCCGCCTATATCTTTTCCCGGTTTAGGTTCCCGCTGCGGAAGCCGCTGCTCGCTTCTATGATTGTGCTGCAGATGTTCCCAAGCTTTATCGGAATGGTTGCAACGTATGTACTGCTATGGAAGATAAACGGCTTAAATACCCATTGGGGACTCCTTTTGGTATATGCGGCGGGCAGTGTGCCTTTTAACGTATGGCTGATGAAAGGCTATTTTGATACGGTGCCGAAAAGCGTTGAAGAAGCCGCCCATGTCGACGGTGCCGGTTCGTTTACCACATACGTGAAAATCGTACTGCCGATGGTAAAGCCGATGATTATGTTCCTTGCGCTTACCAGCTTTACCGCACCGTGGATGGACTTTATCTTCCCGCGCCTTATTTTGCGCAGCGATGATAAAAAGACCTTGGCACTCGGCCTTTTCGAGCTGATTAACGGCCGCGCAAACGATAACTTTACGATGTTTGCTGCAGGCGCGCTGCTCGTAGCAGTGCCCTTTACGCTGCTGTTTATGGCAGGACAGAAATTCCTATTAAAGTCCCTTGCCGCCGGAGCGGTAAAAGAGTAGAAAAGGGCAGGGCAAAGAATTGGCAATGGGTAATTGGTGATGCGTAATTATATTTCCAATTACCCCAGCCTCATCTAAAACGGTAGAAGAAAAGTTCAATGTAATTTTCACTCTTGCCGAGCAAGTAAAAGAAATGAGCGACCGCCTGACTGAGGCAATGCGGGAACAGGAGAATGGAAGTAGGGAAGTGTTGACTGCCATTAAAAACATCAACACGGTAACGGTCGAAGTACAGGCAAGCTCGTAAGAAATGTTAAAAGGCGGAGAAAGTGTTACGGGCGAAATGCATAAATTCGATGAACTTACTCGTATCATAACCGACAGCATGAAGAAATGGCTTCCGGTACGGTGCAGATACAAGGCGCGAGCAAAAATAAAGCGGAGACACGCCCAAAACTGAACATCCTTGTTCAGTTTTGGGCTGCTAGTTCGCATTACGAACTAGCTTCCTCGTGGAACCACGGACATCCTTGTCCGTTCTGCTACGTTGAGCATTTTCAGAAGCGGCATGGATGCCGCTCGTATTAACCAGAAACGATGTTTCGCGTGAGCGCGAAACTCGCCATGAAAAGTGTACAAGGAGGTGCACTTTTCATGATGCAACGCAGTAGATATGCCGTATATTTGCAAAAGACTAGTCGACACGAAAAAGTTGAGCCCTCTGATACACAGGGAAAAAGCGTTTCTGGCTGCCGTTTTCAAACTGTACGGTAATCACCAATTCGCCGCCGCTTTGCCTTGACTGTACGACATAGCCGTAGCCGTAGTCGTCGTGAAAGATCTGCTGCCCGCACTTCCATAATGCAGCTTCTTCGTCGGCGGGAGAGGTAAAGCTTGCAATGGACTGTCCTATCACGTCGACAAGACCGCTGTCAATTTCCGCTAAAAAGCGGCTTGGTTCCATATACGACAGCTTTCCGTACATCCGCCGTGCTGCGCAGCTGGTCATATACAGCGCGTCCTGTGCACGGGTACAGGCAACGTACATCAACCGCCGCTCCTCTTCCATATCTTCGGCGCTTTCGTCATTGCGTGGAAAAATACCGTTTTCAAGACCGGTGATAATTACATTGCGGAACTCAAGCCCTTTTGTGTTGTGCATAGTGATAAGCTGCACGGCATCGGCTCCTGCATCGGTTTCCGCAAGGCTGCGGTCCAGTTCGATATGCTCCAAAAAGGAAGTCAGCCCGGCAGCCGAGCAAGGGTACAATGAGGCGGTATTGGCAAGTTCCTGCAAGTTCGCCGTTTTCTGCGTACCCATCACTTCGTCCTGATTCCGGTGAAAAACACCCAAACCTGTTTGCTCGATAACCGCCAGTACAAAGGCTGCGAGCCGCTCGCCCTGCTGTCCGTGTTTTTGCGTAACTGCCTGTTCAGAGGCGCCGGTGTCTATGGTACTGCCGATTGGGACATCAGACTGCACGGTGTCAGCTTGTGCATCGATGTCCACTGCCGTATCAAACGCCGCAGTGTCGGTAGTATTTGTGGAATCGTATTCGGCAAGGAGGCTGCGGAGCGAATGCAATGTGTTTAAAAACTCCTGTAGCGCGGTACCTGCTTTCTTAGATATCGGGAGCTTTGCTCCTGCGCCGAGCAGTACGGTAATGTAGTCGGCTCCTTGCTGAGCGCTTCCGCGGTCTTGTTCCGGTGAATCGCCGAATGCCAATACACCTGTATATGCCGGTAGTTCCGCGTTGACAGCTTCTTCCCCGTTTGCGGGCACACCTGTATATGCAGATGAATGCGCAAATGCTGCGCGGGCATACGCGACCAGTTTGTTCTGTGTGGTTTCGCCGATTCCCCGCGCGGGTTTATTCACCATACGGCGGAAAGCAATTTCGTCGCGCCCGTTTGCGATGAGCGCCAAAAGAGCCAGCGCATCCTTAATTTCCTCACGTTCGTAGAACTTGAGCGTACCGACTACTTTGTGCGGAATTTTTTCGTGCAGGAAAGTTGTTTCAAAGTTGAGCGACTGTGCATTAGTGCGGTACAAAATTGCCCAGTCTGAGTACGAGCCTCCCGCCCGCACCGCCTTTTTGATGAGCTGCACACACAGCTCTGCCTCCGCGTCTTGAGACGGTAGGTAATAAAGGCAGGGCTTTTGTCCGCCGGTTCCGCGTGCTGCAATCAGCGTTTTACCGAGCCGGCCCTCATTGCGGGAAACCACCGAGTCGGCGACGCGCAAAATCGGTTCATACGAGCGGTAGTTCCGCACCAGCCGGATAATCTTTGTGTGCGGAAATTGACGGTCAAAGGTCAGGATGTTCTGCACCTCCGCGCCGCGGAACCGGTAAATAGACTGATCGTCATCGCCGACAACACAGACATACGTGTCTTCGCCGGTCAATTCCCGCAATAGCTGAAACTGAGCGCTGTTTGAATCCTGATACTCATCCACGAGGATCACTTTAAAGCGTCTATGAAGCTGCTGGGCAATAGCGGTATGTTCTTGCAGCAGCTGAACCGGCAGCATAATCAAATCGCCGAAGTCGGCATTCCCTGTTTCACGGAGCCGCTGTTGATACGCACGGTAGATTACAGCGAACTCAGGCGCGGGGTCGATCATCGTAAGCTGCGGGTTATCAGGCAACAGGCAATAATCTTTCGCGCGGGAGATTTTCCGTATAAAGCGCTGCGCCTCCTGCTTATTTAGCTGAGGCAGCACTTTCATCAACAGCGTTACCGAATCATCATCATCGTAAATCGTAAAATTGGGAGAAAGCCCCGCCCATTCGGCATACCGGCGCAGCATCCACGCACCGAAAGAGTGAAAGGTGCGGATACTCGACCTGGCTGCGCGTTCATCCAGTGCCTGTGCCCGTTCCGCCATTTCCCGAGCAGCCTTGTTGGTAAAGGTAACTGCCAAAATCGATTCAGGACGCACATCTTGTTCTGCAATGAGCCACGCAATTTTTGTTGTAATAACCCGCGTCTTCCCCGAACCCGCACCAGCCAAAATCAAAAGCGGCGAGCCGGTATGACACACGGCTTCAAGTTGTTCAGGATTTAAAACCGATAAATATCCGCACGTTTCTTCCATCGTTCTCATGTTACTTTTGGCTAAGATTTCCCGTCAGCAATTCTTTAAGTTGATCTAAAATCTGCCCGCCGCCGGTAATGGAAATTTGGCTGATCTTTTCGCTCATCTTATCGACATATTCAAGTTCCTTGAGTTTTAGCAACAAGGGATTTTCCTCCATCAATTTAGCGGTATTGAGGAGGCTCCGCGTCGAAGCGGTTTCTTCGCGGCGGGTGATGATATTCGCCTGCGCTTTCTTTTCGGCAATCAACACTTGATTGACAATATCCCGAATCTCTCCCGGTAAAATAGTATCTTTCAGTCCGCATGAAAGCACTTCGATACCGAATTGCGCTTGATACGGTTTTAGAGTCTCCATGACAAAGGCATTGATTTCCTGTTTTTTTTGCAGCAGCTCATCAAAAAGGAGCGTGCCGACATACTCGCGCAATGCAAGTTGAAAGCACACATACAGCTGATTTTCATAATCGACATTTGCAACCAGCGCAGTAACCGGATCGTTTATTTTATACCGGCACATAAAATTAAGCCGGAGCAGGATTTTATCCTTTGTCAATATTTCTTGACCTGAAATTTCAAGTTGCCGTGCACGCATATCGGCTTTTATCACATTGATGGACTGAACACCTTTCCAGAAAAAATAATTCCCCGGTTCAAGTATTTTGATGAATTGTTTATCAAAGTAGAGAAGCCCCTTCTCGTATGGTTCAACTCCATAGCTGATAACGTAGGGTTTCAATACATCGGCAGTGAGGATATTCCGATCAATATCCGCGCTGATTTCAGGATTGTTCAAATCAATCTGCTGAAATGTTTTAACGCGGCTATTATTCCAAAAAATATGCTGTCCCGGTGTTAACACGTCTTTTAAAAACTCATCGTCAAAATAGAGCGCAATATGACCGGCACTCACCGTAACGGTTTCCGTTTGATTGCGGAATGCCTCGTCGGCAAGCAGTTCAGCCGGATCGCCTGCGGTATGCAGTTCTTCAAAAACCGAATGATATTCAAGCGTATAGCTTTTCCAATTCAAAAAAAATCCAGGCTTTAGGATTTTGATAAACTTTCCGTGCTTAAATAGCAATACCTTTTGATCAAACCTAATATACATACTTACTCCCTGTAATAGCTGAGGCAATTGCCCTGAGATTAAAAAGAATACGGAAGACCTGTCCTGCCGTCGAAGAACGGATCGCGGCTTTAGGAATGCTGCAATGCTTCTATGCTCGGTACGGTTAGGCGCTCTTTCTAAAAAGAGAACCGTAGCGTACTGAGTTTCGGCAGCTGCGCTCTACATTCCGGTATCTGCTGCAATGCTAAGTTATCCGCCGGTTGCCGTCTGCAAGCTCCTCACCTGACCCCGCACAAGTCCTCGGGACGGCACGGCATCAGATAGAAACAGTATGCAAAAGCGCCGAGACATCAGCGCCTTTGCCGCAGACAGCGAGGGCAAGTATTCCGTATGTGTTGTGGTGCTTCTTTTCAGAAGCTGTGTTACCATACGCTGCGTGAAGTGCAGTTGGGAATCGAACCCAATTAGTCCAGCCGGGCGAGAGAGTGCTTTGCTCTAACTCGACACCGGGTTATCTCATATTTTTTCACGGCAGAACGCAGGAGACTACTGTTCCGGCGCTGCTGTGCTCTAAATGAAACACCGCGTGAAAAAAACAGACGTCTTATTGTATGAGTTTATCGAGGCCTTGGCTAGAGGAAAGTGAGAATGCACCAGGGCAAATATTTAAAAAATGTTGAGTGTACTTGCCTTCTTTTTGCGAGCATCTCTAGAAATTATACCTGAGTTTTTTGCAGATGCCTATGATTGTATAATCAAAACTATGAGAAGTATTATATCATAAGTGTACGGATTTTGGTAGCGAATGCTACATTTCATATTAGAGTAAACGCATCGGATTTCCGGCGCAGCGCAGCCGTGCTTCAAATATGTTTGTTGATTCCCATTAGTTAACGAAAAACTAAATTTACAACCCAATGAGTAAATGTACCGATAGGGAGTAAATCGATATCGATTATGTTTTCGATGATTATGGCAGCAAACAAAGTAAGAGTGCCGTATTGTGTTATTTTCCGCTCAACTTCATTGCTTAAATTGAGTCCCGATAAAAATACATGACTGCCGTGCCATCGCCGAGTTTATCCGCAACGAAGGCATGGCTGAATTCATGTACGGTAAGGCCGATAATCACTCTGGGCAGCGAATACAGTATATTAGTCCAGTTAAAATTCATAAAAAAACGCTATCAGTGTAAAAACTCTTTTACAGCGCCGCTTTATAAATTGCAAGAACATCGGCTGCCGTTAAGGTTTGGAAGCCGCGGATTTTTCCGCTGCGGCTCCGGTGCATCACAGCCGCTTCCGCCATCTCTTTAAGATGCTCTTCGCCGATACCGACTTCACGCAGCGTCATCGGGATACCGAGCGATGCAAAAAATTCCGATGTCTTATCGATGGCGGCGTTTGCCGTTTTATAGACATCCGCGTCTGCGGGCAAGCCCCACACGTTGACACCGTATTCGGCAAGCTTATGCACGGTATTATCGTTCAGTACGTGCCGCATCCAGTGAGGGGTCAGGATTGCAAGTCCTACCCCATGCGTAATGTCATAAAAGGCGCTCAGCTCATGTTCCATCGGATGAGCCGACCACATCGTCATTTTTCCGCAACCCAACAAGCCGTTAATTGCCCATGTTCCTGCCCACATCAGATTGGCGCGGGCGTCATAATTATCGGGTTCCTTCAGCGCAATGGGGCCGTAGTGGATACAAGTCTTGAGTACCGCTTCGGCGGACCGGTCTTGTAAGTAAGCCCCGTCATCCAACGAAAAATAATTTTCAAACGTATGACTCATAATATCCGCAGTACCGGCGGCCGTATGCTCTTTGGGTACCGAGAACGTGTAGCACGGATCCATCACCGAGAATTTAGGCATTGCAGACGGTACTTCAAAGCCGAGCTTTTCCTTGGTTTTAAAATTGGTAATAACGGCTCCGCAATTCATTTCGGAACCCGTCGCTGCAAGGGTTAAGACAGTACCGAGCGGGAGGACGTTCTCCGCTGATGCCTTCCGGGTAACAATGTCCCACGGGTCGCCGTTATAGTGCGCACCGGCAGCGATTGCCTTAGCACAATCGATGGAACTTCCTCCGCCGACAGGGAGAATAAAATTAAGCTTATGTTCCCGTACCAGCGCGATTCCTTTTTCAACTTCTTCTATCCGGGGGTTGGGAGAGATGCCTGACAGCTCCGCATAAAAGATACCTTTTGATTTTAACTGCGCCGTTACCGTATCGTAAAGCCCGATTTTCTTGATACTCCCGCCGCCGTAACAGAGCAACACTCTATTGCCGTACTTTAGTATTTCATCGGCAAGCCCTTCGACACTGCCTTTCCCGAACAGTATCTTTACCGGTACATCAAAAACAAAATTGAACATCATAGCCTCCTAATCATTTTATGGAATGGAAAAAACGCTTTGATAAATCTATTTATTTAAGTTTAACATAGAATACATGATTGTACTATCCTGCATAGTCTAAAGTTTTATCTGGGGGCCTCACTCCGTTCGGGGCGCTACGTCCGCTGTTCCGCTTTCGCTCCATTCCTCCACTTCGTTTCTGTACGGACAAGGATGTCCGTGATGTGAATCAGCAGCTCCTATCGCTAACCCTGTGGGCAGCACAGAGCTTATATCTCCTTGCACATATATACTATTCCGATGTTCCTGCCGAATTTCCGCCAACAGTTCTTCAATCTTCCGTATTCAATAAACCCATGCTTCTTATGAAATGCAATGCTTTGCTCATTCTCATCGGATATATCAACAACAAGCTTTTTCATGCTGTGTTGTTTTGCGTCATTTTCCAGCAATGATACGATTTCCCGTCCCACACCTTTTCCGGTCATTTCCTGTTTAATGAAATACATGCAATCGCCGAGTTCGTTAAATGTTCGGATGTTTTTATATTTTTCCAGCATACAAAATCCGATAACCTCGTTTGCATTATTCATTATCGCGTATGCGCTGACAACATCGTCATCAACGAGGGTGTTAAAGAAGTCATACCCAACTTTTTCGGAACGGTATGCTGCTGTTGTGTGTTCAATATAATAATTGAAAATATCGATTGTTTCTTTTTTATATTTTGCAGTCAGCCTGTTAAAATGAATATCCATCAGCACCTCTCCTACTTTTTATACAAAACCAGCATAAAAATTTACCCTGTTCTATTATATGTATTGTAGCGGTATTATCTACAGCAATAATCGTAAAAGCTCACCGTAAATGCTTTTCCCAATCGCGCCAGCTCACATAGGAAGTACCGTTGATGTCCATACTCATATCGGATAAATAAAACACCGCATTTTTTGCCGTTTCATCATTCAGCAGCTGTAAATATTTTTTTGTGCTGCGCGACAGCTTTGCATCCGGGGCATTGGAGCTTTTTATCTCAATCGCAAAAGTACGGTTCCAATCCGCAATCGTATCTACCTCCAAGCCCTTGCTGTCTCTAAAAAAGGTCAGATTCGCTTTTTTGCCCTGATTCATGCGATATTTCAGTAATTCTGAAACGGCAAAGGTCTCAACCGCTGCTCCCTTGTATCTGCTCAAGAGCAAAGCCTCTTTTGTCTCCAGCCGTAAAAGATGACACAGCAGTCCTGAATCAACAAAATAGAGCTTCGGCGTTTTTACAATACTTCTTCCAAGATTATTGGTGTTCGGTTCAAGGAAGTGGATAATAAACGAAGCCTCTAAAATAGAAAGCCAGCTCTTGACCGTCGGTGCGGAAATACCGGTATCCCGCGCAATGCTATCCATAGAAAGCAGCTGCCCGCTCTGCACCGCACATATTTGAACAAACTTCTTAAACAGCGAAATATTGCCGGAATTAATCTGATCCCGTATATCCAAGTCCAAGTAGGTATCGATATAATTTTCATACCAATCCTCCGGAATAAAATGCCGGGCAGTATCATAGAGGGGCGGATATTGACCCGAAAAAATCAGCGTATACGGATTGTCCGGCAGCACACCGCCCGTCTGTAATTCGTGAATGGAAAACGGCAGCAGCTTCAAAAACGCTGCTCGCCCCGCCAAACTGTCCGTCATATTTGCTTTTAACCGGAGCTGACTGGAACCCGTTACGATAAACGTTCCCGGAGCGCTCTGTTCCCGATCCACATGCAGTTTTATCGCATCAAAGATTTCCGGTACTTTCTGCGCCTCATCAATCACCGCACCATCGGGAAACGCCATAATAAAGTCATTCGGATTCGACGCTGCAAGATCCCGCATTGTCCGGTCATCAAACGTCACATATTTTTTATCAGGGAAAACCGCTTTTGCCAGTGTTGACTTCCCGCTCTGCCGCGGCCCGGTTATCCCAATCACCGGAAACTGAGAAGCCAACCGCCGCAACGCCTCTTCCGCTGTCCTTTTAACCATATCGCCGCTCCTTTTTTAATCCGATTACAAGTAGACCTGTTTACCCCTTCTGTTGCTGAAGAGGTCTAGCATTGGAGATGATAATCCAAAGTATACTATGGGAGAATCCTAAAGTCAATATTGGGAATAATCCAAAGTTTTATATGGTGATAATCTAAAGTTTTGACGGGTTGTAATCTAAAGTTTTATGCAGTGATAATCTAAGGTCTTGTTTTTATATGGTGGTTTTCTCACTCCGTTCGGGTCGCTACGTCTGCTGTTTCGCTTTCGCTCCATTTCTCCGCTTCGTTTCTATACGGACAAGGATGTCCGTGATGTGAATCAGAAGCTCCCATCGCTAATCCTATTGTAGCGGTATACATTATCTCTCTATAGACTAAGGCTATGAGCAGGGGGCGGAGCGGTTTGTTACATTATACCGCCCGCCTATGATATTATTTACTGTACTTCTTTTCTATATCGCCGATCATATTGACGCGTTTTGTGTAGCTGCCGCCTTCAAACTGTGCATCAAAAAAAGCATCGACAATTGCTTTTGCTATTTCAGGGCCTACAATACATACCCCCATAGAAACGATATTGATATCACTGTGCTCAACAGCCAATTTTGCGGTGCACGGTTCACTACACGCGGCAGCACGGATTCCCGGAACCTTATTTGCGGCGAGGGAAATACCGATACCTGATCCGCAGATCAATATTCCTTTTTCAACCTCCTTCGATTTAATTGCCTCAGCAACCTTTAAACCGAATTCGGGATAATCGACCGGAACCTTCGGATCTGTCGTTCCGTAATCGACACATTCATACCCTTTGTTTCGTACATGTTCCATTAAGATATGTTTTAATCCAACCGATGCATGATCGCATCCAAAACCGACCTTCATAGTATGCTCCCTTTGTATCGTAAGATTTTTGATCATTTTCTACAAACCGGAATCTTATAGAAAAGATCGCAATTATTGCAACTTCTATTGCAGTGCTACAACATAATAACATATTTATAGCGAAAATACTATGGATAGGATATCTCTAAAAAACTCACGCAGATTTGTTTCGCGTTCTTCGGAATAGATACACTCATCCCCTTGACACCTACCCCAATCGGTTGTATTTTTATATGTGTTAGCTAACGCTGTATGCAAAAGAAGGAATCCATGCCGAGAGACAAAACCGCCAATCATATAAAAATTATAGCTGCGGCAAAAGCCGAATTTATGGAGATGGGCTTTGATAAGTCTTCCATGCGGCGCATTGCTGAACGCTGCGGTATGACGGCTGCGGGAATATATCGGCATTGTGTGGATAAAGCAGACCTCTTTGATCAAATTGTCGCTCCTGCGGTGGATCGCATAAACGCTTGGTTGGATGCGCACGTTGCGCGGTATGTGGATGCAGTCCATCACGAAGAACGTATACAGTGGCGGGATTCTGAAATCGACATGATGCGTGAGATTATCTATCCGAACATGGAAGAATATCATCTATTGCTGGCAAAATCGCGGGGGAGTAAGTACGAGCATTTCCTCCACGATCTTACAGAGGGGCAGCAAGCGCAGCTTTTACAATATATGCCGATGCTGAAAGCGCAAGGCTACGCGGTGAGGGATATTACTCCAAAGGAGCTGCATCTTTTGCTTTCAGCATATACGACTGCTCTTTTTGAACCGGTTATCCATAATTACAGCGTGAAAGAAGCACTCCGCTGCTTAACAACGGTAGAGGCATTCTTTGTTCCGGGCTGGAAGCAGTTGTTAGGGTTCTGATAGCTTGCATAATTGAATAGTGTTAAAAGACACACCGCCTCGTGTGTGAAGAGTGGCGATGAGTTTAAGTAAATGTTAGCTAATGCTAACTATTGTTTGTTAGCTAACAAAAGGAAGTTTGCTTATGAAGGAAAAAGAAAAAAGTCCTTCGCCTATCGCGTGGGCGTTGGGACAAACAGGGGAACACAAAGGACAATATGTTTTGAGTGTTATCCTCGCAGTCATCGGTGTGGCCTTTTCCATCGCACCGTATTTTGTTGTTGCCGGCATCGTACATGGTTTGATGGGCGGAAACAAAGACCTTTCATATTATATGATACGTTGTCTGATTATCGCAGCGTTCTGGTTTTGCCGTGTACTGTTTCATGCGCTCAGTACATCGACAAGTCATAGAGCAACGTTTGCAGTACTCGCTGAACTCCGAAAACGCTGCACGGAAAAACTGACAAGAATGCCGCTGGGGGCGGTGCTGGAGCAAAGTTCCGGGGCGCTCAAAAATACGCTCATCGAACGTATCGACAGCATTGAAACAACACTGGCGCATATCGTTCCGGAGTTCACCGCAAATTTACTGATCCCCGTCATCATTTTGATCTACATTTTTACCATTGATTGGCGTATGGGGCTGGCTTCGCTTGCAACGATACCGGTGGGATTTTTCTGTTATAGTCTTATGATGAAGGGCAGTCCTCAATTTTATCAACGCACGGTTACAGCCACCAAAGCGCTCAATGATACGGCGGTTGAATATATCGGCGGTATTCAAGTCATCAAAGTTTTCGGAAATACAAAAAGTTCCTACGACCGCTTTGTGCATGATGCCTATGAAGCCGCTCACAGCTATATCGATTGGATGCGCTCCTGCATTCTCACCTTTACATTCGCCACGGTAATCATGCCCGCTACAATGGTTTCCGTGCTCCCCATCGGCGGTCTTTTGGTAAAAGGCGGCTCTCTTTCTCCGCAGAATCTGGTAACAATTATTATTCTGTCTGTCGGCATCATCACACCGCTTATAACCTTGATGAGTTATTCGGACGATTTTCGAACCATGGGAACCATCTTCGGTGAAGTTCAAAGTATTCTGTATGCTCCCGAAATGGAGCGCCCTGTAGACGGAACTGTTCCAAAGAGAAATACGCTGAAACTGCAGGATGTTCATTTTTCGTATAAGGAAAAGGAAGTGCTTCACGGCATTTCGATGGAAATCCCGGAGGGCCGTTTTATTGCGCTGGTCGGTCCTTCCGGCAGCGGAAAGAGTACCATTGCGCGCCTCATCGCTTCGCTTTGGGATGTGAGCAGCGGCTCAATTTTGCTGGGGGATACGGACATTCGCGCAATTCCGCAAGAGGCCTATTCGGATAAGATTGCCTTTGTCTCGCAGGATAATTATCTATTCAACATGACGGTCAGGGAAAATATCCGCATCGGACGGGCGGATGCAACTGATGCGGAAGTGGAGGAAGCGGCGAGACAAAGCGGTTGCCATGAATTCATTATGGAGCTGGAAAACGGTTACGATACTTTGGTAGGCACTTCCGGCGGGCATCTTTCCGGCGGCGAGCGGCAGCGTATTTCCATTGCCAGAGCAATGCTGAAAGCGGCGCCCATTATCATTTTGGATGAAGCAACCGCATACACCGATCCTGAAAACGAGGCGGTCATTCAGCGCTCTATCTCGAAGCTGACGGAGGGGAAGACGCTCATCGTGATTGCGCACCGGCTCTCGACGGTCTCCTCTGCGGATTGTATTTATGTCATTAAAGACGGCGCCGTTGCAGACAGCGGAACTCATGATGAGCTTCTTTCTCATCACGGGTTATATGAAACGATGTGGAATGCACATATTGAGGTGAAAGATCATGCTTAAAGTTATTAGAAAGTTTTTTGCGTTCTGCGGTGAAGAAAACCGCCGGAAATTTATCACTTCCATTCGGCTCAATGTTATCCAGGCGCTGTTTGAGGCGCTAAAGATTCCGGCGATTGCAGTGATGATTCGGGCGCTGATGAACGGAACGGTAGACACAAACGATATCCTGCTCTCGTTAGGGATTATGCTGATCAGCATTGCCGGATCGGGATTGCTAAAATCAAAGGCTGTTATGTTGCAGACCGAAGGGGGCTATGACACTTGTGCGAAAAAACGAGTGGAGATTGCGGAGCATCTGCGGTATCTTCCGATGGGATACTTTAACGCCAACAGCCTCGGGCAGATTACGTCTATCACAACTAATATAATGGAAAGCCTTGAAAATATTGCAACCCGTGTGGTAATGCTTGTCTGCGACGGTCTGCTTACAACTTCGCTTATTGTCATCATGTTGTTTTTCTTCGATTGGAGAATCGCCTGTGTACTGCTCTGCGGTTTTTCGCTGTTTCTTTTTGCAAACAGCCGTCTCCGGATTGCTTCCGAAAAGGTGTCGGGAAAAAAGATACGCGCAGATGAAAGACTCGTAGAAAAGGTTCTGGAATACCTGCAAGGAATGACCGAGGTTAAGGCTTACCGGTTGACGGGAGTTAAGAGCAAGGAATTAAATGAGGCTATCTCGGAAAACAGTAAGATCAATATCGACATGGAAATGACACTGGTGCCGCGCATAGCATTGCAGAGTTTTATCGCCAAGCTTACCGGTGCGGCAATGGTAGCTTTTTCATGCGTATTTTATTGTGCCGGAAGTATGGACGCGCTGAATGCTGTTGTCATGGTAATCTCCTCATTTATCATCTATACCAGTCTGGAAACGGCAGGACAATACTCGTCACTGCTGCGCGTAGTTGATATGAGTGTTGACCGGGCGCAGGAAATTCTGAACACGCCGCAGATGGATATATCCGGAGAAAATATTACACCGGCAGTGCGTGATATTACTGCGCAGGATATAGCATTTTCGTATGAGAAGCGAAAGATCATCGACGGGATTTCATTGCATATTCCTGAAAAGACCACGACGGCGATTGTCGGACCTTCCGGCGGAGGAAAAACCACCTTAGTAAATCTGCTTGCACGGTTCTGGGATGTAGACGGGGGAACCGTTATGCTGGGCGGCCGGAATGTGAAAGATTACGATATGGATTCCTTGATGGCGAATTTCAGTTTTGTGTTCCAATCGGTCTATTTATTCCACGACACCATCGCCAACAATATCCGCTTTGGTCAGCCCGGCGCTCCGATGGCGGATGTGATCGCTGCGGCAAAAAAAGCCTGCTGCCATGACTTTATCTCAAGCCTTCCCCAAGGATACGATACGGTTGTCGGTGAAGGCGGCGCAAGCCTTTCCGGCGGCGAAAAGCAGCGCATCTCTATTGCCCGCGCCATGATGAAAAACGCACCGGTCATCTTTTTGGATGAGGCAACCGCCAACGTTGATCCCGAAAATGAAAACGAACTGATGCACGCCGTCCAAGCGCTTACCGCCGAAAAGACCGTCATCATGATAGCCCACCGGCTGAAAACCGTTGAGAGAGCCGATCAAATCATCGTCGTAGACCACGGCAAGATTGTACAGCAGGGCACACATGCCGAACTGATGGAGCAGGACGGCATTTACCGAAACTTTATCGGCGAGCGTCGCGAAGCTGCAAGTTGGAAGGTACATAAATAATTATATGGAGGTTCCCCTCACTGCGTTCGGGTGGGGGAAAAATCTGACAGTGGAAAAAAGCCTTAAAAATGGTATAATATCGGCAAATATGTAGAGAGAAAACTGTGAAGAAAAAGGTGGTGAGTTCATTTGCTGAACTCAATAACTGGAACTTAGAAAGCAAAGAAATAAAGCAAGAGGTGTTGTGAGATAATACATATGTGACAAGAATATACAAAATGGCTTGCGAATGATATAATTAAATGATATAATTTAAATATAAAAGATGTTGATGGTTTTTTTGTATTGCGGTTAGAAAAACTTATGCAGTTAGAAGGAAAGGAGAATTAAAGATGATTACAAAGAGCTTCGAAAGAAAATTAGAAAAACTTGGTGCATTTGAAATTAGCTTTGATATGTTGAAATTATCAGAAAAGAATGAGAAACATTTGAAATTTTTGAATGCAGGAAGAGGAAATCCTAATTGGATTAATACCTTGGGAAGATTAGCTTTTGCAAGACTGATGGAATTTGGCGTGTCAGAATGCAAAAGAACTCTAGATAAAGGAGATTTAGCTGGATATGTTGACTCCAATGGAATTGAGGAGAGGTACAATGCTTTTTTAAATCGTGACGATGAGGTGGATGTATTTCTTAAAAAGATCGTGGAGTATAGCGTAGACCATCTAGATTTAGATAAGAAAAGCCTTATTTTGGAGCTTACAAATGGCATTATAGGAAATAATTATCCGGTTCCTAGCCGTTGTTTGGAGAATACGGAGCACATCATCAATGCATTTCTTCAAAGCATTCTATATGGGAAGGCTAATTTAAGAAAAAATACTAAGGTATTTCCAGTAGAAGGCGGTACGGCTGCAATTGTTTATATATTTGATTCCTTAAAGCATAATGGACTACTTAATGATGGAGACCACATTGCAATCAACACACCGGTATTTACTCCTTATATTCAGATTCCGAGACTATCAAATTTTGATTTAGCAGAGGTCGATCTTCAAGCAAGGGAAGAAAATCAGTGGCATATTCCAGATTCTGAATTTGAAAAGCTTTTGGACCCTTCTGTCAAGGCATTTTTCTTAGTGAATCCATCAAATCCGGGTTCTCGTAGTCTTACAGATGAGTCTTTGGAACAGTTAAGAAAGGTAGTTGTAAAGCGTCCGGATCTTATTATTATAACAGATGATGTATACGGTACTTTTGTAAATGGATTCCGCACTGTTTATTCCGTTTGCCCAAGAAACACTATTTTGGTTTATTCGTATTCAAAGCTTTATGGTGTTACAGGATGGAGACTCGGAGTTATAGCAATTAATGAAGATAATGTTTTTGATGAACTGATTAAGAAGCTTCCTGAGAAGAAGAAAAAAGAACTAGAAAGCGATTATTCTATCGTTACATTTAATCCTTCGGAAATGAGCTTTGTTGAAAGGATATGTGCAGACAGCAGATCTATTGGATTGTATCATACAAGCGGGCTATCTACACCACAGCAGATTATGATGGTTCTTTTTTCTATGACTCATTTGGTTCTTGAAAATGAAAAGGATCAATACATTGAAGCTTGTAAAGAAATTACAGCGATTCGTTACCACAATTTAATGTCTACATTAGGCTTACCTGAGGATAACAGTGATTCCAATGCTAAATATTATACACTGATTGACATATATCAACTTGCAGAGACAAATTATGATAAGAACTTCGCAACATGGCTTAGAAATGAATTTGAGGAAATAGATTTTCTTTTACATCTAGCAAAGGAAGATGGTGTTGTGTTGATGGAAGGAGTTGGTTTTGGAGCAACTCCGGGTACAGTCAGAGTTTCAGAAGCAAACTTAGCGGACAATGATTATAAGAAAATAGCAAATCGTATCCTGTCCCTTTTGAAGGAGTATTACGAAAAGTATGCAAAAGAGAAAAAGGATAAATAGGATAAGGGGGATTTCATATGAATATAGGATTAATCTCACATGAAGTGTTGGAAACAGCACAGCATATTACGATAACAGGTTTTTCCGATATAGCCCATTATTTGATTGCAAATCCGGTTATTTCTATCTTTATATGTCTTGCACTAGGGTATCTTATTGGAAAGCTAAAAATCAAATCCTTTACTATAGGTGCCACTGTAGGAACTTTGCTGGTAGGACTTCTCATATCCCTGGTATTTAAGGGGGCGGGAACCTATGAGATTGACGGAACTGTAAAGACAATCTTTTTCTCACTGTTTATTTTTGCTATCGGATATGAGGTGGGACCTTCATTTTTTGCAAGTTTAAAAAGCTCCGGCCTTAAGATTATTATCCTATCCCTTTTCTTCGCCGTGGTAGCTTTTGCAGTTTCGATTGTTTTGTTTAAGGCTTTTGGTATCGGAGCGGGAGAAGCCGGCGGAATTTTGGCCGGTAGCCTTACACAGTCTGCAATCCTGGGAACAGCGGATTCCACGATGAAGGGAATGCTTTCAGGCACAGAACTGAAAACAGCGGAAAGTCAGATGGCAATTGCCTATGCGCTTACCTATGTTTTCGGAACCGTTGGGGTAGTGGTGTTTTTGAAAAACGGTGCAGCGAAGTTAATTGGTGTAAATCTGACAGATACTGTTAAGAAGAAAATCGATCAAACAAATTTCCATGAGTCTTCTTCGGAAAATACTGTTGTTGGAAATATCAAAGCACGTGCATTTTGCATAGAAAATGGTGCAGAATTTATTGGTAAAACAATAGGTTCAGTGGAAGAGCAGTACGGGGATGATCTTACAATAACGAAAATCATTCGAAAGGGTACACAGGTGAACCTTGCACCGGATGTGCAGCTCCTGGAAGGGGATACGGTTACGATTATCGGACTTCTTGATGCAGTATTGCATTTTGAAGCTTCTGGCATGGAGGAAACTAATGATTCAGAAGCTCTTAGGCTAGATGTGGTAAAGCAAGAAATAGTTTTAACTAACAATTTCTCTCTAGATGTTATAAAGAATCTTTCAAAAAATGGAATCGTCATTTCAGAAAGGATGAGAGATAACAATATTCTCCCTGAAGAGGAGGAGTTAAAGGCTCTTGATCACTTGATATTGGTGGGACCGAAAGCCTTGATTGCGAAGGTTGTAAAGAAACTTGGTTATGTGAAGGATACAGGTACCGAGACAGATGTATCCTTCATCAGCATGGGGCTTGTATTCGGTTTATTAATCGGTGCAATCAGCTTCGTAGTATCCGGAATTCCGATTACACTCGGATCCGGCGGAGGTGCCTTGATTGGAGGGCTTTTATTCGGATATTATCAGGACAAACATTCTAACTATGGACTGATGCCGAAAGCAACACGGTGGTTTTGCAAGAGTGTGGGACTGAATCTATTTATCGCCATTGTGGGGCTTACATCCGGTGCATCCTTCTTATCCGCCCTGCAATCGATGGGCGTAAAGGTACTTTTAATCGGTGTTTTGGTAACCATTTTGCCTCATATTGCTTCCGTTTACTTTGGAAGATTTGTGTTAAAGTTGGATGCTGTAGATATCATTGGTGCTCTATGTGGTGCTGGAACGTGTACAGCAGCACTTAACGGAGTTGTGGAGGAATATGATTCAAGTATTTTTGCTATAGCATATACACCAGGATATGCAATGGGAAATATTTTACTTACAGTCTTAGGTCCTCTTGTAGTAGCAATATGCATACATTAGTTATTTGAGTAGATAAGATAGATAGATTCATACATTTATTTTAAGGAAAAGTGGTTGTATAATATTTAGCGTTGGTGAGAGAAAAAATCCTCTCCCAACGCTAAATTTTTACAAAAAAATAGGAACACACATCAAATCTCGTGTATAATTTAAATCGCACAAAATAAAAAACAAGGAGAAATGATATGTGTTCTAATGCTAGTATAACAGAAATCTTAGGAATTAACGATAAGAATTTAGTAATTTTAGGTAACGAAAAAGAAAATATTAAGGAGATAGAATATACAGTCTTAAGGGGAAAGCTTTCATATAGGCCAGCTTGCTGCCCTAAGTGTGGTATAGTCAATGAAAATTATGACATTATTAGAAATGGGAGTCAGACTGTAAAAATACTTTTTAATAGGGTTAATACAACCCCTTTGATATTGATGGTTAAAAGCAGAGATTTTTCTGTAAGCATTGCGAGTCAACATTTATGGCTAAAACACCTATCGTAGATAAGGGGTGCTTCATATCGAATGATGTTAAGAGGTCTATAGTTTTAAACCTATGTGAGACTAAGTCAATGGACCTAATTGCAAGAGAACACTGTGTATCTCCTACTAATATTGCCAGAATACTCCGTTTAACTGAAGATAGGAGAAGAAAAAATATTCTATCAATAGATGAATTCAAGTCAGTAAATACAGTTGATGCGTCTATGAGTGTAAATTTAACCGATTTAGAAGAAAGAAAGGTTTCTGATATAATGTAAATCTACCAAACCACATTAAGGAGAAACCTTTCATATGAGTAGTATATCAGAAATATACCGTGTTCGTCAACGGGCAATTGAGTATGCAATAAAACATAATAATAATTCAAAGGCAGCAGTGAAGTATAAGACATCACGTCAGCAGATAAAACGTTGGAGAGACAGATACGACGGCACAGTCCAGTCTCTCCTGCCAAAAAGCAGAAGACCTAAAAGCCACCCAAACCAGCACACGCAAGAAGAAGTAGGGATGGTTATGAAAAAGTACAGGAAATTTGGCTATGAAGGGCTGGCAGAAGTTTATGTCAAAGCGAGAAAGGAAGGCTATAGCCGTACATACGATTCAATGTGCAAGATAATAAGGAAAATGAAGGGCAATGCCAAAGAAAAGCCTAAAAAGCTGCATAAAAGAAAAAAAAAGGTTGAACAGGCGAAGTACCCTGGGGAAAGAGTACAGATAGACATAAAATATGTTCCGGAAGAATGCATACAGTTTGGTACACGTGACCAGAAGTATTATCAAATAACGGCATTAGATGAATATACAAGAAAAAGAGTGTTAAGGATAGCAGATGAAAAAAGCACCTATCAGACCGCAAAGTTTCTAGAGAACTTGGAAAGGGAGCAGGGATTTGACATAAAGAAAGTTCAGACAGACAATGGGAAAGAGTTCACAAATTCTGAAAGTGATAAGAAAACACTGTTTGAGCTGAAACTGGAGGAGAAGGGGATAGAGTACGTGACAACCCGTCCATATTCGCCATGGGAGAATGGAAAAGTGGAAAGAAGCCACAGGCTTGACAGCAAGTACTATGCAGACAAGAAATTTAAAAGCAAGGAAGAACTGTTAAGGGCAATAAGGAAATACAATACAAGATACAACAACATATCAAGAAAAGTACTAGGCTTTAAGAGTCCAAATGAAGTGTTAAAAGAGTACAAGCAAAATCAGTAGGTTAAAGATACATTAGGAAAGAAACATTTTTTTTAATATATTTTTGTAACAAATGTTTGACATCTATACAGAAAGCAAAGAAATAAAGCAAGAGGATTGAATATAAGCACACAGGTTAATTGATATTTAGCTTGAGTAAATGGCAAAATGTGGAAAAAGTGATATAATGAGACGGACGAGAAGATTATAAGATGAACAATTATATAAAATTAAATGAAGATAGATGGAATAATGTAAAAAATGACTATACTGAGCCATTGACACATGAAGAATTAGAAGAAGTTAGAAATAATCCAATTTCTGTTGCATTAACTGTTGGGAAAAAAGTTCCGAAAGAATGGTTTGAAAAAGCCAACGGAAAAAAGATATTAGGTTTAGCTTGTGGTGGTGGACAGCAGGGACCGGTTTTTGCTATAAAAGGTTATGATGTAACCATAATGGATTTTTCTAAATCACAATTACAAAGAGATGATATGGTTGCTAAACGAGAAGGCTTAAAAATCAACACAGTTCAAGGCGATATGACAAAATCATTTCCATTTGAAAATGAAACTTTTAATATCCCCATCAACAACCATGCTTTCCAATAATGAAAAGTTCCTGCAGGTAAAAACAATAAAATTCCTATGGCCACCACGCCGAGAGAAAACTTTAACAGTGCTTTAAAGCATAAATCTTTTTCCATACAACCTTTTTTATATTCCCCTTCGCTCAGTTCTTTATGAGCTGTATAATTTTTTCACAATGCCTTTCTGTTATTTTTACGGAAACTTATCTACGGTTCTGTATATATTCTTTTCTGAGCTTATCGGCAATACCGCTCTTTTGAATATGGTGAATAAGATTTGCATGCGGAAACGGTATGGTTTTGATATCTTTATCATATTCTGTAATTTTTCCGGTTTCATTAAAAAGTGGACGCCCTTCTATCTTGCCGAACTTAATAAACTGTATCCAGTCCTTTTGAATTGCAATAACGGCAGCCTTATTTTCATCGGTAATGTGTATATTCATGTTATCTATGGTGCCGAAGAAAAATGCAAGTTCCGCCCCATGATATGAGCCGCGAAGTCCATTATATAGATTAGGAATATAATTCATTCTATATCCGTATACGGGAGATTTTTCTCCGATTTTTTCCATGAGGAACAGTGCACTTGAGTGAAATACAAGCAACTCCATGATTTGAATTTGTAAGTCTACGATTCCGTTCGCTTCCGGTTTTAGTTCGGATTCAAGAGAATCTGCAAATTCTCCGTATTTTTTCAACAGAAATTCTTTTAAATGTTCTTTGTTCTTTGTAATTCCAAGGGCTTTGTAGTACATCGGTAATTCAATCATGGAAAATTCATCTTTATTTGACCCTATTAGTACCGGCATACAAGGGAATGATCCTCGTTCCAACAGATTCATCGGGTGCTTTGTAAAAAACTTGCCGTCAATGATATCATTTTGACCTCCTTTTAGTTTCATCAATTTTTTAGCCGACAATTTTTTCAGGTCTTCAAGTCCGTTTAAATGATTTTTTGACAGCATTTTTTCATATTCATTTTTTGCGAAATCATATTCAGACAGTATCGGGACATTTCCCGCACAAAGCATGAGTTTATGAAACAGATTATTACTCAGCGGATTTAAATAATGATACAGGGCTGCGACTGCGCCTCCGCAATGCCCCATAAGTGTAATGTTTGTATTATCTCCGCCGAATGAGTTGATATTATTATGAATCCAAGTTAAAGCTGCTTGCTGATCAAGGTAGGAAAGCGACCCTCTTACTTCTCCTTTTTCAAAAACAGGCATATAGCCGAAGTTTCCTATTCGATAAGTAATTGTAACCGCTACAATACCTTGCTCGGCAATATGCGCCATTGTGTATATCGGAACCGTTCCCGATCCTTCTCCTCCGCCGTGTAAAAATACAAGCACCGGTTTCTTTTTCGTAAAATTGTCAGGTGCCCATATGTTTACTACAAATGCATTTTCCGTTTGGGTATCTTTTAACGGTTGAAATTCCGGACGCAGCATATGATGTTTCATTAAAATATTTAAAAACAGCGGATATTTTCTCTGCGGAAAGCATACTGTCTCCGTTCGGTTAATTACTGTTTCCGGTGTATAGTCTTTTTTATTAAGAATTTTTGCATATTCAAATCTTTTTCCTTGTGCATAGGGGACGCTCAATATAGAATACACTGTTCTGCCTTCTTCTGTTTTTCCGACTATATCCGCATATACTCTGCCGATTTCTGTCTGTACTGTTTTCATTTTATATCTCCGTTATGCAAATTTTTATCTCTTCTTATTTATAAATAGTATATCGTTTTTAAGATACACTTTCTATCAGTCGGCAGATCAACGTCGGATTGCCTATATTCTCAATACTTATATTTTTTTGTATAATTGCAGAGTGTCAATTAAAAGAGATTTTTTCAGGGGATTCCGAATAAGTGATAGGGCATCTCGAAAACCTGACCTTGGGCGAATTTGTTCGAGATTTAAAGAAACGATATGAGAGAATTAAATCAATTAAAAGAATGTCAGAAACTTTGGGCAGCACATAAGTATTTCGTTCTCAGCAAGTCCGGCTCTATTTATAACGAGATTCGCGAGTATTTAAAGCGGGAGAATGCACAAGTGCGGCATGTGTTGACTCTCATTGATCAGGCTCGTGCTTTACCGGAGAATCGAGGACAAGTCTGCAACGCGTTTCAGCATATCTGGGGATATTTTAAGAAGCAGGCTACTCAAGATGAAAAGGCGGAGTTTATGTATTGTTTGGAGCAATATCGCAGCGGTCAGGCGGAACAGGAAATTTTGTTGGGCGCTGTTCGCAAGCTCTTTGCAGTCTACCCTAACAACTATTTGCGGCAATCGAATTTATTCGGAGAACAAGATGAGACTGTGGCATCAAGATATGATTAACAAACTCCCGCGTCAACAGCTGTTGGGACAACATAGGGAGTGTTGTGCCTTGCGCGGAAATGGCTGGGGCAGGCAGCATGCAACTGTCAATTATGTTTTTCGTTATTCACCCTATCTGCTTTATTGTTATCACCAACTCATTATGGCAGAGATGAATCGGCGAGGCTACAAGGTTAGTCCTGAGTGGTTGGACAAAGACTATCGCGGCAGGAGATGTCCGACATATAACAATTTAGCGGTCATTGAAGTACCCAACCCCATATATACTGAACATGATGACTGCTATTATCGTGAGTGTCTCAAGAATTTGGAAACCAAGGGAATTCATTTGGATTAAGTAGGGTAACATCAAATGTATGGAACTTTGTATGGATAAAAGCGAAAAGCTCATTAAATATATACTGTGGGGCTCCATAGCCTTAGATATCATTCTTTGTGCATGCTTTGTTATCGGTTTTTCACTGGGACTTGGAAGCGTGGAGATCGGCTTTTTTATGGTAGGTCTTGTTTTCCGGTACGGCCTAACGATATTCATTATCAGTATTTTATTGAAATTTGCTGTTATTGCTTTGAGTTTTCAAAGAGATACAAATATAAAAAGAAAGTCATGGTCCATCGCTTTTCTGTCTCTGGTAAGGCTGTTGATTATAGGCGGAGTAATCTGGGGAATTTACTTTATCGGTAAAGTGATGACTGCCGTAGGATAACCCATCGCTAACCCTTTTAATATCTTTTTTTGCTCATCTCTTACAGCAACAAAGCTCTTCAAACAAGGATCTACCGAATCAATCTTTTAAACATAGATAGTGCTCAATACTTGTGGTATAATAGGGCAGCTGAAAATCGCCGGGGAGTTGTGATTATGGTAAGAGAAGCGGTTAAAAAAGATTTATATGAATTATTGAATCTATATCTGTTTTTACACGAAAAAGATATTCCGGAAAATTCAAGCCGCCTGGAAAATACATGGAACACAATTATTGAAGATGAGAATCATCATATCATCGTCAATGAAATAAACGGTAAAATCGAAATCCGAGGAGATGATTTTTAGACGATGGAAACAGTGATTATACACGGACAAAATCATAAGGGATCAACATATCATATTGCGAGCAATCTGGCATTGAAAGTCGGGGGAAACATAAAAGAGTTTTTTTTGCCGAAAGATTTCGGTGAGTTTTGTACCGGTTGTACAAAGTGTTTTTTAGAATCGGAAAAACAATGTCCGCATTTCGACAGACTTAACCCTATTACCGAGACGATAGACAAAGCCGATTTGATTATTCTTGCAAGTCCCGTATATGTAATGCACCCAACGGGTTCTATGAAAGCATTTTTAGATCATTACGGATATCGTTGGATGGTACACCGGCCGGAGGAAACAATGTTTTCGAAGCAGGGTGTGTGTATTTCCACTGCCGCGGGTGGGGGTATGAAATCTGCAAATAAAGATATGGCAGACAGTTTGTTTTTTTGGGGAGTTGCTGAAATTTACACATACGGCAAAGCTGTTCAGGCTGTAAAATGGCAAGATGTAAGTGAAAAAAATAAAAAATCCATAGATAAAGCATTAAGCTCTCTTGCAAAAAAAATTACCGATAAGTATGGTAAAGCGAAGCCCGGAATAAAAACAAAACTGATGTTCAATATCATACGCCTCTTACAAAATAAAATCCGGAATCGGGCAGATACGGATTATTGGCAGGAAAAGGGATGGCTGGATAAAAACCGTCCGTGGAAATAATGATAAACTTTGGAAATATTCTATAGGGAACCTTTGAAAACCAACCGGATTTTTAGAGATGCCGCATATTAACTTGAAAGTTTAGTTGAGAAATTCAACGATCCACCCTTTTCCCGAAATTCAGCTTTCCAATATTCTCCCTATATGGCGTTTTTCAAAGAAGAGATCTTTGTTTGTAAAAACGATAATCGCGGCGGCAATGGTAACGCAGATTGTTTCGACGCATTTTGTCGTTTGGGTCATCGCAATCTTTTCCTGCATGAAGTTTACAAAAAGGTGAAAAATAATACTTGCAAGCATGCTTCGGTTATTTTTCACGTAAACCCATGTTGTTATAAAACCGAACGGAATAACGGAAATAAAAAAATTGAACATATACAAAACATTTATTTCACGTATTCCAAAATGGTAGGTGCCTGGGATGAAAAACAGCGGTAGGTGCCATAATGCCCATACAAAGCCGAATATAATAGATTCTGTGAACCAACTGCAATATTGAGCGATTGAGTCTTCACCGTAACCGCGCCAACCGACTTCTTCCAAAACCGAAGCAAGCAAAATCGTTAAAAATGCGGAAGTGACTCCCGCTCCGGTAAAAGAAAAACCCTCCGTGACGGAAAACTGATTTAAAGACTGTCCCCACAATGTTGAAAGCAAAATTGAGCAGCTGACTATCAGTGCAAAAACAATTACGGCAGCAAAAATGTATTTCGGTCTTAATTTATAAAACCTGAAAATCTTGCGTTTAAAGTCCGCTTTTAGTTCTTTGCTTTTTGAACCGAACACGGTGATGAGTGCAATTATTGCCGGCGAAAGGAGTCCGAGCAGCATTGTGAGTGTACAAATAAAACCTTCTTTAAAAATAAGCGCGCAAAACCAAAAGCCCCATGTTGCTAGAATGGTTGTAACATAAAACCTTACGGGTCTGTATATATAGGGTTTGTTTATACAATCTACCGATATGGTCGTTGCCTGACGATTTTGACTGCATTTTTCTGTAAGTTCTTCCTGCACAAGATTCTTTTGCTGTCGCAAGGTTTCTGATTTTTCCGAAAAGTTCATAATCCATCTCCTTCACGGATGTTCTTCGGCATCCGCAATATTAGACGGATAATAACCTTGCAGCTGCAATTATGAAAGAAATGATACATTACAATCCGAGAAATTTTCGCTACTTATAGTAGCAGGAGATGTCTCAAGACATCAATTTGTTATAAATGGCTTCATCCTGTTTGCTGAATACATTAAACACGATTTTCATTGTGCTGTTGTTTTTTGCTTTCCAGTCTTCAACCATCGCGATGGCAATCTCCGCAGCTTTTTGAGCAGGGAACCGGAATACACCGGTTGAAATACAGCACAAGGCAATAGATTTTACGCCGTTTTCGGCTGCGAGGTTTAGGCAGGAGGTGTAGCAGTTTGCAAGCAGCATGCAGTCGCGGTCGGTAAGTTGACCGCTGATAATCGGCCCTACGGTATGCAGCACATACTTGCACGGTAAATTGAACGCAGGCGTAATCTTTGCGGTTCCGGTCGGCTCTTCGTGTCCTTGTTTTTGCATAATGTCGGCACACACGGCACGCAGCTGCACCCCCGCGAAGGTGTGGATGCAGTTGTCGATACATGCATGGCAGGGTTGCCAGCATCCGGTCATACCGCTGTTCGCCGCGTTCACAATCGCATCGACCTTAAGCGTTGTAATGTCACCCCGCCACACATACCAATCCCCGTTGCCCCGTCCGGTAGCCGGTTTTAAATCGGCAAGGCCGGTAATGCCACGCTGCCGGATCGCTTCTTGTAAATAGTTGTCCTGTATGCGCAAGAATTCTTCGCTTGTATGCTGCGGCGGCCGAATGTTCATCAGAGAGCGGAGCAGGTTCTTCTGTTCATCCTCATCAGCCGGCATCTGCACATCGCGATAGTTGGGATTTTCCCTTAAAAGATATTCGATTAAAAAAATACGCCGTTCCTTTTGTGTCATCTTTCCCTTCCATAAAATGCAACAGTTGAGAGAATGTCAATTCTCGAAGACTGTTGCATTGCTGCGCGGAACGCGCATACGTTAATACGCGAGTTTGCGGTTAGCAAACTCGACGTGTTTTTCAGCCACGATATTTTAGTGGCTGAAAATAAATCTTCCATAAAATGCAACAGTTGAACAAAGTTTCAACTTTGGAAACTGTTGCATTGGTACGCGATAGCGTACATATAATAAGTAAGTTTTCGGTAGAAAACTTGACGGTTAACGAGGCTGCGCAATGTTAGCAGCCGAAGTTATACTTTCTGATAAATGCATCAATATTTTGGAAATATACGACCCTCATTCTACCGCTGCTTACTATCGCCCCAGCCGTGCCAATGCCCGTGTATCGGGATCTACATCGTATTGTATTTCTTCATAGAGATTATCGTCAATACAGCGGCGTTCAATCATCTTTTCAATGATGGTGTTGCGGCAAAGGGAATATTTGAAAAAGGAATTCAATATACAAAGGATTCCGTGTTATTGGCTGCTTTTGAGCTTACCATCACTGATCACCCCTGAATCTTCGATTGACAAAGAACGGCAAATAATTATAATCACGCTAATAAAACCTTGTTTTGTAAATCCGATTTTACAAAACGAGGTTTTCACTTCTTAATCTAAAGAGGGGTGATTCGTTGGATTCGATTATTGGTATTGGTAAAGATATGTTTTGTTCGAGATCTATTCCAATGCACTTCTAATGCTTGATTCTAACACATTTTTATTTTAGGAGTTTATAATGATACACACCTACAAGGCGCGGATTTACAGGATTCTTGTAAATATCGCTATGGGATTGGCGGTTGCTGCAGTTATAAGTGTGGTTGCAGGTTTTTTTATATCGAGCAATATAATAAGAGCCCTTATTTTTATTGCTGTTCTGGCGGGATATGTTTGGCTTGTTATTATTGGTAATCTGATTACTATAGAAGTCGATGAAAAAACGCTGACTGTAAAAAAAGGCAAAAAAACGGATGTGTATGATCTTGCAACAACGGCCGTCAGAGCAGAACTCGTTACCACAACATACGGCCGATCTCGAGCCGGCAGCGATACATCCTGCACACTGTATTTGACGAGGCAGGGTGAACAGGAAGTATCCGTTGATTGCGAACTTATCGGTGTTTCCCAGTTTAGCGAGTTGTTGGGGAATTTGGGGATTACGGGAGATACCGTAACAAAGCTCGAAGAACCGGTACACACTAAAGACAATAACTAGGAGAATTCAAATGGCACGATTTTATTATTTTATTATTATTCCAATAGCGGTGGTTATCTATCTGGCGTATATGTTTTTTAAAATGAAAACCGATAAAGCGCATATTGCCGGCTGGCTGAATGAAAATCCGAATGCGGCAAAAGTGTATATTGCCAAACCCGCTTCATTACTCGGCTTCCTGTCCAAAGCATGGAATCATCTGAACGTTATTAGTGTAGACGGACAGCGCCCGCTGTTTTTTAGAGAAAAACTTTTGGTAGGTTTCTATGTCGCTGCCGGAACACATGTTGTTGAATCTTCTTTTTCAAAAACGCGCCCCGGATTTTTTTACCGTACCGTTACAACATCCTACGGACCGAGCAAACAGGAAATCAGCGTAGAGTCTGCAAAATCGTATAACTACACCTTTGATAAAGGTGAAGAATCCTACCATTTTGAACAAATAAACGAGGTATTATAGGTATCGATTTATAATTCGGTTCGGATCAAGCCTATGAAAATGATATGGGAAACCTCTAAAAACAGAAGTTTTTAGAGGTTTCTCTTTTATCACTGCGTACTATCGCCCCATCTGTGCCAATGCCCGTGTATCGGGATCTACATCGTATTGTATTTCTTCATAGAGATTATCGTCAATACAGCGGCGTTCAATCATCTTTTCAACGATGGTGTTACGGCAGAGGGGGCATTTCATGTTACGATACAGTATCCGGAGAATATCGTTAAACACGGGATCTTCGGCTAACGCCTTTGACTCTAGAGCCGTATGTTTTATCTCATGTATATCGAAGATAGTGCACAGCTCAAGCAAGTTAAAAAGCTCGGTCTTTTTGTTTTCAGAGTAATATTTCAAGCAGACTTTTATAAAGGCATTTCTGGTATTGTCGTCATACCGGTCTTTTAAAAAATCATAGACGGCAGGATCATTGAAGGGAACAAGCGCTTCGATAATATCTTGCCGAAACGGCTTATTTTCAGTTGCTTCAAAAGAATCGAAGAGTACCTGTGCAGGAATTTTGATTTGCCGTTCGCCGAATAATCGGATAAGTCTTTTTTTCAACGGCAGTTCAGCTTCAAGAAATACATTCGAAAGTTTTTGGATATCGGCTTCGCTTGCACGTCTTCGTACCCATCTCCAAAGGCTGATACGTTCCAGTCGGGTTGGGGAGGGTTTTCTTTTCAACAGTGCAATGGCTGTATCCGCCGTATACTGTTTTTGTTTTTTCCTTCGTGTCTTTCGTTTTATGTGCGCGATTGCGAGATAGCGGTCGATTGCCGCATCATGTTCGTTGCGGAGCTTTTCTGTCAGCTCCGCTTCAGTGTATCCGATATCTTCCGCATATATATCGTAAAAAGTAGAGTCGATAAACTCTTTTTTATTATCTTCTGTAATATGGGTACCGAAATAACGAGCGAGGTATACAACCGCCTCATATTTATCGAGCAGCAGTAAATCGCTCAAGCCGATCATGCCATTATACATATCTTCTTCGGCATACTGTTCGAATTTTTTGTACAGCTCGGTCTTATCGAACCGCCTCGACTCGGCGAGCTTCCGTACAAATCCGAATACCTGCAATTCGCCCCAATCTCTATCGTCCATTGTGTTAAAATATGCGATAACGCGCTCGTCGATTTTTTCTCTGTGCGGATATAATTCCAAGAGATCGTACATATATTCGGTGCGGCTGCCTTCACATTGCGGATCGTAGGCTTTGTTTTCTATAATGTTAGCATATAAGATTTCTTCAATTTGCTCCGAAGGTTGGATACAGCCTTTTTTCAGCAAAAGATACGGTACACCGGTACCCTTCTCAAGCTCCTGTTCAAAAACGGCAATCATAGTTATTCCTATTTTCAATACTCCAATTGTGTAATAACCCCGACATCAACATTGAACCCGTGGATTTTCAGCTCATTAAAAATGATATTTTCCACATCTACTGAATATTTTTGCGTAAAAGCGCAAAAATATTCAGTAGATGTTTTGCTTATTCTATAAAATCTTTCCCATTTTGTCTCTTTTCTTTCTCAATAAGGCTGAAAAAAAGCCGAAAATCATAAAGACGAACATTTATTTTCAGCCGTTGAAATAGCGCGGCTGAAAAACACTGCGAGTTTGCTTTCGCAAACGTCGTAGATTATATGTGCGCTTTTCGCGCACGAATGCAACAGTTTCCAAAGTTGATACTTTGTTCAACTGTTGCATTTTAAGGAAAGTTTATCTATATAGAGGCAAATTGGAGGTTCAATACATGCAAGCACTTGATGTCCAGAACGATATGCAGCCGGTCAATTACACGGATGCGGTACAGTCAAGTAATCAGGATAAAAAAAATGCAAAAGAACCTGATGTGAAGGGCTCATCCTTTATCGATATAATAAAAAAGCTGATGGCGGAGGAGACCGACAGCCGTACTGCGGGAGAAGAAAAAATATCCGGCAGCACCGCATTGGCTCAAGAGGCGTCGGAACAGACTGAGCGTAAAAAAAATGCTGCGGCGCAAACCGAATTATCCCGGTTAAAGAACAAAGCCGGGAAACACAGTGATATGCGCGCACAACACCTTGCCGAAGCAGATGCACGGGAAGGGGAAGCTGCCGAAGCGCTTGCAGACGCGGATGTTTTGCTTGCCTTTGAAGACGGGATCGATGTAAAGAATGCGCTTGAAAACGGCGCGGATAAGCAGCTTCAAACTTCGATGTTTGCTCAAGCGGAGACGGATGCCGTGCCTGAGGAAGCCGCGGTGCTCTCTGCCGAAGAAGCTCAACTGTTAAAAAAGCAGAAAAACGGCAAAGCGGAATCCGGCATGGCTGTAGGTATATCGGCTTCCGGTACGGCAGAGCTGTCCGGAAAGCTGAAAAAAAATGCCGATGAGCCCGCCGCGGATCATTCTCTCGAAAAAAGCACAAAGGCGCAGCAGGTAAAACAGCACAAGCCGGTGTTTACCATTATAGATGAGCGCACGGTGAATGCCGCTCCGGTTGTTGCGGACGGTTCTGTACACGAAGCGGGCGCCGCCGTGCGGGTTACCAATGCGCCGTCGGTTGATATGGCGGCGGACTTCCGCAGTATGACGGCAGGTTTGGGCACCGCTGCAAACGGTACGCAGACAGCACAGGAGAGCGGCGCACCGAGTTTTGCCTCGTTGGTAGCGCAGCAAGTGCAGGATATGGCGCCCGACTTTGTGCAGGCAGGGCGGATTGTGCTGCAGGATAACAACGCAGGCGTCATCCGCTTGCAGATGCAGCCCGCGCATCTCGGCAATGTCAGAATCAATTTGGAATTGGCCGGCGGGAAGAAAATCGTCGGGAAGATTATCACGGGATCAAAAGAAGCATACGAAGCATTTAAAGAAAGCATCGAACAGCTTGCCAAGGCCTTTGAACAGGGCGGATTTGCAAGTGCGCAGTTTGATGTCAGCTGGTCGGGCGAAGGCGGCGGGCAATTTGATGGTGAGAACGGTCAATTTAATGAATTATTTGCACAAAATGACCGGCTTGAGGTAATGCAGGGTAATCGTTATGCCGATACTGAAACTGTCTATGCCTTCGGGCAAGATCAAGCGGTGAATGTATTTGCGTAAAATGGGGGATAAAGAGATATGAATATCGGTATGGTAGCGCAGGGAAACGGAATTCCGATGCCTTCTTTTGACATGAGTCCGGAAGAAAAAGCCCGGCTCAACATGGAAGTAGACACAATCAATAAACAGAATTTTCCGGAAGGGAGAAAGCCTAAGCAGGAGCTGGGAAAGGACGATTTTCTCCAGTTGCTCGTAGCACAGCTGACTCATCAGGATCCTACCAGCCCGATGGAAGATACTCAGTTTGTCGCTCAGATGGCACAGTTTACGTCGCTTGAGCAACTGACGAATATGAACCAGAGCTTCGGAATCTTGAACAGGCTGATCGGAGATTCTTCGGCGGTTAATGTGGTCGGTAAGCAGGTTGATATCCAACAGAGCAGCGGTACCGTTTCGGGAACCATTACGGCTGCGACCCGCGGAGAAAACCCGCAGGTACAGGTTAACGGCAAATGGTATGCATGGTCGGATGTACAGACCGTCTATGCAAATAACTAAGATATAATAGAGGAGATTACAGATATGATGCGGTCATTATTTTCCGGCGTTTCCGGAATGCAGAATCACCAAACGAGAATGGATGTTATCGGTAACAATATTGCAAACGTGAATACCACAGGCTTTAAGCGCGGACGGGTTAATTTTCAGGATTTGATTTCTCAGCAGTTGAGCGGCGCTTCCCGTCCGAACGAAGAAGTCGGCGGCGTGAACCCGAAAGAAGTCGGCCTCGGTGTTATGGTTGCCAGCATCGACACCGTGCATACGCAGGGCGCTTTGCAGTCAACCGGCATCAATACCGATATCGCGGTGCAGGGAAACGGTTTCTTCGTACTCAAGTCGGGTGAAAAGAGCTTTTATACTCGCGCCGGTGCCTTCGGTGTCGATAAAGACGGCACGATGGTGAACCCTGCAAACGGTATGCGTGTTCAGGGCTGGATGGCACAGGAAGTAGACGGCACCCGCCTTATCAACACCTCCGCACAGACGGAAGACCTCATCATTCCGATCGGGCAGAAGATCGACGCCCGTGCAACCACATCGGTGAACTATGCTTGTAACCTCGACAAGCGGCTTCCGGAACTTCCCGAAAATGCGAACCGCGCGCAAGTGCTGGAATCGACATGGACAACCGAGTTCAAAGTATACGATACTTTCGGCGAAACCCATGAACTTAATTTAAGCTTTTCGCGCGTCCCGGGCACACAGAACCAGTGGCTCGCGACGGTCAATGTTGACCCTGAAAACGCAGAAGCAACGGCAACGCGCACGGGCGTCGGTACTACCGAAGGCACCGGCAACACGTTTACCGTTACCTTCGACAACTACGGACACCTTGCTTCGGTTACCGATACGGCAGGAAATGCCTCCGCCGCAGCAGGACAAGTACTTGTGCAGGTTTCCTATAACGTTCCCGGTGCAACAGCCGGTGAAGATGGTGCTCCTGTCCGCCACACCTTCGATATTAACTTAGGCGAGATCGGTACTTCCCGCAATACGATTACCCAATTTGCCGAACGCAGCACCACCAAGGCTTACGAACAGGACGGATACGCAATGGGCTATCTTGAAAACTTTAAGATCGACCAGAGCGGTATTATCACCGGTGTGTATTCCAACGGCGTAAGCAACGAGATCGGTCAGCTTGCAATGGCAGGCTTTGCAAACCAGGGCGGCTTGGAAAAAGCAGGTGAAAATACCTATATTCAGTCGAATAACTCCGGTATTGCGAATATCACCACATCGGGTGTTATGGGAAAGGGTAAACTGATTGCCGGTACCCTCGAAATGAGTAATGTCGATTTAACCGATCAGTTTACCGACATGATTATTACACAGCGCGGGTTCCAAGCAGGGGCAAAAACCATTCAAACGTCCGATACAATGCTTGAAACCGTATTGAATTTGAAGCGGTAATAAGGTAATATAAAGGATACATTATGGTAAAGGTTACGCGGCTTAACGGTACACAGTATTGGATAAATCCCCATCAGATTGAAACGATAGACTGTAATCCCGATGTAACGCTGCACATGCTGTCGGGTAAAAGCTTTGTGATAAAAGAAACGCCCGATGCACTGATCGATGCTATTGTCGCGTACCGCAAGTGTATCGGTATCTTTAAAAACGAAATGTAAGGGAGCTGTCTTAAGTTATGGATATAGCATCATTTATAGGTATATTCGGCGGTATTGCTATCGTTCTGTTCGGAGCTTTCATGGGAAGCTCGTTGGGCGGACTTATCGACGTTCCTTCGATGTTCATCACGATCGGCGGTTCGTATATGTGTTTGTTCTTAACCTATCCGCTTTCTTACGTTATCGGTATTTTCAAGGTTATGGGCAGGGTGTTCAAAGTTGCCGACTATAAAGAGAAAGAAATGGTACAAAAACTCGTCGCCTTGTCAGAAAAAAGCCGCCGTACCGGTCTTTTAGCTCTGGAAGAAGAAATTCAAGATTTTGAAGATGATTTTCTCCGTACCGGATTACGCAATGTTATCGACGGTATCGACGGGGCTGCTATCCGTGTGTCGATGGAAAACGAATTAACACAGATGGAAGAGCGGCATAACAAATGGATTTCGTTGGTAAACGCATGGGCAACCCTCGCACCGGGCTTTGGAATGTTGGGAACGGTTATCGGTCTTATCGGTATGTTGCTGAACATCGAAGATAAGAGTTCATTAGGTCCAAACATGGCTGTTGCATTGGTTACGACGTTCTACGGTTCTATGATGGCAAACTGGATGCTTATTCCGATAGCGTCAAAGCTTGCTTATCAGAATAATCTGGAGGTACGGTCAAAGGAAATGATTATCGAGGGTATCCTTGGTATTCAATCGGGCGATCACCCGCGTATCCTTGCGCAGCGTTTGCTGACGTATCTTGATCCTAAAGACCGAAAGGTTTTGGAATCCGAGCTTGTAAGGGATTAGTTCATGGCACGGAAAAAGAAAGGCGCGAGCGCTCCCGGCAGCGGATGGCTCACAACGTACGGTGATATGGTTACGCTGATGCTCTGTTTCTTTGTTATGCTCTATGAACCGAGCGAAGTAGATATAACTCGGTTACAGGCGTTATCGGCATCTATCAGCGGCGACCCTACCGGCGGTTCCATCTCGTTATCGGCGGGCAAACTTGCCGACCTCGGCAATACCATCAGTTCAATGCCGTCTATGGAAAAAGGGAAGATGCTCGGAACCGCCTTAAAAAAGGCTGTTTCGATTTTTACGCCCGAAATAAAGACGACTAAGATTGCTGTTACGAGCGATGAACGCGGTATTGTTATTTCACTTATAGCTGAGTCCTTTTTTGCCCGGAACAGTGCAGAGCTGAATATCGAAGAAAGCCGCGAAACATTATTGAAAATTGCACAGTTTTTATCCGATAAAGAATTAGCGGCTCGCCGTTTCCGTATTGAAGGACACACCGATTCAAGCGATGCGCTTGCGGGAAAGTGGACAAGCAACTGGGAGCTGTCGGCTGCCCGTGCAATCAGCGTATTGCACAATTTGACTGACTTCGGTGTGCAGGAAGATAAGTTTTCCATTGCCGGCTATGCAGATACTCGTCCCATCTATTCCAACGAGACTGCAGAAGAACGTGCATATAATAGACGGGTTGATATTATCATTTTGGATGATGCACATTTTTAGTGCTTCCCTAAAGATTTACTTGAAGAGAGAGGAGTAACCACAATGGCTGACGAGCATACAAATTTGACTGATGAACACGGAATGGATGAAAACATCGGTGTCGATAATCCGGTAAAGGCTAAAAAAGCGGGGCTTATTCCGACGCTTCTGAAATACATTGCCATCACGCTCGCTGCTTTGATTTTTATTGTGACGGTTGTCGTTATTACGGTTAATCTGATGTCAAAGCGAGGGCAATCTCAGTCCGAATATCCCATTGCTGAGGAATATCGCGACTCACGCGAAATGCTGCAATATTATTCTGCAATCGGTGCTGTAAAGACATTTACCAAAGACGTCGTGCCGGGTACCGTTGTGGTTAACGTCGAGCTGGGATATCCGCAAAACGATAAGACAACTTCGCAGGAACTGACAGCGCGGTTGGTTGAGTTGAAGGATTTTCTCCGTGGTTATTTCCAGAGTAAAACGATTGCGGAACTGAAGCAGGAAGAAAAGATTAAAATCGAAATCCGTAATCAAATCAATGACAATATACTATCAAAGTCGAAGATAAAAGCAGTTGCTTTTACCCAATATGATATTATAGAACAATAGGGATTGTATGACTGAAGTATTATCGCAGGACGAAATAGACCAGCTTCTCACTGCAATCAGCTCAGGGGATACCGAAGCGGAAGAGTTTAGACCGGTTAATGATACTCGTAAAATCAAAATTTACGATTTTAAGCGGCCGGATAAATTCTCTAAGGAGCAGATGCGTACCGTTTCAATTATGCACGAAACCTTTGCGCGTTTGACTACCACCGCTCTTTCTGCTCAGCTGCGGAGTATGGCGCACGTACACGTTGCCTCTGTCGATCAGCTGACATACGAAGAGTTTATCCGTTCAATCCCTACGCCGACTACGCTGGCTGTAATTAACATGGATCCGCTCAAGGGTAATGCCGTTTTAGAAATAGACCCTTCCGTTACCTTCTCTATAATAGACCGTCTTTTCGGCGGTACGGGGCAGGGGACGATGGTACAGCGGGAATTAACCGACATCGAAGCCTCCGTTATGGAAGGAGTTATCGTGCGCATCTTGGCGAATATGCGTGAAGCATGGACGCAAGTTATCGACTTGCGCCCCCGCTTGGGTCAGATTGAAACCAACCCGCAGTTCGCGCAGATCGTACCGCCTTCCGAAATGGTTGTTTTGGTTACGCTTGAAACCAAGGTCGGCGAAGAAGAAGGCATGATGAACTTCTGTATTCCCTATATCACGATAGAGCCGATTATTTCAAAGCTGTCCAGCCAGTTCTGGTTCTCGTCGGTACGCAGAAGTTCGACAACTCAGTATATGGGCGTACTGAAAGAAAAGCTGTCCACGGTAGATATGGATGTTGTCGCCGAAGTCGGTTCGTTAAAACTGCCGGTACGGGATGTGCTTAATCTCCGTGCGGGGGATGTAGTACGGCTGACTGATACCAGGGTGGGGCATCCGTTTACGCTCAGCGTCGGCAGCAGAAAGAAGTTCTGGTGTCAGCCCGGCGTTGTGGGAAATAAGGTTGCCGTACAGATATTGGAAAAGATTGAGGATATCAATCAGGATGAATTTGAAGAGCTAAGTGCTGATCAGGAGGAATTATATGAGTGATGGGGCCATTTCTCAGAACGAAATAGATGCGTTGTTGTCGGGTATGGGCGGTTCTGCCGGCGTGCCTACGGACGGAGCGCTTACACCGGCTCGTCAAGAAGCCTTACAGAAGTTTTTTGACGGGAATGTTCCCGCACTCTCTGCAAATCTGGATTCGATGACGGGTAAAACCGTCTCCGTGTCCAATCCTGTGATCGAGCTGAGCGGCCGTGAAGCCTTTTTGCAGAAAGTGCCGGATATGGCGGTTGCCGTTACCATTGACTTTGAAGGTGCGCTGACGGGCGATCACTTGTTTGTGTTGGCCCCCGAATTTGCGGAAAAGCTGGTAGGGCTTGTAAACAATGAGGAGAGCGTTACAATCGATGATATGGCGCTTTCGGTTATCAGTGAAACCATTGCGCAGTATGTCGGAAAAGAAATCAGCGCGTTTGACGGTCAAGATATTAAAGGTGTTACCAATATGCCTGCCGAAGCTCATCATGTGCCCAAGGCAATGGTACGGCTTTCTCAGGACTTTGCACTTTTAACATATTCGGTTACAATTGATGATACAACTTTTAATTTATGGGAGATTATCTCCAAAAAAACAGCGGAACAACTTGCCGATAAATTAAGCAATATGGAGAGCGCTTCGCCGGTAACACCTGTGCAGCCTATTCCCGCACAGCCTGTTCCTGATCAGGGAGGCGCAATGGGGGCAATGAATATGCCGATGAACGGAATGAATGGAATGCCGCAAATGGGTCAGCAACCGATGGGCATGGGAATGCAAATGCAAGGCGGAGTACAGGCTCAGGGCGGAATGGTGATGCCCGGTATGAACCCGAATGTACAATCCGTGCAATTTTCTCCCCTGTTAAATGGAGTAACTGAATCGGAACAGGGAAATATCGGGCTGATTATGGACGTGTTCATGGAAATGACCGTTGAACTCGGCCGTACCCGCAAGATGATTAAAGAAATTTTAAGCATGGGTGAAGGGCATATTATCGAATTGGATAAGCTTGCCGGTGAACCGGTTGATATATTAGTTAATCATAAACCGATTGCAAAAGGGGAAGTCGTCGTTATCGATGAAAACTTCGGTGTCCGCGTTACCGAAATTTTGTCGCCGGCTGAACGTATTAGCGATACATAGCGGATCTGTGAGTACGGCTTTTGCATACTGCGGCCGTAGAGCACATGGGGTGGGAAATGTATAGCAGCTTTTATAAAAGTATATTATTCTCTTTTCTTTTACTCTGCAGCGCCGTGTGTGCGTTTGCGGATAACGGGACAGCAGCAGAAGCCGGTAATCCGGCTGTCTCTCAGATATCACCTGCAGAGACCAATATTGTTTTACAGACGGATGAATCGGCATTGCCGGTACAAGATGTACCTGCACCTCGAGCTTCAAGAAGTTCAACCGTTTCAATGCTGTTTCAGTTGATCATATCATTAGCGGTTGTATGTGCGCTTATTTACGGAGTGCTGTATTTTATCCGGCGTTCAAAGCAATTTACCGCCGCAGATGATCCTTTCTTAAAGAATGTTGCCAATTTACCGCTTGCGCCTAATAAAACTCTCCACATTGTGACTCTTATTGATAAAGCATATTTAATCGGCGCATCGGATGCTTCGTTGTCGCTGATTGCGGAAATCACCGATAAAGAGCTCATCGATGCGATGAATCTGCACGCGGCGCAAACACCCGGTCCAAAGCAGAGCTTCAACTCATTGTTGCATACCTTTTTCCCTGCAGCAAAACCAAAGGAAGCCGATGCGAATCCCTTCGACTCGTTTTTAGCTAAGCAGCGGGGACGTCTGCAAAATTCAGGTGCGGTGCAGGAGAACGGAACTCCACAAGAGACGGAAATCGGCGGCACGGGGAGGGAAGGCCGATGAAAAAACTTGCACTATGTATCGCGTGTATCTGCTTGTTTTGTATTCCGGTAACACTGTCCGCGCAGAGCAATACCGGTACCTCGCAGACCGGGCGTACCGAAATAGACGCAACCCGTCAGGCAACCCGTATTCCCTTTGTCAACCTGAATATCCGCGAACCTCAAAATAATCAGGAAGTAGCGTTTTCCATTCAGCTGCTTCTGTTAATAACGCTGATTACCCTTGCGCCGAGTATTCTCCTTTTGATGACATCGTTCTTGCGGCTCAGTATTGCGCTTGACTTTATTAAGCGTGCGCTGTCGCTGCAGCAGGTGCCGCCGACGCAGGTACTCAACGGCATTGCTCTTTTTTTGACGATTTTTATCATGTGGCCGACTTTAACGGAAATATACGATAAATCGTTTAAGCCGATGGCAGACGGGCAAATCAATATCGAAACCGCTTATACCGAAGCGGAAAAACCGTTGCGTCTCTTTATGTATAAACAGATGGCGCATGATCCCTCTCATATCAGACTCTGTATGTCGCTTGCCCGTATGGAAAAACCCAATACACTCGCCGACGTTCCTACTCATGTGTTAATCCCTGCATTTATCCTGCACGAGTTAACCATTGCTTTTCAGATAGGCATCTTCCTTTATTTGCCGTTTATCATCATCGACATGGTGGTTGCAAGTATTCTAATGTCGATGGGTATGATCATGCTGCCGCCGGTGCAAATTTCGATGCCGTTTAAGCTGATTTTATTTATACTGGTTGACGGCTGGAATTTATTGGTCGGTCAACTCTTTCAGTCGTTCTTGTAGAAGTAAAAAGGAGGAGTGTAAATAAAAGCCGTACAAATAGCACGGCTTTTATTTACCCAAGTTTGCTCAAGTGCAAACTTGTATATCATCTGCACGTTCTCACTTCGTTGCGAACGTGCGTAAAAAGTCAATCGAAAGTTGATACTTTCTTCTTGACTTTTTATGGGAGGAAAAACGATGAGTATCGGGATGATTGTCAGTCTCTTGCGTGAGGGTGTTTTTCAGGTATTTATATTAGCCGCCCCCATTCTGCTGGCTGCATTAGTTGTCGGTTTAATCGTAGCAATTTTTCAGGCGACCACCTCCATTCAGGAACAGACGCTTACCTTTGTACCGAAAATTTTGACTATTTTGGGTATGCTTGCGCTTTTGGGCGGCTGGATGATCAGCGTATTGCGGGATTATACCGTCCGCCTTTTTGACATTATTCCTCAGCTGGTGCAAGGTTAGTTTCCTCGTAGGCGGCGTGAATAATGGAACCTAACCCCTTCTCTTTTTTACTTGTTAAGGCTCCTCTCTTTTTTTTGGTATGCGTACGGATATTCGCGATAATTTCTACGACGCCGCTTCTTTCGACGAGGGCGGTGCCGCGCATTGCAAAGATTTCACTGGCGGGATTAATCGGTTTTTTGGTGATGCCGGTTGCCTATGGTTCCCCGCTGGACGTGCAAGGATTTAATCTTGACTATGTGCTGCTTGTTGTCGGCGAAGCGCTGCTCGGAGTGCTGACCGGCTTTTTTATCAGCATTATCTTTGCCTCGTTTAGTACGGCCGGTCAATTTTTTTCGTATCAAATGGGATTCGGCGCATCGGAAGTGTATGATGCACTTGCTCAAATTGAAAATCCGCTGATGGGACAATTTTTAAATTTTATTGCAGTGCTGCTTTTTTTGCAGATTAAGGGATTCCAGACGTTGTTTTTAGGCGGTATGGTTCGCAGCTTTCAGTCGATCAACTGTTTTATGTTTCTGGAAAAACGGGAATTGCTTGCTTCATTTCTTATAACAAATCTTAGCAGTCTTTTCTTAAATGCAATGATGATTGCACTGCCGGTGATGGGAACGCTCTTTTTAGTGCATGTTTCGATGGGCTTGCTGTCAAAGGCCGCGCCGCAGATGAACCTTTTATCGGAAGGTTTCCCGATAACCATTTTGCTGACCTTCTTTCTTTTAACCGTTTCGCTGCCGTTTATGGCAAATTTATTTGTACGGATTATGGAAAACGGATTCGCGGCATTTGAGTCGCTTCTGGGCCGTGTCGCCGGAGGTGTATAGGATGCGGAAACTCGTGATGGAGACTGCAAGCGGATATACCGAACAGAACTTTTTTATTGACTTGCAGTGGTTTGCAGCAGAGGATGAAGGACGTACCGAAGACCCAACCGACTATAAGATACGCAAAGCCCGTGAAGAAGGACGTGTCGCAAAAAGTCAGGATATCAATGCCGCTTTGGTAATGCTTTTTCCCGCCGGAGCCCTGATCTTCCTTTCTTCCTTTTTTTTGGAAGAGTGTATGGAAATCCTCCGCTTCTTTTTTTTGCGGAGTACACAGGCTGATATCCGTAGCGGTATTTGGTTCGGAATCTTTGTGCAATATTTTTTAAAGCTTGCGCTCCCGCTTGCACTTATTGCAATGATTGCAGGTGTGATTGCCAATATCCTTCAAAATAACGGTTTTTTATTTTCTACTAAACCCATTCAACCTCAGTTTAATAAGATTGTTCCCAATTTTATGCGTTTTTTTAAGCGGGCACTTTTTTCTGCGGAAGGGTTATTCAATTTTGCAAAGTCGTTGACAAAGGTTGTCGTATTGGTATTTGTTGCCTTTTTGATGATACGGGCAAACCTGCCTCATTTTATCGAATTGCTAACGGTGAGTTTTCCCCAGGCGATTTTTTTTATCGCGGGCCTTGCCGCAAAATTACTCGCAACCGCTGCTCTACTGCTGTTGATTCTGGCAATCCCCGACTATTTTTTTCAGCGTAAGCAATTTATCGATTCGCTGAAGATGACAAAGCAGGAAATAAAAGAAGAATACAAGGAGTTGGAAGGAGATCCGCAGGTTAAGGGGAGGATCCGGCAGCAAATGCAGGCAATCCTTTCCCAAAATGCAATCCGCAATGTGCCAAAGGCCGATGTCGTTATTACAAACCCGACGCACTTCGCTATTGCAATGCAGTGGGATTCAAAAACGATGGCGGCGCCGATGGTGCTGGCCAAAGGTGCCGATGCGATGGCGCAGAGGATAAAGGCGATCGCCCGCGAGCATAATATTCCATTAATAGAAAACAAGCCGCTTGCCCGTGCGCTCTATGCTAAAGTTCAAATCGGTGATATAATACCGGAGGAATATTATCGGGCGCTTTCGTTAGTGTTTGCAGAAGTGTACACCCTCAACAATAAAAAACAGGAATTTTATAGAAGATAATCATGGCAGCAAAAAAGTATAATATCGATATCGCAGTTGCATTTACCGTCATCCTCATGGTGCTGATGTTTATTATCCCGCTTCCTACCGTGTTGCTTGATTTTTTTATGGCGTTGAACCTTACATTCAGCCTTGTCGTATTGTTGATTGTATTGTTTACCGCACGTGCTACCGACTTTTCGGTCTTCCCTTCATTATTGCTGCTTAGCACTATTTTCGGATTAGTGCTGAACGTGTCTTCTACCCGCCTTATTCTTTCAAAGGGAGAAGCCTTTGACGGAGCGATGATACGGGCATTCAGTTCATTTGTTATCGGCTCGACCGGCAGTCAAGGTCTTGTTATCGGCTTTGTCATCTTTATCATCCTTATTGCGGTACAGGCCTTTGTTATTACGAAAGGCGCTAAGCGGGTTGCCGAGGTTTCCGCCCGTTTTAAACTCGACTCTCATCCGACAAAGAGTATGTCCATCGATGCCGAATACAATGCGGGCATTATTACCGATGAAGAAGCCCGGAAGAAAAAAGAGCAGCTGCAGCGGGAAGACGACTTTTACGGCGCGATGGACGGTGCGAATCAGTTTGTGTCAGGTAACGTAAAAGTCGGTATTTTTATTACGGTTATCAACGTTATTGCCGGTTTGATTATTGGGATGGTGTTCCGGACTGAATCTTTTTCCAACGCACTGCGTACCTATACAACGTTGACTATCGGAGACGGCTTGCTTGCGCAGCTGCCTTCCCTCTTTTTGTCGGTAGCAACCGGCTTGCTGGTTACCCGTATGATCGACGAAGGGTCATTCGGGCAGGATATTAAAAAGCAGTTTTCCCAAATCGGGTGGATTTACTTTGTTGCTGCCGGTACGCTTGCCATTATGGGCGTACTGCCCGGATTTCCTCATGTTGTGTTATTTATTATCGCGTTTGTTTTGGCTTTTGTCGGCTGGAGAATCATCAAAGAAGAACAGACATTTAAAGCCGGTAAAGAAAAGCAGGCTGCGCAAAAACAGGCTGGGCAGCAGCGCACAGGAAGCGGAGGAGAGCCTGGGGCTGCCGGAGAAATTGCTCCCATCGTACCGCTTGATCCTTTGTCACTGGAGCTCGGCTATGCGCTGATTCCGCTTGTCGATAAGGACAAGGGTGCGGAACTGCTTGAGCGTATTACGCGCATTCGGCGGGAGGCTGCCCTTGACCTCGGTTTGGTTGCCCCGCGCATCCGTATTATCGATAATATGCGGCTTGAACCGAGTGAATATTGTTTTAAGATTAGGGGCGTAGAAGTGGCGCGGGGAAAAATCCGTATGGGTTGGTACCTCGGTATAAACCCCGGCGGCGTTTCCGAAGAAATTGCCGGCGAGCGTACTGTCGATCCTACCTTCGGCTTACCCGCTGTGTGGATATCCGAGGAAAACCGCGACCGAGCCGAGCGAGCCGGTTATACCGTGGTAGATCCTCCTGCGATTATCGCGACACACCTCACCGAGGTGATTAAAAAACACGCAGCTGAAATTCTCGGACGGCAGGAAGTACAGGGGATTATGGATGCGCTGCGTAAGGACTATCCGGCGGTTATCGACGAAGCGGCAAAAGTATGCAGTCTCGGCGAGGTGCAGAAAGTTCTCCAAGGTTTGTTACGGGAACAAGTGTCTATCCGCAACACAATTGTTATTTTGGAAACGCTTGCAGATTTCCGCCCTATTACATCCGATATTTCCCTTCTTGTTGAAAAGGTTCGGCAGGCACTCGGACGGCAGATATGTTTACAGTACGCCGATGAAAATAAAACACTCCATGTGCTGACGGTTGAGCCTGCACTTGCTCAAAAAATTATTGAAAGCAGAATAGATACGGTGAATGGGCCGATGGCGGCTCTTGAACCGTCTGAGCAGCGGATGTGGATACGCTCGCTTATTCAAGCAGTTACAACGGTACAGAAAAACGGCTTTCTGCCTATCGTATTGGCGCCCGAAGCATCCGCCCGTGTTTTGATTAAAAATTCAACCGATAGGGAGATTCCTGATCTTGTTGTACTCTCCATCCCCGAAATTGCGAAAGATATACAGGTTGAAGTGATCGGTGAGATAAAATTGGAACAGGATAAGAACTAATGGAACTTTTTGTTGAGCAAGATTCGACGTATGACAAATGTCTGAAAAAAATTACAAAAAAGCATGGTGATGCCGTTACCATCTGGAGAAGGAAAGACGCTAAAATCAGCCGCCTTTTTGGACTCTTCGAAAAAGATGTGGTTGAGGTAACTTTTACGGTAAACGATAAAATACCTCCGCGTCCATCCTTGCTTTCGGAACAACAACCGGTGATGAGACCTCCAACCAGATTGTCCAGTGTGAGCAATCTGAACGATGAAGAAGAGCGGCTGAAAATCGTAACACGGTATGCAAATAAAAATCCTGCTGCTGCCGATGAGCTGCGCCAATATGTCGATATGACTTCGAAAAAAAATCCCGAGAAAAAGTCCGTACCTGTTTCTACGCCGAATGAGGAGAAGTCTGTAGAGAAACTTGCCGAAACGGTTGAACGGCTTGTGACGGAAATGAAAAAACAGAATGCGTCGCACGCTGATGCCGAACATGCACATATCGTTAAAGTGCAGAAAATTCTCGAAGAAAATGATTTTTCTCCTTCATATATCAAAAAACTGTCCGCCCGTTTGAAGGATGAGTTGAGCTATACGGAAATCGAAAGTTTTTTAACAGTACAGAAAAAACTCTTTGAACTGCTTGCCGAATCGATCAAAATTAAACCTGCCGACAGTCAACCTAAAACACGGGTGGTGCTATTAGTCGGCCCTACAGGGGTTGGAAAAACAACGACACTCGCAAAAATTGCCGTACAGTATATCCGTAAAAATTCCGAGCATCCCTTACGGGTTAAAGTGATTACGATTGATAACTGGCGTATTGGGGCAGCGTATCAGATGAAGCGTTACTGTGAATTGATGGGAATTCCTTTGATGGTAGCGTCAAGCCCTGCCGAAGTACGTAAATATATGGCATTGTATCGCGAAGAAGCCGATGTTATTTGTATCGATACCATCGGGCGGAGTCCGAAAGACCGAGAAAAGATTTCGACCATGCAAAATTATTTTACCGAACTGGGTGACGATGCCGAGGTATATTTGACAGTATGTGCCGGGACCCGAATAAACGACATTCGGGAAATTATGAAAGAGTATGCCGTTTTTAAATACAAATCGCTGATCATTACAAAGTTTGATGAAACCTCATATATCGGCAATTTATTGAGTATTATTTCGGAAACGGATATACCGATAACGTATATAACGGCGGGGCAAGAAGTTCCGCAGGATTTTATGCTTGCCGATGTCGAAGTCTTTTTAAGAAAACTAAAAGGCTTTTCAATCGATGACGAATATATCAATCAACTGTGTAATAAAGATAGAGAGCAACTGCTCAAAGTTTCTGCTTTATAGGAGCTCGAAACACAACCGATTTGATAAAAGTTCAAAGTGTGGAGAAAAAAATGGGTGATCAAGCTGACGGATTACGTCTCTTAATGAAAGAAATAAATAAAGGCGCCGACAATACCGGAGGCGGACAGGATACGGCGCAAAAGACTCGAATTATTGCTGTGACCAGCGGCAAGGGGGGCGTAGGCAAAACCAATGTTGCTACCAATATGGGAATTGCGTATGCTCAGATGGGGAAGAAAGTTATCGTTATCGATGCAGATCTCGGGCTTGCCAATGTCAATGTTATTCTGAATGTCATTCCGCAATATAATTTATATCACGTTATTAAAAAGCAAAAGAGATTGTCGGAAATTATTATCGACACCGAATACGGTATTAAGCTGATTGTCGGCGCTTCCGGTTTTGCAAAGATTGCAAATATGGCAGAAGCGGAACGCAATGAATTTATTAACGAAATGTATACCCTTTCCGATGTCGATATCATTATTATTGATACCAGTGCCGGTGTATCTAAGAATGTATTGAGCTTTGTGGCTGCCGCCGATGAAGTGGTTATTATAACGACCTCCGAGCCGACCGCAATTACCGATGCCTACGGTATTATCAAGGTGATTGCAACGGAAGTCGATAACATGAACCTCAACCTCAAAATGATTATCAATAGAGTTGATTCTGCAGCCGAAGGCAAGCGGATTGCAGACCGTATGATAAAAATAGCTGCACAGTTCCTAAATCTTAAAATTGAATATTTGGGCTTCATCTATAATGATCCTTTGGTAACAAAAGCCGTACTCAAACAAAAACCTTTTATTATTGCAGAACCCAACGGTAAAGCGGCAAGCTGTCTAAAGCATATCGTATCCCGTATGGAAAAAACCGAAATTCCCGAAACCGGCGGTTTTGCGCACTTCGTAAAAAAATTATTCGGACGCAGCTGGGAAACGGAGTAGGATAGCAGACTGCATACAAATTTTATGAGTATATAGGGAAATTCCTGATAATTTTCGTTTTTTTGAGACTGTCTTTATTAACAAAAAGGAGAGCAATATGATGGCGTTTGCAATCGCTTTGTTCGATTGGATTATTATCGGACTTGGTGTGTACTTTTTTTGTCTTTCTGTGAGTAATGCTTTGTGGTTGGCAAAGGAATCTCGTCCTGCCGATTTAACCGATGGCCCGCTCGTTTCGGTACTTATTCCCGCTCGTGATGAAGAAGTACATATCGAGCAATGTATACAATCGTTTATGAATCAGACCTATACAAATTATGAAGTACTTGTATTAAACGATAATTCTACTGATAAAACAGGTGAAATATTAGACAGCCTCCAAGCGTTATATCCCGATAAGCTGAAAGTTTTTCAAGGCGTGCCGCTGCCGCCGGATTGGCGAGGTAAGCCATTTGCGATGGATCAGCTTTGCAAACAAGCAAAGGGAAAATACTGGCTGTTTACTGATGCTGATACTATTCATTCTCCTCGTTCCATCTCACTTGCAGTTACCAATATTATTTATCATAAGGTTGATTTTTTATCCGGGTATATTACGCAAAAAATGAAAACGTTTGGAGAAAAAATAACAGTCCCGTTGATGTATTTGCTTAGCGGTTTTATTTTGCCATTACAGATGTGTAAATGGAGTAAATTATCGGTTTTTGCAGTAGCTATTGGACAATATATTTGTGTGAAAAGTGATGCGTTTATGGAGTGTGGTGGGTTCAGTTTGGTTAAGGGGAAGACAACGGAAGATGTATTTATGGCTCGAACGATGAGGCGTCACGGGTATAAGACCGTTTTTTTAAATCTTAGAGATGCCGCATTATGCCGGATGTATACATCATGGCAAAGTGCTGTGAAAGGAATAAGCAAGAATATTTTTGATTTTATAGATAAAAACCATATTCTCCTTGTGTTTGCCGTACTCGGTATTTTTATTTTTTTAACTTTGCCTCCTTTTTTAGCGGTTGGATTAACGGCATATACACTCATTAGCACGCAGACTGTTTCATTTACGCTTGTAGCGCTATGGATTAATCTGATTTTAGTAGGCGGAACATGGGCGGTCATATTTAGAACGCAAGACATCGATAAAAAATTTATATGTATATACCCGTTACTGTTTACTAATCTGCTATATACTGCACTCCTTTCATGGGTTCATTCTGTAAAGAAACAAGGTTATGAATGGAAGGGGCGAATAGTTTATTGATGGAGATAATGCGTATATGACGATGACGGCACGGTTTAGGGCGGTATTTTTTGATAAAAATTTTTTACGAACGCTATTCACAATCGCTCTTCCGATTATGCTGCAAAATTTCCTCAGCGCCTTTGTCAATATTCTCGATACGGTGATGATCGGTAAGCTCGGTACTACCGAGCTTGCGGCTGTCGGTTTGGGAAACCAACTTTTCTTTTTGCTCAATCTGATTTTATACGGTATCGGTTCCGGCAGCATGGTATTTACGGCGCAGTTCTGGGGCAAGAAAGATTTTAAGGGCTTACATAAAACGCTCGGTATTTCTATGCTGGTGTCCGTATTCTTCGCTGTTTTGTTTACGGTTTGCTGTGTAAGTATGCCGAAAGAAATACTGTCACTGTATACAAAGGACAATGCCGTAATAGAAACCGGTGTGCACTATCTACGGCTGTCGGCGTTGTGCTTTATCCCATTTGCGATAAATTTTATGCTGATGATTACCCTGCGTTCCATCGAAAAGGTGAGAGTTGCAGTCGGTGCTACGCTGGTGTCTTTGGTTGTCAATACGACGCTGAATGCCATTTTAATTTTCGGGTTATTCGGCGCTCCGGCATTGGGTGTCCGCGGTGCGGCTATCGCAACCGTGATTGCCCGCTTTGTCGAGCTCTTTATTACGTTTACCATAACAAAGTATCGGAAATATCCTGTTTTAGGAACGTTAAAAAGTCACTTTACCTTTGATGCTAAATTCTTAAAAGTGTACCTCTTAATCGTATTGCCGGTACTGTTAAACGAAACGCTGTGGTCTTTCGGCATCACATTCCATCATAAAATTTTTGCAAGTATTAATACGTTCTCTTATGCAGCCTTTAATATTACTAATACTATTTCTCAGTTGACATGGGTTATCTTTATCGGCTTTGGGAATGGTGTGAGCGTTTTAATCGGAAAGAAAATAGGCGAAAAGCATGACAGCGAAGCGCGGCAATATGCTGCTAAAGTTCTGTTGTTTATTCCGATTGTTGCGATCTTTATCGGCGCCGCGCTGATTCCTATTTCCTATCTTGTTCCTTTTATCTTTAATGTGGAACCGATTGTGTTGTCAACGGTTAAAACACTGTTTGTCGTGTTGGCGTGCTGTTATCCCCTTAAAGCCTGCAATATGTGTATATTGATAGGTCTGGTGCGCGCGGGCGGCGATACCCGTTTCGGCATGATTTGCGACACCTTTATTATGTGGCTGATTGCGATTCCGCTTACATCTTTCGTATCGATTCATACAGCGCTTCCGCCGTGGGTTATTTATATGTGTCTCTTTAGCGAAGAGCCGCTTAAACTGCTGCTAGGGCTGTGGCGGATCAAATCCGGTAAATGGCTTCACTCTGTCACCGACTAGTCATATTTGCCCTGCTATGATATGCTTTAGCGTATGAAAGATATGCGCCGAACGGTTCTTTTTTTACTTTCCTTTTTTTTCATTGCAATTTCCGGTTTTACGGATCCGTTGACGGAGGGAATGTATACCCGTGAGCGGCTGATGCAGGTGTACCGCAATGAGATAGCGGAGGCATCTTCACATGAAATAGCGGCGAGTGAAGTCGGCGAATGGTATGATATTATCGAAACGTCTCTCTTTATGCTGATACGAAGAACCGAGCTCTTTCGCGGCACGATGCGTTTAATTATAACCGACCGAAAAAATGCCCGATGTGTGATGTATCCCGACGGGACGTTTCTTGTAAGTACCGGTCTTTTGGATTATATCGATTCTCTTCTTTTTATGGATACATCCGGTTCTGCGCGCAAGATACGGAATTTGAACAACGAACGGGAGAATTTTTTTGCTCCTATCGCTGCCGTGTGTGCGGCGCAGTTTGCGCTCAACTATTACAGTACCGCTAAAAATACCGTATTTTTGCCTGAGCAAGTGTACACCGCCGACATCATGGCAAGTGTATTACTCACTATTGCCGGTTATCCTCAAGGGTTATTGGAGACCTGGCTCGATCGGCTTGCTTCGCTTTCCGCCGATACGGGAACGGCAAAAGTCTTTGCAGCGTTTTCGACCGGTTCCATAAAACCTGCTGCACGGCTTGAGCAGTTGAATGGAAACGGAGAAGATATTACGCATCTCTACGAAGAAATTTCCGGAGTGCTCTTTGCACTGCAAAACCGTAGAGGAAGCGCCGATGCGCGTACCGTGTTGGGTAATGTACTACAACTCTTCCCGCAGAGCCTTTATATCAATCGCTTGAATGCTTTGGTAGCTCATCAGGAATGGCTGAACAGTCTTGATAAGCGGGATACGGAGATGGCAACTATTCTTCCAGCTGCAGTGTATGATAATGCATCGGTTTTTGCGTTCTTTCAGTCGGCGGATTTTATGTTTGAAAATGATGACGATGAACAGTCCGACTACTTTTCAAAGACAATGCCGGCACGGAGTAACAGCGCTCTATATGAGCAGGCAAAAAAAGCATATAGCGATTATCTTACTATGATATACGAGGCTGGAATCGCATCGAGCTATGCGTATCTGCTCGCATCCTCTCCGTTGACTCATGAGCGGAATGCGGTACTCAGTATTGCGGAACAGGCTGATCTCTTTCATACGGGAGCCGATGATAAAACCGCACGGGCAAACTATGCTGCGCTATTGTCTCTGCTAAGAAAAGACTATACCAAGGCGCAGCAGCTGCTTGCCGATTGCCTCTATGCATCTGTCCGAAAAACAACCGATAAAGTATTGTTTATAACAACGGGATTTCCTGCCGATGAACGGCTGATCCGCTGCAATTATTTCCGTATCCTAAAAAAATTACACAATAAAACAGGCGCTGCAAAAGAAAGGCAATGGCTTGCCGATATTTTAAAAGAACCTGAAACCGCTGTTCCGATTGTTCTCCGCAAGGTATCCGTCGGCGATACGGTCGATAAACTATTGAGCGCTTGGGATAGACCGTCTACCATTATCTACAATTATTACAGTGAACGTTGGTTGTATCGTCTGCTTAATACCGAGATCATCATCCGTTCTAAAGATGAGGATGGTTCGGTACTGCAAATAAGTATCGGCTTTCCGTCGTCGCTCTCGCTCTTTAACGAAATACGTACCGGAGATTCCCGTGAGGCTTTTGAAAAAGCATGCGGAAAAGCGGCGTATCGCAGCTGCGATGCTCTGATGTATCACAAACAGGGAAATCTCTTACAAGTGATATACGGTAATAACAAAGTACGAAACATTACAATCCGGAACATCAATGAAAAAAGGTAATCTTGTCCTCTATAAGAATCAACCTGCACTTATTACCGATGTGCAAGCTGATAAGTTTGAAATTACGCTGGAAGCCGGCACAAAGAAAGTTCGCGAAAAAGATATTGTGCTGCTTCATAACGGAGAATGCCGGAGTATTAAAGCAGCGCTTGATGCCGAAGTACCCGCTGCGGATTTCGGTGAAGCTGCGGATTTCTTTGAAGGAGAAACGCCGTCTTTCGCCGAACTTGCAGAGTTGCTGTGGGGAACATACACAGCGGAGCAAAGCTGGAAGGTATGGCAAACGCTGTGTACTTCACCGTATTTTATTTGTACTTCGCCGGCAGAACCGATCGGTATCCGTTCTCAGGCGGAAATAGAACGGCTCAATCAAAAGGAAACTGAAAAAGCTCAGGCTGAAAAACTGAGACAGGATTTTATCGCTGCACTCCGCACCTGTATGCAGGGAAAGCCTTTTACCGAAAGCAAAGAGTTATACACGCCGTTTTTTCAAGAGCTTGAGGCGCTTGCACTGGGGAGTTCTTCCGCTTCCAAAATATTGAAAGATGCAAAACTGGAGCAAACTCCCGAACAGGCGCACGATATCCTGTTAAAAACGGGTTTTTGGCCTATTGAAAAAAATCCCTATCCGGCACGCTTCGGGCATTCGCTTCATTCGTCAAAGGCGGATATTCCCGAGCCGGTATTTCCCGAAGCGCCGCTCGATTTGACGGCAATTCCTGCGTATGCAATCGACAATCCCGGCAGTACCGATCCCGACGATGCGGTTTCTTTTGACGGGACATACTTGTGGATTCACATCGCAAACCCTGCCGACACCATTCAGGCCGATACGCAGAGCGATACCGATGCCTGCGCCCGCGGCGCAACGCTGTACACGCCGGAAGGAGCTGCCCGAATGCTCGGCGAAAAAGCGGTTGACTATTTTGCCCTCGGGTTAAAGCCGATATCTTATGCGCTTTCCTTTAAGCTGCTCCTCGGCGCTGACGGCGCAATCGAAGAAGTAGGTATCCACCGCACTCAGCTTTCGGTTATCAGGATGACGTATGAAGAAGCGGATGCTCAAAAAGACTCGTCCGCATTAGCGCCGCTTTTTGCCATAGCGGAGAAAAACCGCATCAGGCGGGAAAATGCGGGTGCCGTATCAATCGATTTTCCCGAAGTATCGATTACACTGACGGAGCAGGACGGCACAAAACGGGCGCAGGTTCAGCCTGTTGACCAGACCGAAGCCGCTGCAATGATTAAAGAAATGATGCTGCTTGCAGGAGAGGCAGCAGCCCGTTTTGCCTTTCAGCATAGTATTCCGTTTCAATACATCAGTCAGGAGGCGCCCGAACTGCCGAATAAGCTGCCGTCCGGCCTTGCCGGGGAATACAGGAAGCGGCGCGCCATGCGACCGCGCAGCGTGGGCACCATTCCGTCGATGCACGCTGCGCTCGGGCTTGCGATGTACGGACAGGTAACAAGCCCGCTTCGCCGCTATGGAGATTTAGTCAGTCATCGCCAGCTGTTAAACTATATTGACGATAAGCCGTTAACGCCTGCGGCAGATCTCATCCTTAAAATAGCGGCGGGGGACGTGGCGGGGCGCGCCTGTGTTTCTGCGGAACGGGCATCCCGTCAGCATTGGACGCTCGTGTACTTGCTGCAAAATCCCGATTGGCGCGGTACGGCGGTGGTGCTTGAGGTAATAGGCAAAAAAGCTCATGTTTTTATCCCAGCCCTTGGATACGAAGGCGATATCACGCTGGATACCGAACCGGAACTTAATCAGGAACTGACCGTAAAGGTACGCCGTATCCGTCTTGCCTATCTGCAAGCTTCGTTTGAACAGGTATGAGTTTTATAGGCTGAACGTTGATTAAACGCTCAACAATACTTTCTCAGATTTTTCTGAAATTGCCCCTTTAGGACTCCCGATAATTCCATTCCGCAACCTTCCCAAAATCGTAAAAGACAGGTATACTAAAGAAGATAATCAGGACAACCCCCTAAGGAGTATAGATATGGCGATGCAAAAACAGTATGCCCGTGAACTGATGCGGTTTATCGATCAAAGCCCGTCGGTGTATCATGTGATTGAAAATGCCGGTAAAAAGCTTGAGGCTGCCGGTTTTACCCGTCTCAATCTTTCGGATGCCTTTCAGTTAAAACCGGCAGGAAAGTACTTTGTCACTGCAAACGGCAGCGCTCTTATTGCATGGCAGATGAGCCGCGGGAAGAAAGCGCGCGGGTTTAAGCTTGTCGGCAGTCATAGCGACTCTCCCTGCTTGCGGATAAAGCCGCATCCCGAAGTAACGGTGCAGGATCATTATCTCAAGCTGAATACCGAAGTATACGGCGGGGCAATTCTTTCAACATGGTTTGACCGGCCTCTTTCTGCAGCGGGACGTGTGGTTATACGGACTGATGATCCGCTTGCGCCTCAAGAAATGTTGTTCTCGTTTAAAGGCTCTCCGCTCATTATACCGAACCTTGCTATCCACATGAACCGTGAGGTAAACGACGGGTATAAAATTGAACGACAAAAAGATGTGCTGCCGCTGCTCGGCATCATCAATAAGAAATTTGAAAAAGACGGGTATCTCGTTTCGCTCATATCCAAGCAGCTGCATGTACCGGTGAACGCAATCCTCGATTTTGACCTCTATCTGTACGATACGCAGCCGGGAAGTTTTTGCGGTCTTTCCGATGAATTTTTTTCGACGGGAAAAATCGACAACCTCGGTATGGCCTATGCTTCCCTCGATGCGTTGATTACGCAAGATGCTCCGTTAGACTATGTTAAAGCGGCCTGTATCTTTGATAACGAAGAAGTCGGCTCGGAAACGATGCAGGGCGCCGGAAGCCCGTTCCTTGCGGATACGCTCAAGCGGATTACGATTGCTCAGTGCGAGGCAGGTGAGCAGTGGTTTGAGCTGTTCCAGCAGCAGTTGAGCAGGTCTTTCCTTATTTCCGCCGATCAGGCGCATGCTTACCATCCCAATTATCCCGAAAAAAACGATATTACCAACTTCCCGCTTGTAAACGGCGGCCCCGTAGTAAAACTTGCCGCTTCGATGAGCTATGCGAGCGACGGAATTTCGGCAGGGATATTTAAAGATATCTGTGCAAGAGCCGGCGTTCCGTGTCAGAACTTTGTCAACCGTTCGGATATAAAAGGCGGTTCAACCATCGGGCCGATTACGACGACAAACTTGCGGATCAAGACGGTCGATATCGGAAACCCCATCTTGTCGATGCATTCCATTCGCGAGCTGGGCGGCGTGGCGGATCAAGCCTATATCACGCAGGTATTTAATCAGTATTACAAAGAATAATCCGGCTCCCCGCATCCGGCGGGAATTGCTAGGGGGATGACAAAAAGGCAATAGGCTTTTGAGGCGCCCCCTATACGGCGCTTCCTTAAGATGTATGTTAAAAATGCCGAAATTACAAGAGAAAGGGGCTTTTGTGCGCGTTTATGCCGAATTTAAATGAAATTACGAAGTTTAGAGAAGAACTGAAAAACATTGCTCATGAAGATGAAATAACCGCTCGATGGGGCGAACGGGTTTATGACGAACTCCCTTCTCCGGATCCGGCAGAGGTACCTGATATTGATCTTGATGCCTTGCTGCCTGCAACGGAGCCGGAGCAGACGGCTTCCGTAAGCGATACCGTTGACGAACCTTCCGAGTCTATACCCGCATCGCAACAGCATACCGACCCTGTTTCCGACATGTTTGATACCGTGCCGGTTACGGATACACCCGATATATCGATGGATACCCCCTTTCCCATTGATTTTGATAATCTCGGCACCAACGGCACTTCCGCACAAAGTAATAGTATCTCTTCCGATGATACCGTTGCAGCGCCGCAAAAATCCGGCAAACCGAGTACTGCGTCCGATGAACCCGAAGTGGTAACCGGAGACGCGTATCCTGTTGACGAAGAAGGAATGCCGGATACCTCAGACATGGACGCATTTCTTTCTTCGTTTAATTTTGACAATCTTTCCGGCGACGATGCCGTAGCTTCCGATACGGCCGACTCCGAAATCTCAGATCAAACACCGGACGAAGGCGGTGGCTCTTTTGACTTTGATACCGATTTTGACGATGCCGATTTTAAGGCCGGTATGGATTCTTTCGACGGTTTGGGAGAATTGAGTGCACCCGATTTCGATGAAGCCGGACTATCTGCCGGCGATAGTTCGCAAGATGTACCGGAAACGTCCGACGCAGATGAACTGCCTGAGGCGCCGCAGGACGATATCGCTTCGTCCGGTGCCGGCGATTCGCTCAATTTTGACGATATGCTTTCCTCCTTCGATTTTGATCCCGAACCGATAAAGGTAAATGAATCTGCATCAGCCGATGACGATATGATTCCGGAAGATGTGGAAACGCTGGATGAAAATGATGAAGTGCCGGCGGGTGATGATACACTTCAAGAAGAACGTACCATCCCCGATATTACTATTCCCGATATCGATTTATCGGCTTTCGATTCCCTTTCTGAGGATACTTCAAGCGATTCTGATATTCCCGATGATTTGGATACAATGGAAGATATTTCACATTTCAATATTCCCGATATAGATATGGGAGAAGATGAAGAAAGCGCTCAATTTCCGGTATCAGATGAAATGACAGGGGGCAATGCTTCTACTCATTCCGATACTGCAGTCGGTGGTGCCGATTCATCGGATAATTTTGAAAATATGGATGAGCTTGCACTTTATTCCGAAAACAGGGATGAGCCTATATCATCCGATGCCGAATCGCCGGATGAGGAAACGGACACATCGTCATTTGAGTTTAGCATGGGCACTCCGAGTACCGAACCTATTAGTATTCCGCCGATTTCCGGTACTGATGTCGGTTTTGACGGTATCGGTATGCCTGAGCACATAACCGATACCTTTTTTAGCCAGCCGGAGAGTGACAGCGGCGACCAAAGCGGCTTTTCTTTGGAAGAAAATCCGCTTGACAGCAATATAACCGAAGTTGTAGACGATCAGTTCAACCTTCCCGATAACTTTAAAGATTTCTCGGCTGATGCTCACTCGCAGATGTTTGATTCCGTTATTGCCAAGAGTACCGGTTCTTCGGATGACAGTGATGCCTTAGCAATATCGGATGATGATTATTTCAATTTCTTAAACAAGCTTGAAACCTTCCCGTTTAATGTGCAGCTTGCTATTCAGGACTATATCGCAAACGGCGATGATCGGCCTGAAAATAAGATGAACTTTATCCGGTTTGTATTGGAAAAAGATTCTCTTAAAAAAGTTGTCAATAAACTCGAAAAGATAATCAATAGATCGATTCCTATTCCGCGCGGATTTCAGCGGCAGAGTGTTGAAGATTACGAAAAAGAAAAGCAGACCTTTAAATATTGGTTCATGCATCGGTTCTTGCCTGTGGCGGTTATGACCGCGATTGCACTGATTCTCGTATTCTGTATTTCAGTTTTGTCGTGGCAGTTTATTTATAAACCGGTAAAGTCGGAATCTTTTTATAAGACCGGATATTCCTATCTGGAGAATGGTCAGTATGAAACTGCAATAGAAAAATTTAATCGGGCTGGTGAGTATAAACGGAAGAAAAAATGGTACTTCTCGTATGCCCGTGCCTTTAGAGCAAAAAAACAATTTACTGCTGCGGAAAAAATGTATCTCCGCCTGATTTACGATTTTGAAAACGATAAGCAGGGCGGCTTGGAATATGCGGATATGTTGAGTACCGATCTGCGTAATTACGAAAAAGCCGAAGCGGTTTTGCGCCGGCGTGTTCTTGATCAGCATGTCAACGATAAAGATGGAATGCTCGCCCTTGGCGATGTGTTTATGAATTGGGCTGATGAAGATCCTGAAAAATACAGCGATGCCGTAAAGGTTTACAGCCGGCTGATCGAGCTATACGGTGAAAACGATACCTTCCTTGTGCGGATGATGCGCTATTTTATCCGCACAGATAATCTGGCGGAAGTGCTGAACCTCAAAGATCATTTCTCTTCCCGCATAACAAAAATCGGAGCGGCAAATCTCACTGAGCTGAGCGGTTATTTACTCGAAAAGCGGTATAATCCAAAACCGCTCGATTCCGAAAAACTCCGCTCAAAAATCGACGATGTCCGTATGCTATTGGAAAAAGCCGTACAGACGGATAAAACAATGCCGGAAGCATATTACAATTTAGGCCGCTTCTTTATCTACAATAATAAGCAGGACGGCGCAATAGAAAATTTGACCGAGGCGATTAAGTTGTTCAAAACCGCCGCCCCGATGACTGCGCGGCGTACCGGTAATTATGTCGATGCAATGCGCCTATTGGGAGAGCAGCTGGTAGATCAGAAAAAATACCTTGAAGCTCAAACCCTTTATGCTGATGCGCTGAATATATATCGCGAATATACAGCTTTTAAACCGCTGCCGCCGAACAAGGATATCGGTAAGCTCTATGCAGATTACGGCGATATCGACTACTTTATTTCGTATAATTTTGATTCGGCGCTCGACAGCTATCAAAATGCGGTAAAAGAACTGTATAACACGCCGTCGGTAAATTACCGAATCGGCTATATACATTATCAACAGGAAAATTACCGGCAGGCAATAGAAGCAATGAGCCGTGCGTATGCAGAAAAAGCACACGATAAGAATTTGCTGTACGGATTCGGAAATGCATTTTTTAAGCGGGGGGATTATTTTGCTGCCTTAGCTGCGTATGAAGAGCTTTTAACATTGCTGAATGCGCAGCGTGCGCGGAAAGAACAGGCTTTGTCCAATACTCGCCCTGATGATGCTGCGTTTATTGAGAGCTATATGCATACGGCAAATAATTTGGGCGCGGCGCTGAGCAGGTTGTCCGAGCGAACCGGCGACTCTCAGAAGAACGGACGCGCACTTGCGCTATATGCGGAATCTACCCGTGCGTGGGATGCGTTAACCAGAAATCCGCAGACGATGATCCGTGCAAAATCGGTCGGCTTGGCCTATTTGAATACCCAAAATATGCTGAATACAAAGAGTCCGTATCAATCAGAGATTTACACCGATATACCGATGATACTCGAAAACGAGAGAGCGCTGGAACAAAAAGAGGATAAATAGTTTATGGATACTGAGATTTTAAAGTATATTACAGCCGATACGGCAAATGGTATTACGGGCGTATTATGCACAATTATCGAAGCGCATGGTTCTTCGCCGCGGGAAGCCGGAACGTCGATGTGGGTAACTCCGGAGCGTATCCGCGGTACGGTAGGCGGCGGTGGTTCCGAACATGAAGTTATCAAAAAGGCACGTGAAATGCTGAAAACAGGCGATACTACCTGTATCATAAAGAAAAATCTTACTGCAGAGGAAGGTCTCGCGTGCGGAGGTTCTATCCAAGTGTATCTTGAAAAGATCGGGAATGATCCTGAACTGTTTATCTTCGGCGGCGGACACGTCGGCCGTGCGCTTGCGAAGATTGCCTCTTTTATCGGTTTCCGCGTTACCGTTTGGGATGACCGTGCCGATTGTATTACGGAAGATTTGTTTCCGACAGCGCGGCGGCTCTGTTGTCCGCTGGAACAGCTCTTTCTCAAAGAAACGGCTGCATCGGGTCAAAATAATCAGGCAGCGTACGATAATTCGCCGTCCTGCGGCATCGCTGCGCCTCAAGGAGCTGTACCGGCATCTCATACCGTCCTACAGTTTCACGAAAATGTATACTGTGTTGCGGTAACCCGCGGGCATCGCTGCGATGCGGATGTCTTGCGGTATCTGTGCGGTAAGAAACTTGCCTATATCGGCATGATCGGCTCATTTGAAAAAAATGCTGCGGTTGTAAAGCTGCTTGCCGATGAAGGTATCGGCAAAGAGTACCTCGATTCCATCTATAAACCGATCGGGCTGCCCATTAGAGCGGAAACACCTGAAGAAATTGCCGTTTCCATCGCTGCCGAGCTTATCGCTGTCCGTCACCACGGAAACCCCGCACTATTACGCAGCGGCTACACCGAATCCCGTCACGGATAGACTTTTCGGAGTATACCTAACGGTCATCGTCTTTCGCACCTCTTATCATTTGTCCCCGTTTTTGCTATAGTTTCGGGTATGCCTCAAGATTTTGTTCATTTACACGTGCACTCCGACTATTCGCTGTTGGACGGCGCTTCTTCCATAAAACAACTGGTAACAACCGCTAAGAACCTCGGACAAACAGCCCTCGCGCTGACCGACCACGGCAATATGTTTGCCGCCTTGCGCTTTTTCCGCGAATGTAAGGCGCAGGGGATAAAGCCGGTTATCGGCTGCGAAGTATATGTTGCGAACGGCAGCCGCTTCGGAAAACCGGAGAATACCAATACCGGCGTCCGCAAATACTTTCACCTTATCCTGCTTGCCGAAACCGAAACAGGCTACCGGAATTTGATGGTGCTGTGCTCCAAAGGCTACACCGAGGGGATGTACTATAAACCGCGCATTGACGAGGAGCTGCTGACACAGTATTCGGAGGGGCTTATCTGCCTTTCAGCCTGTCTTGCGGGAGAATTGCCGTCGCTGCTGTTGCAGGGTAAAAAGGCTGAGGCCGAAGCGCATGTCAGACGTTACCGCAGCATATTCGGCATCGACAATTACTTTATCGAGCTGCAAAAGCATGGTATTGCCGACGAGGAGAAGGTTGCGCCGATGCTGATTGAAATGGCACGCAAGATAGGCGTGCCGATGGTGGTAACGAACGATGCTCACTATGCGGAGCAAAAGGATGCGGTTGCGCAGGATATCCTCCTCTGTATCGGCACAAAAAAGAACCGCTCCGACACCAACCGCATGAAGTTTGAAACCGATCAATTCTATCTTAAATCGGCGGAGGAGATGGAACAGTTGTTCCCCGGTTATCCCGAAATGCTGTCCAACACCTGCCGCATCGCGGAGCGCTGTAACTTTGAAATTCCGCAGCCGGGGCCGCTTCTCCCCGTGTATCAAATACCGGAAGATTTTGCGACAAAAGAAGAGTATATCACTCACCTCGTGCACGAGGGATTAAAAAAACGCTACAATCCGGTTACCGAAGAGATGACCCAACGCGCCGACTATGAACTCGGTATTATCATGAAGATGGATTTTGTCGGGTACTTTCTTATCGTATGGGACTTTATCAACTGGGCGAAGGAACACGGCATTCCGGTTGGGCCGGGGCGCGGTTCCGGGGCGGGTTCCATTGTCGCCTACGCGATGCGGATCACCGACATCGACCCGCTCAAATACAAACTGCTGTTTGAGCGCTTCTTAAACCCCGAACGTATTTCCATGCCGGACTTTGACGTTGACTTTTGCTTCGAACGGCGGCAGGAGGTTATCGACTATGTCCGCAGAAAATACGGTGATGAAAGCGTCGGGCAGATTATCACGTTTGGAACATTGAAGCCGAAAGCCGCAATCAAAGATGTCGGGCGGGTATTGGAAATTCCGCTCGGCGAGGTAAATGCCATCACCAAAATGATGCCTTCCGATCCCAAGCTCACGTTCGAAAAAGCTTTTGCGGATGTCCCCGAACTTGCCGAAATGCGCTCCGACCCGCGGTACACGGAGCTTTTTTCCATTGCGGAAAAGCTTGAAGACCTCAACCGGAACACGAGCCTCCATGCGGCGGGTATCGTTATCGGTAAAACGAAGCTGACCGATTATGTACCGCTGTACAAGGATTCCAAGACAGGCAAGACTGCCTCTCAGTTTACGATGGATTTAATAGAAGACTGCGGTTTGGTGAAGATGGACTTTCTCGGGCTAAAAACGCTGACGCTGATTAAGCACACGGAAGACTTGATCAAAAAGCGGGGAGGGGAGTACGCGAACTTCTCCATTGCGCAGATCGATGAACAGGATGCGGCGACATTTAAAATGCTCGGCGAAGGAAAGTCCGCCGCGGTCTTTCAGTTTGAAAGTCAGGGTATGCAGAATATTCTGAAACGCGCAAAGCCCGATAAAATAGAAGATCTCATCGCGTTAAACGCCCTCTACCGTCCCGGGCCGATGGCCTACATCGATCAGTTTATCGAATCGAAATTCGATGCGTCGAAAATTCAATATCCCGACCCTTGCCTCGAAGACATATTGTCGGAAACCTACGGCGTTATCGTCTATCAGGAACAGGTTATGCAGGTAGCGCAGCGTATCGGCGGCTACAGCCTCGGTCAAGCGGACTTGCTGCGGCGTGCAATGGGGAAAAAGAAAAAAGAGGTTATGGAGAAGGAGAAAACGCGGTTTATCGAAGGCGCCGTGAAGAACAATTTTAAGGAAAAAGACGCCGACCGTATCTTTGAAATACTGATTCCGTTTGCCGGTTACGGATTTAACAAGAGCCATGCCGCCGCTTATTCGGTACTGGCGTACCAAACCGCCTATCTCAAGGCGAATTTCCCTGCGGAATTTATGGCGGCGAACCTCACCAACGAGATTACCTCGACGGATAAGCTGCCGGAGTATATCAGTGAAGCGAACAAGATGGGGCTTGCCCTCCACGCGCCCGACATTAATACCTCGGAAGAATATTTTTCGGTCTATGAAGGAGATATCGTATTCGGGCTGCTCGGTATTAAGGGGGTAGGGGAGCAGGCTGCGCGCGATATTGTCGCTGAGCGCACCGCGCACGGCCCCTACAAGTCGTTTATCGATTTTCTCGACCGGCTGGATTTACATACCGTGAATAAAAAGAACTTGGAAGTGCTCATCAAGACGGGGTGCTTCGATAAGCTCGGTCAGAACCGTTCCGAGCTGCTGGATAATCTTGAAGCGGCAATGGCGTTCAGCGCGCAGAAAAAAGCGGGATCGGCAGTCGGTCAAACCAGCCTGTTTGAGGACACCGGCATTAAAGAATTTTCCGATTTTACCTTTAAGCCGGTCAACGATTTGCCGCAAAAGGAAAAGCTCCGTATTGAAAAAGAGCTGATGGGCTTTTATATTTCCGGCCATCCCCTCGATGAGTACAAAAAGGCGATTGACCGCAGCGCTACCTTGGAGCTGATTAATTTCCGGCGTGCACAGAAAGAAAAGCTGTATACCATCGTCGGGATGATTACCGGCATCCGCCCCTATCAGACTAAAAACGGCAAATGGATGGGCTTCGGCACCTTTGAAGACCGTACCGGAACCATCGATTTAACCTTCTTTTCCAAGGTGTGGGAAGAAAACCGCGCCAATGCGCTGCCTGAAACCGTGTGCGGCCTTATCGGGAAAGTAGATTGCTCGCGTGATACGCCGTCGTTCCTCGTTGAATCGATGGTCAGCATCGATGAGCTAAAAGAGCGGTCGATTAAAGAGGTGCACCTTGAGCTTGATCCGCTCATCGAAACCGATTTACAGTTCCAGCCGCTCAAGGATTTCCTCTTCGGCGCGCAAGGCACCTGCGATATTTTCATCCATATTACCGATAACGATACCGTCTATCAAGTGAAAGGCTCTTCGCAGCTGAAAGTATCTTCTTCCGATGAATTTATCGAACAGTTGGGGAAGCAATCTGGCGTTCTCCAAGTCTGGAAAGAATAGCTTTTGCAAATATGCGGGGCATCTACTTCGTTGCTGCGCACAAATTAATCCTCAACGTATCAAAGATACGCCTGCGGTTAATTTGTGCTCGCGCCTCGTATCTGCACCGCCTATTTGCAAAAGCGCTGGACAGGCGGGGCATCTGCGTTGCATTGCCAAAAGTGTACATCCTTGTACACTTTTGGCAGCGAGTTTCAGCATCGCTGAAACATCGCTTCTGATATAACCAGCGGCATCCGTGCCGCTTCTGAAAAATCCTCAACGTACAGTAAGTACGCCTCCGTTTCGCTTTTGCTAAACTCCTTGTATCTGCATCGTCTATTTTCAAAAGGCTAACGGCAAAGTTTCTTTCAACGGGAGCTTACCGGTATGTTCTCATAAGGTGGTTGCAGTCGGGCTTTAATACCCTCATACTACGCCTACGATCTACGCCGCAACATGAGAGGCTTAAAGCCGACTTATGAGAACATACCGGTTGAGGTCAAACTTGCTGCTCTCAAACTTGCTGCTCAAAGACATGCGTGCATTTTGAATGATGCGTTTTTTAAACTTTCCATCTCCTCTGTCTTCGTTGTGTTCATTCCCTACTCTTTTCAACATTTAAAAGACGAGCAGGTAAAAACGGATGAGTTGAACAGATTTCAGTAAACCATACGGCAAAACTTCGGTGTTGCGCTGCGTTTTCAATATAAGTCTGCATATCAACACATTTATAGAGCTTTTTCCCCGAAGCCAACACTAAAAGTCCTGCAACGGCTCCGTTATCGGATAAATCGCTACCAATATTATCGCAGGTAAATTCGCAACTCCGCGAATAGGCCGCCGTTAAAAACGGAATGAAGGAAGATAAAAATGTCCAAAACCGTTTCGTTTGGTGATTCCGTTTAACATGCCCCAATTCATGGCCGATGATGAATTTTAGAGCTTCAATATCGGAGTTGACTAATTCAAAAACATCAGAATAAACCGCAATATAATATTTACCGGAAAACTTTATGGCAAAAGCATTGAGCATGCCGCCGTGTTGAATAACAAACAACGGAGGCATTTTTTTAATGCCCAGTTTTTCAACCATTTCCTTATAAGCGGCAAAAACTTCAGGAAATTGCACATTATTTACTTCTATGCCGTTGCCTTTTAAAAAACCGATCAAAAAGAGCTTTAAAAAAATAATAATTGCAAAAATTACCTTCAGTGCAAAAACATCGCTGCTGCGTGGAACCACCGCCTTCCTTCTGCGAAAAATTTTTAAAATTTTTCGCAATTTATTTCCAAAGCCGAATAAACGTATCAGACGAGTAAACATAAATCGCAAAATCAGGAGATTGGGCAAGCATTTGAACCGCAAAGAGGTTCAACTCTGCTTGAACAGTCCCCTGATTTTGCGGGGATGTAAAAAACGGCCTGATACGTTTATTCGATGCGCTTTATTTTTTCTTCAAATATTTCACGCTGTCGAGGGCGACGGCGGCGATGATGATAAAGCCTTTAAACACGAACTGTAAGTTGGTGTCGATGCCGAGGAAGGTTAGGCAGTACGTTAAACCGGTAAAGATGATAACGCCGAGTACCGCGCCTTCCAGCTTACCGATACCGCCGTTAAACGAAATACCGCCGACTACGCAGGCAGCGATTGCGTCCAGCTCATACCCCTGTCCGGTACCGGCGCTCGCATTTGCCTTAAACGCCTCGAAGAAGGCGCCGAAGCCGTAGAAAATCCCCGCCATAATAAACACGCTCATCGTTACTTTGAATACGCTAATACCGCTCACGCTTGCGGCTTCGGCATTGCCGCCGACCGCGTACATATTCTTGCCGAGTACGGTCTTATTCCAGATAAACCACGCAATCGCAATCGCGATAACCGCAGGGATAATCAGCTTGGGGAAGGTTACCAATTCGCCGCCTACAACGCCGAGCACCCACCGGCCGCCGAAAAAGTCCTTAATACCGGCGTCGATGGAACCGACCGGTGTACCGCTCGTCCCGAAGAACAAGAGACCGTAGATAATCAGCTGAGTCGCGAGCGTCGAAATAAAGGGGTGAATTTTCAGCCACGCTGAAAAGAAGCCTGCAAAAGCGCTGAATATCACACAGAGGATGATGGAAATTCCAAGCGAAAGCACTACCCGTACCGGCATCGCCAGTGCGGTAAAATCCCACGGTCCCATACCGAAGAATGTTACGATATTCGTTCCCGGATGGAGAATTAAACCGGTAACAACCGCACCCATCGCGACCATACGCCCGACGCTCAAGTCCGTACCGGCAAGCAGGATAAGTCCCGCAACACCCAGCGCGTAGAACATACGCACCGAAGATTGTTCCAAAATCGTCAGGATATTGGAAATCGTCAATAAATTGCCGCTTCCCGAAAGCGGAGCCACGATAATACACACCACAAAGAAGATCGCAATCGCAATGTACAATCCGTTGGTCAAAAAGAACTGTGCGGGAGTGAACTTATAGGCGTAATCCTTTAAGCCGAGTTTAAAGTCCTCGGTAAAATTGGTTTTACTGTTACGCAGATGGATATTTTTCTGTACCCGATCAACATACACCTGATGTTTTGCCGTTTTACACTTTCCGAGCGCTGCCTCATACTGATTCTTCGCATCAAAGAGTGCAGACTTAAACGCATTGTTCGCAGCGGTCAATTCCTGCTGTGCTTCCCGCCGTTCTTCCTCGGAGGTTTTGCCCGCAAAAGCAGCAGTAATTTCCTGCTTCTTTTTCTCCGCCGCCTCCGTAATGCTTTGCACTTTCTCCGCGTATTCTTGCTTATACCGCGCTGCCTTTGCATTTTCATTCTTTTTTACTTCCTGCTCAAAAGCATCGGAAAGCGCATTCACCCGCTGTATCGCCTTATGCGTCAGCTCTTTTTCTTCATCTTTATACCGCGCCGCAATGGTCTTAGCCTCTTCAATCTCTTTACGATAGGCTGCAATTCGGGTGTTTTTTTCCTCGGCGCTTATCAATTTATTTTTGCGTACGGCGGCAATCTCCTGCGCCAGTGCGGAAACTTTGTTCACTCCGTTTTTTCGCAATGCATCAAGCCGCTCCGTATACTCGGCAAGAACGGCATCCTCATCCAAGAGCTTTGCCGTATCCGCCTGCGCAATTTGTTCCTGCGTAAACGTGTACTGTGTGCTATGTTCAGGTGTATCTTTCATCCTATCCTCCATTTTGATTATAAGTACCGAGCGGAAAGCCGCAGCAGCGCTTCCTGATCGGTGGTAGCGGTATCGACAATACCGGCAAGGCGGTAGTTCGACATAACGGCAATGCGGTTTGTAATGCCTAAAATTTCCGGCATCTCGCTCGAAACAACGATAATCGTCTTTCCCGCTTTCGCCATATTGATGATAAGCTGATAAATTTCGTACTTAGCGCCAACGTCGATACCGCGGGTCGGCTCATCCAGCAAAAGAATGTCGGGCTGGCGTTCAAGCCACTTGCCGATAATCACCTTCTGCTGATTCCCCCCGCTCAATGCGCTAATCAGCTCATCCGCAGAAACACACTTTGTGTGCATCGTCTTTATTTCACGGTCGGCAGCCTCCTGCATTTTGCGGTTTGACAGCACGCCGAATGTTTTATAGGTTTCAATATTCGCAATAACGGTATTAAATTTAATGGACGCTTTGGCGAACATCCCGTTGAACTTCCGCTCCTCGGTTACCAGCGCGAAGTTATAGTCCATTGCATCCTTGGAATTGGAAAAATGGAGCTTTTTCCCGGCTAAGAGCATCTCGCCCGATGCAATAGTGCGAAGACCGAAGATGCTTTCCAAAAGCTCGCTCCGCCCCGCGCCGACCAGCCCGTACAGCCCGAAAATTTCTCCCTTTTTTACCGTAAAAGAAATATCCTTTAGCTGAGGCTCATAGCGGGTTGTAATATTCCGCACCTCAAAATAATTCTCCCCGACCTCATTATCCACATCGGGGAAGCGCTTTTCCAACGAACGCCCGACCATCGCCGAAATCAATTCATTCATATTCGTATCGTGAATATTCTTTGCCAGCGTCAGCCGCCCGTCGCGCAGCACCGCCACCTCGCTGCATATCTGAAAAATCTCATCCATCTTATGAGAGATATACACAAACGATACGCCCTTCTTGCTTAACGACCTTACAATAGAAAACAGTTTAATCACTTCCGGTTCCGTCAAAGAAGACGTCGGCTCATCCAGCACGATAACCTTCGCATTATACGAAACAGCCTTCGCAATCTCTACCATCTGCCGCTGCGAAACGGACATCGTGCGCATAATCGTGCGTGCATTCACATTCATTTTAAGAGACGCAAACAGCGCATCCGCATCCTTTTGCATCTTCACTTCATTAACCGCGCCGAACCGGACAGGATACCTTCCTAAAAAGAGATTATCCATCACAGTACGGTCAAGGCATTGGTTCAGCTCTTGATGCACCATCGCCACACCGTTTTCAAGCGCATCCTTGGGAGACTTAAAATCGATCAAGTTATTCTCAAGGAAAAAGCGTCCTTCGTCCTTCGCATAAATCCCGAACAGACACTTCATCATCGTCGATTTTCCGGCGCCGTTTTCTCCCATCAGTCCGACAACTGCCCCTCTTTTCACCGTCAAACTGATATTTTCCAATACCTTGTTTTTAGCAAAAGACTTTGAAAGATTTTTAATTTCAAGTACCGTGTCTTCCATAGCTATTCCTTATATGGTTTTTTTCGGTTTCGGAGCGCAAAGCCCCTCTGTAGTGCATTCAACAACTTTTTTCTTCTTTATATCTATTAATTTTTACTATTATTTTGGGCGTTCCCTACTTCAAACGGCAAACGAGGTCTGCCGCTTGAAGTAGGTCGGGCTATTCGCTTGTATCTTTTTAGTGCTTCTGCAAAATCCCGCAGCGCTTCTCCTCGCGTCGAAGGCTGCCGTTACAATACACCGGCACTAAAAAGGATACCGCTTCTATCCCTAACACTGACAGGATGTCAGGAGTTTCCTATTTAGTACTTCAGCTTGCCGGTGTAGTCTGCGCCGGAGTTGGTCTTTACCATATTGACGGCGAATGCGTCAAAGTTGTTCAGGTTGGTAAAGCGATCCAAGCAGCTGGACTCGTTTTGTCCGTCGCCCTGTACGATGGTCAGGTCGATGTTCAAAAGCGGAGCGTAGTATTTGAGTGCCGGAACATACGAAGACGAAAGGAAGTTATCGGCAGAGTTGTAGATTGTCAACAACACCTTTTTCTTATCGGCCTGTGTCTGCTTGATGCCCATGTCGCGGCTGCCGCCGGAGTAGTTCTGCCAGTTTTCGGCATTTACGCCTGAGTTTTCCGCCATAACGGCTTTTACGTCTGCCCAGTACTGTACGGGTGCGGTGATCTTATTGCCGTATTTGTCGGCGACGGAGATACCCTTGGTGTATACGTCCTCTCCGGTTAACCCATCGAGCAAGTTGCGTAATACCTGCAGCGTTGCGGTTGCCTGTGCGTCTACGTTCTGAGAAACGGTTCCCGAAAGTTTGCCGTTTCCGATTGCTTCGATCGCGTCTGCGTTTGCGTCATACCCGAAAATCGGAACACCTGCCGGATAGTTTGAAGCCTGTAAACAGCCCATTGCCATACCGTCGTTGTTGGAAACAACCATGTCGATCTGGTCTGCAAATTTGGTTGCCCAGCCGCCCATTGCTTCGGTTGCGGCGTTTGCATTCCATGTAGAACCGTCGGTTCCGGTCATTGCCTTTCCTTCAAGCTCAACAACTTTTAAGGTTTTTCCCGCAATGGTGATTGAACCTGCCTGAACTGCTCCCGGATCGGTGGAACCAGCCCAGGTACCGAGCGCCCGTCTAATACCTTCCGTTCTCGCCTTGGAATCGTTATGTCCGACGTCGCCGATGCACAGTACATAGCCCAAAACACCGTCGCCGTTGCGGTCGATCGAAGCATCAGCCTTCGCAAGGAAGTCCATAATCAATGCCCCTTGAACGGCACCGCCGCCTGCAGCGTCAAAACCGACATAGTAGGTCTTGTCGTTCCAGTTCATCGTCGTCATGTCGATTGCACCGGTCGTCGGATCGGACGGCTGCCGGTTAAAGAATACGAGCGGCTTATCCTTGTTGAGCGTCGCGGTGCTTTTCCCGCCGCAGCTTGCAAGAACCAAGAGGCTGCACGCCAGTACAGCCAATACAACTTTGTGAGATACTTTTGAAACATAGTTCATAGATATCTGCCTCCTCAAAATAAGTCATGCTTAACAGTGGCCCCGTTTTTGGGAAGCCAAAGCTAAGCCTCCGTATCTAACAGTTTTACCATTATTTACGGCTCACTGCCAGTACAATTCCGTATTATACTATATAAGTGCAAAATTTTCAAAATATTTTTTTATTTTTAATAGCACAATATGCAAAGCGAATGCATTGGAAACCGAATTTTAATGAAACAGGATGAATTGATTAGCTGCTTGCCCGCACACAACTTACCGCATACCCTTGAACGATAACCGAAAAATAACTAAAATATTTACTTATTGTAGAAAAACGAAGCAGGAGATTGGCGTCATGGAAGACATATTGCACACGATAGAATTGGAAAAAGCATATAATCCTAAGGATTTTGAAGATAGGGTCTATGCGGATTGGGAGAAGCAGGGCTGTTTTAAGCCGGTAAAAAAGACTGATGGTACCGGCAGATATGTCGTCGCCATTCCTCCCCCCAATGTAACCGGTGTTCTCCACATGGGACACGGTTTAAACAACGTGCTGCAGGATGTCGTTGTCCGCTACCACCGCATGAAGGGGGATGAAACGCTCTGGATACCCGGTACCGACCATGCCGGTATCGCAACGCAAAATGTGGTTGAACGCCAGCTAAAGGCAGAAGGCAAAACACGGCACGACCTCGGACGGGAAGCCTTTCTTAAACGCACGTGGGAGGTCAAAGAAAAGCACCACTCGATTATCACCAATCAGCTGCGTAAAATCGGTGCTTCCGTCGATTGGTCTCGGGAACGGTTTACGATGGACGAAGGGCTTTCCCATGCCGTCCGTACCGTATTCGTTACCCTCTATGAACGCGGGCTTATCTACCGCGGCAACTATCTGGTGAACTGGTGTCCTTCCTGCGGTACTGCGCTTGCGGACGATGAGGTCGACCATGAGGAGACCAAAGGGGGAATGTATCATATTCTGTACCCCCTCGCCGATGAAAACGGTACCCCTTCCGCGTCGGAATATATCGAAATAGCGACAACCCGTCCCGAAACGCTTTTGGGCGATACCGCGGTTGCCGTACACCCTGACGATCCCCGCTATACTCATTTAATAGGAAAGAAACTCGTGCTTCCCCTGACCGGCCGCTGTATCCCGATTGTTGCAGACAGCTATGTCGATAAGGAATTCGGGACGGGCGCCGTAAAAATAACCCCTGCCCACGACCCCAATGACTGGGAAGTCGGCAAGCGGCACAATCTCGAAGTTATCAATATATTAAACCCTGACGGTACGCTCAATGCGGCTGTACCCAAAAAATACCGCGGCATGACGGTGAAAGCCGCCCGTGAAGCGGTTATCGCCGATTTGGAAACGGCAGGTTTGTTTAAAGAGAAAGAAAACATTAAACATGCCGTAGGGCATTGCTACCGCTGTCACAGTGTCGTAGAGCCGTATCTTTCGGAGCAATGGTTTGTCAAAATGAAGCCGCTCGCAGACAAGGCACTTGCCGCGTGGAAAAAAGGCGAACTCGTGTTCTATCCGCAAAAATGGGAAAACACCTACAGTCATTGGATGGAAAACATTCGCGATTGGTGTATTTCGCGGCAGCTGTGGTGGGGGCATCGGATTCCGGTGTGGTATTGCCAAGACTGCGGTAAGATGACTGTTTCGGTAAAAGATGTAACCGAATGCCCCCACTGTAAGAGCGCCGCCCTCAAGCAGGATAGCGATGTGCTCGACACGTGGTTTTCAAGCTGGCTGTGGCCGTTCTCGACGCTCGGCTGGCCTGAAAACACCGAAGATTTACAGCACTATTACCCAACCTCCGCCGTTATCACCGCCCATGATATTATCTTCTTCTGGGTTGCCCGTATGATTATGGCGGCGCTGGAGTTTACCGGCACCGTTCCCTTCCGCGATGTTTATCTGCATGACTTAGTGCGCGATAAACAAGGACGCAAGATGTCCAAATCGCTCGGTAACGGTATCGATCCGCTGAATATTATCGACGAGTACGGAGCCGACGCTCTTAAATTTACGCTCACCTTTATGTGCACGCAGGGGCAGGATATTCTTATCGACAACGAATCCTTTAAACTCGGCTCCCGCTTTGCCAATAAAATCTGGAATGCTTCGCGCTATATCTTAGGAAACCTCGAAGGGCGGCGCATTGTTCCCGTTTCCGCCTCTGAATTAACCGAGCTTGACCGATGGATTTACCATACCCTCAACGAAACGGTTAAAAATGTGCGGGCAGCCTTTGAAGGGTACCGCTATAACGAGGTAGGGCACGGCATTTATGAATTCTTCTGGAATAACTTTTGCGACTGGTATGTTGAAGGGACAAAACTTTCCTATAAGAGCGGAGATGATGCGGAAAAAGACCGCATAACTTCGGTGCTGCTTGCTGTTTTGGAGGAATCGCTCCGGCTGCTGCACCCCGTGCTGCCCTTCGTTACCGAAGAAATCTATCGCAAACTCCCCGACCACTGTGCCGCCGGAGCTTCACACCGTGCGGAGGCGCTGATAACCGCCGATTATCCCGTCTATTGCGAAGAACGCATCGATACAGCAGCTGCTGCGCGCTTTACTGCGCTGCAAAATATCGTACGGCTTATCCGCGCGCTCCGGGCGGAATGCGGTATCGATCCTCAGCTCAAGCTGCATATTGTGCTCTATATCGAAGCAGGTTCCCCCGCATCCGCCGCGTTTGAGAATATCGATTTAATTAAGCTATTGGCGGGACTCGCGGATATCGCGTTTATCGAAACCCTCGCCGATAAACCTGCAAATTCCATCGGGACGGTAGGAGCCGGCTTTGAAGCATTCATCATTACCGGAACCGAGGTAGACCGCAGTCAATTGGCTGCACGCTTTACCAAAGAACTCGAAAAAGAAAAACAGGCGGTGTCCCGTTTAACGGCAAAGCTCTCTAATGCAAATTTTACGGATCATGCTCCTGCTGAGGTTGTCGAAGGGGAAAGAGAAAAGCTGCGCCAAGCGGAACGGCTGATTGAAAAGTTCACGCTCTATTTGCAAGACCTCGTATAACGAAAAAAGGATAAGAAGATGGAACAACACGAAGTAGCACTATTAAAAGGGATGTATCTTGCTCCCTATATTCATTTGGCGACCAGTTTACGGGGAAAAGCCCGCCATGCAGGCGGTAATATGTTTCGGCATCAAATCGATACGATGGGGACACTTATCGATTACGGCTATATCGACAGCATCTTACTAAAAGCGTCAATCGTTCATGATGTATTGGAAGATGTGCCGGATTTTAATGTGAATGAATTGTTATCGATCGATTCGGAATCTTCCGCTGTCTATGAATTGGTTATGGAAGTTACCCGTCGTCCGGGGCAGTCAAAACCTGAATATTTGGAGCATATTATCAGGCATGGATCACAACGGGCAAAGGTTCTCAAGTGTGCCGACCGAATCAGTAATATGATCAGTTTGGGCTTTGTAAACGATCCTGAATTTATTAAACGGTATTGTAATGAAACTGAAGTGTATGTATTTCCGATTGCGCTGGAAGTAAATTTTGATATGTATAATGAATTGCTGTATCTGGTGCAGTCCCGTCTGCAATACCTTGCTGATTTTGAATTTCTGCATCAACACCGCAAAGACTCTGCTTCTGTTTAATAGATCGGAGGCTGCCGTTTTCAGCAGCCCCTTTTTTTATTTCGATCACTTATTCGTCGAAGTCGTCTTCAAAACCGTCATCATCGTCATAGGTATCATCAAAATCGTCATCGTCAAAATCATCATCGAAGTCGTCGTCAAAATCGTCATCGAAATCGTCATCAAAGTCGTCGTCGCTAAAATCATCGTCAAAATCATCATTGCCGAAATCATCGTCAAAGTCGTCATCGAAATCATCGTCGTCATCAAAAGGAGCGGCCGATAAAAAACGATTTCCGAAAAAGAAAGAAACTTTGTTACTCATAGTGAACCATCCATTGTATTTTGGAATATCTTATAAAATCGTCTTAGAGGAAAGACGCTACCGTTGGGTAAACGGCAAATGCATAATAATAAGAGTATACTACTCTGTCAACCGGTTTTAGATTCAATGTATATTAGCTTAACCGTGCAAGACATCGCCGGTATTTATCCGGATTAACCCTAAAAGCTACAATAGGATCGCCGCCCTCTTGGGTTGCCTTGCCGATTGCAGCCATAGCTTCTTCGATCATGCGGGGAGCAGGAATAAGCCGCCCTGCCCGTGTCGTAAGTCCGATGCCGAGCGATTTCTTAGCGGAATCATCCAAAAGAGCCGTAATTTCGTCATAGAGACTACTTGCAATTTGCATTGCCTGATCCAACGGTGCATAAAAGATAATAATACCGAGAATATCTTTATTAAAAACAAACACCTTATGGATGCGGTCGAGTGTTGAACGCAGCAGATGAACAATTTGCTGATTATGAGGTATATCGGTTGCATGAATGAGCAGAAGTGTTAAGTCCTCTTCGGCTACAGCTGTTTCGATAATTGCCGTTGTCAATTCTTCGATGAGTGTAGCTTGTTCAAGCGAATGACTGCTGCTGTGTGATGCACCTGAAAGCGGTGTATTTTCGAAGGTAGTAACGGGCGGTTTTTTTGCAGATTCTTGTGTTTCGGTTGAGGTTTTCAATATTTGTGTATGATTTTCAAAGAAACCGTAATTCCTCGCGTCAAAACCCTGTTTACTATCCGCTTGCGGAGTCTCTGCCGTTTGTAAAATGTCCGTTTCAGCGCTATTTGAGGATACCGGACGTTCCGTATCCTTATCTGTGTTGCTTTGCCGATCTGCTGTGCTGTTTTCAAGCTGTGTGTGTTGTGAGCCTGCTTGATATTCGGGGGCGCTTTGTTGGGGCTGTTCATCATTGTAGATATGGAGACGGTTGAGCGATTCAAGCTGTTCATTTAACGGTAAAGACGAGACCGTCGTAGATATTTGCGCCTTATTTTTTTCCGTTACAGGCTGTTCATGAGTATTCGGCATCTTTGCACGGATACTTAAACCTTCTGTTTGCAAGGAGGCTGAATTGTCCGGTTCGGCACAAGTTTCCGTCTGTGGTATGCTTGGCGGCTCATTAGTTGCTGTAGCAGCGGCATACTCGCCTGACTGAGCGGTATTCGAATCGGTTATATCCGTTTCGGAAGTGCGTATAGCACTTTTAAGCTCCGGTTTTTTTTCTGCTGCGGATTTGATATCCATATATGAAAAGATCAACACCAAGACGGTCATTAATACAATCAGCAGTAATAGAAAGAATACTATTTGACCGCGGTTAAAGACCGTTTCAATCGGAAGCATTTGGAGCGCCGCATGGACGGTCACGGTATTCCCCGTTTCTTTAACCGGAATATGCGTTTGAGCAGCAGTAAAAAAGAGCGGCAGGTTTTTTACTTCGACTACATATTGTTCATTATATGAAAAAATATCGGTGTTTTTTGGCCAGGTAAATACGATACCGGCACTATCCCGAATGAGAACTGCTTGAATATATTTGCTGTAGTTACGGCATAGCTGTTCAAGCTGTACTTGCAGACGGACAGGATTACCCTCTTGAGCGGATTCCGACAATATCTCGCCGGTATGCTGAGCAAATATCTTAAAGTTCTTCAATGCTTCCGTTTTTCCCGCAGCAGAATCGCTGTGAAGGGTAAAAACAAACCATAACAAACTTCCAATAATAACAAGCAATGCGCATGCGGCATAGACTGACATCAATATTTTTTTCATCATAAATCAGTATACTCCGAAATGAATTCCGATACAAGTTCCATATCGGTCAAATTTCCTTTTCTATGAGCTTTACACCATGCAAGTGCAGGGAGCAGCGGCATGACGGCATTCCGGCCGTTTTGTTGTAAGGTTTTACTAAAAGATGCAAGAAATGCCGTGTGCGGGAATTGTTGAAAATCAGTGGGTTGCCAGCGGGTGGCACTGTGTTTTTCCGCTTCAAAAGCCGCCCGGTAAGAATCCAAAAGTGCCGTTCGATAGGTGATGCCTTGCGTTGTCCTCTCGTTGTAGGTTTCGGTACGAAACATGAGGCGGACGAACGAGTGTTCTTGAGGGCTGATACGTGCTGCACTGCCGGCATATTGCGCCGAAAGATAGGTACCGCGGCTATATGCCTTGCCGCCGGTATAGGCAAAGTCCATTCCGCTGCATTCGATATGCCGGTAACCGAGTGCCTGTGCCGCATGGTAGGCTGCGACGGCAACAGTGCCGGAACCCGTAGCAAGCGGCGGAAAAGGGGAGAAAAGCGCGGCTGTTTGGACAAGCGGGTGCCCGCCTGCCGTAAAAAAGAAAGCGTTGCCGTTTTTGTAAAAGCGGCGCGCTCCGGCGGGTTGTGCCGAAAGGTCGAAGATGCCTGTCGTTTCTTTAGGTATGACACCGATGGTATGCTGATATGAGATATGCTGCGGGTCAAGCGCAATGAAGAATTCCGGTGTAATACCGCTTGTGCATACGGCGGGAAAGGCTGTATCGGTACAAAAGACCGTGTACTGCTGCCGCTTTTTTTTCAACAATGATAAGCCTGCTTCCAAGCTTGGGCCTGCGCCCAATATGAGCGCTGTCCGGGCGGTATCAGTGTGAGGATATGCCGGTTTGACGGAACCTGCAAGGCGCAAATTGAAAAAGATATTGCGCAGCCAGATTTTTCCAAAATGTGCTTGAACCGAAAAATCCGCCTTGATTTTTTCGAGTGCGTGTTCGATCTTTTCCGGTAAATCTTTTACCTGAGCTTTATAGAATTCGCTCCATGTCCTTAGAATATGATAACCGAAGGTACCGTGTACGGCCGGCAAATAGGCTGCGGTAAGTGCGGTTTCAAAAGCGCTGCTTGTGCAGGGCGGCAAGAGAAAGACCCTGCTATCGGCTAATAGCTCCGTATAGTCGATGAGTGAGAGCAGCTGCTTGAAGGATTCGTAATCCGATTCCGTAATTGCGCAAAATGATTGCGGATATGTATCTAAAAACACTTTGATGTGGATACCGTTGCCCAGTCCGCAAAAAAGCATAAAACCGGCTGCTGAAGTAAGGGCGCGTTCTGCCTCACGTACCGGATTATACAGGGACTGCAGCGCCTGTCCCGATGCAAAAAGCGGCACCGGCTCCCCTGTTTTTGCGGGTACGACGCCTTTATAGGCAGCTCCTACTTGAGAGCGTTGGATATTTTCTGCGAGTTCCGGTTGTTTAAGGCGTATCGCAGCGAGGTTCATTTCTAAAACCGTCATGCTTCTATCCTTTTGATGAGCGCACCGAGTATGCGGCTTACCTGTTCCGACAAGTTTGTGTGCGCTTTGTTATCCGCAGGATTTTTTATCACATTACAGTAAGCGGTATAGCTGCATAAGGCGCATATCTGTTTTTCGAGGGTTGCCGTATCTTCCGCGAGCCGTGCCGGTTCCGCTGCAATTAACGCGGGTATTCCGGTACGCAGTGTGTTTAGCAGGGAATGCACTATCCGTGTGCGCTCCTGAGCGGATGGTGCAGGGTAGGATGTTACGGAAATCCGTGCCTTACCCCGTACTCCCGCTGTTAGGTCAACCGGTTTGATATTCGGAAGCGGCGCTCCACCCGTACCGGCGCGGGCCAGTCTCCGTGCAGATTCCGGCGGCAGCTGCAAAAACCATTGCCGATAGGTTTCAAGCGATTGCGCTGCAAAGTTTTGGACGGCGAGTGCATCAGCAAGCGGATGTACTCTGTTCGTTTCGGCAAACAAGCGTGCGATACTTGCATGGGGCTGTGCATGGCTGAAACCTTTTGCAACTGCTAAATCGACGCCGGCAAGTATGATGTTCCGGTTGCTATGCCGTAAAAGCAGTTCGCAGGCTGTGCCTGTTACAGTGCCGTTCTCTCTGGCGGTAAGCGGCTGTAGGTTTGCTGCCGTAAAGAGCGCTGATTCCAGCGGTGAATTGTATGAAAGCGGAACACAGGGATGCGTTTTGAGTATCGATGCAGGAATTGCCGCTTCGAGCGGAAAGGCAATCGGAACACTTGCAGGCAGCCGGTCAAAATGAGGCAATGCCCAATAGCCGGCGTCAGTACTGATGCAGAGGTCTATCGGGATATCCCGCGCCGTCAGCGCTGCACAAGCCGATGATACTGCAAGGATAGAGTAGGGGGCAGCCTGTGCTGCGGTCAGCTGTTCTAAGCTTGGGCCTGCCCCGGCTAAGATAAAATCCTGTGTTCCGAATTGCAGCGCTGCAGGCTGCTCAAGCCCGATAAAGTTATTGATCGTGTTTTGAAGCCACTTATTTCCAAAGAATGAACGGGTATGCATGATGCTCGTCAGCATATCGATTGTATTTCGAATATTTTTCCAGACTGTATCCGCCGCATCGGGAAAAGCTTTATCGGCAGCCTTCCAGCTGATAAAGCGGGTTCCGGCCAATTTTTCATCGGGTATATGTGAAAGTAAGAAAAAAGGCAAACTGCCGCTTCCCGGCCGCCAAACGGCGTCCCAGAGGGTATCGGAATCGGCAAAAGCTGTTTCGTTATACCGCACTGCGATACATTTTGTAGAGGGAAACTTTGCTTTCAGTACCGATGCAAGGTAGGATTCTCCCGGCTCGGTTATGACAATAATCGACGGATTGCCTTCAATAGCGGAAGCAAACTGTTCGGCTTCTTTGTGAGGGTTGTATTTTGAATGGAGACGAAAAGGAGGCATGAAAGCAATTAGCCGCTATGCAGGGGGGCATAGCGGCGCTAGGAAGTTTCTGTTATTAGGAAATGCCTAATTCTTCAAAAAGATGTTTATAAGTTTCAAAATATTCAGATTTGGCAAACTCTTCAATCTTCTTTTCGGGCAAGGCTTCCAACAGTTGATCCATGTAGGAAAGAACCGATTTAATCTCGTTTTTCAGTTCCAACGGAATAGAAATGGTTTCCCGCTTTCTGCTCGCAGCTTGCAACAATGTTTCCTGTTTCGGTTCTTCGGGAACGCTTTCGGTTTCCGGTTCCGATTCAAGCTCTGGAATTGCATCTTCAGCGGCGGTGTCCAATGCTTCGAACGTATCTTCATGGGCTCCAGATTGAGCTTCTTCGCCTTCCGATTCAATAGCAGGAACTTCTGCGATAAACGGTTCTCCGATAATTGCTTCTTTTATCGAATCTTCGCCGGCAGCTGAATCATCGTCAAACGGGTTCGGGAAATCTTCGTCATTTTGAAGTTCATGAATTGTGCGTTCTTCTTTCATTTCTTTAGAAGACTGTATTTCATTGTCAACCGCTTCCATGTTTTCAGAGGGAACTTCAATCTCCTGTTCCGTGGGAATATCGAAGGATTCTATATTGATATCTTCAAAATCGGCATCGTCATCCACAGACTCAGCGTCTTCAATATCTTCAAGTTCGGCTATTTCTTGATGATCTTCCGTATCTCCGTCAATAAGCCCCATATCTTCATCCGTAACTTCCGATTGATCGTCAAGGTAACTGAGATCTTCGGGCAGCGATGTAATGGGTGTGGGGTCTACATTAAAGACGGGATCGGATGCAAGGAGTTTTTCCCCTTCCGCCTCAGGTTTGTAATCGTTATTTGTCTCTTCCGAAGCCGGTTCCGCTATACTGTCTTCAAAAGCGTGATCGGCAGAGGCTGTTTCTTGTATTTCCGGATCAATATCTTTTGTAAGTACGGGCGGCACTTCATAGGTTTCGGTTGTTTCTGCCGGAGCTTCCTCATCGGCAGATGCCCGCTCTCCATCCTCGGCGTTCCGCTCTTCAGTGAAATCCGCAGTAATAAGGATATTATTTAGCTCATCCCCGGTGAGGGCAATCGTTTCGTCCGTGTCATCATCGCTGAAAAAGCCCGAACTTTCCGTATCGGCAGCTTTGTTTTCCGTATGTGCAGCAGCGTCTTTTACCGGTGCTTCGGAGGTTACTTTCGCTTGAGCCGTCATACCGGCTTTTAAGCTATTCAGCTCTGCTTTCAGATCGCTGATTTCGTGAGCAATTTGCATCAGTAATTCGGTTGCTTTATCTTGTTCAGCGGCGGTGCGTTGGAAAGGTACGGCTGTTGTATCCATAGTTTCTTTTGAATCCTTTTCCAAAGCAGGTTTCACCGGTTCTGCTTCAGGTTCGGTAACCTGCTGTGTTGAAAGTAAATCTTCTTTAACAGCTTCAACATCGTCAAAGAAAGCCGGCTCTTCCGTATGGGGAGATTTGTCGTCTGTCTCCGTACCGAAAATCGAAATATCGGCATTATCTTCTACAATCTGTGAGGATAGTGCCGAAAGCGGCTGCTCTTTTGCTCCTTCATCATCAGCTGTAACGTCAATGTCTAAAACGGTCTCTTCTTTTTGTTCGCTGTGTCCGGCTTCTTGCGTTTCGGAAGCGTCGTCTGCGAAGATATCGTTAAAATCATCGACTGTCTCAAAACCGTCGTCCGATCCGGAGCTTTCAGCCGGCGCTGCGTCTTCAAAATCTTCAAGAGAAATTTCACTGAAGTTTTCGAGCCCTGCCGGAAGTTCATTGGTGTTAGAATGTTGTTCGGTATCGTCGGTAATTTCGGTAAAATCAAGATCTATCGGTTCTTCTTCAACAAATGCTTCGGAGCTTTCTTTGGGCGCCGTTTCTGCAGAGGAGTCATCCGACAAAAAGTCATCCAAATCCAACGACTCAAAACTGTTTTCATCAAGCGCAATATCGGAAGTATCACTATCGCTATATGAAGGTGCAGGCGTTTCCAGCGGTATTTCGGTTGAAGTATTTATATCACTCAACTCGTCAAGTTCTGGTATTTCAGTATCTGCAGCCATATCCGAAAAAGAGAAATCATCATCAAAATTTATGCTATCTTGATCCGGTTCTATGTCGGAAGTACTTACAAATTGAGAATCGTCTGAATCGAGCGGTTCATTACTATCTTTCTTTTTCTTAAGCCATACACCATACATATCCAATTTTTCCGTGCTTTTACTGTCTATAGAAAAATTAGGATCATATAAATCATCGGTTTTGTTAAAATTATCCATAAACTTTCTCCACAAAGGGCTGTGTCATTATATCATGTATCGGCATACCCTGTATATAACATAAGTAACATAAACGGAAGTCTTGCCGAGAGTTTCTAAAAAATCCGGCATTCACAGGTGCTCCCCTACCGATTCAGTCGGTATCTTCAACTTTCTATTGTACCTTATTTCGAATAAAATTCAAGAAAATATTTATTTTGCCGTTATTAAAATCGAGTATGAAATTTTATTTGAAAGTTATTACGCCGATCTTCGTATTTGCGTTTGTTTATAGCTTTTTGAGTATGTGCTTTGGAGCACGCGGTTTTTTTGCATGTCAGCAGTTGAGAAGGCAGCACGAAGCTCTTGTGCAGCACGTACAGCTTCTATCCGATATTGGGGAAGATCTGAATATTCGTATCGCGAATTTGTCTTCCGATCCTCAGACCATCGCTGTGTATGCGCATGAATTGGGCTATGTTCAAAAAAACGAACGGCTTATCAAATTGATGAACTTTTCCGGGACGGCGGAGCGCACCGAGGATGTCGGTGTCGTGTATCTGATAGAGGCTCCGCGCTATCTGCCGGATGCCGTATGCAAAACGATTGCCGTTTCCATGAGTATTATCGTTATTATGTGCGAGATGATTGTGAGCAAAAAGAATGCGTATTCAAAAAAAAGCGTCTAATTCGGCGGATGCCGCCGCTGCGGAACTCAGGCGTGGAAATATCGTGGTTATTCCAACCGATACGATTTACGGATTTTCCGGGTTGATCGGTAAGACTGCCGAGGCAATTGCCCGTATTAAAGGAAGAGCTGAAGATAAACCGTTTATCGCCCTCATCGCCGAACCGGAGGATATTTACCGCTATACCGATCTAAAAATTCCCGAACATATTTTGAACCTGTGGCCTGCACCGCTGACGCTTATCGTGCCGTTAAAAGGGCAGGGCACACAGGCATTTCGCTGTCCCGCGGATGATTGGCTGCGCGGTGTCGTTGCTGCAGCGGGAGATGCAGTGTATTCGACGAGTGTTAACCGTTCGGGAACCCCGCCCCTCACCGATATAGAGGCGATTTGCCGCGAATTTGAGGATTCCGTTTCGTTAATTGTCGATGACGGTAATCTTGAGGGGCTTCCTTCTACTCTCGTGGATTTGACTTCCGGCACTCCCCGCGTGCTCCGCCAAGGTTCTGTTGTTATCGATTAAGCAAAGAGAAGATGGGCTATCCGTGCGGATGAGCTTTGTGGTACAGCTCTTGGAGCTGGGCTGCCGTGATGTGGGTGTAGCGTTGGGTGGTTGCGATATTGCTGTGTCCCAGCAGTTCCTGCACAACCCGTATGTCTGCTCCGCGCGTGATGAACATCGAGGCAAAGCTGTGCCGGAAAGCGTGCGGCGTCAGCTTTTTATAGTTCGGGAGAAGGGCTGTGTATCGGTTGATGATGTACCGGATGCCCTGTGTTGTAAGCGCGCCGCCGCGGCAGTTTAAAAAAAGCGCGTCTTCGGCAATCGCAGTTTTTAAGCCGTCCTGTTCTTTTAGGTATGCAATCAGTTCCGCCCGCTCCGTCAAATACCGCTGTACCGCTTCCCGTGCAAAGTCCGCAAAGAACACCTTGCGTTCTTTGCTTCCTTTTCCTTGTACGATTGCCCAGCTGCAATCTCCCTTTAAATCCGTTATTTTGAGTCCTTGCAGCTCCGCCGCGCGGCAGCCGGTAGAGTAGAGCGACGAAAAGATCGCTGCATCGCGGGCGTACCATAAAATGCCCGCTTCTTTGGGAAATTCACAGAAGCGTTCCGCTTCATCAGGAAAGAGGAAGCGGGGCAGCTTGTCCGGCTGTTTGAGGTTGCGGACAACCGCGGCGGGGTTCGTGGAGCAGAGCCCTTTCTGCAGGGCATAGCGATACAAGCCCCTCACACAGGAGAGGGTTCGGTTAATGCTTGCCGGTGCAAAATGCCGGTTACCGAGCTCTGCAACAAAGACACGTATCTGTGTTTTCGTAACTTCGGTAAAGGCCAGCTCATTGTCCGCAAGCCAGTCCGAAAAAAGCTTGAGGTCGCTCCGGTATGCCTCGATTGTCTTTTCCGAAAAGTGCCGCACGCCTGCGCTGTAGGCGAGGTAGTCTTCAAAGACCGTATTCATCGGCTAGTCGATATCCCGGTCTTCAATGCCTTCGACAACGCTATGAAGATAATCGCAATCGGGATTTACACAGGCTTTGTAGCTTCCGTTCTTTTTATCGTATTTTTCAACCATGAACCAGCCGCATTTGGGGCACGCCGAGTTGATAGGCTTAAAATGAGAGATAAAATTACACGTTGGAAAGTTGGTACAACCGAAGAATTCTTTGCCCCGCCCTTTTGCCCGCCGGGATACGATGTCGCCGCCGCATCCGGGACGCGGGCATTTAGCCAATGGAATGGATTTGGTATTGCGGCATTCCGGAAATCCTTCGCATGCCAAGAAAAAGCCGAAGCGGCCGAGCTTTTTCATCATTCTTTTGCCGCATTTTTCGCAGGTAAAGTTTGTCGGCTCATCGAGGCTTCCTTTCAAACTGCCTAAATGCGCCATCACCGAATCCACCTGTGTGATGAATGGGGTATAAAAGGAGCCGATAATCTTTGACCAGTCGGCATTGTGTTCTTCTATTTCGTCCAGCTTTTGTTCCATACCGGCGGTAAAGTTGACGTCGATTACGTCGTTGAAGTTTGCGACTAACAGATCGTTGATTATTCTGCCGAGCTGAGTGGGAACAAGCTGTTTATTGGAGCGGTTAACGTAATAACGGTCGAGCAGTACCGAAATAATCGGCGCATACGTCGAGGGGCGCCCGATACCTTTTTGTTCCAGCATTTTAACGATACTTGCGTCGGTATAGCGGGCGGGCCCCTGCGTAAAATGCTGTTCGGGTGTCAGGCTGTCTACCGTCAGGGTGTCGCCGGTTTTTAACGCCGGTAATGCCTTGCCTTTTTCTTCTTTTGAAAGGAGGAGATTCAGCACCGAATAGAAACCTTTGTCCGTTACCTTGGTAGAAGCCGTTCTAAAGACGGCATCTCCTGCGGAAATTTCATAGCTGAGCGTTTCGGTCTTTGCACCGGTCATCTGGCTCGCGGTAAAGCGTTCCCAGATAAGGGTATAGAGGCGCAGTTGGTCGCGGTTGAGATAGTCTTTCAGATAATCGGGCGTATAATGAGCGTAAGTCGGGCGGATACCTTCGTGGGCATCCTGCGCTTTTGCTCCGACGCTGTAGAAATTGGGTTTTTCCGGCAAGTAGGCGGGATATTGCTCGCCGATCCATTTGCGTACTTCCGTAAGAGCAACATCGGAGATACGTACCGAGTCGGTACGCATATAGGTGATTAAACCGACGCGGCTTGAGCCGACGGCGATACCTTCGTACAACTGTTGAGCAATCTGCATTGTCTTACGGGAGGTAAAGCCGAGCCTATTTGCTGCCGTTTGCTGCATCGTGGAGGTTGTAAACGGCGGTTTCGGATTGATGGTCTTTTGCGTGCTTTTGACATCGGTAACCGTTGCCTCTTTTCCGCTCAATACATCGATAATCGCCTGTACCTCCCGCTCGTTCTTCAGCGCCGGTTTTTCTCCGTTATATAATGCGAGTTGGGCGTTAAAGGCTGTTTTCCCCTTTTTAAAAGCTCCTTCCAGTGTCCAAAATTCTTCGGGGATAAAACTTTCTACCTCCGCTTCCCGTTCGCAGATGAGGCGCAGCGCAACCGACTGTACCCGCCCCGCGGAAAGCCCGTTCTTTACTTTTTGCCAAAGCAGCGGAGAAAGGTTGTAGCCGACAAGCCGGTCGAGTACGCGGCGGGCTTTTTGCGCATTCACCTTTGCCTCATCGATATCCATAGGATTCTGCACGGCGGTTTTAATCGCCTGCGGAGTGATTTCGTTAAAGACGATACGGTTGATAGGCACATCTTCGCATTTTTCCCGTATCGCATTGCACAGATGATAGGCGATTGCCTCCCCTTCGCGGTCATTATCACTTGCGAGAAAGACGTGTTGAGCATTTTTTGCATCTTGCTGCAGCTCTTTTAAGAGTTTAGCTCTGCCGCGCACGGTGATATATTCGGGCTGAAAGCCGTGTTCGATATCGATTGCGATACGGGACTTCGGCAGATCGATCAGGTGCCCCATCGAAGCCTTAACCGTATAGCCGCTGCCTAAATACTTTTCGATTGTTTTTGCTTTTGCCGGAGACTCTACGATAATTAAGTTTGTTTTTTTCGTTTTTGCTGCGGTTTTCTTCGCCATATTATGGTGCTCCTTTCTCAAACAAAGGTAGTTGTATGTGCTGCTCTCTCTGTAAATACTGCAAGGTCGGATGTGCCCATTCGCGTAAAAGGTCGCCGGCATGTTCTACCGGAATCGCTCCGTCCTCAGCAAGTTTTTTGCAGCCGGTATTCTGTACGGAATCCTGCATTCCGGCGTATATGCATACGTCGCGTCCTTGCTCAAGGGCAAAGTCCGCCGTAATAAGCGCCCCTGATTTCGCCGGCGCTTCGACGACAACGGTTGCGCGGGCTAACCCCGAAATAATCCGGTTACGCTGCGGAAAGCGGTAGGCAAGCGGCAGCTCCCCGGGCGCATATTCGCTGAGGATGCACCCGCCCGTTTCCAGTATCCGGCCTGCGAGCCGTGCATTGCTCTGCGGGTAGAGCCGGTCAAGTCCGCAGGCGAGTACAGCCGTCGTGAGGCCGCCGCCTTCCAAGGCTCCCCGGTGCGCAAAGGTGTCGATACCGCGTGCCAGCCCCGAAAGAACGGGGATGCCGGCGTGCCCGCATTCGGTGCCCAGCTGCAGTGCCGCCTTAATGCCGTTTCCTGTCGGGCGGCGTGTGCCGACAATCGCCGCTGCGGGCGTATCGGCCTGCGGTAAGACGCCGCGGTAGTACAGCAAAAAAGGCGCATCGGGAATTTCCCGCAGCAGGGGAGGGAAGTCGGCGTCATCGTAAAACGTCATGTTGATTCGGCAATACTTCATCAGCGCTTCAGCTTTTTCCACTGCCTGCGGCAGCTGTTCGGGCTTATAACTGCGTGTGCGGAGTGTCCGCTGTATCAGCCTGCTCAGCGTATCTATTGAACTTACTGTAAGTGCTTGCAAAGTGTCAAGCGTGCGGGCAAGTAAAAGGCGCTCGCTGCCCTTTAGAAAAGAGCAATAAGAGAGCGCAATGTAGAGTTTCCGCTTTTCAGAATCGGTTTTTGTATTCATTATTATAGTTTTTGTCGAATTCTATTGCCGAGCAGTTGTTGACCGTTAGCGCCGTGCATTTTCTACGAAAGCTTTGTTCCGTTCGGCGTCGGCGCGCTGTTCGGCGCTTCCGCTCGTTTTGATAATGCGGTCGTAGGCGGCAATCGCTTTTTCATATTGACCGGTCATGTAATAGGCGCGTCCAAGGATGAATAAGGAATCCAGCGGCTTTTTTTCGCGGGCGGCAACCGGTTCCATGATCGTAATGGCATCCTCCGGCCGGTTCAATTCAAAAACATAGAGTACGGACAGTGCGTATACCGCCCGTGTATAGGTTGGATCAAGCTCTACGGCGCGTTTATAGGCTGAGACCGACAGGTCGAAATATGCTTGCCGTTCGCCGAGGCTCATATTGGGGTAATCGAGGGTGCTTTTTGCGATAATAGCGGCACATACGCCGATTTGATAAAACACATGCTGATTTTCGGGGAAGTATTCCAATGCATTGCGGAAGGATTCAATCGCTTTTTTGTACATCTTTTTATCCATGTACCGGCGGCCGAGTATTTTGTACCAAATGCCGACTCGCTGTTCCATAGTTAGGATTTCGTTGATCTTTCCCTGATACTTTTGTATGGCCGATTCCAATTCTTGTATAGAAGACGGATTCTTGACGCCCATCTCCATATCCTGCATTCGCCGAATAAAGGCATTGTCCTTACAGGCAGTAAAAAGGAAAAGAATTGAACACAACAGCCCCGCATACGGAACTTTTTTTGATTTCATGTACACCTTCTTTTATTCAGCGCCGCCACAGATGACGGTGGTTATATTTCATGAGTGATGACAAGGATGTTCATCACCCGTGAAGTATTCTTATATATCTTTGTATGATTGTCAATATTACGGCAGCGGACTTCGGGCTGTGGATAAATGAGCCTTTTTTTCGGAATTCCGGGGCATAAAGGAAATTTGTATCTTTTGCTTAACTTTTTCTGTAAAATATTGCGGTTCTTTTTCCTTTTTACTATAATGAATCCTCAAAATAGGGAACCACTGGTTAATCCGAACGCGAATTAATCAACGCGCCCTTAATATACCCTTTCGGGTATAAAGGAGTTGTTTATGTCTGCTAAGGAAATACCGATTGAAGAAATCGCACTGCAAATTGTCCTTTCCGTCGGAATTATTATTATCGCTGCAAAGTATCTTGGTCTGCTTGCTAAAAAATTCAATATTCCGCAGGTTGCCGGCGAAATTGTTGCAGGGCTTTTCTTACGCTACCTGCCTTTTTTCCGTAATTTCGGCGGCGTCGAACCGAATATTATCTACGCTGGAACCAACCAATTTATCGAGTATATGTCAGAAATCGGCGTTATTCTGATTATGTTTTCCGCCGGATTGGGTACTAATTTAAAATCGCTTGTAAAATCCGGTATAAAATCAACCGTGATTGCTGCCTGCGGTGTTATCATACCATTGGTTTTAGGTACGGTTATGGCGTTGGGCTTTTGGGGTTTTGACGGCTTCGGGACACCGCTATTTTATCAAGCGCTATTCATCGGTACTATTTTAACGGCAACTTCGGTCAGTATTACCGTTGTTGCATTGAAAGAGCTGGGCAAGATAAATTCGGAAGTCGGGCAAACAATTATCAGCGCTGCAATTATTGATGATGTCTTTGGTATTATTGTATTAACGGTTGTGCTCGGCGCAAGTTCCGGTAAGAGCGATTACCTCGGACTTATCATAAAAACGGCAGCATTCTTTGGCGCTTCATTGGTCGTGGGGTACCTGATTTACCGAATTTTTAAATGGTATGATAACCGGCATCCGCATACCCACCGTATTTCGATTTACGGGTTGGGGGTTGCGTTGATTTTTTCCTATTGTACGGAACGCTTCTTCGGTATCGCTGATATCACCGGTGCGTATGTCGCAGGGGTTGTATTTTGCAATTTACATGATGCCTCTTATATGGAGAAAAAAATAGATATCAATTCATATATGTTTTTTAGTCCTCTCTTTTTTACTGCTATCGGACTTAAAACGGATTTAAGCGGACTGAATATGAGCTTAATATGGTTTTCGATCGCCTTTGTGCTTGTCGGTTGTATTGCAAAAATAATCGGATGCGGCGGTTCGGCTTTGGCTTTGGGCTTTAAGCGACAGGAATCGCTCCAGATAGGGCTGGGAATGATGGTGCGCGGTGAGGTAGCCCTTATCGTAGCTCAAAAGGGACTTGCCGTCGGCATGGTTCAGGCTGAATATTTTGCACCGGTCATTTTGCTGATTATTGTTTCTTCTATGATTGTGCCTATTTTGCTTGGAAAAGCATTTGCGGAAAAGAATCTGCCTCCGGCAGGAACAGCCGCCGTATAGCCGGAGCTCCGAATAGTATATGGATACGGCATTTTTCGATTCAAAAGCAGAGCAATGGGATGCACACCGCACGCGGGTGTTGAGGGCGGAAGAGATATATAGAAAAATTATCGCTGAGATATGCCCTCAGCCTTACAACAAGGTGCTTGATTTCGGTTGCGGGACAGGCTTGCTCGGATTTCATTTTGTTGATTGTGCAGTTGAAGTAACGTTTGCCGACATCTCCGCCGGTATGCTCGAACAGGTGTGCAAAAAAGCTGCAACGCTTGGGAGCGGCAGTGTAAAGACCATCGATTTAACGGAGCATACCGTTACGGAAGCATACGATATTATTGTTTCACTGTTGGCGCTCCATCATGTTGACGATATAGAAAAAACGGTTTGCGGCTTGGCTTCACATGTTGCCGAGGGCGGATATCTCTGCCTTTCGGATCTCGATCTTGAAGATGGGAGTTTCCATTACCCCAATACGGCGCCTCATAACGGAATAGACCGTGATGCGGTTATGAATGCGGCTCGTAAGAGCGGTATTCACGTTATTTGTAACAAAACCGTATATACTGAGCAAAAGATTATCGATGGCGCCGTAAAAACATATCCTATTTTTTTAATCATTGGGATGCGGGACACTAACCGAAGATAGGCTATAGGGCGCGGCTGCTTATCGGCTTTCGTTCACAAAGACACGGGGAACACGCTTGTGGATACCGCAGGTGATTTCGTAGGGAATAGTGCCTGCAATGTCTGCCAGTGTTTGTGCGCTGTTGTCCTGAGGGTTGGGGCCGAATATGCACACCTCATCCCACCGTTGTACCCACGGGTGCGCGCCGAGGTCAACCATGCATTGATCCATACATATTCTACCGATAATCGGAAAGAATTCGTTGCCGATGCGTACTTTTAGTCCGGGCGAAAGTGCGCGGCGTAAACCGTCTGCATATCCGATCGGGAGGGTTGCGATATAGGTATCCTGAGGAGCTGTCCAGTTGCGCCCGTAGGAAACGCAGGTGCCCGCGCGTATCTGTTTTATCAGCACTACCTGCGTTACCAGTTCCATAACGGGTTTTACGTCGATAGCCGTTGCCGTATCCTGTAAGGGCAGGTAGCCATAGGCGAGGAGTCCGGGGCGAACCATATCAAACCGAGCTTCGGGCATCATCTGCACCGCGCCTGAGTTGGCGGCATGAACGAGCGGGATGTGTATGCCTGTCTGTCTGATTGCTTCGACGGCATCGCTAAAACGTTCCAGCTGATCTTTTGTAAAAGCGCGGTCGGATTCCGAATCGGAATCCGCAACGGCAAAGTGGGTTGCAACGCCTTGCAACCGTAAATTTTTTGCCCGCACAATTTGGGTCGCCAGTTTTACCGCTTCCGACGGCTTGCAGCCTATCCTGCTCATACCGGTATCTATTTTAAGATGTACCGCAACGGTTTTCTTTTGCGCATCGGCCGCGCGATTGAGTTCATTGATGAATTCCTCATCGATAACAAGCGGTTCCAGTTTATAGTCTATAATAGAATCTATTTCTTCCAAAATCGGCAGACTGAGCGAAATGATGGGGGCGACAATGCCAGCCTCTCGAAGCTCTATACCTTCCTGTACGGAAGCGACGGCAAGGTATGAAACTCCTGCTCTGATGGCTGCAATCGCTGTCCGTATGGCTCCGTGTCCGTAGGCATCAGCTTTAACCGGTAAACATATCTTTGTTTCCGGGGCAAGGGTTTGTTTGATTTGGGTAATGTTATGTTTCAGATTATCCAGATGGATAATCGCTTTTGTTGCACGCATGGGCGGCATTGTACTGCAAACGGCAAAGAATTGCAATTTATATTTTTGTCAACTGTGCTTAACCCTTGACATTATTTTTATGAGTGATATACTAACGGCATATTTGTAAGTTTTAGCTAATTAGTTGAGGGCTTTATGTATATTACACAGAATAAAAAACATGCCTTTGCCGCAATTTTGTTCGCTTTATCGTTCATATTTATTCCGGTTAGCGGACTGTATGCCGCAAACGACGAAGAGGTGCTGGATTCGTGGACAGGAATTGTAAAAAAGATGGAAGTGCACCTCAATAATGCCTACGATCTTTATACTCAAGGGAAATCCAAAGAAGCGTATGACGAAGTGAACGTCGCGTACTTTAGATTTTATGAATCTAAAGGGATGGAAAAGATAACGATGGGGTACCTTTCCGGTGCGCGTAAGACAACGGTAGAAAATGCGTTTTACGAATACCGCCGGAACGTCTACAGCGATAAAGATAATGAGATGGTAAAAGCGCATAAAGATAAGCTTATTGCAATGCTTTACCATGATGCAGCCGAGCTTGACGGCACGTTGGACGAAAGCGGCAGCGAGACTGCAAATACCGCTCAATCGGCAGTTGTTGCAACGTTTATTTCCTGTTTTGTATTGGTACTCCGCGAAGGCTTGGAAGCAATCCTTGTTATCGCCGCTATTATCGCCTATCTTGTAAAAACGGGGAAAAAGAAATATATCATGTCGGTATATGTCGGTGCGTTGGGCGGTATCTTGGTAAGTATTCTGTTGGCCTTTTTGTTCGGCGCTGTTGCCGGTGCACAGAGCGGCATCGCTCAGGAAGTTTTTGAAGGCATCGGTATGTTTGTCGCAGTTATCGTGTTGTTCTATGTCAGTAACTGGATGCTTTCAAAGTCCGAAACCGAAGCATGGGAGCGGTACATTCATAAGAAGGTTGAAGCATCGGTTTCTACCGGAAATAAATGGGTCTTAATTTTCGCGGCCTTTATTGCAGTTGCGCGTGAAGGCGCCGAGCTTATTCTCTTTTTCCAGGGCGTTCCCGTTCATGGAACGAGCGGCAGGAATGCAATGATCTTGGCGATTGTGCTGTCAGCGGTTGTTTTGATTGCGGTGTTCCTAGTATTTAGGTTCTTAACCGTGCGGTTGCCATTAAAGCCTTTCTTCTTGGTTACCAGTATATTGATGTATGCGATGTGCTTTTCGTTTACCGGAAAAGGTGTGTCGGAACTGCAAGCTGCCGGTGTTGTCAATAAGACCGTTATTCCGTGGATGAGTTTTGAAATGGACTTCCTCGGTATTTATGCAACGTATGAAAGTCTCATCCCGCAGATTATCGTGCTTGCGGTGATTATCACAATGTCTGTTGTGTATGCAAAAAAGAATAAACAACAGCGTGCTCAAATTGAAGCTGAAAAGGCGAGGATTGGGCAAAAGTAAAAAAATATAGGGCGATCTCAAAAGCAAAGTTTTTGAGATCGCCGATGACAACTGCTTTTGGGCTGCCGGATTGTGGAAAATAACTGGTGTCCTACAAGGCTGTAATGAATGTGAAACAAAAAGAAAATAAAGATATATTATTTAGGAGGATAGTTTCAAAATGAAGAAAACAGTATCTTTTCTTTTTGCACTGATTGCAATCGCTTTTGTGCTTGCATCATGTGACAAACCTGCGCAAAAGCAGGAAATGGCAAAACCTGCCGCAGAGCAAAAAGCTGCGGCTCCTGCACCGACTGCAGAAGAGGCAGCAGGTTTTGATGAGTTCCCAATCGGGGACGAACAGGATGTTGGTCCGCTCCACATCGGTGGCGTTTACTTCCAGCCGGTTGACATGGAACCTGCCGGAAACAGCCTTTCCAAGAACGAAGCTGACTGCCACATCGAAGCGGATATCCACGCAAATGATGAGGGTAAGGTGCTTGGTTACGGCGTAGGCGACTTTGTTCCGTATCTTCATGTTAAGGCTTATGTTCAAAAGCAAGGCTCGAGCAAAGTGCAGGAAGTTGCATTTATGCCGATGAATGCCGATGACGGCCCCCACTACGGTGCAAACATGAAGTTCGAAGAAGGTCTCGGCAAATACAATGTCAAATTCGAAATCAAAGCTCCGGGTAACGATTACCTGTTGCACGTTGACAAAGAAACCGGTGTTACCGGCCGTTTCTGGACGGAACCGCTCGTTGTCGAATGGAAAGATTTTGAATGGAAAGGACCTCAGTGGTAAACAGTATGCAGTTTTAAGGCGGTGCCGGTTCATTTAAATAGTTAATCGGTATGCCTTACAATCAACCTGTTTGGAAACTTCCGTTTCGGGACAGGTTGTCTTGGAAACTGCTTTGCCACACTAAGCGGTAACCGTTATTCTTTCTCTTTGCAAGATACTCCTATTAAAAGGTATATTTTGGGAAGGAGTGGCGGTTACCGCCGGTTTTTTCTTGGAGGTGTATCATCTTAAAATTTTATATAAGAGTTTTTGAAGCAGGTATCGCCTTTGCATTGGTGTTAGCCGTTGTATTTGCTTCATTTAAAACTCAAGAGTCCGAGAGAACGGAAGAATCCCAAAAAAAAAACGGCTTGTTGTTTTAATAAGTATGCTGCTGGGCTTTGCCGGCAGTATTGTTTCAGCAATTCTTAGATCAATTCCCAACTATATAAATAGAACACGTTTCGCTTTTTGGTGCATGGTTCCTGTTACCATCGCACTTCTCTTTTTACTCATCCTGCTTTTTATTTCACCCAATCTTAAACGAAAGATAGCACATATATATGAAAATCTTTTTAGTGCGGCAATTTTCTTATATGCAGCTTCGATGCTGTTTTACTATCTTCCCGTTATTATCATGCTGGCAACCACATTGGTAAATTACGGCGAGAGCGCAGTAAGTACGATTGTCTTATTCAGACTGATAGGCTATGTACTCGGTATTGTGTGTATGCTGTGCGCCGGTTTAGCGATCTATAAAACGTTGATTAAATTATCGGCCATAGAACTCAAGGTATCGGTTGCCGGAGCGCTTTGCATTTTTGGTGTTACGCAGGTGGTTGTTATTTTACAGCGCCTCTATTCGTTGGGGATTATTCCTCGCAACGACTTTATCTTTGCATTCATTGCCGCGGTCGTAAACCACGGAAATTTCTTTACCTTTGCAATTATCCTATTCATTATGATTCCGCCGATTATCCTCTGGCGGAAGAACCGGACAATTACGGAAACATATCACAACAATGCGGAACTGCGGAAACTGAAAGCGCAAAAGCGCAACGCACGCCGGTGGGCGAAATTTTCGCTGGTCTTGCTGATCGGTTCGGTTTTATCTCTGTCTGTGTTGCGGCACTATGTCGACCGAGAAGTTCCGCTTTCGCCGCCGGAAAATTATACGATTGCCGACGGTATGGCGATGATTCCTATTTCGGAATTGGAAGATGATAAGCTGCACCGGTATGCGTATACTTCGGAGCAGGGGATTGAAGTCCGGTTTATTGCCATTAAAAAGAGCGAAGGCTCTTATGGCGTAGGACTTGATGCGTGCGATATCTGCGGTCCTACCGGATATTTTGAACGGAACGGGGAGGTTATCTGTAAACTCTGCGATGTCGTGATGAACAAGGGAACTATCGGCTTCCCGGGCGGATGTAACCCTGTGCCGGTTGCGTATATCATCCACGATGAAAAGATCAAGATAAAGATAGCCGATCTTGAAGCGGAAGCGCACCGCTTTAAATAGGAATATCCAGATGGAGGTTCGATAGCAATTATGTTTTGGAGAATGATAGCCGGTTCCCTCTTCCGTCAGAAAGGGAAGATGGCGATGATTGCGTTTACCATTGCGCTGGGTGCGAGTCTTTCAAGCGCAATGCTCAATACGATGCTCGGAGTAGGGGATAAGGTAAATCAGGAGCTGAAAACCTACGGAGCGAATATCAATGTCGTGCATAAAGAGGCCTCGCTTCTCGATGATATTTACGGAGTAGAGTCGGGGAGTACCAAAAAGTATTTACGCGAGGATGAGCTGTATAAAATTAAGACTATATTTTGGGCGTACAATGTTGTTGACTATGCTCCGTTTTTAAACGTGTCCGTTGAATATAAGGGCCAAAATAAGCCCGTCCGTCTGACCGGTACATGGTTCGATTATAAAATAGACTTGCACACCGGACAGGAAGTTATTACCGGTATCCGGCGGATGCGAACGTGGTGGGAAGTAACCGGTGCATGGGCTTCCGATACCGATGATTCCAGCTGTATGATCGGCAGCCTTTTTGCGGGGCGTAATGCCATTCATGTCGGTGATGTAATCGAAGTAACAGGCCCTGCCGGAACCGCATCGTTGACTGTTTCCGGTATATTCAATTCGGGCAGCAACGAGGATGAGTACATCTTTACGACTATTCATACGGCGCAGCGCCTGTTAGGAAAAACCGATGTATGTGAAAGTATCGAGGTAAGCGCCCTTACGACGCCCGATAACGACCTCGCACGAAAGGCCGCGCGGAACCCTTTGAGTTTAACCATCAAAGAGATGGAGGTATGGTACTGCACCGCGTATGTCAGCAGTATCTGCTATCAGATTCAGGAAGTGATTACCGATGCCGTTGCAAAACCGGTGCGGCAGGTTGCCGAATCCGAAGGGGCGATTTTAAATAAGACCACGCTGCTGATGCTCTTAATCACAATTTTGAGCTTGCTCGCTTCCGCATTGGGGATTTCCAACCTTGTAACGGCAAGCGTGATGGACAGACGCGCGGAAATCGGTTTAAAGAAAGCGATCGGTGCGAGTAATACAGCGGTTACCGTATCGGTACTGACGGAGATTATGATTATCGGATTAATCGGCGGAACAATCGGCTACTTTGCAGGTTTGGGTCTGACGCAGATTATCGGACGGAGTGTATTCGGTTCGGCTATTCCTCCCGCACCGATGGTGATTCCGATTGTCGTGCTTATCATCTTCCTTATTACCCTGCTCGGCAGTCTGCCTTCGGTACGGTATTTGCTTAAACTCAACCCTACGGAGGTGCTGCATGGAAAATAAAATGCACGCCGAAAGCGGAAAGAGCGGATACGGGAGTGAACTATTATGACAAGAAATAGAATGTATTTAAAGATGATTACAAGTTCGCTGATACGTCGCCGGTCGCGGATGCTTGTCGCGTTGTTGGCAATCGCAATCGGTTCTACGGTGCTGTCGGGCTTACTGACTATTTACTATGATATTCCGCGTCAGATGGGGACGGTATTCCGCTCATACGGCGCAAATGTGATATTCCTTCCGGCGGAAAGCGAATCCAAGATTACGCAGGAGCAAATCGACGCTATTAAGCAGGTAATCGATTCTGAGAAGCTGGTCGGGTTTGCGCCGTATATTTATCAGTCGGCAAAGGTAAACGAACAGCCGTACATGATTGCCGCGACCGATTTGGAAAATGCACGGAATAACAGTCCGTATTGGCTTATCCGCGGGGACTGGCCGCACAATAAAAAGGAAGTGCTGATCGGGCACGAAATAAGCCGCAATATCGAATTGTCGGTCGGCGATACCTTTATCGTCAATACGCCGAAGGCAAACGGCGATGTTACCGTCAACGAATGTACGGTGTCGGGTATTGTTACCACCGGCGGTGTAGAAGAAGAATTTATCTTTATGAGCCTTGAGGACATCAAAGGTATTATCGGGTACGATGATCAGTTTGATGTTATCGAATGCAGCATCGACGGCAATCAGGAATACCTTAAATCGATAGCCGATATGGTGTCGAAGCAGGTGAACGGTATTACGCCGCGGCTTGTAAAACGTGTAACGGAATCTCAGGATGTAGTTTTGAGCAAGCTGCAAGCACTCGTGTGGATTGTTACCATCATTGTGTTGTTCTTAACGATGATCTGCGTAACGACGACGATGATGGCGGTTGTCGCAGAACGCAGAAAAGAAATCGGACTTAAAAAAGCGCTCGGCGCTTCGAACAGCAGTGTTGTGAAAGACTTTATGGGCGAAGCGGTGATGCTCGGTTTGATCGGCGGTATCTTGGGCGTGGTATTAGGCTATGTGTTTGCGGACAACGTGAGTATCAGCGTATTCGCCCGCGAGGTTTCGTTTCCGGTACAGCTCGCGCCGTTTACGGTAATCGCCTCGATTATCATCACGATTGTTTCCTGTTTATTCCCGGTACGCGCCACGGTAGACATCGACCCCGCTTTGGTTTTACGCGGGGAGTAGCAAAGGAGGATTATATGGATATTTTAACATTGAGCGGAATTTCAAAGATTTACGGCGACTTAAAAGCCTTAGACAACATAAACTTAAACGTAGAAGAAGGCGAGTGGCTGTCGATTATGGGACCGTCCGGTTCCGGTAAAACGACGCTGATGAACATCATCGGCTGTATGGATAAGCCGTCGCTCGGCAAGATTGAGCTTGCGGGGCAGGATATTTCAAAATTATCCTCGAAGGAATTAACGGTCGTACGGCGGGATACCATCGGCTTGGTCTTTCAGCAATTCCACCTCGTCAACTATCTTACCGCGCTTGAAAACGTGATGATGGCGCAGTATTACCACAGTATGCCCGATGAAGAAGAGGCGATGGAAGCGCTTGCGAGCGTCGGCTTAAAGGAGCGGGCAAAGCACTTACCCAATCAGCTGTCGGGCGGAGAGCAGCAGCGCGTGTGTATTGCCCGCGCGCTCATCAATCACCCTAAGCTCCTGCTTGCGGACGAACCGACCGGCAACCTCGATGAAAAAAACGAGCGGTTGGTTATGGAGATTTTTGAAAAGCTGCACAATACCGGCAGTACCATTATCGTTGTTACTCACGACCCCGAGGTTGCCGATCAGGCGGAACGGATGGTTGTACTTGAGCACGGAAAAATCGCGCGCATCGAAAAAATGAGCAGAACACGGCCTGTGCTGCAAAAATAAGATGTGCAGGGAAAAATACATCAGATGCGTTTTTAACAACAAGAGCCTGATGTGTCTTTCCCTTTTTCTAACATAAATTAGACGAAGGTTTAAAGAAAATTTCATACAAATAAGGAAGTAAAGAATGAAAAAAACAACTTTGTGTATGTTCACAATTACATTGGCACTTGCAGCGTTTTGTTTTGCAGGGTGTAGTAAAAATGAAGGTGCAGCGCAGCAGGCCGGACAATCGGCACAAGCTGTACAACCTACGGTACGGTATAAGGATGGCGTTTACAAAGCGGTTTCCGGTATTAAAGACGATTGGGGCGGAAATGCCGAGGTAACGATAACCGTTAAAGACGGTAAAATTACCGACTGCGAATTTCTGTCCTACGAGAAGGACGGAACGCTGAAAGGCGAGAACTACGGCAAAACCGACGGAGTGATTAAGAATGCCGGTTTATATAAAATTGCGCAGAACGCAATTAAGAATGCCGAAAAGTACGGACCGAAACTGGTTGAAACGCAGCAGCTTGATAAAGTGGATGCGATTGCCGGAGCGACTGTATCTTATGAACTGTTTGAGAACGTAGTCGGTATTGCGCTTAAACAGGCAAAGGCAGAGTAGTAACGATGGCAGTTTCCGAACCGGTCAAAAAATTAACGGTTATCGAACTTGCGAAACAGAACCTTAAACGCAAGCCGTTTAGGACGGTGAGTTTGATTGTGCTGACTGCGGTGTTGGCGTTCAGTCTTTTTGCAGGCAGCTTTTTAGTCAAGAGTCTGAACGGCGGAATGCAGTCGCTGTCGAACCGGCTGGGTGCAGACATCATTGTCGTGCCGCAGGGGTATGATTCAAAAATCGAAAGCGCACTGCTGCGGGGTGAACCGAACAGCTTTTACTTTAAGTCCGAGGTTGTAGACCGCCTTAAAAAGATTGAAGGTGTTGATCTCGCTTCTCCGCAGCTTTTTATCGCAACTCTTTCCGCCGGATGCTGTTCGTTTCCGTTGCAGGTAATCGGCATCGACTTTGATTCCGATTTTAATATCAAGCCGTGGCTCGAAAGACAAATTCGGTTACCGCTTACCGATAACCAGATTGTCGTGGGCAGTAACATTGTCGGGGATACGCATTCCGAGGTTAAGTTTTTTAATCAGCCTTTTGTGATTACGGGGCGGCTCGCGAAAACCGGTATGGGCTTCGACAATTCCGTGTTTATGACGATTGAAAATGCAAAGCGGCTTGCAAAAGAATATGAGCGGATTATGGAACATCCTGTTGCGCACGACGAGGATCTTATCTCCAGCGTTATGGTGCGGATCAAACCGAATGCCGATGTCAAAACAGTCGCTCAGCGCATCCTCACTGAGTTTGAAGGCGAACAGATTTATCCTCTTATTTCCAAGCTGATGATGACCAATATTTCCGCAAGTATCGTAAACCTCAATGTGTATATTTATGTGCTGCTTGCTCTGCTCTGGCTCTTGTCGTTCATTGTACTTGCGGTGTCGTTTTCTTCGATATTCCATGAGCGGAAAGAAGAATTCGGAATGCTGCGGATTATCGGCGGTACAAAGAAAAAACTTGCGCAGCTTGCTTCTGCCGAAGCGTTTATCATCAGTGCATCAGGTGCGGGAATTGGGACGGTACTATCCTGCTTAATTGTCCTCTTGTTTAATCAGGCAATTATCGCCGGTCTTAAAATGCCCTTTCTTACGCCGCCGGTTTTGTGGATACTGTTGTGCGCCCTTTCAACCTTATTAGCTATTTCGCTTATCGGACCGCTTGCTGCGCTTAAAACCATTCACGGATTTACCAAGCAAGAGCCTGCGTTACAGCTGCAAGGATAGGGATTATCTATCCGTTCCAACATTCCGCAACTGCCGGTTTTGATAATCCGCCATAATTCCGTGCAGTTGCAATTTTGCAGGAAAACACTGTCATGGCTGATGATAATGAGTGCGCATGATATTTTTGCAAGGGCAGTTTCGAGAAGTCTAACAGAAAGAATATCCAAGTGATTGGTCGGTTCGTCCAAAATAAGAACTTTGAGTTGGTTTGACATTGCAAGTGCAATCATGAGCTTGCGAAGTTCGCCGGGACTGACCCGTTTGCTGTCAGTAAAGGTAAGCAGCGCTTTGGGATTCGATCCCATGCGGTACACCGTAGAAAGAATTTCACTTCGCAGTTCTTTATCGAGCGAGAAGAAGTGTGCTAACACTGCTTGTTCTTCTGCTTTCGGAATTTCCTGCGGCAGATAAGATGAAAGACTTTCTCCATCGCTTTTCTTTTGCAGATCAGCTTCCCGTATCCGGTTTAATATTGTATGTGCAAGCAATGTCTTTCCTGTTCCGTTGGCTCCCGTCAGCGCAATGCGGGACTGCTTTTGCACCGTCAATTCGGGAATCTGCAAGGTATAACTGCCATCTTCTCCTGCACTGATGATTTGAGGCGGCAGGTGTATGAGTACCTTTGGAATGAACACTGACGTGTCTGCTTGCGCCGGTGAAAACCCTTCCTTACGGTTCAGCGGTTTTGCTTGAGTATCGCGGCGTTTTTCGGCTTGTTCACGGCGGCTGTCAAAACATTTTTTTACGGTGCCCGGCGTACGGTCTTTACCGGTAACAATGGCAAGGCGGATTTTTTGTGCTGCATCGTGGTCTTTGCCGCCGTACACATTCCTCAGGCGGTTCTTAGAATGTTCTGCCTCGCGCTGCCACATATCGGAAAGTGCTTTTGCTTTTGAAACCCCTGCATCCGCTTTATGCCACTCCGAAAGGCAGGAAGCTCGCTCTGTGTCCCAAAGTTCAAGCGCTGTACTTACATTCGCAGCATAGAGCTTACCTCTGATTGAATCGGCTCCGTCTGCGAACGCTGCCGATTCCCGATATAAGTAGAAGGTAGCGGTACATAATGAATCGGCAAAGGCGCGGTCATGACTGACAATGAGCCCTGTGCCGGTAAACAGTTTTAAGGCATTTATAATGAGCTCTTTTGAAACGGCATCCAAGTGATTGGTCGGTTCGTCAAGCAGCAGAACCGAAGGACGCTCCGCTAAAGCACAGGCAATTTGCAGCCGCTTCTTTTCTCCGCCCGAAAGCGTTTCCCAGCGTTCAAGCTGTTTTGCCGTAATATTAAGCAGCGAGAAAAAGCGACGCACTTCGTTATCCGCATCCCAGAACAATGTATACGCAGTATCGGGCAGTTCCGTACTGTTTTGCGCACAGTATACTGCCGATTCGCATTTAATTATCCCTGAAAGCGGCGGAAGCATCCCTGCGATTAATTTGAGTAATGTCGTTTTTCCGCAGCCATTTGCACCGGTAATACATGTCCAATGGGATGTTCCTCCAAGCGCTGCGGAGAATCCGTCGAATAATGTCTCCGCAGAATCCGGATATGAAAAAGAAATATCTTGTAGTGTTATCATGTATGCTGTATTCCTTCATTCAATGAGTAATTATCGTATTATAAATTATTTCTCGCCCTTCTCCGATACGGCTTTTGCCACATCGTCTATCAATTTTGAAAAATCAATTGCGTTTTTCGGGCTGATGACCGGCTTACCGGTTTCTGTTTCGATTTCTTTTCGTGTACATCCTGCAATGTTGCCGCCCCGTTGTGCTATTTTTTTGTTTCATTTTCGGCGCCGGTAATTCATCATACATTGCATTAAACAAGCCCGTTATAAATGCTTTGTCATCGACTTCGTCTACTAAAAGCATTTCTTTTGCGCCTTGATACGGCAATTCGTAGGAAGCGTTCGGCATATACGCAATTGCCGACGGAACCGCTTTTACCAGTAAGCGGTCATCGTAGATACCGCCCACAATTTTATCTCGATAGTAAATGATAAATTCTCCCATCATTGCGCGATAGCGTATGTCTTGCAATTCAGATAACTGCTCCAAAATGAAGTCTAAATATGTTTTACTCGATGCCATAATTATCCTTTAGTTATGATTTTTCTCCCGAGCCGTTTCTCCAATCTCCACTGCGGTGGGACTCCATCGTCTTCCCAATATTCATCCATCGCAATTATTTTATCATCTTTTAATTTTATAAACGATACCACATGAAAAGAACTTGTTCTATCGACACTGTATACGTTGACAGCGGTGATAATTAAATCATCGGTTTGTTCTATCCTTTCGATTGTTCCATCCCATGTTCCCGGATACTCGCAATTTGCTTGTATGTATTCTTCAACCGTGAAATGCTCATTGGTACAATGCCAGTTGATATATGCGGAATCGGAAAAGTAAGTACGTAATTGTTCGGTATCTTGTTTTAATACTGCGTTCAAAAAATCTTGTATGTTCATAACCAGCCTCAAAGTTAGATATTCAATTCCATTTCAATACATTCCCATGCGCAATCCGGCATCATATAGGTTATAACTTTTTCTGTTGGTTGAAAACCGGTGGCTTCATAACAATGCCGTGCACGCTCATTATTCGTAAACACTCCCAATGTTATTTTTGAAGCATACAAAACGGTCTTTGCATATTCTATTGCAAGCTCTACCATTTTCTTTCCGCTTCCCTTTCCCCTGCTTTCAGGCGAAAGTATAATAAACCCGAATCGCACGAGCGTTTTATCGTCTTTATTTGGATATCGGATAAACAAATGACCGATTACGCTGCATCCGTCAATGGCACAAAGAGGAATGATAGGCTGTGTACCGTTCATCGAACCATAGTATTCATTTAACTCATTGCCATTCAGTGGAAACCGCCCTATTCTGTCGGCAGACCATTGATAAAGCTGCTTTGCATCCTGAATCCAGCTGCAAATGATTTTTGAATCTTGCGCTTCATATTTTCTTAATACCATGATCACCTCAATAATATTTTTTTATAAACGACACAACGGATCCTTCTTATTTCACCGCACGTGTTGCAATAAACGATGGGATATGCAATTCGTGCAAGCGTCCTTCTCCGTTCGTGTCTTCGTATATATCGGTGAGCGTGAAACCTGCGCGCAGTTGTCCGCCGATTTGTTCGCTTACTGTATGAGAAAATTGCCATCCACAGTCCGCTTCTTCAAGCTGTTTGCGGTGCGCTTCGTAAACGAGCGGATTAAACGGAAGTGCGTTGATAATTTTCTCTTCTTTTTGATCGACAATATAATTGATACCGGTATCAAGTCCGCACAGTAACACACCGCCTTTTTTGAGTATCCGGAAACATTCGGCAAACACCGGTTCAACTTTTTCGATATAGCAGTTGCTTACCGGATGGAAAATAATATCGAAGGATGCATCGGCAAAGGGCAGCGGTTTTGACATATCTGCACGTATAATGTTAATTCGATAGCCTTCACGCTCGGCAACAATTCGCTCAGATTCAAGCTGTTTTTCAGAGTAGTCAAGTATCGTGCATTCCGCTCCGGCTGCGGTAAAAATCGGCATTTGCTGCCCGCCTCCCGACGCAAGTCCTAACAGCTTTTTTCCTTTTAAATCACCGAACCATTTACGCGGTACCGCTTTTGTCGGCGTCAATACTACAGACCATTGTCCGTTTTGTGCATTGATATACGTTTCGTGATCAACGGGCTTACCCCATTCCCAGCCTTCTGTAATCCAACGGTCGATCACCGCCGCATTTGCGTCCTGATAATTTTGATGTGTGTTCATAAAATGCTCCATATTAATCTATTCCTCAATTTTATGCTTGCTCAATACAGCGAATAAAATAACAATGCAATATCCAATGATTGCAGGTAATCCGCTTTCTATGCCAAATGTACCGCCTGTTATCCACATATTTTCGCTGCGAATGACGTAGGATACTAAGGGAGTAGTATTCGGTTTTACTGAAATACCGATAATACCGAGAATGAAAAAATTCCATACTCCATGTATTACTATTGAGTTGTTTACCGTATCTTTTGCATATGTAACGGATGAGAACATTACACCGACTGTTATACCGGCAAGTAACAATTGCAGGATATCGATTATGCTCATGCTGCCTGATATATGAAGAAGGGCAAATAATGCAGACGGTACAAATGCGGAAACTTTTTTATTCCATCGTATTTCTACCAACTTCATTATATATCCGCGGAAAAGTATTTCTTCGCAAACTCCTGCAGATAATCCTATACTGACAGCAAAGCATATCTTTTCATATATCTTTATGTTATTAACCGATAATGTACCGCTTAGAAAAAAATAATAAAATCCTATAACACAACCGGGTAAAATAATTGAAATAAGAATAAATAATTTTGACGGTTTTACATTATTTATCCGGAAAAAATCCAATCGTTTTTTTAACCCTTTCCGGATATAGAGCGATATCAACAAGAGAAAAAATAGAATATTAAAACAACAGTTTATGATGATAATAATACTATGAACAGTAATAATATTCGACAAAACGTTTGATAATATTGCTGCAGCAATATTTGCAATAATAAACAGAATAATGCCGATAACACAATGTGCTATGGTCTTTAGACCAAAACGATCATCTTCAATAGTAATAAATGAGTTCCACATAAAACATTCCTTTGAAATACAGCAGTTGAGAGAATATCAATTCTCGAAAAATGATGCATTGATGCACGAAAAGTGCACATACAATCTGTGATGTTTGCCGCAAGGTAAACTCATCGGTTAACTTCGGCATCCTTAGACGGAAACACCTATATAACTTGCCAAATAGGGTTTCATACAGGAATCGCCGGAAAGAAGATAAATCAGGGCATTTGTATCAGCCATGTAGTCAATTCCACTCATCTCGCATTTCCTTTTGCATTCTAAGAGCATCATGCTGTATTTTTATACTGCCAAAATATTTTGATAAATCTTGTTGCGAATGTTTTTCGACATTTTGTTTGTATCGATATAAAATATACTGGACATAATTTTCTATATCTGCAAGATATTCCCGCGGCACTGTTTTTATTTGCTCAAAAAAAGTTTCGTACATAATGACCTCCATTACTAAAATGATTTATCTTAATTATACTTAAAAACATTCTTTTCGCTATCTTTCAGTCCGAATATTCAATTTGCTTACAATTTTTTCTTCTCTTTCGTTTCTCAAATCTCCACTGAGGCGGAACTCCGTCATTGCTTCTCATAAACAAAACATTTCACTATGTCTAAATTTTTTATGTGCATCGGTTTTTGAACGGGATAGCGCCGTGCTAATATGCTCAGCATTGTCCGCATCTGAAATCCGTGACCTACAATCACCGCATTTTTGTTTTCCATTAAAGACATCAATGCTTCGACTTCATGTTCGACCATCCGCTTTGTTCTTTCCTGCCGCGGATTGTTGCGAAACCACTGCACCCGTCCCCAGAATAGCCATCGCCAGAGCGAAAGCGGCTTATCAGAATCTCGATACGGATAAATCGGTATTTCCGAAAGCTCCGGCAACCGCATCGGTGTTTTATCAGGAAAGAGCAGTGCTGCCGTGTCAATACTTCTTTTTAAGGTACTCGTATAAAGTTCAAAATGCTCCGGCAATTCATCTCTGATAGACCGAAGCTGTGAATCGTTGATCCGTTCTATCGGTGCTTCATCATACTCAGCCTGTGCCTGAGCAAAGCCCTCGGCCGTATATTTCTTTTCCCAATTAAAAAGCACGTGTGCATGCCGTATCAAAATAAGCATTATGGTGCATACCTCATGTGTTCCCGCTACAGTGTGCTTTGTGTGTGTTGAGGATCAATCTTTGTGCAACACTACCGGAGATAGCCAGTGTAACAGAATATGCTCTGTTAGAATCTATTAGAACGAGATAATGATGGTATGAAAAAGAGAGTAAAGAGTCAATAATGGATGATAGGACATCTCTAAAAACGATTCCGGTTTGGCAAACGGACAACTTAATGCATTTCCCTACAGAATAAGACGAGATAGACTTGCGGGTTTTAGAGGTTCCCGAATGGTTGACAACACCCTATTTTATAGGGTATATTGTAAAGTGTAAGATGAAAAGGGAATTTATAGAAACTCCATCGTTTACGAAAAAATGGTTTGCACTAGGATTTACTGATGATGATTTAGCTGAATTACAGCAATTCCTTCTTAAAAATCCGGAGGCAGGCGATATAATGGTTGGAACAGGCGGTTTGAAAAAATCCGTTTTGCTTTTCAGGGCAGAGGTAAAAGCGGAAGTTCCAGAGTTTGCTATGTTGATTTTGCAACTTTTGCAAAAACATATCTGATTTAAGTATTTTCAAAAGAAGAACAATCAAACCTAACCGATGCGGAAAAAAATGCAGTTAAAAAAGTTATCGGTATTTTAAAAATAGAAGCTGCAAGGAATTGGAGGAAAGAACATGAGTGAATTTTTTGATAGTCTAATGACTGGCTTAAATGAAGCAGTGGCTATTGAACGGGGGGAATTAAAAGGTCGTAAAACCGTATATGAAATTCAACCTATAAAAAAATATAATAATATTGAAATAAAACACATAAGAAATTCCGTTGGGATGACACAGGTTTTGTTTGCAAATTACATGGGTGTTTCACTCAAGACGGTAGAAGCATGGGAAAAAGGAACAAACCGCCCAACCGGTACCGCATGCCGTTTAATCAGTATGCTGGAAAATAAAACATTTGAAACACTGCCTTTTGTAAAAAGGATAGCAAATGCGTAATCAACACTTCGGTGCATCTTGCGATAGTTTGTACAATACGCAGTAACCTATCGCAAAAAAGCTTAACCGTGAAATGCTCATTAGTACAATGCCAGTTGATATATGCCGAATCGGAAAAGTAAGTGCGTAAGCGCTCGGCATCCTGTTTTAATACTGCGTTCAAAAAATCTTGTATGTTCATAGTTTTACCTTTCTTGTAGCGTTTTGTTTATAAAGGAAATAATTGCTTCTTCAAGCTGTGCAATACCCGGCTGTTCAATCGGAAAATGCCCCGCGTTTTTAAGCGTGCATAGTTGTTTTGGACTCCGTACGCGATCAAAAAAAAGGCGGCTTATCCATTCGGGTGTCCAGCGATCTTTTTCAGGATGACAAAGCAAAAGCGGAATTTCAAATGCTTCAGGCTCTACGGCAGGAATGCTTTCCATCATCGAACATAACAAACCAAGATGCACGGAAGATCCTGCTCCCCTTTTATCCTGCAGCAACAAAGAAAGTACCCGGTCGTTGTTGACGATTGCTTTCATATTCGTTATCGCCTTTACCGGAATTTTTAAGTGCCTTATCTGCTTCGGTATAAAACGTAAAAGCAGCAAAGCGATACGCGCCTGCAATTTGTTTTTTGCCGAATAGTTACGCACCGGCTTTAAGCGATTATCTAACAGGGTGGTAACGATGACGCCGGAAACACCATGAGCCAAGCAGGCAACGTTGTATGCGAGCATGCCTCCTGCACTCAAACCCAGTACAAAAATCTTTTTGGAGCGCTGTAATTCCTGTCGTACAATGTGCACACCGGTGTCGATCCATGTTTTATAAGACGGTATGCCCTCGTATTCGGTATAGCTGTACCCCGGCAAATCCGGACAGACAACCTTATAGCCGCGCTTTGCCAGAGGAGCTGCAATAAACGACAGGAGCCGGCCGTTCCCGCCGACACCGTGGAACAGCACGAGCGTAACACCGTTGTTGCTATGTTCGTTGTATACGTCGAGATGGATGTTCGTTCTGTCGAATGTGCTGAACATTTCGGAAGGAGCGCATGAAATGCTTATCCTGTTGCGTTCGGGTAAAAACGCTTGAAGTTTTTGCCATGTTTCATCGTTTGTATACATGCAGCGCTCCTTCATTCGTGTGGAGACTTTACTACCTACAATCTTTTTTATGCAGATAGACAAATAGAACAATTATAAACGACACGGATTGGGCAATTGCAATTCTTAAAAATATCAATTCATCACACCCCGTAGAAGAAACAATATGAAAAATATTAATGATTGTATTATTTACAAAGTGATCACCCATTGCCATATAAATAGAGCCGGTCAATTTTGTTAATAAAGCAAATTTAAATCCGATAAATCCGGAAGCAGTAACCAACAGAATAATATTTACATACATACCTTCAATACTGCTGCTGCCGTCAAAATAGTTTCTTACAGGTCCGATAAAATGCCATAATCCAAACAAAACAGAAGTAATAAGCACAGATACAAAAAATGTATGATTTTTCTCAAGCATTTTTGTAAACAGGCCTCTGAATATCCCTTCTTCCATAATCACATTAATGATATTCCCGATAATACAAATTACAAAAAAGAGTAGTGAAGTTTGATTTCCTATATTTTTATCTACAGAATAAGAACTGACATATAATTGTAATGATTGAAAATTTTTATTTGAAACAGCTATAACAATCTCTATACTATAAGCTAATACATATATACAAATTCCAAACAGCAATCCCATCAATGTATATTTTACAGCTCTATTTTTATTAAATCCGATATCTTGCACTTTAAAGTTATATAATTTAGCTGCTATGAATAAAACAACTATCCCTAAAAGTTTGTGTAAAAATGCCTCTCCCCAAAATGTTTGATCCGTACGAATAATAAAATACTCTATAAATCGGAATATAAAGCACAATATATAAATCACGAGTACGGCAAACAAGGGTTTATAGATTTTTGTCATCTCTTATTTTCTCCCATGATTTCTTCATCTTCATTCTTATCGGCAATGACAGTTAATCTGCCTTTCCATGATGATAGTGTTAATCTCTTTTTCAGAGTGCTCCTCCCCTATGGCTGATTCATCTAGTTATACAGGATACTATCCTCGTGCCCTGCTCAACAAGTCGGTAAGTGTTTCCTTAATAAGATCTTTCCCCGCAAAATAGGTTCCTTGAATGGCCGGACTGCTTCCACCGCCGCGGCCGTTGAGCTGTTGGTTTAATGTTTTTATGTGCAGTTTTAAATCGATTGCATTACTCACGATGACGTAATTGTATGCTGTCGGTTGCACTTCTTCCGAGTCAACTGAAACCGCTGATAATGCTGCACAGGTGTGCATTTTTCCTGTTGCTAAAAGCAGATTGCAGAACGAGCGTAGATATTCGATACTGAGATTATCTTCAAAATAAAGAGGTGCACCCTCAGTATCTGCCGCCGACTCCGCTTTCTGTTTTAGATATTTTTCAGTCATCTCGTGCAGCTGCTGCTGGAGCTTTGCTTTTTCGGCATTTAATTTTTCCACCGCATCCTTCACTTCGGATGGCTTTGCCGATAAGCAGCGGGAGATAGCCCGTACTTGTGCCATCTCTTGTTCGTATGCAAGAACTGCCTTTCTGCCGCAGAGCACTTCCAAACGGACGCCCTTTTTTCGGTTCGTAAAGTTGAGAATCTTAATCAAACCGATCTCGCCGGTTGCAGTAACATGTGTGCCGCAGCAGGCGCAGGCATCAAGTCCCGGAATGGTGATAATGCGTACGGTACCCGACAGTTCTTTCTTGCTGCGGTATTGCATTGTCTTACGTTCTTCATCGTTTGGAAAGCTTTCTTGTATTGGAAGATTTGCACGGACAATTTCATTGGCACGCTGTTCTGCATCGAGTACCTGCTCGTCAGTCAACGGACCGCTAAAGTCGATGGTGATAAAACTTTCTCCCATGTGGAAACCGACATTTTCGTACCCGTAGGTTTGTGCGAGGATGCCGGTAAGGATATGCTCGCCCGAATGTCCTTGCATATTGTCGCAACGGTTTACCCAGTCCAATACGCCGTGAATCTTTGTTCCGGCATCAAGTTCTCCATCGGCAATATGAACGATACGTTCACCTGCAAATTGCGTATCAGATATTCGGATAGTACGCTCAGGCTGTCCTTCCGCAACAAGGCTGCCCCTGTCGCCGGGCTGTCCGCCCCCTTCGGGATAAAATGCCGTATCCGACAGTTCTATCTCATACCCTCTCTCGGTTTTTGAACAAGCGGTTACCGTTGCATCGAATTCTCTGATATACGGTTTCTGGTAGTACAGTGCGTTAAAGTTTTCCATAAATGTTCCTTGTGTCGAATAAGTTGATTATACTCCGATACGGCAATAAATCCAATCATCTTTTATCTGTCGAATATAAGGTAAACGCTTAAAACTATCTGATGCGGTCACCTTCCGTTTGCACAAAATTTTGCATAAAATTTTGTGCTATTTTTTTTAAGAAGGATAAACGCATCAGGTAGAGTAGATAAAAAGCGCAGAAGCAATGGGGTTGTGAGACCATTTGAACCGCGAAGAGGTTCAACTCTGGTTGAACAACCCCATTGCTTCTGCGGGGTTACTAAAAAACGGCATGATGCGTTTATCCTGATATCGAATATGTATTGTCATCCCTGCTAAACTCAGATATAGTGAACATATTATTGTAGACGAAGTAGCCTCTAAAGCGAGCAAAGTTGTTAGAGAGGTACTCGGTATGCGGAGGTATTTCTCTTTATGCGGGAAAAGAAAAGTTTTTCTATTCGTAAGAAGCTGCTTATCATTTTCGGAACGTTGATTACGGTAGCCGGTGTTATACAAGGTTCGTTGGCGCGGTATACTGCGCAACAAGCCCTTACTGCGCGGGTCAATGCGCATCTTATCGACAAAGTAAACGATATAGCCTTGTTTATTACGAGCGATATTAAAGGGGACTTCAGTTTCTTAAGCGGTTTTATGCGTAATCCGGCAATAAAGGATCCTTCAGTGTCTTTTACGGAAAAAACGCGAATTGTACGTGACGATATCGGATATGCCGACACTCTCAGTTTTTTTAATATATGCGATACCAAGGGAAACAGCTATTATGCCGACGGTACGGTTGGCTTTGTCGGGGACACGGATTGGTATAAGAGCGCGGTGAGCGGAGTTCCTTTTATCAGCGAGCCTCATATTTCAACACTTACTAAAAAACTGGAAGTTATTTTGGCTGTTCCGATGTTAGATAGCGAGGATAATGTTATCGCTGTTTTGGGTGCAGGACTGGGAGGAACTGTTATTTGTGATACCATATCGGAAATCAAAATCGGTAAAACGGGAAATTGCCATATTTTAGGAATGGACGGAACAACTATTGCCCATAAGGATACATCAATTGTTGAAGCGCAACAAAATACAATGGAACTGGCAAAGACTGACCGCTCCTTCGCATCCATCGCAGAGTTTCAGCGGCAAGCGGTTTCGGATTCTTCCGACGGTATCGGTTATTATACTTACAACGGTAAAAAGCATATTGCAGCTTATACGAAAATGCCGGATACGGAATGGACAATTATTATTGCTGCTCCGGCGGAAGAGTTTCTTGGCGCAATTACGGATTTTCGTAAAATGATCATTATCATCGGTATTATTATTCTTGTGGTAACACTGACAATTATATTTTTTATTGCGGCAAAGATGGTCGCTCCCGTTCAGACAGCGGTTAATGCACTGAAAGATATTTCGCAAGGGGAGGGTGATTTGACCGTGCAGCTTCCTCTTATCGGTAATGATGAGGTAACGCGGCTATCGGAATATTTTAATGAGACGATTAAAAAGATTCGTTCTTCCATACAATCCATCGATAGCAATGCCGGAATAATGCGATCGATTGGTGATGAACTGGCTCAGAATATGACCGAGACAGCTCAAGCTGTCCATAAGATAAATGAAAATATCGACGGTGTAAAACAGCAAGCATTGACGCAGACTGCAAGTGTCGGAGAAACGGCTGCAACGGTTGAAGAAATTATCAAAACGATACGTCAATTAAATACCCGCATAGAAAGCCAGTCGGCAAGTGTGTCCGTTTCTTCTTCCGCTATAGAAGAGATGGTTGCCAATATCGCATCGATTACCGATACGCTTGAAAAGACGGACGGGGTTATTAAAACACTCGCAGAAGCGACTGCGGACGGACGAGAGATTATCGTGAATACCGGCAGCGTTACTCAGAAAATTGCGGAGGAGTCTGGCAGCTTGATGGAAGCTTCAAGTGTCATTCAACACATCGCATCTCAAACGAACTTACTTGCAATGAATGCCGCTATCGAAGCAGCTCATGCCGGTGAGGCTGGAAAGGGGTTTGCGGTTGTTGCGGACGAAATCCGCAAACTTGCAGAAGATTCCGCTGCGCAGGGTAAGACGATTACCGCTACGCTTAAAACTTTGAGTGCGGAAATCGAAGGGCTTTCTACTTCTTCAAAAGTTGCCGGTGAAAAATTTGCTACTATTTTTACGCTTTCCGATCAGGTAAAAAATATGAGTACCCGTTTAACCGAGTCGATGAGAGAGCAGGAAAACGGAAGCCGCGAAGTATTGGAGGCTATTAAGAATATTAGTGAGGTAACCGTTGAAATAGAAGACGGTTCAGGCGATATGCTCAAAGGCGGAGAAGGGGTTGCACACGAAATGAAAAAACTCGACGGGCTGACCAACACAATCGCTGCGAGTATGAAAGAAATGGCGGCTGCAGCAGTGCAAATCAATAATGCAATTCAAGGTGTAAAAGAAATCACCAATAAAAACAAACGAAGTATTGAAAATTTAGCACAGGAAGTGTCTAAGTTTAAAATATAGAAGAGAAACTTTAGAGCATTTGAAAAAACTCGGGTAGCTTTTAAAGATTCTATGCATATTTCCTCTTGAGTAATTATGCAGCATAATTACTCAAGAGATATTTTGCGTGCTCTATTTTCCAAGCCGCTTTTTTATTTCCGCAATTAAAGTATTCAGTTCAACGCCGGTGCGTTCACTCGCAATTTTAATCGTCGCCTTCGGCAGCATGATCCGTGCGAGCGGCGTTTTCAGCATTTTAAACTTGGGGCTGATTTCTTCCATTTGATCTTTTAACGCAGGATAATCTTCAAAGATATCTTTTAAAAGCGTATCGGCGGTAATACCCGCTGCGGAAAGTTTTTTATCCCGCTGCGGAGATTCGGAAGTCTGCGCATGTGGCGTACCGACTGTACTTTTCGCATCGACGGTATTGCCGTTATGAGATTCATTTGAGTTTTCTTGGATAACGGTTTGGCCATTTATTTCGCCGCCTTTTTTCCACGTCAGCAGCGTTTGCGAATCGGTTAGGCTGCGGATATGCGTGCAGTCCTGCATCATTTCGAGGATGCCGCGGAATTTACCGTGTTCGTCACGGACTGCCGTATACAGAATGTAGATAAAGATGCCGGGTTTATTGATCCAAAATTCTGCAGAGTCCTGTTCGCCCGAGCGGAACTTTTCGATAATCTCTTCGACAATATGCACACTTGCCCGCGGGTGACAGTTCTTAACATTCCGCCCGATGACGTTTTTGCTGCGCGGAAACACACGATGCTCCGTATCGGAATAAAAGCAAACGATTTCGTTTTCGTCTACATACGAAAGATCGACGGGTAGGTGCCGGTAAATCAAATTAATCTGTTCGAGTGTCAACTTACCGGTTGTTACATCAAAAACGGAACTGTTTCCGCCGCCGACATTTAAACCGTGCTTGCGTAATACTGCCGCTAAATCATCCGTTAAAGAAGAAACAGTGCCGGTAGCGCCCTGCGTTTGCGTATCGTGTGCCGTTTGTGCGGAATTGTTTTTAGCTGTTAAACTATGTGCTCCGCTGTCGTTTATCCACGCAAAGCCGATTTCTTTGTCTCCCGACTTCATCTCTTCAAATTCTTTTTCATTGATCATCGCAAGCGAAGTAGGATACAAAATTGCTTCTTCTTTTTGCAGTAAGTCGCGTACATCGGCAACAATCGAAGATTGCACCGCAATAAATTGATCGTCGGCATCATCTTCCAGCAGCTTTCGCGCATCACGGATTTCATCACGGATAAAATTGTCCAACGTCCACATTGTTGTCGTAGGCCGGTCAAAGCCTTTTTTTTCCAAAATGGAATAGAGCTGATTTTGTTTGCGTGATAGGTGTATTCTGAACTGATCCAGCCGGTCATATATGCCGAGCCACTGATTTTTGATAAGCGGATATTGAACAAGGTCTTCGATTTCCAATAGGATTTTTTTGAGCGCATCATTTTCGCGGTAATAGCACATGATAGGATGAGCGTCGGGTAAGTCGGGACGGCTCGTATCCATAATGTCCTCAAAAAGTTCAAGCATCTTTTGAATGTCTTCTTTTTGACATTCATTTTCATCAAACTCTTTAAGTTCCTGCTCTGCAAGGGCGATCTCGTACGGTTTTAAGGAACCGACTTTTTCTTTTAATATCCGTTTGGCATCTGTCAAGCTGATTTTTCCTGCATTATAGTCATTCTTCAGCTGAAGAACCGTTTTTATCTTTGCATCATTTACTGAATCTAAATGGCGTTTCATTTCCATAGGTATCCTCCGTATAAAGACTGTAGTTTCTTATTCCTGGAAGCGATAAGAGGTGTCTGTTAGTCTTTATTTACAATAAAGATAAAGAAATACCTGCCTTGCGTCAAGTCAATCTCTTTTGCAAGCCGCACGGAATAGATATAATTGCTTTATGGAAAAACACGATGAACTGCTAAAGCGAGCGCACACTGTGCTTAAAACGACATTCGGTTACAATGAGTTCCGCCCGATGCAGCAAGAGGTAATTGCCTCCGTTTTGTCCGGACGTGATACGCTTGCCGTTATGCCGACCGGCGGCGGAAAATCGTTGTGCTATCAAATCCCTGCGCTTTTGTTCGGCGGTATTACGCTTGTTGTTTCTCCGCTGATTTCACTCATGCAAGATCAAGTTGCTTCCCTTGTCGAAAACGGTGTGAGCGCCGTTTTTTTGAATAGCTCGCTTGAATGGGGCGACTATCTTGATGCAGTGCAGCGTATTAAGTCCGGAAGTGTCAAACTGGTATACCTTTCTCCGGAAGCGCTTGCGGCGGATCGCACGCAGTCTATACTGCATGATGCAAGCCTGCCGGTCAGCTGCATTACCATTGACGAAGCTCATTGTATCAGCGAGTGGGGGCACGACTTCCGTCCCGACTACTTGGCAATTTCGAATATCCGTGCGCAATTTAAGGATGCGGTTTTTCTTGCGCTTACGGCAACTGCGACGGCACAGGTGCAAGAAGATATTACGGTAAATCTCCGTATGAAAACGCCGGATGTTTTTGTCGCCGGTTTTAACCGCGCAAATATTTTTCTTGAGGTACGTCCTAAGCGGAATGCGCTGCGCGAGGTCATCGCCTGCCTTGAACAACACAGCGGTGAAAGCGGCATCATTTATTGTTTTTCGCGCAAGCAAGTTGACAAGCTGACCGAACAGCTGAATGATGTCGGCTACTCGGCGCTCAATTATCACGCAGGTCTTTCCGACGAAGAGCGGAGAAATCATCAACAGCAATTTATCCGCGATAAAGTGCGGATTATGGTTGCGACGGTTGCATTCGGTATGGGAATTGATAAACCGAACGTCCGCTTTGTTATCCATTATGATTTACCCAAGTCGCTCGAAGAGTATTATCAGGAGATTGGACGAGCAGGACGCGACGGACTTGCCTCTCACGCCCTACTTTTATACAGCGCAGGCGATGCACATAAAATTCGTTCGTTTTTTGAAGAGGCCGCGGACAGCACCAACTCCGAACGGCTCTTGCAGGCAATGCTCAGGTTTGCGTCCGCTCGGACATGCCGCCGTCATTTTCTGTTGTCGTATTTCGGAGAGCGGTTTGTTCCGGCGGCAGCTAACGAGAAAGCCGAAAGCCCTGATGCAAAACCGGAAGACATCGGCGGTGAAAACGAAAGCGTTGCCGGACAAATATGTCCTTTTCCATGCTGCGATGTGTGTGCCGCGCCTCCGTCTCCGCTGACGGATGTTACAATCCCGGCTCAAAAGTTTATGAGCTGCATATACCGTACGCAATCGCGGTTCGGGCTTTCGTATATTGTCGATGTATTGCTCGGCTCAAAGCAAAAGCGGATTATTGAAAACGGGCATGATAAAGTTTCAACATGGGGGATCGGGAGGGAGCTTTCAAAAGAGGATTGGTTTGCGCTGTCCGATGCGCTCATCTATGCGGGACTTGTCGAAAAAACCGGTGATTACAATGTGCTCATTATAACCGAGAACGGTAAACGGACGCTTGCATCCCGCGCAAAAATCGAACTCCCGATCGAGCTTGTTGGGCAGAGCGGGGTGAATCAAGCAGAATCTAAAAAGACCGGTATTGATTCTAAAAAGAATGATGCTGCACATAAACGAGGTGAATATAAGCGAGGTGAATTTTTGCGCACGTTGAATGAAGATGACGCAGCGTTGTATGAATCGATAAAAGACTGGCGCAGACACGCTGCCGAGGAAGAAAACGTTCCGCCTTACGTTATATTCGGAGATAGAACAATCGAAGACCTCATCCTCAAAAAGCCGCACACGGTACGTGAACTGCTGAACGTATTCGGTATCGGCGAAATAAAAGCGGAAAAATTCGGCTCGGCTCTTTTGCGTCTTGTGGAAAATACGGGGATGTAACCGCATCACGATGTGTGATGCCATCTCCCGACAAGGCGCACCGTAATCGGGATGGTGCAGATAAGCCCGATGCTTCCTGCAACTGCACGCAGAACCTCGGAGGCTAAAAGTTCGAGATTGATAATTTCGGTAAATCCGTTGGAGAATAGAATAAACAGCAGCAGTACCGGAATGGAGGTACTGACATACGCCAAAATCAGTGTGTTCGACATTGAGCCGATAATGTCTCGGCCGATATTCATACCGGATTTTATCAGTTGCTTTTTTGATATATCGGGGCTTACGGAAATAATCTCCCACATTGCCGATGAGATGGACATTGCCACATCCATCACCGCGCCGAGTGCACCAATCATAATACCTGCAAACAACAAACCTTGATAGTCAATCCTACGGTGCTGCGGTATAAAGGCAAGCATTTGCGCGTCCTCGTTTCCAAGCCCTGTCAGCATGAGTATCTTACCGGCAATAAATGCGAATATTCCTGCAATGATAACGCCCCCGATTGTACCGATGATAGCCGTATAAGTTTTTTTATTATTTCCACTGATGATCAGCAGCGTGATAACCGTTGCGGAACTGCATACGGCGAGCGCCAATAATATCGGGTTAAAACCCCGTATAATGCACGGGAGAAAAATACCGAAAATAAGACCTACGGTAATGCCGAGCGTAATCAGCGCTTTGAGGCCGTTTTTTTTGCCGACGACAATAAGCGCCGCTGCGAAGATTACAATGAGCGCATAGACTTTTGTATCCCGTGCACGCTCGTAGATTTTTAAGTTTATTATCTTTCCGGTTTCTTCATCTTCGTCCACCTGCAGTATCATTTTTTCATGGACACGGAAGATAAGCCGGTACGGAATTGCCAATTCAATAGTGTTGCGGACGGTATAAACTTCTCCCTTATGCTTGCCGGTTAAAATTTCTATTTTTAAATGCTGATACCGGAAGTCGGATTCAATCGGAACATCCGGCCTGCTTTCCGCAAGGTCATCATATACGATTTCAATGACGCGCGCTTTTACCACCTGATTCTTCGGCAAATTAAGTTGCGTGTCGTAATATTCCGCCAATCCTTTATCTTTTGAATCGGTGTCTGCCTCTGCAAATACGGGGATTTGCGCTGTAAGCATATTTGTAAGGATAAAAAAAAAGAAAATAAAAGACCGTTTGATTTTTTGCTGCATGATGAATACCAAAAAGAAAAACAAGCAATGTATGCGAACATACATTGCTTGTTTTATTGTGTATAAGGACTCCCTTTTATTTTTTACTGATATCTTTGATGTAATCCGGAGCTTTCGGCGTAATTGTTTTTGCCGCTTTAATTTCGTCGATTAAAGCATCACGAATCGGAACGTATGTTTCGACGACGTTCGTTGCCTTCGAGAAATCGTATTTATCGCCGCCGGTAAACATAAAGTCGTTGACAACAACCTTATATGTTTTGTTCATATCGAGCGGAGTTCCATCGGCTAATGCGATAGAAGTTACTCTGCTTTCAAAAGGTTTGGTGCCGTCGTATTCAACCTTTAATCCTGCAAACTGTCCGTCCGTGATATTCGGGTTCATAATACCGTGATCAATTGCCTTTTTGATTTCCGAACCGGGAAGATCGAACACTACCAAGTAGTTGTCGAACGGCATAATTTCGTACAGATCGCCGACGGTAATATTTCCCGCTGCAAGCGTTCTGCGTAATCCGCCGCCGTTTTGGATGGCGATATCTGCTTTACCTACTTTCCGCTGAGCTTCAGAAGCCCATACGCCGAGCAAGGTGTTGCTGCCTTTTTCACTTCTTTCGTGGGTAAATTCACCGGCAGCGGTACCGATTACTTTGCCTAAGATCGGTTTTAAGTCAGCTTCGTATTTTGCATGCACAGCTTTGCCTACTTCATCTTCGACGATAGTGTCTTTATGCTTCCAAATTTCATCAAGAGCAGGGGTGATGGATGCAATTTTTTTATTTTTATCGAATGTGATACTGAGTTTTCCGACTGCGCGGCCATAGCAGTATGCCTGCATAATCGGCAGACCGTCTGCAACCCCTTGTACCGGCCGGTGGCTGTGAGCTGATAATATCGCGTTTAAACCCTTAATTTTAGCAAGGGCAACTGCATTTCCGGTAATTTCTTCACCTTTCTGATCCGAATCGATGTGCGTCAATGCGATGATGACATCCGGTTTCCCTTCTTTTGCTTTTCCGGCCAAAAGGTAATCAACCCATTGCTGTCCGGCGCTCACAGGATCGGTAAAGTCCAATCCGCTGACATGTTCGGCTTTTGTTAAAGTGACCGTGTCGGGATGTGCTAAACCAATAAATGCAACCTTATAACCGCCTTTAGTGATAATCATGTACGGTTTTGCCCACGAGACAGGCTTCTTGGTGTTTTTATCAACGATATTTGCCGCCAAGAAGGTGAAGCCGCCGTCTTTTTGCCATTGGGTCATGTGTTTTACACCCCAGTCGAATTCATGGTTTCCGACTGCACATACCGATACCCCCATCGCCTTCATCATTGCGGAAACCGGCGCACCGTAGGTCAAATTGGAAATCGCAGTACCTTGGTAGTTATCACCGCCCGCTACAACAATCGTGTTCGGGTTTTCCCTTTGTGCCGTGTGTACATAGCCGAGCATCTTTGCCATACCGGCATTTCTACCTTTGCCGGGACGGGTATCTTCCGCGACGTTACCGTGGAAGTCGTTAAATAATAGAACGTCTACTTGATTGGCAGGCGCTTTCGCTTCAATGGCACTGTATTGCTTTGATACAGCTGCCGGAGCGGATTCGGTTGTTTTACACGACGGGAACAGCATAAATGCAGCCGCCAGAACAACGAACAGTGTTTTAAAAACTTTTTTCTGTGTCATTTGCATACTCCTTATGTTCTTTAGTGTAAAACGGATAGAAAAAAAATGCAAGGAAAAAAGAGAGAAAAAGTTATAAGGAAAAACCTCTATAAACTATGGCGTAGATAAAAAGATATGGCGTTATTGTATACAGACTGGATTTCTTATGTTAATTAAGAATGATATGCTGTATAATACCGCATATATAGGAATAACATGAAAATAAATGAAGTGCTTAAAAATTTACAGCTCAATTGGCAAACAGAGCTGCAAAAAGATGAATGGTTTTTTGCAAAAGCACGGGATAAAATAGATACTGCATTTACTGCAGAAGATGCTTTTAGCGCTATAATGGAAGTTGTGTTTTTTATACAGTCTGAAACAAACCCCTATTTATGTACCGAATGTGTTGAGCTTTTGTATTCACTTATACGAAAAAGTGATACCACAGAAATTCCTAAAGGCTTCCTTCAAAACCTTCATGTTTTGAAGGAAAAACTCGCAAAAGATACGTACTCATTAAATATCTTACAAGAAATTGAGGCTCACTATAGAATATGAAGGTCGTTTTCGGCCAAAGAAGCTGATCCCCCAACGTTACAGATTGCGGCTGCGAGCAATGGAAAATCTTTTCCATTAATCGGTAAAGAGGGCGTTGATTTGTTTGCTGTATAACGACGTAATCTTATAGCGCATGATATCTTGCTTTGCCGAAAGTTCCACACCTGCTTCAAAAGGTTTGGCAAGGAGCGCAAAACGATTAATCCGTTCAAACAGCTTAAAACCATTTTCATGGTTTATCAACGAAGCAATTTGCCGTTCAAAAAGTTTTTTGATCTCCGGCTTTTCCAGCAGTTCCGAAAGCGAATCCGCGGCTAATCCTTGTTCTGCTGCATAGCTTTTTACTTCCGCTTCATCCGCAACGATGAGTGCGCCTAAAAAGCGCTGATCCTGCCCGAGAACTACCGCTTGCGCAATGAATGGCGATTCTTGCAGCTTCATTTCAATGGGTACCGGCTCGATGTTTTCTCCGCCGCGCAGTACAATCGTATCCTTTTTTCTGCCGCGTAGGATAAGTTCGCCGTCAAGCGTTTTAAATCCGAGGTCGCCGCTGTCGAACCAACCGTCTTTATCGATGACCGCATCGGTTAAATCCTGCCGTTTGTAATACCCCTTCATAACACTGGTGCCGCGGATCATTACCGTACCGAGTTGGCCTACCGGCAGCTCTTTCCCGTTGTCATCGACAATCTTTACCTCCGTACACGACAGCGGCTTCCCGATAGTACCGAACACGGGGCGTCCGAGCGGGCGAACCGACACAACCGGTGCCGTTTCAGTTAAACCGTAGCCTTCGGTAACGCTTACACCGATAGCCCAGAAGAAAGCATCGATATTCGGCGGTAGCGCACCGCCGCCTGAAACTCCTTGCCGGAAGCCGGTACCGAGTTTGGTACGGATCTTTTTAAACACAAGCGCATTGCCCAGCGCATAGAGCGGCAGGGAGAAAAGATAGGGTATAAAGGAAATAATAGGACGGGTGATCTTTGTATAAGGCACAAAGTGCGGATTTTGCCCTGTTACATTCCGCGCATGGTGTGCATGGAACAAGCCTACCGCGACAAAGAAGTTGAACAGTTTTTGCTTAATGCCGCCAGCCTGCTTCATTGCCTTAAAAACACCGGTATAGACGGATTCCCATATACGCGGTACCGACGGGAACAGTGCCGGATTGGTTTTTGCGATATCTGCAAGCAAGATGCTTCCCACCGGTTTGGAGTATACCATCCCCGCAGCAGAAGCCAAAATAACGTATTCGCAAAGCCGCTCAAAGCTATGCCATACCGGCAATACCACAATGGCCTTTTCGCCGGGATGTAGGATAACTCTCGTTTTAAGATCATCCAGCTGCACGGCAAAGTTTTTATGCGTCAGCATAACCCCTTTTGGTTCGCCTGTCGTACCGGAGGTAAAAATGATCGTAGCAACTTCCGTATCGCTGCCTTTTTCCAGCTCCTGTTCAACCGCTTCGGGGTGTTCTTTCCGATATGTCATACCCCGTTCGATAATCTCATCGTAACTGTACATTGCAAAGCGGGAAATGTCGCCCTTTGTTTTGAGCTCTTCATCTTGAATATCAAAAGGATCAAAAACAATGAGCGTTTTGAGCAGCGGGAACTGTTGCTGATTTTTTAAGATTTTTATGAATTGATCCCGGTTTTCTATAACTGCCGACGTACATTCGGCAAAGGACAAAATACGTACCAAATCCTGTTCGGTTGCATCACAGCCGCGCGGAACATCAGCAGCTCCGATCGCCATAATCCCCATACTGGCATGGTACCATTCTTTCCGGTTATCTGCGATAAGGCCGACTCTATCGCCCCGCGTGATGCCGAGGGATAACAGCCCGCCTGCAAAACTCAATACCCGATCAAAAACATCGGTGTAGGAGAGTGGATTAAAATCGCCTTGCTCATTCTTTGAATATTGAGCGGCAATATTCGGATGTTTTTTTGCAATTTGTTGCAACAATTGCGGCATTGTGATGTCGTTCATGCCGAAACGCTAGCACAAAAGAAAAAATCAGTCAAGTAAAAGGCAACCTCATCAGACGGTCTTCGGATATTCCCGCAAAATAAAGAGGATGTTCAAGACGTATGATTGACGGCAAAGAGGTTTCCTCTTACAATGAAAAGAAAAGGAGCTAACGTATGGATGATTGTATTTTTTGTAAGATTATTAAAGGTGAAATTCCGTGCATGAAAATTTATGAAGATGAATATACGATTGTCTTTATGGATATTGCAAAAGATGTTGACGGTCATATGCTGGTCGTCCCCAAAAAACACGTTACGAATATCTTGGATGCGGATGAAGCAACGCTCCATCATGTAATGGATACGGTAAAAAAGGTCGCGAACCATTGCGTGACTGACTGCGGATATGAAGGTATCAATATGCTGAATGCAAATAACCAATGCGCAGGCCAGACGGTTTTTCATTTGCATATACACCTTATTCCGCGGAAATCAGGTGATGCTGTACCGAGCTTTCCGAAGTTCGGCGGAGCCGTACATCCGCTCGAAGAAACGTATAAAAAACTCAAGATGTAAAGCGCACCGCTGCCGGATCGGAGGTATTTTGGAGATATTTGGGGCGGTTGACAAAACTCACAATATATGAATAATGCTTCAAGCATGAGTGCCGATGCAATTAGTCTTTGTGCATATGCGAAGATTAATATTCATCTAAAGGTTCTGGCAAAAAGAGAAGATGGGTTTCATAACCTTGAAAGTATTTTTCAGCGTATTTCAATAGCGGATTATCTTTCCATAACACAATCAAGCGATTCGCACAGTTGTACGGTTGAATCTCCTTTGTTGCCATTGCCTGCTGATAACACATTGACTAAAGCATGGAAAGTGTTTAAAGACGCGGCGGAAATCAATGCGGGCATAAGAGTTCGGTTGATAAAAAATCTTCCTGCAGGAAGCGGTTTGGGTGCAGGGTCATCCGATGCGGCTGCCTTACTGAAGGTTGTAAATGAGCTTTTTGCGATGCCGTTAACCGATTCTGAGTTGATAGATCTTGCTTTACAAGTCGGTAGCGATGTGCCGTTCTTTCTTAGGGAGGCGGCAGGAATCGTGTCGGGACGAGGAGAGGTTTTTGAGCCGATACAATCCCGTACTGACTGTTTCGGTATCCTGATTTGGCCGGATGTGCAGAGTTCGACGAAAGAAGCTTATTCGCTTTTGGATAAACAAAAGGGAATACTATCCGGCGAATATGAAGCCTGGGGATATGAAAAACTGATAAAACAGTATCATGATCCGCTTGGGAAATGGTGTTTTGTAAATGATTTTCAGCCGGTGCTTGAGCAGCGCTACCCCGTTATCGGTCGTGTGCGTAACGAGCTCTGCGAACAAGGTGCGGAATTTGCACAGATGAGCGGTTCCGGTTCCGCTGTTTTCGGGTTGTTTAGCTCTGAAAATCTTATGGCTTCTGCATTCAAAGTCTTGGCAAAAAGATGGAGCTGGTGTAAACCGTTTCTTTTACTTGCCTAACAAGACTTTACGGTGTATAATGGCTCTACCGTAAGGAGGGGCATAGTATGACGATCACTGATGTCCAGATCCGGAAGACCGTAGCTGAAGGCAAATTAAAGGCTTATGCAACCGTTACCTTTGATGACTGCTTCGTACTGCATAATGTGAAGCTTATTGAAGGCGAAAAAGGTGTTTTTGTTGCAATGCCGAGCCGTAGAACTAAGACCGGCGCGTACAAGGATATTGCTCATCCGATAACACCTGAATTCCGATCGGTACTGCAAGAAAAGATACTTTCCGCATACGAGGCTTGTGCAGAAAGCTAGAACCGATGGTATACAGATCGGTTTATAACAATAGGAAAATTACCGTGCATGAATGCATGGTTTTTTATAATGGGACGTCGGCAAGTGGTAAGCCAACGGCTTTTGGTGCCGTCATTCCGTAGGTTCGAATCCTACCGTCCCAGTCTGAAGGAGATACGGATTATTTTGTTGCAAAATAATCCGTGTTGACTTTATATGAATGTAAATATAAAAAAGGGGCTTTTCATACAGAAGGAGCCTCTTGTTTGCTTTATATGCAAAGGAGTTCCTGATTATGGAAGAGAGAGTTTTGACAGCCTGCCGCCGAACAGATTTTGGAAAAGCTGCTACTGCAAAATGCCGTAGGGCTAATCGTTTACCTGCCGTTATTTATGATAATGCGGGGCATTCGACAGCTATTGATGTTCCCTATCGCGATTTTGAAAAATTATTCAAAACAGTTACCGAAAGTACGCTTATTACCGTTAAAGTTGACGACAAAGACGAGTTTGAAGTTTTTATCAAAGATTATCAATATGATATCGTAAACGATAAAGTTTTCCACGCAGATTTCTACGCTGTTGAACGCGGTCAGCTGTTGCGGACTAAAATTCAGATTCGGCTTTCCGGATCTCCTGAAGCATGCCGTCAAGGCGCCGTTTTGGAAACCGGTATTGCAGAACTTGAGGTTGAATGTTTACCGCGTAACTTGCCTGAGCGCATCGTAGTCGATGTTGAAAAACTCGGTGCTAACGAAGCAATTCACGTTCGGGATATTAAAGTTCCCGAAGGGGTTAAGGTTTTGACTGATGCCGATTTAGCGGTTGCAATGGTTAAATTTGCCAGAGAAGAAGCCCCCGCTGCTACGGATGAAGCTGCAGCTGATGCAGCTCCGGCTGCAGGCGCTGCTCCGGAAGCAAAAGCCTAACCTTCTTATCAAAGTGCAGGTCTTACACCTGCACTTTTTTTTCTGTTCTGTTCTTGTCTTTTCCTCAAAAACGCTTTATTGTTCTCAGTGTATGTATTCTCATCCGCTCATCGATGTCGTATTTAACAATCTTAAACCATTTTTAACACATATTCCGTGTCGCTTTCTTCTTGCGTGTTCGGGCGGTGCTGATTCTACGGCATTACTGTTAGCCTTTCATCGATTACAGACGCGGCTTCGCTGCCGATTAACCGTAGTTACGGTCAACCATAATATCCGCAGTGCGGAAGAAAGCGCCGCCGATTCAGCCTTTGTCGCCGAGCTGTGCAGCCGTCTGGATCCGCCGGTACCCTGTGTAGTTGCGGAAATCCCCGCTGGAGAAGTTGCGCGTTATACAAAGGAACGAAACAGGGGAACCGAAGATGCCGCACGTACGCTGAGATACCGGCTTTTTGAAGAAACCGCCGCTTCCGTGGGCGCCGACTATATCGTAACGGCGCATAACCGCAGTGATGTATATGAAACAGCGTTGATGCGGCTCTTCCAAGGCGGCAGTACGGCAAGTTTATCCGTAATGCCGGTACGGCGCGGACGGTATTTACGTCCGCTTATCACGGTAGAACGGAGCGATATCGAGGCCTTTTTACGGCACCAGGGTATCGGATGGCGTGAGGATTCCACCAATGCGGAAGATACGTATCTGCGCAACCGAATTCGGCACCATTTAGTACCGGCATTGGCTGCGGCCTTCGGCGGGTGGCGCACCGGGCTGGATAAAACGTTGCAGCGGATTAGTCTGGATCGTTCGTTCTGTGAAGAAGCATTGATAACTGCGCGCAAAACCTTTATCGGCATAGCCGGTGCGACCAACGCGGGCGCCACGGCTGATTGGGAGCAATGTAAACACGGCGCACTTGCAATCGCGGCGGATTTCTTCGATTCGCTCCATCCTGCACTGCGGCTCAGGCTGCTTGAACAAGGGTGCCGTCGGCTCGGTATCGGGACACGGGTTCCGCTTGGCATACTTCTTCGGCTTTCGTCCGAACATACGGCAGCGCCGGAGGCATCTGATGGAGCGGTGCCGGAACCAATCGCAGCTTTGGATGTATCAGACTCACCGGCAGTATCGGAGGTATCTACGTCTGAAGCATCGGCACTGCCGGATGCATTGATTGTTCCGGAAAAGCAACCGGATACTCGCTCAAAGATTGCTGCTGCCGGCGCTCTTCGGTTGGAACGCCGCGGTGATCGTATCCTGCTGTTTGACAGTACTGCCTATCTTACGCTGTATAATCAAAAGTCATATAGTTTGACCATTCCGCAATGCGGCATATATACGTATCCTCTGGGGCAGTTGGAGGTTTATCAAGCTGACAACGGTATCTTTGTGCGGGATAGTACGGAGAAAAGCAGCGGAATAGGCCCTTTTACGCTCCCCATTTTCGTCAGGTCAAGGCGCGGCGGCGATCGGATTCAAATGAAATCCGGAAATGTAAAAGAAGTAAAAAAAATTTTAAATGAATGGCAGGTTGATTCACTTGCTCGCGAACTTTTGCCGATTATCATAGAAGATACTTGTATTCAGAGGCGTACTCGTATACGCGCCTTGTATGGCAGCTTCCTTGGATATAAAAACTGGTTTGTGGAGGAACAATAGAATGCTCAAGCATATAAAACGGATGATTCCGCTTACAGAAGCGTTGTTTATGCTATTACTACCTGTTACTGCGGCTTATTCGCAAACAGTAAACCGTGAACTGCAGCAGATTAATACCTCGTATGCACTGCAATATTTACAAAAAGCCGCGGCGCTCTATACCGATGCAAACTATGCGGAAGCTCTTGAATACACCGAAAAAGGCATGACTTTTGACGATTCCTTTGCGGACTTTTTTTATTTAAAGGCTCAATGCCTTCTTCAGTTAAACGGTACCCGTGCACAATGCCTTGATGCTGCGGAAACAGCTTTGACTTCGGGTTTAAAGTTGCGTATCTATAACCGTGATAATCTCGTGTTACTGCTTGCCCGCCTTTATACTGAAACGGAACGCTACAACGAAGCAATTCAAGTGTTGGATTCGCTTGCCTTTGATTCCGCCGACCGTGACTTTTACCGTGCTTCTGCGCTCTATGGGGTAGGACGTGACGGGCAGGCGCGGGATGTAATCGAAACTGCGTTAAACCGTTGGAGTTTTGATGTTCGGTTCCCTCGGCTGTTCTTTTTACAAGAGCGGGATAAAGCGATGACCCGCGCGGGGAAAAAACTTGCCGACTCTCTTTTGCAGCAACTTTATGTCTGGATTGAACAGGCGCCGTCTCTGGCAGTGTATGCCGCTCCCTTTGATCCTAACCCGCAGGAAAACAGCCGCCGTTTAAAAGTGTACCGTAATATGTATGCAACGGGCACTCAAAACCTTGATGCTCGGACGCAGCTTGCCGCGGTGCTTGCGGAGCTTCGGTATGGCGTTATCGAAGAAAAGACCGCTGTCGAAGAATTTTTTGCCGTAACCGTTGCCGCCCATTTGCCGCAAAGGGAAAATGGTAAAGCGCCCGTGTTTGCCTTGTATTCCGATCAGCTGATTGAGTTGTGCCGGCTGACCGGTACGGACGCTATGAGGAAAGAGATTGGTAACCGCCTTAAAAGTTTTAGCGGCGTGCTCTTAGAGGACGATAACCGTGACGGCATCTCCAACGCGGCTGTTTTTTTTGAACAGGGACGCCCCGTATCGGCCTTTTTCGATCTCAATCAGGATGAGGTGTATGAATATCAGATACAGTGCAATTTCGGCGCCCCTGATCGTATTGTTACGCCGAAGAACGGTTATGCCGTCCAATATGACAGCTATCCGGCAGTGCATTCGATTGTGCAAAAGGCGGAAAAGCGGGAATATATCATGCGCCCGCTTGCACTTCGATGGGAGCCGGTTGCTCAGACCGAACTTGATTTAAGACTGCGCGATACCGATGCAGAGGCTCCGGCTTTCTTTACGCTGCGGTTACGCAACAATGCCCGCCTGCTGCAAGAACATGATTTTATCTTTTCGGTATTATACAGTGAAGAACCTTCACCGTTGGATACAAATGCGGTTATGCGGATGCACTTTGAAGACGGCCGGATTATTTCGGCTGAAATCAAGACGGGAACACAAACGCTTGCTCTTGCCCGGTATCGGAACGGCGTACTTGCACAAAAAGAGTATGACTATGACGGCGACGGATTTTTTGAAGTGCTGGAACAATACGGCAAACAGGGAAAGCTCGATAAAATTTCGGTTGATATCAATAAAAATAAGTTGTTTGAATATTATGAACTTTACAAGACGGACGGAACGGTCATAAAAAATTGGGATGAAAATGAAGACGGAACGCCGGAAATTCAGTATACGCAGTTTCCGTCGGGAAATGCTCAGACGGTGTGGAAGCACCGGTATTCGGGGCTTCCGGTGTCGGTATACTATAAAAAAGGAACACCGGAACGCTTGACTATCGGCAAAACAAGTATGCCGCTGATAAAAGATCCTTCATATAATGTATACTGGCTCGAAATGCGCCCCTCTTTCTCGGATAAGGTCGCTGAAAAACTGATAGAGTTGTTTAAGAATACCGATTCCGATGTAGAAGGGCGGACGATGATAATCGGAAGCTATGAGCTCTATGCCGTCCGTTCCGAAGGCGCCGTGTTCGTTCAAATGTTGCGCGTTCCCGTTCGGGCAGCTCCTGTAACAGCTGAGGGGCAAAAGTGAGATTGAGCCGGTTTTTGTATAACATATCCGCGCTGATTGTACTTTTGGTTACTTTCGGCGCCTGTACCTCCGTTACTCCCTCTTTTTCTCAAAGCGTCAATTACACGGACGGACGCAGCGTGATACGGGAGATTGAAGCTGTCCGCGGTCTTATTGCAGAAAAACCGCTCGATGCCCTATTGCGGGCAAAGCGTTTAACACTGTATACCGAACGTACCGATGAAATAAATACGTTGTATCAAGACTCCAAGAGTGCTGTCGAAAAGCTTTTTTTTGAGGCTGTCGAAAACGGTACATGGGATGAAGCGCTCAAAATATTCCGGTCTCTCACCGCATTAGGGCATATACCTGCACAGTGGAGTGAGCAAAAACTTATGTCGGCGCAGCGGGATAAATGGAAGGAAAAGAAATTTGATGCGTTGATTCAGGATACTGCTCGATTCTCCGATGGCGTAAATGATGCGCCGTCGTTGGAAACGGTTCGAAAGATGATGAAAGGAACCGTAACGGTGTGGGTTGACCGCGGTATGACGATTGAAAAAGGGTTGGGGAGAGCCGACCGGATGATCGGTTCGGGCTTTTTTATCGACGCTAACGGCTATCTAATCACAAACTATCATGTTATTCAAAGCGAAGTTGATCCAGAATATGAAGGGTTTTCCCGTGTGTACATCAAGCGTGCGGAAAACCCTACGGTACGGATACCGGCAAAGGTAGTCGGCTGGGATACGACATTCGACCTCGCACTTCTTAAAACGGAGATTAATCCCGAAGTGTATTTTCAGCTTGGATCTTCGGAAGACTTAAACATCGGCAGTAGAATCTATGCGATCGGCTCGCCCGCCGGATTGGAGCAGACGCTTACTTCCGGTATCGTGTCGGCGCAAAATCGGCGTCTTCTGTCTTTAGGCAGCGTATTGCAGATTGATGCGCCTGTTAATCACGGCAGCTCAGGCGGGCCGATTATCGACGAGGCGGGCAGGGTACAGGCAATTGTGTTTGCCGGTCTTGAACGCAACGAGGGCTTAAACTTTGCGATACCGGTGGAACTGCTGCGGCTTATCCTCCCACAGCTCTATGCAGGCGGTGAAATCGTCCATGCTTGGATGTCTTGCTATGGCGTTTCCGTGAAGGAATCGCCGCAGCAGGCGGCAGGAACGGAACTGGTCTATGCAGTGCCGGGTTCCTCCGCGTCTGTTATTCCCGCCGGCGCCGTTATTACTCATCTGAATGGGCGGGCGGTTCCCAGCTTGGAAGCACTGCAGGCCGAGCTGATGCGGTTGAGCGCCGGTACTATCATTAAGGTTTCAGGCTATGCGCCCCTGCATACTCCTGCCGCGAATGCCGCTCGTACTACCGGTTCGGGTACCGATACAGCAGGCACTACCGAAAATGCAAATGCCGGCACTATGCCTGATGCAATCGGCAATATGGGCGGGGCGGAACAAGGCGAGCACCGTTGGGAAAAAATGCGGCAGGATTGGTACGTACAGCTGGAAGCCCGTCCCAAACAGCCTGCCGAGCTGGTGTATCGTAAGGATAGCCGTGCGCGGGCTATGCTGCCGGTGTATGGTATGTATCTTGAAAGTGCCGGCGGAAGAAAGGCTTTCAGGATAACGGAAGTTATTCCCGGCAGCTACGCCGATGAAACAGGCTTTTCCGCCGGAGATTATCTTGAAATCCGTGATATGGAAGTACAAAAAGCCGAGGATGCGCTGTTCACCCGGATTTATACCAAACGCCGGAAATCCGCTTATCTCGATACCTTTATGAACATCTGGGCATACCTAGACAATCCGTCATATTTTTAGAAATAAAAGCAACCGCATGAGAAATATTTAAAGCGATTGCTTTCTTCTTATGCTTTATGCGAAATTTTATCCAAAATTTCGCATTTTTTTCAACAGATGGGAAAACACATCAGGCAGAGTAAATCGGAATCGCAGAAGAATTGAGGCTGTGAGACCATTTGAACCGCGAAGAGGTTCAACTCTGGTTGAACAGCCTCAATTCTTCTGCGGGGTTGCTAAAAAACAGCCTAATGTGTTTTCCTTAGTCGGTTACGTATTGTTTATAGTCTCCGTAGCCGGCGGCATCCATTTCTTCGTAGGGAACAAATCGTAACGAAGCTCCGTTGATACAATAGCGCAAGCCTGTTTTATCCTGCGGGCCGTCGTCAAAAACGTGACCTAAATGCGCGCCGCCGGTTTTTGAGGTAACTTCAATCCGTTCCATACCGTGGCTGCTGTCGTGCGTAAAATCAACCGCCTGCGAGGTAATCGGTTTGGTAAAGCTCGGCCATCCGCAGCCTGCATCGTATTTATCGCTCGAAGAAAAAAGCGGTTTTCCCGTAACAACATCAACGTAAATTCCCTTTCCTTCAAACTTATCATACTCGCTGGTAAAGGGACGTTCGGTTGCTTTCTCCTGTGTTACACTGTATTGCAGCGGTGTCAGCCGTTCCTTAATCTGTTTTGCATCCGGCATTTTGAACTTCGCTTCGTCATGCAGGGGTAGGGAGGCAAGGCTTAAATTGATATGACAGTACCCGTTGGGATTTTTTTCAAGATAATCTTGATGATAGTCTTCCGCCAATACGAAGTTCCGCAGAGGTTCCGTTTCTACTGCAAGCGGGCGTGCATATTGTGTCTGCATCCGTTTTAAAAAAGCTTGAATAACCGGTACATCTTTCTTATCGGTGTAGTAAATGCCGGTACGGTATTGCCTGCCGACATCATTTCCCTGCTTATTTACGGAAAGCGGGTCAATGATGCGGAAATAGTGTTCCAATAGTTCTTCGAGTGCGATAACGCCGGTATTATAGGTTATCTTGACGGTTTCGGCATGATCGGTGCCGTGTATTTGCTGATAATTCGTCGTATCGGTAGTGCCGTTCGCATATCCCGTATCGGTTTCGACGACACCTGCGATACGGCGGAAGTATCCTTCAACACCCCAAAAGCAGCCTCCCGCCAAATAAATCTCTTTTATATTCCCCGCCGTTACCATAGCTGTTCCTCCGTTTTTGTTTTCATTCTGCAGTCTATGCCTTTCCCCTGCTTGTGCTTTCATACAGCTGCAGAGAGTTAGAGCAATGCAGAGCGGCAGTGCTAAATGAATACGTTTATAAATCATTATCTTGCTTTTCAGCTCCTTGTTATACCCAAGAGGGGGTATCCGATCGAAGAATGGTATGCCTTGGGGATGTCTTAAAAGTTGGTTACTTTTTCGATATCCCCAAAAGACAAACTAATTTTTTATAGTAGATAAAAAGCTGTAATACCGGGTTATTCTTGTTTTTTCTCCAGCGACTTTAAAGCATTGAGCGCCGCTTTGGAATCCTGCTGTGCAACAGCAATCAGTTCAATGATGTGCGGGTATTTTGCCAAAAAGTCTCCCCATTTTGTCAGCCGGTCTATCTGGAATTGTTCCGAAGCTGCGTATTGTGCTTCTTTTGCCGCAGTTTCTGCCAAAAGCATTTCGCGCTTCTGTTCATACGTGTTATAAGCCTGTTCTGCAATCTTATAAGTATGAATATCGGGGATGGTGAGTTTGGTTAAGGTAACGGCTTCGACAGAAAAGTCTTCACCGGTTGTTTTTATGAGTTCGTTTTTGAGCTTTTCCGAAAGTGTATGATAATCGGTTTTTACTTGCTGATATTCGTAGGGATTGTCGATCAGTTCCGAAACATACCGGTACATAATTGTCTGCAACGCCGCGCGTATATGCGAATCGATATACGAGTCAAGGGCTTCTTGCGTCTGTATGGTGTTTTTTTCGATAATTGATACCAACTTTTCAGGTTTCAGCGTAACGAGGGCATCGATACCGAATGCCCACGAAAAATTATCTTTTGTATTCAATATTTTAGCGTATCGGTCTGCCGACGGGAGCGAACCGTCCGCCGCGTAATTTACTTGCCGGGGCGTTAGGTCAAATACCAGTATCTGTGCATTCGTAGGAACAATCCGCTCCCATCGCCAGGTAAAATTTCCGGGCATAATCGCTTGGGGGTAATAGCCTCCCGACTTTGACAGCATGACACCGTATTTTCCCGCAGGAACTGAGAATTGCGTCCATCCGAAAAAGAACACTGCTCCTGCACACGCGAGTACAATTACTGTAATAATACTTACCTTTTTCATAGTCATCATCCTCTACAGCCGGCTAGACTTTAAACTTGCCGACTTCATCCGTTAAGTTTTCGATACTTCGTTTATTCTTCTGCGTTATGTTATTGACTTCTTGAACGGCGTTATTGATCTGCGCCGCTCCTATCGCCATTTCGTTCATGCCGTCGGTAATGATGCGGGTAAGATCATCCAGTTTTCGCATCTCTTCAGCAACGCTTTCCCCGCCTTTTAGCATCTCTTCGGAGCCTTCTTGTACTTCTATCGTTACCGTATTGATGTTCTTGATGGCGGTTAATACTTCTTTACTGCCGTTTTCCTGTTCACGCATTGCATGGGTCAGGCTATTGCTCATATCCTTCACTTGTCCTGCTAGGTTAAATATGGTATTGAATTTTCCTTCTACGGTCTTGGAAGATGCTGAAAGTGTTTCGATTTCTCCGCTGAGCATTTTAAGGGTCTTTGTAATATTTTTTCCTTGAGCCGCGGAATCTTCTGCCAATTTGCGGATTTCATCCGCGACAACAGCAAAACCTTTTCCCGCCTCGCCTGCATGAGCGGCTTCGATGGCCGCATTCATTGCGAGCAAGTTTGTTTGGGATGCAATATGCTGAATAACGCTCGATGCTTCCATCAGCGAGCCAGATTCTTCGGCTATTTTTTGTGTTACGGTATTCGAGGTTACAAGCGTTGCTTTACCGTCGTCGGTTGCGGTTGTCAGGCTTTTTACTGCACCGTTTGCCTTTTCGAGTGTATCGGTAATGGAGGCGATGTTGGCCACCATCTGCTCAATCGAAGATGAAGACTGTGCAACGCTTGCCGCTTGCGTTTGGATACTGGTGTTCAGCTGCTTAATAGTACGGACAATTTCCTCAACGGTTGCTGCCGTTTCGGTCACACTTGCCGCTTGGGTTAAAGTCTGCCGCTTTACACCTTCGATATTGACACTGATTTGATTCACTGCACTTGCGGTTTCTACCATATTATCTGCGAGTTCATTGCCAATCGTTTGCATCTCAGCGCTATTGGTCCCGATCGATTTTATTGCATGAGCGATCTTTTCAATGGTTTGGTTAAAAAATTCGGACAAATCGGTAATTTCATCATTTCCTGTAACCGGCAGTCTGACTGTCAAATTACCTTCGCCTTGTGAAATATCTTTTAATGCATATACCGCCGTTTGAATAGGTTTGACTAGTTTAGCGGCCACAAGATAAACGATGACCAGTGCTCCGAGGAGTATAACGAGCCCTATTGTTACCATAGAAACGGTCATCGAATTGACTGTCCCCATAAACTCCTGATATGGCGCATTAATAACAATTATCCAGCCTGATATCTTGCTTTTGGCGTATGATGCTATTTTTGAAATTCCTTTGTATTCATAATATCCGACAGCAGGCGTTTGCGCTTGTAATGCGATTTGTTCGAATGTACCAAGGCTGGTAAAATTCGAATCTGTTTTTCCCAATTCGGAGGCATTGAAAAAGTTTTCTACCAAAGAAGTGTCTCTATCGGCGATGGTGGTTCCCGTTAAACCGATAACATAGCAGACACCGCTTTTGCCCACGACAATATCTTGAATATTTTGCGTAAGCAGCAATCCGTTGACATCGGCGGAAAGAACGCTGTGTATATTATGATTTTCATCGAAGATCGGGACAGCAAGCGTGATAACAAGTGTTCCTCTCGCCCGTTCTCTATACGGCTCTGAAATAAACGGCGTCCCCGAAAGCGCTGTCCGGAACCATTGTCTGTCGCTTACCTGAACGGTATTTCCTACATAATAGAATGTACCGTCGGGAGCGGTTATATCCAGTTCAATGATCTTACTGTTTGCAGCAGCTTCTTTTTCCAAGAGGACAACCCGTTCTTGGTATGAATATGCAGGATCCGTTAAAAAAGGCATACGGGCAATACCGTTAAGAAGTTGAAAAAGTGCGGTTATTCTTCCGTCGATGATGTTTGCGACATCTACTGCTTTGTCCGTTAAATGCGTTTCGACTTTTTCGGTTACCGCTTTACGTGCAATCCAGTTTGCCAGCACTGCTTCGGTAATACCGGCAAACATGACAAGAAGGCCGAAAACAAGGATGAGTTTATAGCGGATTGAAAACCGTTTCGGTGTTGTTTTTGCCATAGTGCTAAGACTCCTTTCCAAACACGGATTTTATTTTTTTAACCGATTACAAATTAACGGGGTCTCACGGTAAAATTATTATCCGTCCGGCTCTATACTATCTATACTGTATAATAGTAGATGTATTCTAGTCCTTTTGCTTATCACTGTCTACGCTCCGCATGGTAATCTGCAGCGTAAAGACCTAAAACATGCGTGATTTATGTACCCGTTGTCCTGTAAAAATAAAAATAAATTTATTTATTTATTTTCTTGACAACACGGTAGAGGCATTGTAGGATTAAATAATACTGGAATGAGTATGAGCGTTATAGGCCAATATATCAATTATACAAGCAGTTATTATGTATACTTAGATAAGTGCTTGTATTGTTGGTTTGGTGCTGTTTTCGACTCTATTTTCAGGTTTATGTAATTTAAGGAGGCACTGTAGAATGAAAATTATTTTTTACGGCGTGCGCGATGTCGAAGTTCCTATCTTTGAAGCGGTAAATAAGAAATTCGGGTACAAAATGACCTTAATCCCCGAATATCTGACCGATGAGGCGACTGCGAAAAAAGCTGCAGGGCATGACGTAGTCGTATTGCGCGGAAACTGCTTTGCGACAAAAGAGCGGCTGGATATTTATAAAGAGCTCGGCATTAAATATGTATTAACCCGAACGGTAGGGGTTAATCACATCGATATCCCGTATGCAAAAGAATTAGGATTTAAAATGGCATATGTGCCGTTTTATTCTCCGAATGCGATTGCGGAATTGGCGCTGACGTTAGCGATGACTTTGTTGCGCAATGTTACGTATACCGGCAACAAAACAAAAGATAAGAATTTTATCGTTGATAAGCAGATGTTCTCGCGTGAAGTACGGAATTGTACGGTCGGCGTACTCGGTCTGGGACGAATCGGTATGACAGCCGCTAAACTGTTTAAAGGTTTAGGCGCGAATATTATCGGATTTGATATTTTCCCGAAAACCGGTGTGGAAGACATCGTAACACAGATGCCGATGGATGAAGTGCTTGCAAAATCCGATATTATCACGCTCCATGCTCCGTATATCAAAGAAAACGGTAAGATTATCACCAAAGAAGCAATTGCAAAGATGAAGGATAATGTCATCCTCATCAATACCGGGCGCGGTGAATTGGTCGATACCGATGCGTTGGTAGAAGGACTTGAAAGCGGAAAGATCTACGGCGCGGGTATCGATACCTTGGATAATGAGGTAGAAATCTTCTTTAAGGATTTTAAAGGAAAGACCTTGCCTGTTCCTGCATTTGAGAAGCTGATCAATATGTACCCGAAAGTCATTATTACGCCGCATGTCGGTTCTTATACTGATGAAGCCGCTCTTAATATGATCGAAACAACCTTCGATAATGTAAAAGAATATCTTGACACCGGAGATTGCAAAAATAAAATTCAATAATTGACTGCTAGTGTGCAACAGTAAATGCATCTTATGAGGAGGTAATGAAAGATGTTTACATTTACGTTTGATATGTATCTAACGTTGGGGCTTGCTATTATACTGTACCTGTTGGGAAGCGGTATTAAAGCAAAAGTTGGACTTTTTCAGAAGTACTACATTCCTGCGCCGGTTATCGGAGGAACACTGTTCTCAATTGTAATGTTAGTAGGCCATAATATGGGGCTGTTTACATTTACATTTGACGGAAATTTGAAGAATTTCTTCATGGTTGTGTTCTTTACCAGTGTCGGTTTCTTGGCAAGTGTTTCGGCATTGAAAAAGGGCGGTATTGCAACACTTCTGTTCTTGGCCGCAGCAGCGGTACTCTGTGTTGTACAAGACGGTGTCGGTATTGCCTTGGCAAAGGTGTTCGGGCTTAACCCCGGTATCGGTTTGGCTGCAGGTTCTATCCCGTTGACCGGTGGACACGGTACATCAGGTGCCTTCGGTCCTTATTTGGAAGAACGGGGAGTTTCAGGTGCTACCGTTGTTGCAATTGCTTCGGCAACCTACGGGTTGGTATCGGGGTGTTTACTCGGCGGTCCGATTGCAAAGCGTTTAAAGGATAAGCACAACCTCGTGTGCAAAGAAGTCAACGCAAAAGATGCTCAACAGCAAGCTGAAAACGAAGAGACCCTTGCTCAGAAAGCTACCATGACTGAGAAATCCTTCTTTAAAGCAGCCTGTATGATCGGTATTTCAATGGGTGTCGGCGGCCTTATCACTCCGCTTATTAAAAAAGCAGGACTGTCTTTACCGGCATATCTCATCCCGATGCTCATCGCCGCTATTATGCGTAACGTTGTCGATAAGACTGAAAGCAAAACTCCGATCGATGAAATCGGTATTATCGGAAGCGTATGTCTGTCCTTCTTCTTGGCTATTGCATTAATGTCGATGAAGCTGTGGGAATTGGCAGACTTGGCAATTCCTCTTATCGTAATCCTGTTGGTACAGACCGTCGTTATGGGATTGTTTGCCTATTTTGTAACCTTCAATATTATGGGACGGGACTACGATGCTGCGGTTATGGCGACCGGTCACTGCGGCTTCGGTATGGGCGCTACCCCGAACGCTATCGCAAACATGGAAGCGTTCACCTCGGTAAACGGTTTCTCGACAAAGGCTTTCTTAGCTGTTCCGCTCGTAGGTTCACTGTTTATCGACTTTGTTAATGCGTTTATTATTCAGGCATTTACCAGTATCTTTGTCGGCTGATTTTGAATAAAACAGATTTGCTACCATATCTCAATACTATCTAAAAATAGCTAAAAAAGTGCTTTGCTGTCTCGACAGTAAAGCACTTTTTGTATTATGATAGGACTATTATCCAGGATGCTTTTTCAAGCTATTTATTCCTTATAGGAGGTATGAATGATTACAACAGAGTACATAAGCTTTGTTACAAGCTTGTTGTCATCTCTGCTTGGGCTTGGCATTGTGTTTTTATCTCTAATCTTCTTAGCGATTTACGTTATGATCGTTTCGAAAATTATTTCAGGCTTAGAGAAAAAATTACCTGCCAAACCTCAAGCAGCCCCTGCGGCAGCGGCATCTACAGCCGTCAATGCGAAGCCTGCAGCGGGTACCGAAGCGGTAAAGGTTGCGGTTATTGCGGCCGCAATCAGCGAAGAAAGGCGCGAGCCTTTAAATTCATTCGTAATTACGAATATTAAGAAACTATAAATCACATAAAGGAGTGTTTAGTATGAACTATGTAGTCACTGTGAATGGTGAAAAATATGAAGTTGAAGTCGAGAGAGTCGGCGGCGGCTCTTCCTCTTTGTCCAGACGCCCCCCTGAGCGGGTATCCCACACTGTTCAAGCTGTCCCCGCAGCTCAGCCTGCAGTTGCTCCGCCGCCTGCTGCCCCGGCACCTGCAGCTTCGGGTTCTGCCGGTTCCGTTGTCAGCCCGATGCCCGGTACCGTTCTTGATGTAAAAGTGAAAGAGGGCGATGCGGTTGCCGTCGGTCAAGTGGTCGTTATTTTGGAAGCCATGAAGATGGAAACCGAAATCGTATCCGAAGTTGCCGGTTCCGTAGCTGCTGTCAGGGTAAAGAAAGGAGATGCCGTCGATACTGATACCGTACTGGTAGAGGTTAAATAAGGGGCACCGCATGGAATTCATTAAGGTTATAGGGACGATGATGCAACAATCAGGCTTTGCTGCGTTGACATGGCAGCAGCTTGTGATGTTTGTCATCTCGTTCGTTTTAATTTATTTAGCAATCGTCAAACAGTTTGAACCGTTGCTGCTGTTGCCGATTGCTTTCGGTATGTTTTTGACGAATTTACCGTTAGCGGATTTGATGAAGGAAGCGGATCCTTGGTATACGTCCGGTGTACTGCGGATTATCTATAGCGGTATCAAAAGTAACCTCTTCCCGTGCTTAATATTCATGGGAATAGGCGCAATGACTGATTTCGGACCGCTTATCGCCAACCCCATCAGCTTGCTGCTCGGAGCGGCAGCGCAGTTTGGTATCTATATTACCTTTATGGCTGCCAGCGCCTTACCGATTTTTACGGCGAAGCAGGCTGCCGCTATCGCTATCATCGGCGGAGCTGACGGTCCTACTTCTATTTATATTGCAAACAACTTGGCGCCCGAACTGCTTGCACCGATTGCCGTTGCAGCGTATTCGTACATGGCGCTGATTCCGTTGATTCAGCCGCCGATTATGAAGCTGTTAACCACCAAAAAAGAGCGGGCGGTTAAGATGAAGCAGCTGCGGAAGGTGAGTAAGACCGAAAAGATCGTATTCCCGATCGGAACCGTTCTATTTACTGCGCTGTTGCTGCCATCGGTTGCTCCGTTGCTCGGTATGCTGATGTTGGGCAATATCTTTAGAGAGTCCGGTGTCGTACAGCGCTTGTCCGATACGGCACAAAACGCTTTGATTAACATCGTTACGATTATGCTCGGCGTTACGGTTGGTGCTACCGCTAACGGAGAGCTGTTCCTGCGGGTGCAAACGATTACCATTATCTTTATGGGCTTGTTTGCGTTCTGTATGTCGACCGTCGGCGGTGTTCTGCTCGGAAAGGTGTTGTATGTCGTTACCGGCGGGAAAATTAACCCGTTAATAGGGTCTGCGGGTGTTTCAGCAGTACCGATGGCTGCGCGCGTTTCGCAAACGGTCGGTTCTGCAGAAAATCCTACGAACTTCCTGTTAATGCACGCAATGGGACCTAATGTCGCGGGTGTTATCGGGTCGGCGGTTGCAGCCGGTTATTTTATGCTGATTTTCGGCAAGTAATAATGCAGAGGGAATACCGATGTTATCGGCGTTCCCTCTTTGTATGATAGAATGTATCGCTGAAGAGTGATTTCTGCGATACATTCTATCTCATTAAAGTACATATAGTTGGAAGGAGATGTATTATGAGTAAGGTTATGTCATTGCATGATGCAATCAAAACGTACGTAAAATCGGGCGATGTTCTTTGTTTCGGCGGTTTTACGACAAACCGCAAGCCTTATGCGGCGGTAAACGAGATCTTGCGTCAAGGTTTAGGTGATTTTATCGGTTATTCCGGCCCTGCCGGCGGCGACTGGGATATGCTGATTGGTGAAGGAAGGGTAAAGGCCTTTATTAACTGCTATATTGCAAATTCCGGCTATACGAATGTAGCACGCCGCTTCCGCCACGAAATAGAAAAAAACAAAAAAATGCTGCTGGAAGACTATTCGCAGGATGTTTTAATGCTGATGCTCCATGCTTCATCTCTCGGTCTCCCGTATCTGCCGGTACGGCTGATGCAGGGTTCCGACTTGGTAAACAAGTGGGGAATTAGTAAGGAAGAACGTTCAAAAGATCCTCGTCTTCCTAACGATAAATTGATAGAGATGGACAATCCCTTTAACCCCGGCGAAAAAGTGGTTGCCGTACCGGTACCGCGCTTGGACACCGCAATTATCCACGTGCAGAAGGCTTCTATCGAAGGGACATGCTCTATTGAGGGCGATGAATTCCACGATGTCGATATCGCAATTGCCGCAAAAAAATGTATCGTAACCTGCGAAGAACTCGTAACCGAAGAAGAAATCAGAAGAGATCCCAGCAAGAACTCAATTCCCGAATTCTGCGTCGATGCAGTTGTTCACACTCCCTACGGTGCTCATCCCGCTCAGTGCTATAACTATTATGATTATGATGCGAACTTCTTCAAAATGTACGACAGCGTTACCAAGACCGAAGAAGATTTTAAAGCGTACCTGAATGAGTGGGTATACGGCGTAAAAGATCATAATGAGTATATCGATAAGTTAGGCGCGAGCAGATTGGCGAAGCTCCATGTTGTGCCGGGCTTCGGCTATGCGGCAAAGCTTGTGAAGGAGGATAAGTAAGATGGCGAAGAATTATAAGAATTATACCAATAAAGAGATGCAGGCGATTACAATCGCGAAGACCATTAAAGACGGTCAAATCGTTATTGTAGGGACGGGGCTTCCTTTAATCGGAGCTTCGTTGGCAAAACGGATTTTTGCTCCGAATTGCAAGCTGATTGTAGAAAGCGGTTTGATGGACTGCGCTCCGATCGAAGTACCGCGCAGCGTCGGCGATAACCGGCTGATGGCTCACTGCGGAGTGCAATGGCCGAATGTCCGCTTTATCGGGTTTGAGGCAAATGAATGGCTCAACGATAACGACCGTATGATCGCCTTTATCGGCGGTGCTCAGATTGACCCCTACGGAAACGTAAACTCAACCTGTATCGGCGATTATCATAATCCTATTACCCGGTTTACCGGTTCGGGCGGTGCAAACGGTATCGCAACATATTCCAACACTGTTATTATGATGCAGCATGAAAAACGTCGCTTTATCGACAAAATTGACTACATCACCAGCGCCGGATGGGGAGACGGCCCCGGCGGACGTGAAAGACTCGGTCTTCCGGGAAACAGAGGTCCGATCGCCGTTGTTACCGACCGCGGTATCCTCAAATTTGACGATAAGACCAAGCGGATGTACTTAGCGGGATATTATCCGACTTCTTCCCCCGAGGACGTACTGGAAAATACCGGTTTTGATATCGATGTTTCTAAGGCTGTTCTGCTTGATGCGCCGAGCGAAGATGTCATTAAGATGATTCGCGAGGAAATCGATCCCGGGCAGGCATTTATCAAGGTTCCTGTCGAAGAGTAAGTATCAAGGTAGGGTAAACACATCAGGCTATTTTTTAGCAGCCCCGCAGAATAAGGAGGCCGTTCAACCTTGCCTTTTGAAAATATGCATACCGTTTACGGCGTTGCTGCACAAAAATAAATGCTCAACGTACAACAAGTACGTCTCCGCTTTGTTTTTGTTTGCGCCTTGTATCCGGTGCCGCTATTTTCAAAAGGCTGACGGAAAGGCTAGTTTTAGACGCCATAGCCACAATTATTCTGCGATGTTAATCTACTCCGCTTGATGTGTTTACCCGTCTGTTAGAAAAAATGTGCGAAATTTTTGATAAAATTTCGCACAGAAAAAGAGCATTTTCCGTGAGCTTCGTGCTCGCGGAAAATGTCGTAACCGGAGGAATAGATATGGGTGATTATTCAATGCCGGGCTATTTCCAAAATATGGAACAAGTTGGAAAAGCATTGGCACATATTGATGAAGAAAATGAGAAGCTGATTAAAGACGTTGAAGAAGAAATCGGCAGACTTGTAGATGAGATTCATGAAGCAGGAACACCGACGGAGGCTATCAACGAAAAAGGGCAGATGACCGCGCTGCAGCGGATCGCCGACCTGATTGACGAAGGTACATGGTGTCCTTTAAACAGCCTCTATAATCCGCAGGACTTTGAAACCGCGACCGGTATCGTCAAAGGCTTGGGACGGATTAACGGAAAATGGGCGGTTATCGTTGCATCCGATAATAAGAAGATTGTCGGTGCATGGGTTCCCGGACAGGCGGAAAACTTACTGCGGGCTTCCGATACGGCAAAATGCCTCCGCATTCCGTTGGTCTATGTATTGAACTGCAGTGGTGTTAAGCTCGATGAACAGGAAAAAGTCTACGCGAATCGGCGCGGCGGCGGTACTCCGTTCTATCGGAACGTAGAGCTGCAGCAGCTCGGTGTTCCCGTTATCGTCGGTATCTATGGAACAAACCCTGCGGGCGGCGGTTACCACAGTATCAGCCCGACCATCCTTATCGCGCATGAAAAAGCGAATATGGCAGTCGGCGGCGCCGGTATCGTCGGCGGTATGAACCCGAAAGGCTATATCGACCAAGAGGGCGCCGAGCAGATTATCGAGGCAAGCAAAAAATCCAAGGGTGTCGATGTGCCGGGAACGGTATCCATTCACTATAATGAAACAGGATTTTTCCGCGAAGTGTACAGCGACGAAATCGGTGTATTGGACGGCATCAAAAAATACATGGACTACCTGCCCGCTTACAATTTGGAATTTTTCCGCGTAGATGAGCCGAGAGAGCCTGCGCTTGATCCGAATGATCTTTATTCCATTTTGCCGATGAACCAGAAGAAGGTATACAATATCTACGATATTATCGGACGGCTGGTAGATAACAGCGAATTTAGCGAGTTCAAAAAAGGCTATGGCCCCGAAATGGTAACCGGTATTGCGAAGGTAGACGGCTTGTTAGTCGGTATTGTGGCAAACTTCCAAGGCTTGCTGCTGAAATATCCCGAATACAAGGAAGGCGCTGTCGGTATCGGCGGTAAGCTCTATCGGCAGGGACTTATGAAGATGAATGAGTTCGTAACGCTCTGCGCTCGCGATAAGATTCCGATTGTCTGGCTGCAGGATACCACTGGTATCGACGTCGGAAACGATGCGGAAAAAGCGGAATTGCTCGGTTTGGGACAGTCGCTTATCTACTCCATTCAGAATTCCAATATTCCGCAGATGGAAGTTACGCTGCGTAAGGGAACTGCTGCGGCTCACTACGTATTGGGCGGGCCTCAGGGCAACGATACCAATGCGTTCTCGCTTGGTACCGCGGCAACTGAAATCAATGTAATGAACGGGGAAACTGCCGCAACCGCGATGTATTCACGCCGCTTGGTTAAGGATAAGGATGCGGGAAAAGATTTAACGCCGACCATTGAAAAGATGAACAAACTGATCAATGAGTATAAGGAAAAATCCATTCCGCAGTATTGTGCCAAGACCGGTATGGTCGACGAAATCGTCAATCTGTATGATATACGGGCGTATATGATCGCGTTTGCAAACTCGGTCTATCAGAATCCGAAAGCAATGTGCGCATTCCATCAAATGCTGCTGCCGCGGGCAATTCGAGAATATAATACCTTTGTAAAGAAATAAGCCAACGCTTAAAAACTCATGTGAGTTTTTAGGAATGACTTGATGGAATGAACAAAACAAAAAAAACGGTACCGGTTAGTTGCTGTAAGCAATAAGACCGGTATCGGTTCAGTTGAGAACCGTTCAAACAGATAGAAACTGTGCTCAACGGCTCTCATTTATGCGTTGTTAAATCCCGTAATTTTTATACGGAAATACAAGCATTATCAGGAGTTATCGGTTTATGGAAAGAATTGTTTTAAAATTAGGTATGTTTGAAACACTCATGGTTGCCGTTATTGCAATCTATGTAGGGGAGTTCTTGCGTAACAAGATTCCCGTTCTCAAAAAATATTGTTTACCCGCTGCCGTTGTGGGCGGTACCTTATTTGCGCTCCTTTCGTTATTGCTCTATTCGGTCAATATTTTTGAACTCAATTTTGATTATAAAACAGTCAATCAGCTGTTCTATTGTCTTTTCTTTGCCGCAAGCGGCGCTGCTGCGAGTTTGGCATTGCTGAAAAAAGGCGGCAAGCTGGTAATTATTTTTACCGTACTGGCAGCTTTGCTTGCCGCGTTGCAAAACGCCGCCGCTATTTCGGTAGGAAGCCTTTTTAACATCAGTCCGCTTATTTCGTTGATGACTGGCAGTATTCCGATGACCGGCGGTCATGGAAATGCGGCTTCGTTTGCTCCGATTGCCGTAGAAGCGGGTGCAAGCGCGGCTATGGAAGTTGCGATTGCCGCTGCAACCTTCGGATTGATTTCAGGTTGTATCTTGGGCGGTCCGTTCGGTAACTTTATGGTAAAGCGTTTCCACCTTGAAAACCCTGAATTGGACGGCAAGGAAGAAGCGGCGGAATTAAAGGCTGAAGGTTCTGGCGGTACAGCCGGCGCTTTGGTAGATAAAGCCAATGTACTGCAGGCAGTGTTTATGCTTTGTATTGCGTGCGGTATCGGACAAGTTTTATTTTTAGCCTTGAAGTATTTCAAGATCAACTTCCCCATTCACGTATGCTGTATGTTCGGCGGAATCGCTATGCGCCTTTTGTTGGATTTAACTTCAAAAACTAATCCCGCAAAGCACAATGTATTATATGATGCATTCGATATCGTCGGTGAGTTTTCGCTCGCGTTATTTGTTTCGATGTCGATTGTTTCAATGAAACTCTGGCAACTCGCAGGCTTAGGTACCGCACTGGTTGTATTGCTGCTTGTACAGGTTGTGTTAATTCTTATTTTCTGTTACTTCCTTACGTTTAACCTGTTGGGAAGAAACTATGACGCGGCGGTTATGGCGGTCGGTCATATCGGGTTCGGCTTGGGTGCCGTACCTGTTTCGATGACGACAATGCAGACGGTATGCCGTAAATACCGCTACTCAAAGTTGGCATTCTTTGTCGTGCCGGTCATCGGAGGTTTTATCAGTAATATTACCAATGCAATTATCATTACAAAGTTCTTGGATTTGGCTAAGCACATGCTTGGACTGTAATGTATAAGCGGTTTTTGCCGCAAGTAACGGTAACCGCTGACTGAAAAGCAGTTACCTGAAAATTGCCCGTAATCGGGGATTTTTGTATATTTTTATCGGCAAGGGAGCGGATATATCGTTATGAGTATATTTACTATGGGCGTAGACGTCGGTTCTACAGCTTCCAAGTGTGTTATTATCAAGGACGGGAAGGAAATCGTCGCAACGGCTGTCGTTCCGGTGGGGACGGGAACAAGCGGGCCGGCACGGGTAATGAAGCAGGCGCTTGATCAGCTGGGGTTTACCTCGATGGAGCAGCTTGACGGAGCTATCGCAACTGGCTATGGGCGTAATTCGTTAAAGGAAGTACCGGCACAGATGTCTGAACTGTCCTGCCATGCAAAAGGCGCTTATTTCTTGTTCCCGCGTGTTCGTACTATTATCGATATCGGTGGGCAGGATTCTAAGGCGTTAAAGCTTAGCGATAACGGTATGCTTGAAAACTTTGTTATGAACGATAAGTGCGCTGCCGGTACGGGACGCTTCCTCGATGTTATCGCAAAGGTTCTGGAAATCAATTTGGAAGACCTTGAAAAGCTTGATGAACAGTCTACCAAAGAGCTGACAATCAGCTCAACCTGTACCGTATTTGCCGAATCGGAAGTTATCTCTCAATTGGCAAGCGGTGCGAAAATTCCCGATATCGTAAAAGGAATCCACACTGCAATAGCGAGCCGTGTCGGCAGTTTGGCCAAGCGGGTCGGTATTCAGGATGACGTCATAATGACCGGAGGAGTAGCCCTGAATAAGGGAATGGTACGGGCATTAGAAAAGAATATAGGATTTAAAATTCACACGAGTGAATATTGCCAGTTAAATGGCGCAATTGGAGCCGCTCTGTTTGCACATCAAAAGTGTATGCAGGCGGGAAAATAAGTAAGGCTTTACGCCGGTTAATGCAAGGCCGGTGCAAGCCTGAATGGCATCTTTTAGAGAACCTGCCGGTTTTTTTGAAGATGACCTTGAGGACATAGGAGGAAACAAATGGCCCAAAAAATGGAAAAGTTACCCAACAAAACGCCGCGGCCGATTGAAGGTCATAAGCCCGCAGCAGCTATTTTACGCGATGTCGTAGATAAGGTCTATGCGAATGCGTGGGAGGCAAAGCGGCGCGGTGAATTAGTCGGATGGAGTTCTTCTAAATTTCCAATTGAATTAGCGAAAGCTTTTGATCTTAACGTTGTGTATCCCGAAAACCATGCAGCATCGACGGCTGCTAAGAAAGACGGATTGCGCCTCTGCCAAGCGGCGGAAGATATGGGATATGATAACGATATCTGCGGTTATGCCCGTATCAGTCTTGCCTATGCCGCGGGAGAGCCCACCGATTCGCGCAGAATGCCGCAGCCCGACTTTTTGTTGTGCTGTAACAATATCTGCAATATGATGACCAAATGGTACGAAAATATTGCACGTATGCATAATATTCCGCTCATCATGGTCGACATCCCGTTCTCCAACACGGTGGATGTTCCCGAAGAAAAAGTGGATTATCTTATCGGACAGTTTGACCATGCCATCAAGCAGCTGGAACAATTGACCGGTAAAAAATTCGACGAAAAGAAATTTGAGGATGCCTGTGCGCGTGCAAACAGAACCGCCGCGGCATGGTTGAAATCCTGTTCATTTATGTCATATAAGCCGTCTCCGTTAAGCGGGTTTGACCTGTTTAACCACATGGCAGACATTGTCGCCGCCCGCTGTGAGGAAGACGCCGCTGTCGGTTTTGAACTCTTGGCACAGGAATTTGAACAATCGGTAAAAGAAAATACCTCTACGTGGGAATATCCCGAAGAGCATCGTATCTTGTTTGAAGGTATTCCGTGCTGGCCGGCGCTCCGTCCCTTGTTTGATCCCTTAAAGGATAGCGGTGTTAACGTAACCGCTGTCGTATATGCTCCGGCATTCGGCTTCCGTTATGAGAATATCCGTGAAATGGCCGCCGCATACTGCAAGGCGCCGTGTTCCGTCTGTATCGAAACCGGTGTTGAATGGCGCGAAACTATGGCAAAAGAAAACGGTATCAGCGGTGCATTGGTTAACTACAACCGTAGCTGTAAACCGTGGAGCGGCGCGATGCCCGAAATTGAGCGGCGCTGGAAGGAAGACCTCGGTATTCCGGTTGTTCACTTTGACGGCGATCAGGCTGATGAACGTAACTTCTCTACGGAACAGTACAAAACACGTGTACAGGGCTTGGTAGAAATTATGGACGAGCGCAAGCAGAATAAACTGGCGAAGGGCGAGGACGTCTATACCAACTTTAAAAACACCAAAGAGACCGATTGGTCGAAGCCGACGCTGGAGTAGGGGAGGACAGTATGGAAACAATCAAAGAATTATTGGAACAATTTAAATATTTGGCAAACAATCCGCGGAAGCAGCTGGATAAATACCTTGCGGCAGGGAAAAAAGCCGTCGGTATTTTCCCGTACTATGCACCCGAAGAAATTGTCTATGCGGCAGGTATCGCACCGTTCGGCGTATGGGGCGGTCAAGGCCCCATCGAGCGGGCAAAGGAATACTTCCCGACATTCTATTACTCGCTGGCATTGCGCTGTTTGGAAATGGCCTTGGACGGTACCCTCGACGGGCTTTCCGCTTCAATGCTGACAACGCTGGATGACACGCTGCGTCCGCTTTCTCAGAACTACAAGGTGAGTGCCGGACGGAAAATTCCGATGATCTTTATCAATCACGGTCAGCACCGCAAAGAGGACTTCGGCAAGAAGTACAACGCGCGTATCTTTACCAAGGCGAAGGAAGAGCTGGAAAAAATCTGCGGCGTTAAAGTAACCGATGAAAACTTAAAGAAAGCGTTCAAAGTGTATAACGAAAACAGGGCTGAAAAGCGCCGGTTTATCGCGCTTGCCGCGGTTCATCCGCAGAGCATAAAGGCTTCCGACCGCTGCTATGTGCTGAAAAGTTCATACTTCATGCTGAAAGACGAACACACCGAACTGCTTAAAAAATTGAACGCCTTACTCGAAGCTCTACCGGAAGAAAAATGGGACGGCGTTCGGGTGGTTACCAGCGGTGTTATTACCGATAACCCCGGCTTGCTGGATATCTTAGATTCCTACAAGGTCTGTGTTGTGGCCGATGACGTTGCGCATGAATCTCGCGCGTTGAAGGTTGATATCGATCTTTCTATCGACGATCCGATGCTGGCACTTGCCGATCAATTTGCCCGCATGGATGAGGATCCGCTGCTCTATGATCCGGATTTGACAAAGCGCCCTGCGTATGTGGTGAAACTGGCAAAGGACAACAAGGCTGACGGATGTCTCCTCTTTATGCTCAACTTTGATGATACGGAAGAGATGGAGTATCCTTCGCTTAAGCAGGCCTTCAGTGAAGCAAAAATCCCGTTGATTAAAGTCGGTTATGATCAGCAGATGTCGGACTTCGGGCAGGTAAAAACACAGCTCGAAACATTCAACGAGATTGTACAGCTCAATCGGATGTAAGGGGGTAGCAGTATGAGTGAAAATGTATGGGAAAATGATGATTTTATTTTTAAAGGTGCCGAATTAAAGGGCATGACGCAGAAGGGAAAGGATAAGGTAAAAACACAAGGGCTTACCGATTTGACTATCCCTGCGGTTGCTCCGGACGGAACTCCTATTACACGGATCGGTGACAATGCCTTTTACCGCAGAGGCTTAACCTCCGTTGTTATCCCCGACACGGTAGAGAGCATCGGCTATGATGCGTTCGGCGTATGTAAATTAACTTCGGTTAAACTGCCGAGTGCGTTGAAGGACATCGAAGGCTTTGCTTTTTACCGGAATGGTCTTAAAGAAGTTACCTTCGGGGGTAAGGAAACAAAGATTGAGCCGAGCGCCTTTGCATTAAATGCGTTGACGGAACTCAACTTGCCTGCAACCCTTGAGCTGATTGATACTTCATCCTTCTACAAGAATGAGCTGACGGCGGTCAAGATTCCTGCATCGGTGAAGAAAATCAATATGTATGCTTTTTTGAAGAACAACATCAAAGAAGTGGAAATCCCCAAATCCGTGGAATTTGTGCATGCACACGCATTTGAACCGACTACCGAAGTAAAAAAATAAAAGCTCTTCTATGAAAATGAAAAAATAGAGGAAAATCTATGCCTTCAGTATATGTAAGTTTCTGTGCATATACTGAAGGCGTCTAGTGTATTATCAGTTATCCCCTTACAAACTATCGAATAATCATATTTTAGTATTGATTTTGCCGAATGTGAATATTGACAGTACCGCTTCTGAAATTGTAGTATTCATTATGAATTTAGGCGTTGCGCTTTGATACGAGGAGTTATTGTATATGAAAAAAGCTGTGTCATACAAGTATTCAAAACAGCGGGAGGCATTGTTTAACCTATTATGTTCTACTCATACGCATCCTACGGCTGCGTGGCTGTATGATAAACTTCGGAAAGACTTTCCTCACTTGAGTCAGGGAACTGTCTACCGTAATTTAAATATTCTTGCGGAACAAAAACGAATCAAGGTTATTAATGTTGACGGTACCTTTGCTCATTTCGATGCGGATATGAGCGCTCATAATCACGTCATCTGTACCCGGTGCGGCAAGGTAGAAGATGCGTTTATGCCGTCCGATGAAGATTGTGAGAAAAAGGCTGCGGAGATGAGCGGCTATCGCATTGATTCACATCGGTTTGATTTTTTCGGACTGTGTCCTGAGTGTCAGTGTCTTGAAAAGGATTGAGTTCTATAGTAATTTATTCATGCGAAAAACTTTCGCACTAGACAAACTTCTTTAAGAGCTCTATGAGTTTTTTAGATGTCTGGATATCCGTTTAGAAATGGAGGTTGTAATGAATAAAACACTGAAAACATTGTTTTATATTCTCTGTGTTTGTGTTCTGTTATTCGGTTTCGGTGCTTGTGCATCTAATAAACCTAAGCCGGAGCAAAAACCTGAATCGGTAAAGCCTGCTGATTCGGAGAAAAGCGAAGAACAGGTAAAGACAGCTCGTCTACTGGATGAGATGGCAAAGGCTCGTACCGAAGCGGTTAACGTCAAGGCAGATACGACTTATCCTGCGCAGTTTAAATCAGCCGACGATACGGCGGCCGAAGCAAGAAAGAGTTATGAATCAAATAACTTTGCTGAAGCACAGGAAAAGGCTCAAAGAGCTACCGCTCAGTATCGTACTCTGGCTAACCGAATGAAGATCGCCGAGTTAAAAGCAAAGATCGACAAAAATAAATTTGCTGCCTATGATGCGGAAAGCTATAAAAAGGCTCAAGATTTATCTGCAAAGATACCCGCTCTTTATGAACCTGATCCGGCAAAAGCTTTTGAAACCTCTGAAGAAGCACTGAATTTCTATGAGAAGGTAAAAGAAGCCGGTTTTGCTTCAATGATGGGTGATGCAAAAAAGAAGGCCGATGAAGCACGTTCCCGCGCAGATTCGGTTAAAGCGGCTACGGCGATGAAAGACCCGTATACAAAAACGGTGAATCGTTACCGCACAGCAGGAATTGCCGCCGGTAATAAGAAGTATGAACAAGCGTATACGGGCTATATGACCGCTTCCGATGAGTTTAACGATATCTACGAAAAGGTGAAAGTTAAACGGGCACAGGCAAATGATGCAATGGAACGGGCAAAAGCTCGTCAGGATGCCAGCAGCAAGCTTGCAAAAGAAGCCGACCGCGAAGCGCCGTTGCCGGAAAATGCGGAAGGTTTTTCCGAAGAGCCGGTTAATCTTGACGAATTACAGCGTTCTACAAATACCGGCAATACAACGTCATCCGGTAACGGGAGGTAACCCATGAAAAAAACAGCGATTCTCTGTACCGTATTCTTCGTATTAGGAGCTGCGTTACTATTTGCCGTATCGTATGATAATAATGAGTATCAGCGGAAGAGCCGCGCTTATTCCGAATTGGCACGGCGGGCATATAGCGAAGGTGATTATGACGCTTCTATAGAGTATTCACGGCTTGCCGAAGAGAATGCTCAAAAATCGGCTGATTATATTCAATATATGCTTGCGCGTGTTGAAGCTGAACAAGCAATGAATAGAGCACGCACCCGCTATACATGGGCGAAAAACAACAAAGCTGAAGAGAAATATCCTGAAGCATTTAAGACAGCAACTGAGGCTTTAAAGGCAGGAAATACCGCATTTGGAAATAAAGACTTTGACGTTGCGGTTGTCTGCGCAAAAAAAGTTTTGGATGCACTTGCTGTCGTTACCGGTGATGAATCCGGTTTCACAACGCTCCCGGCTCAATACCGTATCCGCACATGGCGCGGTGAACGGGACTGTTTATGGAATATCGCAAAGGATAAGGCTATTTATGATAATCCGTATCTGTGGCGGAAGCTGTATGAAGCGAACAAGAATAAGTTGCCCGATCCTAACAACCCTGATCTGGTTGAACCCGGTATTATCTTGACAATTCCGAGCCTCCGCGGCGAAAAACGCAGCGGTATGTACGATCCTGCGGTAACCTACGAAAAATTACCGCCGGCTAAAAAGTAAGAAATAATCATCTGCGAACCTCTAAAAACAAAAGTTTTTAGAGGTTCTTTTATATTCCCGTCCATCAGCGGCAAGGATAAGCTCGCTGATAAAAGAAAAGTGCCGTGCACATAAGCGCGTGGTCGTAGGATCCCGTTCCCATTTTGTTCAATACCTCTTCTACGGGAACCGCCTCGGCTTCTAAAAACTCATCTTCATCCAAATGCTGTGCCTGCGTATCCGATTCACAGTCTGCAAAGTAGATATGGCTTTTATTTCCCATAATTGCAGGGTTGGGATACACTTCACCGAGCAGCGTTAAGTTGCGTCCTGTTTTTCCCGTTTCTTCCAGCAATTCGCGCCGTGCTGCCTGCTCCGGCGTTTCTCCTTCATCGACTACACCACCGGGAAATTCGATCGATAAGTGCGCTGAACCGTGCCTCCACTGCTTTACCATCAAAAAATAATGCTGCCCCTTCCCATCGGTGATACGGGGAATAACGATAACCCATTCCGGTGCGGACAATGTCGAAAACGTCTTTGTTTCGTTGTCGGGCGAAAGACTGGTAATTTCGTTGACGGTAAATACCCGTGTGGTGCATATTGCTTTTGTAGAAACGGGTTTCCATGAAAGACTAGGATTTTTTTGCATAAAAATAGAACCTTCCTTTGACATAATGAGCATTTAGCCTTATTCTATAGAAGAGGAGGCTTTATGGCAATTATCACAATTTCACGGCAAATAGCTTCTTACGGCGATGAAACGGCTTTAGAGTTGGCAAAATCGCTTGGCTACGAGTTTATCGACAAAAAAGACTTGGAGAAAGATCTGATTGACAGGGGTGTTTCAAAAGAGTGTCTTGCTCATTATGACGAGCGGAAACCCGGCTTTTGGGCATCGCTTTCCCGTAACCGCGACGCCTATTTCGATTATTTACGGGAAATCGTGTACGGATATGCGCTGAAAGGAAATAGTATCTTTATCGGCCGCGGCGGTTTTGCGTTATTACGCGGTATCCCCGGTTGCTATGCAGTACGGCTGGTAGCCTCTGATGAGGTGCGGATTGCGCGGTTGATGAAAGAGTTCGATTGGTCCGAAAAAAAAGCCCGTGCTTTGATGGCAGAAAGCGATGCCAACCGCGAAGGATTCCATAAATGTTTTTTTGACATGAAGCCGGAAGACCCTACCCATTACCGCCTTGTTATTAATACCGATTTTGCTACCGCACCGCTTGCCGCAAGTATTATTACTCATGCATGCAAGGATGCTATTTCTCCTGAAGAAGAGCAGGAAGGGCTCAAGCGTATTTCGGAACTGTTACTGGGACAGCGGATTGTCAATTTGATTGCATTTAAGGAAGAACTCCCGATTTATTTTTTGGATGCGGAAGTGTCCGATACACAGATTGTGCTGCATGGAGTTGCGGACTCTGTTGCCTGTATCGACAAAGCGCTTAAAATAGCCGAAGACTTAGCTCAGGGACGTTCGGTATCAACACAGATCAGCATTGTTAACGAATATAAGCCCTATCCATAGCTGATGCGGTTGCTCCGGGAGTTTCCGTTCTCTTGACTATCCCTTATCTTCATTGTAGACTTATTCCGTTATATCCGGTGGGCGGTCGTTTGATCTAAACATCGGATAGAAGGAGATACACTATGATCAGTAAGAAATTGGAAGACGCTTTGAACGACCAAATCAACAAAGAGTTCTATTCGGCGTATTTATACCTTGGGATGGCAGTGCATTTTGAAGCGGAAGGTCTTAAAGGCTTTGCCAAGTGGATGAGGGTTCAGGCAGGCGAAGAGCAAGGCCATGCGATGAAGATATACGACTATCTCTTTTCGGTCGATGCAAAGCCCGTGTTAAAGGCGATTAAGGAAGTGCCGGTGCATTATGCCAAGCCTCCGGTAGAAGTTATTCAGGAAGTGCTCAAGCACGAACAGTTTGTAACCGCTTCCATTAACAGTCTGTACGAACTCGCCCTTGCGGAGAAAGACTACAAAACGCAAACTTTCCTGCAGTGGTTTATCAACGAGCAGGTGGAAGAAGAAGAAAACGACCGGGATATCCTCGATACCTTTAAATATATCGACGGGAATGCCGGTTTGCTTATTCTGGATAGAGAACTCGGCAAGCGGGAGTAACTCCATACGGGGAGTTCGCTGCCGTCAAGTGTGAAAAGTTGGAAAGGAGTGTTTTTGGATACCTCATATACAATCGTGTTGGAAGATCAGACCGTATTGTCTTCCTTATGCGGCGCAAATGATGAGAATTTACAGGTTTTTGAAACCTATTTAGGTGTTCCCGTTATCTGTCGGGGAAATGAAGTAACGGTGTTAACTTCCGACCAAGCGGTTTGCAATAGGTTTCAAAAACTCATCGACACTCTTTTGAAAAGCCCAGAAATTACCTCGGAAAGTTCTGCCGAGTTTATCGCCTCCTGCGTTGCTAATAGTGTGCCGCAGGGGGGGGCTTTTTGTCCGCAGTGTATTCATATTCCGCGTGGTATAAAATCCGTTTATCCTAAAAATAGAAAACAGGCAGCGTTGATCGATTCGATCTATACTAATGATATAACGTTCGGACTCGGCCCCGCCGGTACAGGAAAAACCTATATTGCAGTTGCGCTTGCATTAAAACTGTTGCTGTCGCACAAGATGCGCAAGCTTATTTTAACCCGCCCTGTCGTAGAAGCCGGCGAAAGCCTCGGGTTTTTACCCGGCGACCTTGTTCAGAAAATAAACCCGTATTTGCGTCCGCTCTTCGATATTATGGAAACACTGTTGCCTGCCGATGTGCTGCGTAGCATGGAAGAGTCCAATACCATCGAGGTGGCGCCGCTTGCCTATATGCGCGGGCGGACACTGCACAATGCCGTTGTCATTTTGGACGAAGCACAGAATACCACGAAAGAACAAATGAAGATGTTTTTGACGCGGATGGGCGAGGGTTCAAAGCTGATTATTACCGGCGATCCATCCCAATCGGATATCCGCGGAAGATCGGAATCGGGGCTTGTTCACGCCGTTTCTTTAATCCGCACCATTGACAGAATTGGAATCGTTGAATTTTCTGCGGATGACGTAGTCCGTCATTCGCTGGTACAAAAGATAATTAATGCGTATGAAAAACAATAACACCGTATTTTTAAGGGATAATCCAACTCTTGCGGACTATAGCGGAGTCATCGAATGAAAGACGAAAACAATTCCGGATATATTAAAGCAGTAGTATTGCCGTCTATCACGGGTTTTTTCTGCAAAATTAAAGACGGTTTTCGAACGGAAAAAGTTTTTTCCATTCTGTTTATTGTAAGTTTTTTTGTTGTTATTGCAGCGATGCTGTTTACGACGCTTGACCGCGGCGGGCTTGCCTACCTAAACCTTGATGAATTTGCCGTAGGAAGAGTGGCTGAACGCGATGTTATTGCAGGCAGGGATATTTCCTACACGGATCAGTCTGCGACGGAGATAAGAAAAGCTGCCCGATTACAGACAGTTACACCTATTTTTAGGCAGGATGCCGAGCTGGTATCCGAAACGCTCAAAAAATATGATGAGTTTGTTTCCTTTATGCTTGCCTTACACAATGATACCGAAGCGATCTTTGAAGCGCGGATACAGGAAGAATATCCGGGCTTTTTTGACGCGCAGGTTTTGAAAGATTTACAAAAGGTAAAGCAATTTGAAGGGATCTTATCCGCCGCGCAAGCTGTCGTCAAACAAATGATGGCAGTCGGTATTGCCGAATTTCCCGAAAAAGGACTCGAAGGGTTTAATCAAACGGAAATGACGCTATTGGTACAGCGCGGAAATAACCGCGAGTACATCAACATTCAGACAAGTTCTGTTATTAAAAAAGAGAATCTCGATGCATATATCAAAAATGCAATACGCTCCTTGAGTGCACGATTTGATGCTAACATCATAACAGCGCTCATTAAGCCGTTTTTGCAGCCGACCATCATTTACGATGAAAAAGAAACAAACCTGCGGGTACAGGAAGCGCTTAAACAGGTTCAGCCGGTGATTGTAACCATCCAGAAAAGTCAAAAGATTATTAAACGGGGATTTATTATTACCACGGAAAACTACCGGCAGCTGCAGGCCTATGCAGATGCGGGAAATTATATTGATATCAATAAATTTTTAGGGCTTTCGGCCTTTATTCTGTGCCTCTATATCATCGGTATCTTTATGTTTTCGGCACAAGCAATAGGGGATCGGTTAAAAGAAAGCCGAAAAATCTTTTTATTGCTGATTTCGCTTGCCGTGTATCTTATCGTCCTCTTTACGGCAAAGGCGCTATCCCTTGTACAGGCACTTGATATTATTCCATTTATTCCCGCAGCACTGACCGCTATGCTGGTAGCGACGCTTGTTTCCTCACAGATTGCGATACGGATAGTGTTTTTGATCATGCTGATTGTGCTGACGGCAACCGGTTTTAAACTTGAACCGGCGCTCTTTGCGCTGTTCTCCGGCTTGTCGGCTGTCTCATTGATGAATTTAACCGGACGGCGGATGGATTTAATTAAAACAGCCTGCCAACTTGCGGTCATTCACCCGATTATTACCTTTGTACTGTGCGCGGTATTTCCGGACTCATACAGTGACTTTGTCTTTGTGCTGCTCGGCTCGGTCATAAACGGCTTTATCAGCGGCATCTTTGTACTCGGCTTCCTGCCTATTTTGGAAGACCGGCTGAATACGCCGACCTGCTTCCGCTTGATGGAACTTTCCGACCTTAACTCTCCGACGATGAAGCAGATGCTGTTGACGGCTTCCGGTACCTATAACCACACGATGATGGTGGCAACATTGGCGGAAGCAGCCTGCCGCGAAATCGGGGCAGACGCGCTATTGGCGCGGGTCGGGGCATATTACCACGACATCGGCAAGATGGCAAACAGCGAATACTTTGTCGAAAATCAGACTTCGTATAATAAGCACTTGGATTTAAACCCGCGGCTTTCGGCGGCCATTATCCGCAGTCACGTAAAAATCGGGGTGGAAAAAGCGGAAAGTATGAGGCTGCCCCGGGAAGTTATCGACATTATCGGACAGCATCACGGTAATTCTTTGGTACAGTATTTTTATGCTAAGGCGAAAGAACTTGACCCCAATGTCAGCCCCAAGGATTTTTCGTATCCGGGGCAGCCGCCGCGTACCAAAGAGGCCGCCGTAGTGATGCTTGCCGACGTGAGCGAAGCCGCCTGCCGGACGTTAGACCATCCGTCGGTGCCTCGGCTCGAAAAGTTTATTGCAAAACTCGTTAAAGGTAAAATGGAATCGGGGCAGCTTGATAACTGCGATTTAACACTGCGGGAATTGCGCATTATTCAAGAATCTTTTGTAACGACGCTTGCAGGGTATTACCATTCCCGTATTAAGTATCCGAATCAAAAAGATCCTGATGAAAAAGAAGGTGCCGGCGGCAAAATTCCCGATGAAAAAGCTGCATCCCAGGATACTGCGGCTGACAAGACTGCCGATGACAAATCGATACAACAGGGAACTCCGGCGGTAAAAGAAATTTCGCCGGGAGTAAAAAATTACCTGCAGATAGACCTCGGATTAGCAGCATCTGAAAACACAGTCGATACACCGGCATCAGAACCACTGGCAACAACGCAGTCATCAACCGTGACATCGGAACAAACTACGGGAGTAAAGCAGGGGCTGCCGGATAGGAAGAACAACAAGGAAGAATAACATGAATACTATTGCGATTACGTGGCAGGATATCCCCGAACCGAAATGGGGTGCGCAGATTTTGCCTTTTTTAGAGGCGGTACTTACACAGCTTGAACACACGAATTGGGATTTATCCGTTGTGTTTTGCCGAGATGCGTTTATTCATGAGCTGAATAAAACCTACCGGCATATCGACTCGCCGACTGACGTACTTTCTTTTGAGCAGGGCGACGAATACGATGATGAAGACGGGAGTTTGCGTTTTAATGCAGGAGATATTGTAATTAGCCTCGATAGTTTGCGCTCAAATGCCGAAACTTTTAATGTAACGATGAATGAAGAATTAAAACGGTTGCTGATACACGGTATTTTGCATCTGAGCGGTATGGATCACAGTGATAACGATCCGCAGCAGGAAATGCTGCAATTACAGGAAAAAATACTCAAGGAATATAGTAATACGGTAATCTATCAGGAATAAGTATGGGGATATTTGATAAACTGAAAAAAAAGCGGGCGGTATCCGAGATTTTGCAGGATTCGCTCAATGAAGAAAAAGAAGATATGATACGCGGTGTGGTAGATCTTTCCGACACCGCAGTAAAAGAAGTGATGATTCCGCGCATCGATGTCGATTTTATTCCGTTGGATATGGAAACGGAAGAATTGCTGAAACGTGTCGCGGAGAGCGGTCATTCACGGTTTCCCGTCTATGATGAATCCATCGATAATGTGGTAGGTATCCTGTATGTGAAGGATTTAATCAATTCATTTGCAAAAAAAGAACCGATCGATTTGGAAAGAATTATCAGAAAGCCGTTTTTTGTACCCGAATCCAAGCGTATCGACGGCCTATTACGGGAATTTAAACGCCGACACGTGCATATTGCAATTGCAGTTGATGAATACGGCGGTATTTCGGGTATTGTCTGTATGGAAGATATTATCGAAGAGATTGTCGGTGATATCCAGGATGAATTCGATAATGAAGGGGAAGATATTTCTTCTATCGGCGAGGGACTCTGGCTCTGTGATGCCCGTGTCGATATGGACGATTTAGCGGAATGTCTGCACACGGAACTGCCGTCCGATGAGTTTGAAACGCTCGGCGGTTTTGTTTTTGACTTATTTGGAAAAATTCCCGTGCGTTACGAAAAAGTACGGTGGAAGAACTTTGATTTTATCGTTCAAGATATGGACGGGCATAAAATCAATACCGTGAAAATTGCTGCGGTCAAAGATGAGGATCAATAAAGGAAGATTTATGCGTAAAAATAGTCTGTTTAGTGTATTTCTGCTCTGCGTTGCGCTGCCTCTTTTGGCTTCTCCTATTCAACTCTTTGAGAAAGGAAAGGAGCTGCAATACCATGAAAACTGGTACGGCGCTATAGAACTCTATCAACAGGCGTTAAAAGAAAATCCCGCCTATAATGCCGTGTATCGAGGCTTGGCCGAATGTTTTTACGCACTGGGAGAATATGATCAAGCTATTGTCTACGCGGAAAAGGCACGCCGCTACTCTCCGCAGGATGTCGATATCGAAAACCTCTATGCATTTATTCTGATCGGTATCGGGCGTATCGAAGACGCACAAAAGATTTTTTCGAGTATTCTGAACCGTTACCCGAACAACCTTGACGCACGCTTCGGGATGGCGGAAATCGAGGTAACGGGCGGCCGCTTAACCAATGCTTCGGAACTGTACACCGCCGCGCTCCGCCGCCAAAGCGAAAACCGCAAAGCGCTTCTGTCGCTTGCGCTGCTCAGCCACGAAACGGGTAATAACAAAGCGGCTGAGAGTTACATCAGCCGCGCCCTGCAATACCACGGGGATAACGCGCAGGTGCATTACTTTGCCGGTTACCTTTCCGCCCTTGCAGGAAACCTGAACGAAGCGGAAGGACGTATCCGTGCGGCGCTGACTATAGACGAAGACTATGATAAGGCGCGAGCGCTGCTCTGCTCGCTTTTATATAGCTCCGGCCGTTACCGCGAGGCGATGTCCGTAGCCGATTTGCGCATTGCGGGCGACCGTAAGCGTGCCGATGCCTGGTATGTAAAAGCGCTCTGTTTAATGAAGCTGACGCAAAAAAAGCAAGCATTTGAAGCCGCGCAAATCGGGCTTTCCGTCGATACCGAAAACGAACTGATGCGTACCCTGCTTGAGGATATCGCCGTTCAAACCTTTGAGTTTGAAGATACGCAGCGGAAGGAGCTCGCCGGCGCACACCGCATAAAGGGCGATGCCTTTTTAAACCGCAACATGACCGACCAAGCCTTATATGAATACCGGCGTGCTCTCAAGGTGTATCCGTATGACACGGAAAGCCGGCAAGCGTATGCCAATATCCTGATGCGGCAAGGCTTTTACGAGCGTGCCATACAGCAGCTTGAATTTATTCAGTCCATCGAAAAAAGTACCGCCCGAATCAATGACACGGTAGAGGCTTACAGCAAGATGCTCGACCACTCGGTGCGGAACCGCTGGAAGATCGATCCGCTGTATTTGAATAAGGCTCACCTTTCTATCGGGCTTTTTTATCAGGTAAATGCAGCCAATGTGTTTCACCCCGAAGCGGAAAAACTCACCGCAGCGCTGATAAACGATATTCTTTCTTACAACCGCCGTTTTGCGGTTTCCGCCCATCTGGATAGCCCCAGTTCTTATATGGAAGCGTTCAGACAGGCGCGCACTGCCGGAAACGATTATTTCGGTATCATCAATTTGCAGGAAAACGAGCGGGATATACAGATTACGCTCGACCTTTATGTCGGACGTACCGGTTCAAAAGCGGAAACCTTAACGGTGTACCGGTCGGGTAATGATCGGTTCGGTAACGCAGTCCGCCGTATCATCGGTCTATTTAATCAAGCAATGCCGGTTATCGGCAGTATTGCCGGGCGCTCCCAAGCGGAAGCGGTTATCGATATCGGTTCGGGCGACTGCGATTTTACCGATTATACTATCGAAATCGTCAAAAAGGGAACGCTCACGATTGCGAATGAAGGCATCGGACTCTTGTACAATGAAAAAGATGTACTCGGTACATTCACGATAGGGCGTATTTCGGAAGATCTTACTGAAGGAACACTTACGCGGAAGGGGTACTACGATAGAATGACGAAAGGCGATATGGCGGTGCTTATTTACACCGATCCGGCAAAGACCGGCGGGAAAGCCGAAAAAACCGTCGACGGCACCGATCCGCGCGGGCAGCAGATGTCGCAGCTGTTGTCGCTCTTACGAAGCATCCGCTAACCTTTTGAAAATATACGGCATATCTACTTCGTTGCTGCGCACAAATTAATCCTCAACGTATCAAAGATACGCCTGCGGTTAATTTGTGCTCGCGCCTCGTATCTACGCCGTCTATTTTCAAAAGGCGCTGGTTCAAAAATATCCGGTGCATCTGCGTTGTCGCTTAACAAAAAACAGTCCTCGACGTACAAAAAGTACGCCTGCGGGTGTTTTTTGTACGTTCCTAGCATCTACACCGTCTATTTCAAAAGGCGCTGGTTCAAAAATATCCGGCGCATTTACTTCGTTGCTGCGCACAAATTAATTCTCAACGTATTTTTCTTATTTTCCTTGCCAAAATGATTACTCGTGCGCTATATATCGGGTATGACTATACATTCAAATGTACGGGAAAAACCGGATATACGGGAGCGCCTTTTGGCGCATGGAGCGGAACAGCTGAGCGATGTTGATTTGCTTGCAGTTCTTTTACACACCGGTATTGTGAATAAGCCGGTAACAAAACTTGCCGAAGAGATTATCCGACATATCGATACACGTAAAACGGAAAGTATCGAAGCGGCGTTAAAGACTATTAACGGGATAGGAGCTGCGAAGTTATCGACGATACTTGCAGCGTTTGAGCTTGGCAGGAGATATTACGGTGTCGGAGGTGAGAAAGTCCGGCATCCGAGTGATATTGTTCCATTCTTACGGCATTATTCGGTGCGTAAGCAAGAGCAGTTTATCTGTGTATCGCTGAACGGGGCGCACGAAATTTTGGCAATCCGTGTGGTTTCGGTTGGGACGCTGACCCATACGCTCGTGCATCCTCGTGAGGTATTTGCCGATTCGCTTGCAGACAGAGCTGCCGCAGTTATTCTTGCCCACAACCATCCGTCAGGTGCTTTAACGCCTTCTGCTGAGGATTTAAACTTGACAAAGCGACTCTGTGAGGCCGGACGGCTCTTAGGAATTGAGGTGTTGGATCACATCATTCTGTCGCCGAACGGCGAGTACATGAGCTTTATCGAAGCTGGCTTCCCGCTCATATAAGGAAGCGGTGTAGGTACTACACAAGCAGATGCGGGGCTGCTTTTTGCAGCGGTACTCTTACCGGCGCAAAAAGTTGCGGAAGGCGTAAGCAGGATAACATTTTGTGTTACCGGAATAAAACCAGCCTTTTATTGCTTCAAACGCAGCAGGGTATAAGTAGGGCATAGAAGCTTCTGATATTTTCTGCTTTAAAAACAGATCGAGCCATCCGAGTATTAACAGTCTGTAGCGCATATAAAGTTCGATATCGAACCAACCTGAAAGCATATTGCCTTTGCTATCGAGTCCGCTGCTATGAACACCGTTCTTAACGGCAAAAAAAGCCGTGGGCGCAGATGTATTGCAGTGTTCGTAAAATTTAAAGGTTTTTTCGGGATATGCAACATTATCCTTGTTGCCGGTAATAATAAGAACGGGAATGTGCAGAGCTGTTAGATCGGTACCGAGAACCTCATTTTTGCCTCCGACTCGTTCTACCAAAGAAGATGCTCCGTTATACGGATTCAATGCAATCACGGCACCGATATCGGGGATTGATTTTGAAAAGTGCAGCGCCGCTGTTCCTCCCATAGAGTGACCGATTATTGCTATTTTTTGCATATCCATCCGCTTAAATAAACAGCTTTCGGTATTTTCGTTTGCCGTTTTTAAAAGTGTATATGCCGATTTAAATGCAGCGATAAACTCTTCGGGGTAACTTTTCTCTTTTGCCGACAGAATCGCTGCGACATATCCTTGAGAAGCAAGATAACGGGCAAGGCTTGCATTCGGCTTTTTTGAAACATGCCAGCCATGGCTGATAATAACGAGTGGGTAGGTTCCCTCAAGTACCGGATAAAAAACCGTGAGCGGAGTATCTAAAACACCTTCATCGGTTAATTCAGGCGCTGAAAAAGCATGATTGAGTTCATAGTTATAGATGCGGTTATATTTTTTGAAGGACTCAGGGTTTAATACGGCAACTTCATATTCGAGCTGTGCGTCACCGGTTTGTGCATACAGCACAGCTCTTCCGTTCATCGGAAGCAGTAAGACAAAAAAGAAAAATATACGCGGTAAAAAAAATATTGTTTTATATGTTTTCATAACATCTGAAGAGCCAGCAGCTTATCGTACGGGCGTATTTCGATAGCCGATTGCGGAACTGCTAAAGCATCAAGCAGCGTATCGAAAATAATCTGTGCATTACGGATATGCCGTTCGTAAGCGGCAGTATCGGAACCTTCATCGGGGTAGAGAACCTCGATTTCTAAAAAATACCCGATCGGATGTATGAAGGATAGCTCCGCCGACACCGATCGAGTATCTTCAAGTATGTCTGCAGAAAACAAGTTTGAGTGTGGAACAAAAACTTTTGTCTCCTTTTGTTTCTTTGTGGTACAGGTCATACCGAGGCTTTCGAGCATTTCGGTAAATACCGGTACGGACACAGCTGCAAGCTCAAATTCGAGTTCGCGGTTGGTTTCTATCGTATCGGTATAGTGTTTCTGCTTATGCGTTACGAAAACCGTTTCTTTGTCCCTAATCAGTTCCCGCCGTACCCGTACCGTTTTTTCTCCGAGTGTCCAGTACCGGTCGGTCTTGGTGCAGCGGAGTGAAAAATCTGCGATACGGGATAACAGCGCCTCGGTTTTTTCAGGATGCTCAAGATGCGCTTTTAATTCGATTTCGTGCATACGCTCATCTGTGCCAATATGGAAAGCGGGCTGACGTTACGCTTGAGTACCTGTTTTAACCGCACGAGCAAGTTCGGCGCCTCGTTCTTCAAGCAGCCGAATATCTGCGTCGAGCAGCTTGCCCTGCCATTCATATTGCTCCAGCTGGTTCCATTTCAGAGCGGCTATTTTTTGCTCGTATTCTTTCTTTGCGCCGCCCGACCATCCCCAGTTTCCGATACGCAGTACCGTTTTATCGGTAATGTGCTTGCGTTCAAATAAATCCAATACATACGCCATCGGCGGGAACATCTTGTATTCATAGGTAGGCATCGCAAGCACCAAGCCTGCCGCCTTGTACGCATTACCAAGTATGTAGGATACGTCCGTGTCGGGTATGTCGTGGATGGTGTAGGGGACTTGTTCGGCTTCAATTCCTTTGATGACGGCATCGAGCCCTTGTTTGGTATATCCGTACATGGAACCCCAAATAATACAGATTTCTTTTTCGCATTCGCCGCCGGTGTTGTAACCTGCAAACCGTTTGTAAAGGGAAAAAATACGATCGGGATGGGAACGCCAAATAAGACCGTGACTCGGCGCAATACATTTGATATCCAGCGCTGCAAGTTTGTCCAACGCCTTTAAGACGAATGTACTGAAACTTGCGACGATATTCGAATAATAGCGCAGCGCTTCGGATTCGTAAAACTTCAGTTCTTCCTCCGAATGCTGATCGTCAAAGATCTTTTCGCCGATAGCGCCGTACGAGCCGAATGCATCGCAGGAAAAGAGGATTTTAGTGGCAGGCTCATAGGTCATCATTGTTTCAGGCCAGTGTACATTCGGTGTTTCGTAAAATTGGAGAACTTTTCCGCCGCCAAGGTCAAGACTATCTCCCGTCTTAACCGCACGGAGGTTTCCCTGTACCTTAAAAAACTTTTCGACTATCGCCAGCCCCTTTGACGTACTGATAACTTCCGCCTGCGGATTACAGGAATGGACATATTCAATCAGATCGCAATGGTCGGGTTCCAGGTGATTCAGAATAAGGTAATCGATGTCCTTGAACGAAAGCCCGATGGATTCCAGTTGTTCCGTATAGCTTTTTAACGAGCCGTCCCAATCACGAACAATGTCGATCAATGCGGTCTTTTCGCCTTTTACAATATATGAATTGATGCTTACTCCTTGAGGAAGCATCCACAAACCTTCAAAACGGCTCGTGCGTGCACAAATATCCGCATGGATACAATATATGCCTGTACTTATTTCTTGCGCTTTCATAGTGCCCTCCATAACGTCTAAGGAAAAACTCTCATTTGAATTGAGGCTCGGTGAGCATCAAGTGATATTGGTACCGGCGGGTACCGGCGTTTCGGGTTTTAGCAGAACGCAGATCGATGAATCTTCGGATTCCGCGCAGAGCAGCATACCTTCGGAAATATGCCCGCGCATTTTAGCAGGCTTGAGGTTTGCAAGCACGATAATCTCTTTGCCGACCAATTCTTCGGCAGTGTAGTAGTCTACTAAGCTCGAAACGATTTGGCGCGGCTTTTCTTCGCCGAGGTCTACCTGTAAAATGTAGAGTTTTTCCGCATTTTCAGCTTTTACACATTCCAAAACCTTGCCGGTTTTCAGCTGCAGTTTTGCAAAATCATCATAGGTAATTATTTCAGTTGTGTTTTCACTCATGCTGCTTAGTATATGAGAAAGAGCCGAAAACTGCAAGCCGAGGAGAGTGTAATTGCATCGGACTTTTTTTTCATTTTTTTAATATTTGTGCTTGACTTTAGGGGGGGGGGGGGGGGGTAATATAGAAGAGAAGTTATGCACAATGTGTAACTTACGTTCGCCGTATGGCGGACGTATTTTCAAAAACGTAATGCATTATTGCATTATGTAAAGGAACGAAAGATGAAAAAACTTTCATTACTTGTAGCACTCACCGTGCTTGTCGGGAGCGCCCTGTTTGTTACCAGCTGCGGTGGAAAGATACAGGCTGATACTGTTTGGCAAAATAAAGCCGACCCCACTACGTATTATTGTTTTTGTGCGGATGGACAAATGATTACCGCTTATAAGTACGGTGGTACGCTTACAAAGGTTTCTACATTATCAGGTAGCTATACTGCAAAAAACGGAAAAATTAAAGCTCCGATAACCAGCCATCTTGAGGCTGACTATAAAATTAGCGGCGAAACGATGACGATATCAATGTATGGTGTAACGATGCATGAATTAAAGAAGGTTTCTAGCCCTACAGTAGCAGAGATGAAAGCCTTGTTTGTTACCGGTGTTGCCGACGATTCTGTTTGGCAAAATAAAGCCGCCCCCACTACGTATTATTGCTTTGGTGCGGACGGAAACATGATTGTCGCCTCTAATGCACTGGGATCTCTTGTAAAGGTTCCTATGCTGTCAGGTTCCTATACTGCAAAAGGCGGAAAAATTAAATGTCCGCTTACAGGCGGTCTTGAGGCTGACTATAAAATTAGCGGTGAAACGATGACAATCTCACTGAATGGTGTAGAGATGTATGAACTAAAGAAGGTTGCTAGTCCTACAGCAACAGAAATGAAAGCCCTTTAAAAAAATACGCTTAACAATCTTGCGGCTGCTTACCGTTCAGGCAGGCAGCTGTTTTTTCCCGCATCCTGCAAGTACTATAACAAATAAAACTAGAAAGAAAAGAATCTTTTTCATATTATCTCCAGCTGCGAATACAGCGTTTTACCCGCGGGATTCTTAGGGATAGCCTCAATAAAAAAGATGTGGAAGACCTTTGCAGGGAGCCGTGTCGTTTGGGCGAGGTATTCCGATACTGCACGATGCTGTTCTTCGGTTTTAAGCGTTGTATAAACGCAGAGAAGGTCGTCTTGTCCGATACAAGCGAATTCGGCATCGGCAAAGGCGGCAGACAGCAGCCGTTCGGTATCGTCTAAATTAACCCGATTACCGAATACCTTGATGAACCGCTTTTTCCTTCCGACGATAAAAAAATAACCGTCTGAATCCCGTTTTGCCATATCTCCGGTATGGAGCGTTCCCTGCCACTCGTCGCCTTTCGCTAAATCGGCAGCGCATTCCGCATAGCCCATCGAAACATTTGGCCCGCGGTACACCAATTCACCGACAGTATCGGACGCAGTGATTTCCGCACCGATTTCGTCGATCAACTTTAGTTTACCGCCGGGGATTGCAATACCCATACTACCGCATTTTTCCATTGTCTTATCAGGCGGCAGATATGCCATGCGCGGTGCGGCTTCGGTTTGTCCATACATCACAAAAAAGCGCCGTCCGGTGTTCAGGCTCCATTCACCGAATTTTTGATGCAGCTCGTATGGCAGTTTACCTCCCGCCTGCGTCAGTGTTTTGAGCGCCGGCAGCTCCATTTGGGTCAGCCGTAGACGGGAGAACATTTGATAGGTATAGGGGATTCCCACAAGCGAACTGACGTTCTCTTGCTTAACCCGTTCCCAGAACGCAGCGGTTAAGATATCGTGCCCGGTCAATATGACGGTTGCACCCATAAGAACATGGCTGTTAATAATGGACATTCCGTATGAATAGCTCATCGGCAGCATGGTTACCGGACGTTCTTTGTCGGTAATGTGCAGGTATTCTGCAATTGACCGTGCGTTTTCACAGATATTACGGTATGTCAGACGTACGAGCTTGGGGCTGCCGGTACTTCCCGATGTAGTGAGGAGCAGCGCTAAATCTTGAAAAAGCTCCGGCCCTTTTTTATCCGAACGGAGTAGTACACTGTCTGCTATCGCTGCAACGGGCTTATTCATCGGAAGTATTTTTTTTGTCTCTTCCGGTAAGTCTTGCGGGATATAATAAAAGGCGGGATGGTAGGTTTGAATTAAATGGTGCAAAAGATCCGGTGCAATATGTGCGTCCAACAGGAGCGGTACAGCTCCTGCTTTTAAGCAACCGAGGTAGCCGAGCAGCGTCCCGGGTGAATTTCTACAGAGTAGGAATACCAGTTGATGCGCGGCCTCTTTTGGAAACGCAGCTGCAGCCGTATTGATTTCGCTGTAATGCAATGTTTCGCCGCTATCGGTTATCGCCAATACCCGATGCGGATCTTTTTCGGCATATCTCAATAGTTCCATATTTCACCTCATTACCCATAGGATAACTGTATTGGAGTACCTTGCCGGTAAACTGTTACATCGTTTTGCTGAGTGTTTCGGAAATACTGAACGCGCAGTCTCCGACCTTTTCAATTGTCCGTACCATATCGATATACAAAAGCTCTGCCTTAACATTACCGCCTTCTTCCAGACGGTTCCGTGCGAGCTTTTTCAGATTACTGCGCATTGCATCGATTGTTTGTTCCATTTCATCGGCAAGCGCGAGTTGATCCTGTGCCAGCGGTTTATTTAAGTGATCGTGTACAAAGTGAATAAATTGATTGACGACGCCGAGATAGGGCAAGAGCTTATCCATATCCTCTTTCGGAATATCGAGCTTCTTCTTCTTGCTTTTTTCGATATGCAGACCCAATTCATAGATATGATCGGTCATGTTTTCGAGGTTATCGACAATAGTCAGCATCAGCCGTACGTTATGTTCCGCTTTAGTGCTGAGGGATAGACGGGATGTTGCAATCAAGAAACGGGATAACTCTTCCTGCATTTGGTCTGCATAGTCCTCTTGCTGTACGAGCTGTTCAATAACGGCTTCAACGGAGCCTTTGTGTTCGTCCTCCAACAGGGGGCGGATTGTGTCGAACATCCTGCGCACAACCATAGACATCATGCTGATTTCCCGCTCAGCTTGCAGAATGTACGCTTCAATATTTTCTTTAATTGCCGTTTCGTTCGGCATAACCAGCTGATACCGTTCAGGCGATTCGTCTCCTTTGTCTTTTACAAGCCATTCTACGAATCGTGCAATGTACGAAACAAACGGAAGTGCAATCAACGTATTGATGATATTGAATAACGAGTGGAAGAGTGCAAGACGAATAGTGATGTCTGCAAGTTTTCCGCCGTCGGGAGTTAATCGGTATAGTAATACAAGTGAGGGCTTAAAAAAGATTAAGAATAACAGTGCCCCGCAGACATTAAAAAGGACGTGTACCGTAGCGGTTCTGCGTGCGTTGAGTTTGCTACCGATTGCCGCGATAACAGCATCGATTGTGGAACCGACGTTACTGCCGAGTACGCTTGCCGCTGCAAATTCCATACCGATTACTTTGCCATAAGCCATGGTTAAAATAATAGCAGTGGTTGCCGACGAAGAGTGCAAAATGACCGTTAAAAGAAAGCCTGCGACAAAACCGACTATAATGCTGTAGATACTGCCATCCGCTGCAAATGATAAGAATGAAAGGTTGTCGGCGGAAAGATCCGGCATAAGCGAAGAGAGGATTCCGAGTCCTGTGAAAAGGAGTCCGAAGCCCATAATACCTTCGCCCAAACTTTCCTTACGGAACTTTTTGAAGAAGGTAAGAAAAAAGCCGATGCCGAATGCCGGTATCGCAATTTCGGCAAGTTTAAGTTGAAAGCCGATCAGTGCAACAATCCATGCGGTAACCGTAGTACCGATATTAGCGCCGAAGATGACGCCGATTGCTTGTGTTAGTGAAAGGAGTCCTGCATTGACAAAGGAAACGGTCATAACCGTGGTTGCGCCTGATGATTGGACAATAGCAGTAACTGCAAAACCGGTGATTACAGCAAGAACTCGATTACCGGTCATCATATTGAGGATTCGGTGAAGACTCCCTCCGGCACTTTTTTGAATACCTTCGCTCATCAATTTCATGCCGTACAGAATGAATCCGAGGCTCCCCAATGCTTGCAGCAATATTACAACTATTTTCATGCCGACAGCATAGCAAAAGGTCATGTATTTTGCAATGATATTCACGGTTTTTATCAAACCGGTTTGATGATGTTGCCCGCAGCTCTGCTCGAGCCTCTGATCGAACCGTTGACATAAACTATCGTACATTATACAATAATTGCATTATTCATACGATAGGTATCTAATCTATTTTTACCTACTTTATTTAAAAGGAAGGAAATCATGGCAGAAGAAAAATATGTCTATTTCTTCGGGAACGGCAAAGCTGAAGGCAACGGCGAAATGAAGCAGCTGCTGGGCGGTAAAGGTGCCGGCTTAGCCGAAATGACTCGTGCAAAGTTACCTGTTCCCGCTGGTTTTACAATTACCACTGAAGTTTGTCAATTGTATTATTCAAATAATAAAAAATATCCTGCCGGCTTGGAGCAGTCTGTAAAAGAAAACTTGCAGAAGCTTGAAAAAAGTGCCGGTAAGAAGCTTGGTGATCCCAATGATCCGCTTTTGGTTTCCGTCCGTTCAGGTGCTCCCGTTTCGATGCCCGGTATGATGGAAACGATTTTGAACCTCGGTTTAACCGATAAATCGGTCGAAGGCTTAGCAAAAAAGACTTCAAACCGCCGTTTTGCGTTGGATGCATACCGCCGTTTTATTATGATGTACGGTTCGACGGCAATGGGTATCGACCGTATTAAGTTTGATGACCTTTTTGATGAGGTGAAAGAAAAGCATACCCGCGGACGCTTGAATATTGCCGCGAGCAAGAAAGTCGGCGATACGGATGTAAATGAAGACGAGCTCGCAGAAGTTATCACAAAATTTAAGGCACTGTATAAAAAAGAAATTAAAAACGACTTCCCGCAGGATCCGATCGAACAGCTTTGGGGTGCTATCGGAGCGGTATTCAATTCTTGGATGGCTGAAAAAGCTGTTACCTACCGCCGCGTAGAAAACCTCGTCGGAATTAAGGGCACTGCGGTCAACGTTATGCAGATGGTATTCGGTAACAAGGGGAATACCTCCGGTACCGGTGTCTGCTTTACGCGTGACCCCAACAGCGGCGAAAACATATTTTACGGTGATTACCTCTTCAATGCACAGGGTGAAGACGTTGTTGCAGGTATCCGTACGCCGATTAAACTCTCCGAGTTTGAAAAAGAAGATAAAAAAGCCTACGACCAGCTCTGCAAAGTCCGCGCTCTATTGGAAAACCACTACAAAGATATGCAGGATATGGAGTTCACTGTAGAAGAAGGTAAGCTCTATATGCTTCAGTGCCGTACCGGTAAGCGTTCTCCTGCCGCTGCGTTCAGAATGGCTGTCGATATGGTAAATGAAAAGCTCATTACAAAAGAAGAAGCTATCATGCGTATTAAGGCAAGCGATATTGAAGGTATTTTCTATCCTGCCATCGACTATAAGCAGCCAAACTTAAAATCCGCGCTATTCGTCAGCGGAATTGCCGCAGTTCCGGGTGCTGCCGCAGGAAAAATCTGTTTCTCGGCAGCTAAGGCAGAGGCTCTCGCTGCAAATAAAGAAAAAGCAATTCTGGTGCGTAAGGAAACCAGCCCCGAAGATGTCGGCGGTATGCACGCTGCACAGGGTATTTTGACTGCGACCGGCGGAAAGACAAGCCACGCAGCTGTTGTTGCTCGCGGTTGGGGTAAATGCTGTATCGTCGGATGCGAAAAACTCGTGATCGATTATGAAAAAGGCGAATGCAGCTATAACGGTAAAGTTCTTAAAGAAGGTGATTTTATCACCCTTGACGGAACAAAAGGCGATGTGTATATCGGTGAATTAAAATTGGTACAGGCAAAACAGCCCGAATCATATAAGACCTTGATGAAGTGGGTTGATGAAATCCGCACTATCAAAGTACGCACGAATGCCGATCAGCCTGAGGATGCAAAAGTTGCAATTGAGCACGGCGCTGAAGGTATCGGTTTGTGCCGCACCGAACACATGTTCTTTAATGATGAAAAACGCATTCTTGCAATTCGTGAGATGATTGTTGCGGACAGCACCGAAGGACGCAAAAAGGCCTTGGCGAAGCTGCTCCCGATTCAGACAAAAGACTTTGAAGGTATCTTTAAAGCTATGGACGGAAAGGGCGTTACCATCCGTTTAATTGATCCTCCGCTGCACGAATTTGTACCGCACGATAAAGAAGGTCAGCAGAAATTGGCCGAAGCGCTCAATATCAGCTTTGCAAGCGTAAAGGAGCGGGTAGAGCAGCTCCATGAAGCAAACCCGATGCTCGGTCACCGCGGCTGCCGCTTGGCAATTACCTATCCTGAAATTCTCGAAATGCAGGTAACCGCTATTATTACTGCGGCATGCAATGTGCATAAAAAAGGCATCACGGTACTGCCCGAAATTATGATTCCGCTTACCATCGATCCTAAAGAATTTGCGATTCTGGAAGCGAGAGTTCGCAGCGTTGCCGATGCAATTCTGAAAAAGCATGAGGCGAAGATTAAATACTTGGTCGGTACAATGATCGAAACTCCGCGCGCCGCTTTGTTGGCTGATAATATTGCAGAACGGGCAGAGTTCTTCTCATTCGGAACCAACGACTTAACGCAGATGACGCTCGGTATCAGCCGCGATGATGCTGCAAAGTTCTTGCCTGAGTATGTCGATGAGCAAAAAGCGGGAGTATTCCCTGCCGATCCGTTCCAGTCTTTGGATCAGGCCGGTGTCGGGCTGCTCGTAAAAGAAGGTATTGCAAAAGGCCGTTCGACCCGCCCCGAATTAAAGGTCGGTATCTGCGGTGAACACGGTGGTGATTTGGAATCCGTTAAGTTCTGCTGCCGTGCCGGTATGTCGTATGTTTCGGCATCCCCCTTCCGTGTTCCGATTGCCCGCCTTGCTGCTGCACAGGCTGCAATAGAGGATAAAAAGGCCGGAGCTAAAAAAACGGCAAAAACTGCAAAGACAGCTAAAACGGCAAAATCTGCTAAAACCGCAACGAAAAAAAAGTAAATAATCGTTAGTTGATATATAACTTGCGACTAGAAGGCTGTCCGAAAATCTGAGTTTTTGGGCAGCCTTTTTATTTTATAGTTTGATACCGGACATCATAATATATCGATATTGTAGAAATAGAGTCGGATGTAGTTATACGAGCAAGGTAATTATTATGGGAAGATATAGAACAATATATACCGAAAATCAAAATGGTGACGGATATGAGGCTGAAAAAAACAAAACGGAAAAAATACGGCTGCATACTCTACCATGCAGACTACCGGATGGACGGTCGTCCTTAACGCTCCTGAGTTGGAATTAACTGGAGCTGCAAAAAAGTTTACTAGTATGGTCGTTGTGACAAGTGTCCTTTTCCTCGTAGTTGCAATAACTATTGTTGGTGTAGCAATACGGAAAATGGTATAATTCGCTATTTTATCGCTTTTAATACATATTTTTTTAATGTCTTTGTCGGTATATCCATGTTTAGATATTTCAAAGAATGTATATTTTTAAAAATTGCAAACAGCGTTACAGGAATGCCGAATGGAAGGCTCCAGATTCCGCAGCATAAAGACATGACATTTGCTTTTTTTACTTTTTCTTTTAAACACTCTTTGCAGCCGATTTCAATGTTTGTATGGTGGAACGTTAAAATCAATATACTGAAAGCGGTATTTATGGTTAATGCATTTATACCTTTCCTTTTATTACATAGCGGACAAAAACAATCTAATAACTGTTCTGCATGAGTATTAATAATTTCTGTTATTTCTTTTTTAGACATACTTTTTAAATCGACTGCATTTTTTATCTCTTCTAATTGTTCGGAAAGATATTTTCCGGTAAACTCTTTTATATTATATTTTTTGACTCTGTATCATATTCACTTATCAGTCCGCTGAGAAAATAGAGGGCTTCTTCAGTATAGAGAAATTCAAATATACCGGCTCTTGAATTGATATAAACTGTTTTTCTCATCGTAACAAAAAAGAGAATAGTCAGAATTATGGCAGGGATAAAATAAAACAAGAAGTTATCGATTGTGTTTGAATTAACATAGATGGTTATTATGATAAATCCTGCCAAGAGAAAAAGTATAGCAGCAATAATTCCAATGCGCCAATCTTTATATACCGATTCATATACTTCATCATCAAAATCATAGAGGTTGCATTCCTTTGAAATTTTTGAAAGCAACCTCTTTTGTGTATATATTAATTTTCCGTTGCATATTTCCGCTTCAAGTTTATATAAAAAAGCCTTTTGGATTAATTTCATACGTTTATCTTTAATAGTGTAAGTCATTAATTATCGACGGAATCATGCTTTAAGATAGATGATGAGAATTAGGCAAACCGTATAACCTGTTCATTTGCATCAACCATCGCCTCAACGCCGAGGGGGATAATACACCGCGGTGTTGCGTGTCCGATATTAACGTTGTACACAATCGGCAAATCCGGTTTGTTGATTTCGCTGATTAAAAGGCGCTTGTAGTCTTCATAATATGCTTCGTCCATAGGCTTGCCGACAAGGATGCCGTTTATAACTTCAAAAATGCCGGTAGTGTTTAATACTTGTAACATCTTTTGATAGAGCTCAGGTTTTGTACGTTCTTCGCTCGATTCCAAAAGCAGTATTTTACCGTTCCAATCGTCAATGCTCGGAAAGAGATTATACCGGCGGCACAAAGCAGGGCTGTCACTATGGCGGGTGTTGTCAAACATATCATACATTGTTTCAATACAGCCTCCGAGTATTTTACCGGAGAATACGGACTTCCCTTGTAATAATTCAAATCCATTGTTCCGGTGCCGCATTCTTTTTACACCGATCTGTGATTCATCAAATGCGGTACGCTCGCCATACCACATATCGCTCGGGCGGATTTCTTTTATTGTGCCGGTTGTAAGCAATTCTTCAAAATACTTTTTTGAATACGGCAGCATTTCATCTTCAAGTTCACAGATATCCGCCACAAACGACTGACCGTAAAAAGTATTCACGCCTACGTTATGCAGCATAAAATGATTCATCGTTGTATCGGAGAATCCGAGGAAAATCTTTTTGCTATGCTGTACCGCCTTCCGTAATTCATCATGTTCAAATAAATACGGCAGCAGCTTGTATGTGTCCTCTCCGCCGATTGCGCACAGGATCATATCAATAGACGGATCGGAGAAAGCATCCAATAAATCCTGCGCACGGGCTTCGGGATGACTTTGAAGAAAATCAATTCCTTTACAGGCATTTGCAGTAGTAACGACTTCTATCCCATACGCACGTAAACGCCTAAAGCCCAATTCTTCCGCGTGCTTAATAAACGGCTCACCGAGCAAGCCCCGTGAAAGACTGATGATCGCTATCTTTTTTACCGCCATAGTTTTTACTCCTCATATCATTTTTTTTCGGTATGTAATGCTTTCGTTTCTTTTATTCATGCGGAGGGTTTAATACCTGCCGTTTCTCGGCAACGCTTTGCGTCGTAACAAAGGGTATGAAAGCCGACTGCAACTACCTTATAGAACACACAGTGCGAAACGTTGAGCACTGTGCCCCGATGCTCGCGTCGGGGGTGTTGATTTGTTTCCAAATCTATTTTACGTTCTGATTACGGTCAGAATATTTTAAATCACTTTTCTGTTTTTATCAATTCCTGTTGTTTAATGTGAGTTATTTATATTCTTTTTTGATAATAAGTTCCTCAGTCATTCCGGCGTACTGCGCTCCGTCAAATTCAATTTTTACAATATACGGCATATAGTCAATTATTCTCATAAAACTATCGCAGCCAAATGCCGGATTATAATAATTGAGAATGGTGCTTAAAGCGGTGCCATGGGGTCCTATTACGATATTTTTATCCCGATAGATTTCTATTATTTCCTTAAGCGCTTCGATATTTCTTTTTTGCACGGAATAAAGCGATTCCCCATCCTCTTCCGCGTAATTTTTATCCGCCCATTGCTTTTTGAACAGTTCAAACGTATTCCCGTTTTTGCCTGATTTTCGTTCCCTCAATCTTTCATCGGTTTTTATTTGTAGATGATAATATTCGGCAGCTTTTGCGATCGTGTCATAGCTTCGTTTATATGGACTTGAAATGAACACATCAATGTTTTTATCTTTAAGATAATGCAACACTGCGTGGGAGTCCTCAAGTCCTTCCTTCGTCAGAGGCCGAAATTGTTCATCGCCGCTTTTCGTATGATCCGATTGGCAATGCCTCACAAAATAAATACATGTCATTTTTAGCTCCTCCTTTACGCAAACCGGATAACCTGCTTTTCTGCATTAACTGTTGCTTGAACGCCAAGCGGGATAATGCACCGCGGTGCTGCGTGTCCGATATTGACGTTGTACACAATCGGCAAATTCGGCTTATTGATTTCGCTGATTAAAAGGTTTTTATAGTCTTCGTAATACGATTCGTCAATCGGTTTTCCGACAAGGATGCCGTTTATGACTTCAAAAATGCCGGTAGTGTTTAATGCTTGCAGCATCTTTTGATAGAGTTCAGGTTTGGTACGATTTTCACTTGATTCCAAAAGCAGTATTTTACCCTTCCAATCATCAAGTGAGGGAAAGAGACTATACCGGCGGCACAGAGCAGGGCTGTCACTATGGCGGGTGTTGTCAAACATATCATACATTGTTTCAATACAGCCTCCGAGTATTTTACCGGAGAATACGGACTTCCCTTGTAATAATTCAAATCCATTGTTCCGGTGCCGCATTCTTTTTACACCGATCTGTGATTCATCAAATTCGGTACGCTCGCCATACCACATATCGCTCGGGCGGATTTCTTTTATTGTGCCGGTTGTAATCAATTCTTCAAAATACTTTTTTGAATATGGCAGCATTTCATCTTCAAGTTCGCAGATATCCGCCACAAACGACTGACCGTAAAAAGTGTTTACGCCTACGTTATGCAGCATAAAATGATTCATCGTCGTATCGGAGAATCCGAGGAAAATCTTTTTGCTATGCTGTACCGCCTTCCGTAATTCGCCGTGTTCAAATAAATACGGCAGCAGCTTGTATGTGTCCTCTCCGCCGATTGCACACAGAATCATATCAATAGACGGATTGGAAAAAGCATCCAATAAATCCTGTGCACGTGCTTCGGGATGACTTTGAAGAAAATCAATTCCTTTACAGGCATTCGCAGTAGTAACAACTTCTATCCCATACGAGCGTAAACGCCTAAAGCCCAATTCTTCCTCGTGCTTAATAAACGGCTCGCCGAGCAAACCCCGTGAAAGACTGATAATCGCTATCTTTTTTACTGTCATGTTTTTTCTCCTATTATCACCATATACAGATATCAAAAAACTTCTATTACCCCTTTGTATGCACACGCTTTTTGTATCAATGACCCCTTTGCACCCATAGTAAAAGCAATATCGCTGCTTCGGATTGCCAACAATTTGTCTCCGGGCTTAATATCCAATGTTTGCATCAAAGACGGCGAAATATGAACTCCGTTATCTTTCAAGGTAAGCCAGCCGTATTTTCTTCCCTTATATGAAATCAACTCACCCTCTTTTAGTGTCCTATCCGCCAAACGAGGGTTTTCTTTTAAGATGTGATTGAGTGTTGAGCGAGAAAGCAGAGGCTCGCTCATCACACAAAATCCGCCCGTCTGCTTACTGCCGGAAACGATGTAAATATATTGCTCTTGGTGTAATTTATATTCTTCCACTGCCGGTAGCGGAAAGATGACCTGCCCGTTGTCGCGTATTAATGCCCAGCCAAAAATATATTTTCCGCCTTTACTCATCTGTGACATGTTTACTTTCCTCCAATGCTTTTTTCGTTATGCGAATTGCGCCGCTGCTGTGAATACGAACAACAGGATGCGGATCATGTTGTGCAAACCATTCCAGTTTTTCCAAGTACGGTTCTACAGAATGCGGCAGCCGTTTTCCCATTACCCGAAACATTTCAGGCGCCTCAATTCGTACGCGCTCTCCCTTATCCGATATCAACTCATAGAATAAATCCAATGTGTCGCAAAAAAGTTCCGGTGCGCCTGTTGCAATATTTTCACAAGCCCATACAAACGCAAGCCGTACCGCTTCTGCTGTGTCGGAGCGCATATTCATCATTGTGTCAAAATAAGGGAGAATCAAATCCTTGTTTGCCCTGCCTATTCGTCCCAATGCGTTTATCGAGCGCTCCCGCAGTTTCGGATTACCGTCTTTTAAATAGCCAGCAATTTGTTCAATATACGGCTGCACCGATAACGGATATTGTAATCCCATTTCACCGAGAAGCCACAACGCTTTTGCTTGTACATCCGCTGAATACTGTTCGCCGAGTTTTGCTGCGACATCATCAATCGTTGTGTTCCAATGCACCTTGTCTTTTGTGATTACGCTTAATTCTTTCAGTATCTCTTTGTCTGTCATCATACCTATTCACATAAAATTTTCTATTGTGCTTTCTCAGCCTTATCCTTCCGCCGCCGTTTCCGTAGACGCAGTATGATAAGCATTGCGGCTATTCCCAACGCGATAAATACCCAGCCGTACAACAGTGCAATACAGACCGCGGCAAAGGCCTGTACTCCGCCTTTTATTGCATCCCATACCGGCATAAAAACTGAACCGGTTTCCGATGCGGCTTCTATCTGTTGGTACATACTGATATGCAGCGTACTGAAATTAACGGAATTTTTCAGATATCGAAGTCTGCCTTCTATCGATTCTATATCAGACCGTATGTCCTGCAGCTCATTTTGAATATCGAGGATATCTTTGATTGTTTTTGCTTGATTGAGTAACCGCAGGTATCCTTGTTCCGTTTCTTTTTTGACGGCAAGGCGTGCGGTACTATCGATAAACTCTTCCGTTACATCCTGTACGGTAATGGATTTTTCATCGATTTTTTTAACGCCGCCGGAAAGCTCCGTTACGAATACATCAAAATGAGTCTTAGGAATTCTGACGGTCATATTCTGATATATCCGTGAAGAGCTTGCGCGCTCATCTTCTTGACTGATATACGCGCCGTATTTTTGAACGAGCGATTCGATGTGCTGACGGGTTTCCGCTATATCGTGCGTTTCAAAATTGATCGAGCCTTCTTTTATGAGCTGCCGTTCGAGTATGACATCGGAACCCGAGGGCTGCATATCGGCTAAGGCATTGTCTTCCATATAGGCGGTATCTACATCAGTAGTGGTTGCATCTTTTGCGTATGCCGCATTTTTTACCGCTCCTGCGGGATGTTCAGCTTCGGCATATACCTGTCTAGTTGAAACCGAATCGCTTTTTTTAGCACATGAGCTGAAGACGACCGTTCCTGAAAAGATAATAAAAAAAGATAGAAAAATACAATGACGATTCATATAATGATACTCCTTACATCAAGTCTGTATTATATCATAATGAGCGCATCTCTAAAAATCCAATTGACTTTTTTATATAGACCTTTGTCGTTTATGCAAGCGCTTGTAAGAGTTTTTCTACGTTTTCGGGCGTAGTTGCCCAGTCGGTTGCGATGCGGACAACAGTGTGCGAACCATCTTTCTTTTCCCAAAAACCGAATGTGATTTTTTTTGAGAGCTCTGCATAGCGTGTATTTTCAAGGACGATAAAAATCTGATTTGTCGGCGCCGTAAAATATTGTTCATACCCGTGAGAGTCAAGAAAGGTACGAATGGTATCGGCGGCTCGGATCGCATTTTCCCCGATACGGAGATACAGGTCATCGGTAAAAAGTGTTTCAAACTGAATACCGAGTAAGCGGCCTTTTGCGAGTAACGCGCCGTGTTGTTTCATAATGGTAAAAAAATGCGGGCTACGTTTCGGATCGGGAATAACAACCGCTTCGCCGAAGAGTGTGCCGCATTTCGTGCCGCCGATGTAAAAGACATCGCAGAGTGCTGCAAGGTCGGCAAGCGTTACATCGTTTTCTTTGCAAGCAAGCGCATACGCAAGCCGTGCTCCGTCAACATACAGCGGAATATGATACTCACGGCACACCGTACTGATTGCACTCAGTTCTTGCTTGCTGTAGAGCGTTCCGTATTCAGTCGGCTGCGAGATATACACCATTCCCGGATGAACCATGTGCTCATAGTTTCCGTCAGCATAAAAATCCTGTAGATACTGCTTAACCGATGCAGCGGTGATTTTACCTTTGTCGCAGGCAAGGGTGAGTACTTTATGCCCGCCGAACTCTATCGCTCCCGCTTCGTGTACGGCAACATGCCCGGTCTGTGCCGAGATAACACCCTCATACCGGTTAAGGAGTGCATCGATAACCGTTGCGTTTGTCTGAGTACCGCCGACCAGAAAATGCACCGCCGCCTCAGGGCATTCGCACGCTTTTCTGATAAGGGCACGTGCCCGCTCACAGTATTCGTCGGTACCGTATCCTGCCGTTTGTTCCATATTTGTTTGTACGAGGCGTTGCATAATTGCAGGATGCGCCCCTTCCATATAATCCGAAGCAAAAGAAAGTTTGTGTTGAGTTTCCATGCTGTAAGATTATCGGATAACAGATTTTTCTGCAAGATTTTTTGACTCGCATTTATGCAGACAGTTTTATGGTATCTTGACAGTCTAAAAATTCGGCGATATGCTTTCTTTTATTGTATATATTGGATATCTTGGGAGGTCTTATGAATTATTCATTACCGAAATCGGAAAAATTACCGTTAATACGGCACAGTATTGCACATATAATGGCGGAAGCCGTTATGAATTTATTCCCCGGAACAAAGGTGGCCATTGGCCCTGCCGTTGAACATGGATTTTATTATGACTTTGACCTTCCGACACCGATCACTCAAACTGATCTTGAGCGCATTGAAAAAGAAATGCGCCGCCTTTTATCAACACCTCAAAACTTTGTAAAGGAAGTTGTCAGTAGGCAACAAGCGCTTGAGCTTTTTAAGGATCAACCGTATAAGTGCGAGCTTATCAATGATTTACCTCAAGATGCGGAAATCTCGATTTACCGGTCGGGTAATTTTGTCGATTTATGCAGAGGGCCGCATGTTGCCAATTCAAAAGAAATTAACGCTCAAAGTTTTAAGCTGCAAAAAATTGCGGGCGCCTATTGGCGCGGCGATGAAAAACGTCCGATGCTGACCCGTATCTATGGTACGGCATGGGAAACGCCGAATGACCTTAAAACATATCTGACTATGCAGGCGGAAGCGGAGAAAAACGATCACCGCAAGATAGGACGGGAACTTGATTTGTTCCATATCGAAGAAGACAATCCCGGCGAAGTATTCTGGCACCCGAACGGCTGGACGCTCTATTTAACCGTACAGCAGCATGTACGCCAGAAGATTAAAGAGGACGGCTATGTTGAGGTAAATACCCCCTTTGTTATGCCGCAGAGCCTTTGGCTTCGGTCGGGACACTGGGAAAAATACAAGGAAAATATGTTTATCACCGAAAGCGAAAAACGGGTGTTTGCGCTTAAACCGATGAACTGTCCGGGGCATGTCGAAATCTTTAAACAGGGAATTAAAAGCTACCGCGATTTACCGCTGCGTATTGCGGAGTTCGGCTCCTGTACGCGGAATGAACCGTCCGGTTCGCTGCACGGTATTATGCGGGTGCGCGGTTTTGTGCAGGACGATGCGCATATTTTCTGTACGGAAGAACAGATTTCCTCCGAAGTGTGCAAGTTCTGTAACCTGCTCAAGTCGCTCTATCGGGATTTCGGCTTTGACGATAAAGCCATACTCGTCAAGTTTTCTACGCGGCCTGAAAAACGGGTCGGCGACGATGCAACATGGGATAGGGCAGAGAATGCGCTTGCGGAAGCGTGTAAAGCCGCCGGTCTTGAGTACGAGATTGCCCCCGGAGAAGGTGCGTTTTACGGGCCGAAGCTGGAGTTTACGCTTGTCGATGCGCTTGGCCGAGAATGGCAATGCGGTACCATACAGGCGGACTATCAACTGCCCTCTAAAGACCGGCTGAATGCCGAGTATATCGGAGAGGATAACCAAAAGCATCAGCCCGTCATGCTGCACCGCGCGGCGCTCGGTTCGCTGGAGCGGTTTATCGGTATTTTGATTGAACAATTCGGCGGTGCGCTGCCTCCGTGGCTCTCTCCGGTGCAGGCAATGGTTATTCCCGTTGCTCCCGTATTTAACGAATATGCCGAAAGTATCGCCGCTTCTCTTTCAAAAGCCGGCTTCCGCGTAAAGGCTGATATTGATACCGACCGCATGAACGCAAAGATACGGAAGTATCAGGAACAAAAAATTCCGTATCAGCTCGTTGTCGGCGAAAAGGAAAAGCAGAACAACAGTGTTACCGTCCGGCTTTTGAAAGGAGTTCAAAAAACGATGTCCGTCGATGAATTTACCGCTTTCTTAAAACTCAAGACCGATACTGTTGCAACAAGCGCGGAATTTTAACGGAAAGCCATGCTGATGAGGTATCTCTAAAAGTTATGCCTGAGTTTTTTTTCAGATGCCCTAGAGATGTTCGACCTGTTTGACAACGAAGTTATCGAACAGGTCTAGTATGTATAAATGACAACGGCCGGTAGTTCAACAAGAATTACCGGCCGTTTTGTTATAGGCTCGTGATTGAGCGGCGCGTTAAAACCGGTACCGCATCATAAACTACTCAGCGCGGCACGGCATATCACGGGTTGCAACAATGTCGATGCCCGTATGCAGCACGTCGGGAATAATGACTGCTCCTATCTTTACCGGTGCCGCTACCCTGATTTTGTTGATCTCTTCCATCACCTGAAAAATCATGCCTTTCGGAATAGGCGCCACTGTTTTAACGGGGAGCGCCGCTAAAAAGCCGTTTTCAATGCGCACCGTCGAGCTGATGTTCCTTCGAGGATCTTTCATTTCCTGCAAGCCGTACTCAAGTCCTCGCTTACAGCTATATCCTTCTATTGTGTAGGCGCCGTCTTTTTCGATTGCTCGGAGCCTACAGCCCATAGGACAGGAAACACAGGTAAATTCTTTCATCGCTGTTTTGTTTATGCATCAAGGCAGGCGATTCCGGGCAGGGTTTTTCCTTCCAAGAATTCGAGTGAGGCGCCGCCGCCGGTAGATACGTGGCTCATCTTATCGGCAAGATGGAACTTGTTGACGGCCGCAACGGAATCCCCGCCGCCGACTACCGTTACTGCGCCTTTTCCGGTCGCTTCGGCCACAAGGCGGGCAACCGCTTCTGTTCCGTGGGAGAAAGCTTCAAATTCAAACACGCCGACCGGGCCGTTCCACACGATAGACTTCGCGTTTAAGATTTCCGTCTTGTACAATTCGATGGTTTTAGGTCCGACATCCATTCCCATAAGCGAATCGGGGATGTCGCAGCCGTCCACGCTTTCCGGTTTTGCATCGGCGCCAAAAGAAGCGGCGCAAATATGATCTACCGGCAGGATTATTTTAACGCCCTTTGCCTTTGCATCGGTTAAAAGTTTTTTTGCTGTGTCGATAAAATCATCTTCGACTAAGGACTTCCCGATTGAATGGCCTTGCGCTTTAAGGAAGGTATAGGCCATGCCGCCGCCGATAATCAGCGCAGCGGCATTTTTCAAAAGACTGTCCAGTACGGCAATTTTTGAAGAAACTTTTGCGCCGCCGATGATGGCGACCATCGGTTTGGGCGGATTTTTTACCATCGGTTCAATATATTTAACTTCTTTTTCCATTAAAAAACCGGCAACTTTTACCTTCATAAATTTCGCGATGGTCGCCGTAGATGCGTGAGCGCGATGTGCGGTACCGAAGGCATCATTAACGTATACATCGCCGTAGGAGGCAAGCTCTTTGGCAAGTGTTTCCTGTTCTGCAGTATCCTTCGAGGTTTCTTCGGGATGGAAGCGCGTATTTTCCAGCATCAAGATACCGCCTTCGGGAAGTGCATCGACTACCGCTTTTTGCCCTTTGCAGGAATCGGCAAGCCGAACGGGCGTACCTAACAGTTTTTCCAAATAGGCCGCTACCGGCTTCATCTTATGCTTACCGGCGATGTAGACCTCTTTATCAAACGGTTTACCATCTTTAGCCGCTTTTTCCTCAGCTTTCTTTGAATCTTTGGCAGGATCGCCGAGGTGGCTCATCAACACCAGCGAGCGCGGCTTTTGCTCTAAAATATATTTGATAGTCGGTAGTGCCGCAACGATTCGCGTATCGTCCTGCACAACACCGTCCTTCATCGGAACATTAAAATCGACCCGCATGATAACACGCTTGCCGTGAAGATCTACATCTCTTACCGTTTTAACCATTGTATTCCTCCGTTATGTGAGGGGCAGTGTTTGCATCTCAGTTTAGCCGACCCCTCGTCTTCCAAAATGATAGTACTTACCAAGAGTTTTATATCCGATAAAAATATACTCTGTTATATAAAAAAATGCAACAATGACCGAGGGTTGCTTCCTTCCAATAATTTTAGTGTATTTTTTTTGACAGTATTGTCCTCTTACAATGATAATTGGACAGTCTTACAGACAAGAAAGCCAATCTTTCTGCGCTTGCACCAATCCCGTCCATACAAATGCGCGGAACCCAAGTTTTTGAGCTGCTTCGATATTCCGTTCCAGGTCATCGAAAAAAACAGCTTCATCTGCACGGATGCCTAATCCTTCAAGACAGTTGCGATAAATTTTGGGTTCGGGTTTTATCAGATGTAACCGGCATGAAAAGCATGCGTAATCGGCGGCCACAAAGGGAGGAATTTCTTTTTCATATCGATCTAAAAATTGATACGGCATATTGGAAAGAATCCCCAGCTTGAAGCCTTGCTTTTGTATGTTCAATGCCCAATCGCATACAGCGTCATTTAAAGTTCTCCAAGCGGCTAAATCGATATCCACCATTTTTTTCAGTAGTCCGGCATCTTTAGCGGCTTCTTCATAACCGTTATTGTGCAGTAAGCGGCTGTACATTTCCTCACCGCTGATGATACCGCGATCAAAATCGCTGCGGTGTGTGCTGTAAAGATTTCCAAATGCTTCCACCGGAATACCGGTTTCAGCAGCCATTGCTTCATCGATAGCTTTCGTGTCGGTTAAAGAAATTACATTACCGTAATCCAAAATTAGTGCTTTAATCATAAGAAACTCCTAAGGTAACTCCTGAGGTATCTCCAAAAACTGCAAGTCGATCGGCTTGTTCTGTAGGAAATGCATTAAATTGCCCGCCTTGCGGATTGCGAATAGGTTTTTAGAGGTTTCTTGAACAATATACTGAAATATGATGATGTGAATAGTGGATAAGTTCTCATTTGATTATTTCGAAAGATTGCGGTTATTAAATAAAAAAACATATAGAGGTATTGACAGAAAAGCAAAATGTGTGATACTATCTTTTCCGTTGCATTTGTTACCTGCTATGCGGTAACAGCAGGCAATAAACATAAAAGTGTTTGGGTTTTGTTGGTTTCTTCTATTATTAGATTATTAGATAGTGTACAGTTGTATAAACTCCTCATGCTGATACGGTCTATCGGTTGATTTTTTTTAATGCTGGTATGCTTTGTGAGCAGTGACACTAAGATGTTGTTTTATGTTTTTTAGTTTATAATGCTTGCTGAATTGAGTGAAAAAAACTAAAAAAATAAATAAAAAAAAGAAAAAGGTGCTTGACAAGACTGAGTGTTTTGTGATACATTCTTTTTCGCTTGCGGCGCTCTAAAGCAGGGTTCCGATTAAGCAAACTGGTCTTTGAAATTAAAGGGAAGGGAAAGAAGAAAAAGCCAAAGAGCAAAATCTTTGGTAAGGAAATAAGCGTAGAACAAAGAATCAAGAGAAAGAGAGTGTGCAGGGTGATGAATAATTGCTTTGCATTATTATTTTCTTTCTCTTAAAGGTCAACGTTCCTAAAATAAAAGAAACGGGACTTGCTTTCAAAATTATGAATATCAGACGCCCTTCGGGGTGTTTGAAATAAAATAATGGAGAGTTTGATCCTGGCTCAGAACGAACGCTGGCGGCGCGTCTTAAGCATGCAAGTCGAACGGCAAGAGAGAAGCTTGCTTCTCTCCTAGAGTGGCGGACTGGTGAGGAACACGTGGGTAATCTACCCTTAAGATGGGGATAGCTGCTAGAAATAGCAGGTAATACCGAATACACTCGGCATTTCACAAGAGATGTTGAGGAAAGGAAGCTACGGCTTCGCTTGAGGATGAGCTTGCGTCCCATTAGCTAGTTGGTGAGGTAAAGGCCCACCAAGGCGACGATGGGTATCCGGCCTGAGAGGGTGATCGGACACATTGGGACTGAGATACGGCCCAAACTCCTACGGGAGGCAGCAGCTAAGAATATTCCGCAATGGACGGAAGTCTGACGGAGCGACGCCGCGTGGATGAAGAAGGCTGAAAAGTTGTAAAATCCTTTTGTTGATGAAGAATAAGGGTGAGAGGGAATGCTCATCTGATGACGGTAATCGACGAATAAGCCCCGGCTAATTACGTGCCAGCAGCCGCGGTAACACGTAAGGGGCGAGCGTTGTTCGGAATTATTGGGCGTAAAGGGCATGTAGGCGGTTGTGTAAGCCTGGTGTGAAATCCTGGGGCTTAACCCCAGAATAGCATTGGGTACTGCACAACTTGAATTACGGAAGGGAAACTGGAATTCCAAGTGTAGGGGTGGAATCTGTAGATATTTGGAAGAACACCGGTGGCGAAGGCGGGTTTCTGGCCGATAATTGACGCTGAGATGCGAAAGTGTGGGGATCGAACAGGATTAGATACCCTGGTAGTCCACACTGTAAACGATGTACACTAGGTGTTGGGGCAAGAGCTTCAGTGCCAAAGCAAACGCGATAAGTGTACCGCCTGGGGAGTATGCCCGCAAGGGTGAAACTCAAAGGAATTGACGGGGGCCCGCACAAGCGGTGGAGCATGTGGTTTAATTCGATGGTACGCGAGGAACCTTACCTGGGTTTGACATCTAGTAGAAGGTCTTAGAGATAAGGCCGG